>CAYXYB010000003.1:0-204416 GCA_964469215.1 uncultured Lentimicrobiaceae bacterium
CATCATAATCAAATGAGTAGCTATATACTCCGCCCAGGCCGTTCACAATACCTGCAGTGTTTGAAATGCCGGTGATGTTGTTTTCTTTGTCGTAGCTGTAACTCAGATCCATCAGCATGTTTTGTCCGCTCTGGGTCTGCAATCCTGCCAGCCGGCGGCGGTATGGCTCGTAATTGTATTGGGTTTTGGTGCCGTTACCGTAAGCGATATATGACCGGGAACCGAATTTGTCGTAAAAAATGGAATCAATAATAGGATAGTGATCCTGCCCTTTTATTCCCTGCATGGCAAACAACTGCCCTCCCGTATCGTAGTCATAGCTAACCACCTCCCCGTCGGGGTAAGTCATCTGCTTTATGCGGTTCCAGCTGTCGTATTCCCATTCCATGGCAAAGGTGTATGTTTCGTTGCCGCCCGGTAGCACAAAGGTACGTTCATTTCTTATAATTTCACCCATCTTTCCGTAAAAAAACTGTTGTACACCCGAAGCATCCTGCATGCGGGTGATGCGGCCTGCTTCGTTGCCGGCAGAATTGTCGCCGTATTCGTAGTACACATCCATTTCGGGGTTTACCGGGTAATGTATTTGGGCAAGGCGTCCGTCTGTGTAATTGTATGTTATTGAATCGCTTATAAGATCCAGATTGGCAGACTTCACAGAACGCAGGTTGCCGGCGGCATCGTACCGCCAGGTGGTGGTTCCGGCATCGGGATGGTTGCGTTCTACAACCCGGCCAAACATATCGTAGCTGTATGTGGTGGAGTTAGCTTCAGGATCGATGCTTTCAATGAGCTCACCCATTGGATTGTATCTGAACTTTGTTTTTGCCATTTGTGCCGCATATACCTGTGTCTGCAATCCGCGGGCATCGGTGTACTGCACCGAGGTTATGTTGTTTGCGTCGGTAACTGTGGTGGTGAAGCACTTGTTGTAAAAATCGTCATCACCAAAACCGTAAACAAAGGTATTGGTATCATACGTCGATTGAGCGGTGGGTATATATATTGTGCATTGCCTGTCGAGCACATCGTAAACCACCATGGTGGGATCAAACGGGTCAACTTTTGTGCTGTACAGAGTGACAGCGGCGGTGTCTGTTACCGGATGCCGGCTGCTTACCACACGGCCAAGCCCGTCGTAAACAACCTGTCCGCTAACAATCATGGTTTTAAATGCATTACCGTTTTCGAAAACAAAAGCATCCTTTTTGGTTTGTAAAACCCTCCCCAGGCCATCGGCAAAGGTGGTGGTCTTAAGGGTGTTGCCGGGATTCATAGTGTCGTAATGTTCGGTGAGTGCCCAGGGGACAAAAGATGTATCTGATAAATCATTGCCTGTGTCATCCCAGAAACTGAACCGTATGGTCCATGGAGTGCCGGCATCAGCTTCATAAGGAGCGAGAACGGTGCGTAACCTGCCGAAACCATCGTATGAATAATCAATAATATTTCCCGAAACATCTGTTGTCTGCAGAGGTACCCCGAAGCGGGGATCGTATACGGCAGAAGAGCTATAGCCCAGGTTGTCGGTAACATCCACAGGATAGGTAGTGGTTGCCCCATCATAACCGTAAGTCAATTCCCTTCTGAAACTGTTATAGTCTTCGGGCATCTGAATAAGGGCAAGATTTCCATGTATTGAATATGTTAAATCAATCACACTTATGTCGTCGTTGTTTACTTGTCTGATGGATAGCGGTTTGCCGGTATTCTGGCAATAGGTTGCATATCGTTTCCTGAGCACATTGGCCCCATGGGTAACCACAAGGGTATCCGGCAGTCCGAGAATATTTTTCGCACTGTCAATATAATATGTTATTACAGCCACAAGAGAGTCATCAGGTACCGCTGTGTCGCCTTTATTGATATACTTTATGATGTTTCCAAAGCCACCGTGTTCATACTCTTTACGTGTATGTATCTGATAGTTTTGCTGGTTTTCATAATAGTACCGGTCTTCGGCTGATACGGCCGGAAAATATGGCCCGAAACATTGAGCCGAGTCATCGGGTATGATTTTACCGGATTCTATTTCCTTGCGGTGCCATGTGTATTCGGTTCTTATTACCGGTTTGCCGGTGCTGTCGAGTAATGTTTCAGACTTTTTAAGCCCTTTGAACAGGCAGTGGTTGTTGAAAAAGGTCTCAACAGTTGAGCGGTATGCATAGGGTTCAATTACATTATAGGTTTGATATTGAGTTGATTTAACGGTATCGTAGCCAAAAAACTCACGATCGTAGCGGTCGTAGTAGCCATTGCCATATTCAAAAGAGGTAATCATGGAATCGGCGCCATGGGCGGTGTTACCCAAAGCTTCAAGTTTCACCTCAGACATTACCCATTTCCTTTGTGGCATATTCGCATCACATAACATAAGTTCATAGTCAATTTCATAACTGGAGAGAGTGGGTGTTACAACGTTTTTCAGTATGTTTATACGACCCAGAGTTGAATAACGAACTTTTAGTTCTTTATCATCAATGTAAACCAAATCAGGATATCCGTCATTATTGATGTCCGTAAACTGTGCTTTGTCGACTGAAAATGTTGGTGAATATAAACCCCCTAATGAAAAATTTAGTTTCACGCCTGCATATATTGGAAAGCCAAATGTTCCACCAAGATTTCCCGAAAAAGAGTAGGATTCATTCCTGTCTGGTATATTGATACCTGTCCAGTTCTGGAACGCAAGGAAACCGTTGCCATTATTGATTGCAACAGAAATACCGTTACTTTGATGGTTTTGGACAATATCTGCCAGACCATCGCCATTGATATCTGAAATAAAAATGGACGGATGGTTTTCAGACTTGGAAGCTCCAACTCCTGCTGTCCAGCTTGCGTAGCAATTATCCAATTCCATGCTTAATCCTGATCCGGAAGAAATGCCAGAATTAGAACTCCTGCTATAAGATATGGTATCAAACGACCATGGTTCCCAATCGGTAAACCCATAACCTATATTCAACGCTATATAACCTGAATTCTGGACTTGATTAATAGAAATCAAGTCCTGAAGTCCATCTCCATTTACGTCGGCCATGGTAAAAGATGAGTTTGAACCACTGCTGCCAAGGGAAAGACTTGTTGTTGCCTTGATTTTCATTTGGTGTAGTGTCGACTTTGTGCTTTTAGAGTTTGCAATAGAGATTTCCGGTGTACCTAATCCGGCACTAATTCCTTTTGAATTGTAATCGCTGTTGTTAATGGATGTGATTTTGTTATGGTACACTGAACTGCTGTCTAACCCACCGGATGGCAAAGTATATTGAATAAATCCATTCATTAAAATATCAGGAAACCGATCTCCATTCATATCAAAAAAATCGGCATGTGCCTGATTTTCTCCGGATGACCAGCTTGCGCCTGAACTCAGAGGGCCTAACCCTCCATTAATGTTGAATGAATACCCTTCCTGATCAATGTGCTTAATGATTGCAAGTCTTTTTTCACCATTTACTGATTTTGTAACCGGGGTATCATATTTAACCTGACTTATTAGAATTTTTTTTCTTTCATTGCTCATACGGTATGGACCTACCATGGTCAGATCACCAAACCCACGCCAGACGGATGAATCAACATC
The DNA here is from genome assembly GCA_964469215.1 of uncultured Lentimicrobiaceae bacterium. Classification (GTDB taxonomy): domain Bacteria; phylum Bacteroidota; class Bacteroidia; order Bacteroidales; family SKPS01; genus SKPS01. Next base: position 3,587 of record CAYXYB010000003.1, read on the forward strand.
CGCATACATAGGTGAAAAATAAGCACTTATAGGATTATACAAACCACCAGTCATTAAAGAATCTTTGAATTTTTCATATGATTGTTTTATATTTGTGGTATCTAAGATTAAGTTAAGATTTGACGTATCAATTAAATCTTTGATTTTGTTTGTGTCAGGTTTTGGAATGTATAGATGCTCAGGGTTGATATATGAATCCGGTGGATTTAAGTAGGAAAACTGCCCCCAGCCACGGTATAGGTTCCCGAATTTCATTAAAGAATCATCATAAGGGACTGAAAATCCGGCACGGAAAATCTCACTATTTATTATAACCTCAGCGTTGGATACTTTTCCAGCTAAACCCGTATCTGCACTGCAAAATTCAAAAAATAGTGTGTCAGGATCGTTCATGATGATTTCAAGTATTGAGTCAACCGATACAAATTGATTGTTGATAATTGATAGTTCCTTTTCTGCTATGATCTTATTCTTCTTTTTAACGGCGAAAACCAGGCTGGAATTTTGCACATTTCCACTATAAGTTATTTTGGGAAATATGTCCAGATTGCCTGTAGCTTGAATGTCATTCGGATAGGTGGGTGTTATGGTGTTTTGGAACAGGGTACGATTTATCATTGGCCTGATCCTGATTTGATTGAATTTGCTTGTCGTATCTATAGTCAGATTTTTTGATCTGGTATAAACAAATTCAACATCACAATATACTTTTTTCCAGTTAACATTTGTATTGGTTTGTGCGCAAAGACTTATTAAATCAAGAGAATCTACCCCGGTTAGATGTATGTCAAGAGTAAACTCATTATATGTGCTATCGGCAATGATGGTGTCTTTTATAACTGTGTTGCCATGGATTAGCAAATAATGAACTGAATCACTTAAATGGTCCGTGATTATTTTTCCTTTGACATGAATGTCGCCTGAATCAGGTGCCTGAAATACTTGTTTCTGGTAGAGGAGAAAATCATGATCAGCAATATAATGAAACGGTTTCAAACCATCAGCATCCTTGATTATATCATAATCACTGATTTGATAGTTTATTTCAGGATTCCAATATACATGATCCCATGAACGGTTACCTAGCGAATTCAATCTGAAATATATATGATCACCCTTATTCACGTGTAAGGCCTTTGCATCTAAATTCTTCATTGAATAAAAATCCGCCTGAATTGTGTCGTCAATATGAACAATAGTCTCTTGTTGAATATGATAACTTATACCATTTACTTTATTAGAAATTTTCCGGCTAAAGGATGTGTCTTCATAAAGTTGAATTGGTGCATATATCGAAATATCTCCTGTGAATGGTGCCACCCACAACCTTACCGAAGAAAACTCCTGTGGAGGGAAATCGTTTCCTGGCAATGACGGTATATCTGGATCAATCATTCCATTATATATAATGTAGTTGCAAGGATTACCGGGTTGACTGATGGTATCACCCGTTGGTATGGAAAACGAAATATTGCCATTGGGGTCAATAGAGTTAAAGTAAACCTCACCTTCCTTTACAAGATCAGGAAGCCCATCACCATTCACATCAGAAAAATAGACTGGTATGTGAGAAGTTGATTGATTTTTTGTTGCAGATCCTCCCGCAAAACATACACCTTCAATCCCAAAGCCGTATGCATTTCGGATCTCTCTTCCTAATTCCGATAACCCGCTGATACTATATTCGTTGGAGTCAAATGTCAGTTGTGAACCACTCCAGCGAAGGGGTCTGTATTTGTATCCTTGAGGTTTTTTATAAATTCTGTCAGGCAAGCCATCTCCATTTACATCCATAAAAACAACCTTGGTTTTAGAATCTGAATAAGTATAATTAAAATCTCCTCCAACTGACAGGTTCTTCATTATATAGTTACCGCCGAAACCAACAGCAATACTTCCTGTTCCTGAGTAATCCTGATTAATTGTTGATGAGAGCGTATTTGTCAACATTTCCCCAATCTGGGTAATCATTTCATCAGAAGTATGGCCACTATCGGATGAAATAGTTACCGGATCCTTAAATCCCGGTGTGTCTTCATGATAATAGTCGAAGCGATGGATTCTCAGGCCAGGCAAGTTCTTTAACCTGTCATCATTGATCACTTTAATGCTATCGCAGGTAATTTCATACTCATGATTTTTCTTAATATCTTCCAGCCCTTCACCGGAGAAATCCAACAATGAACACAAGAGGCTACGGTTGAATGATCCCATCTTGTATAGCATCACATAACAACGTACCGTATCGGAATTGTAAAATACCTTGATGGAATCGAGCCTGTGGGCGGTAACCTCCTTAAATCCGTTGCGGCCGGTTATTATTATGTCTTCCCTGTCACCATCATCCAAAACAAACTGAACCTTATACGGCCCTTCTGCAGAACCAAAACCGGTGTAGGTTATATGATCAGGATAGAGCTGCTTCCCCGGCACAGTACCGTTTGGAAGCCCTGTGTGGTTGATGATCCTGTAGTAATACCGCACAAAATTGCCGTGAAGATCCCTTGTTTCGGTTAGCGGCCATGATGCTATGTTGTCATCGGCATCACATAATACATGAGGATCCTGTATGACCGTATCTGAATATTTACCGTAGTAATGTACAATGCCGTTACGATCCGTCACTTCCCACCAGTAATTAACCGGGGAGGTACCATGGCGTATAATCCGGTTGAAAGCCCCTTCAATCCTCGGATCCAGAGTGTCGGCTCCGTCGGTGGATCTTATCTGAAGAATACCTGTGTGTACCATAGGCATGAGTTGCTCCCCAGCCAAAAGGTAAGATTCGGTTTCATAATCCGGGTCAAACCGGGGAACACCCCAACGGGTCTCAACATTAACAGACGGTATTTTCAGATCCCAGCCCATGCCCATCCAACCATTACCGCCTTCGCTGTTATAGGTTATTGCCAGGTTTGGCTGTAACCCCTGCCTGCCCGCAGGTATCTCTATCTGATACTGCAGGTTGGCAGTGCCATGGTTGTTTGCCGATGGTGGTGAAATTACATTTACCCCGTCAAATGGATTGGCAAACTGTATATCCTTCATCATAGTCGGCGTGTAAGCATTGGTCTGCGGTGCTTCGGGGGTCTGGATGATGGCGTTGACGAAGTCGGTGAAGTGGTCGGTTCTGGATACAATCACCCCGCTGGTCACATCCACGCTGTCGTAAGGTACCATGATCCATTTGCCTTTGGCACTGTTGTGATAAAAGGTTCTGATATCTGATGCAGTATAGCCCTGCGGTATTTTCTCAGGATCGTAAGGGATGCTGAGGGTGAGCTCTTTGGGAAACTCAGGTGTTTGCGGCAACAGCCTGTAGCCGGCATAGGGGCCTGTGACGTTGATAAGCCACGGATCTATATCAGGCAACTCCTGTGGTTGCAATCCGTTTACACTCAGCTCTGTGACCTCCGGCACGCTCCCCTCTCCCCCAATCAGGGTAAAGCCCCCAAGTGTTAGCCGGAACGGGCTTGCAGGCTCTGCCACATGAATTGCCACATCGGTCTCGGGAATTATGAGCTGCGCACCTGTGGGCGAAATCACGGCTTCCAACCCATTGCCGGCAGGTTGTGCTGCCCCGGCATCCCATGCGGTGGCAACGGTTGCCTTCCCCTCTGTGGCTTGCCTGTCAATAGGCTCTGAATCCGCAACTTCTGGTGTGTGATGTATTGTGGAACGCACCGGATATGAACTCCCTTTGTCAGTACCGGTGTCTGATATGCCGATAAACACTATTGAGCCGACAATGGCTGCTGCGGTGGTGATTTGCAGGATATGATTTTTCATGCTGATGCTGTTTTTTCTTTTTTTATGCTGATGTTGAATTTATTTTTGCCCGGAGTGTTGCCGGTTAGTTTACAATAAGCTTCAGGGTGCGTTTTTCGGCCTGTGTTGCCACATTGATCATAAATATACCTTTGTGAGGCAGCTCACCCCGGTGGTGATGCACTACCGCTGCCGGCATAACGTTCCTGTACACCTCTCTGCCGGCCTGGTCATACACGGTCACTGCCACCTGCTCCTCTTCAGGCAGTGCTATAATCAGGCTGAAGTGCCCCGGTGTGGGGTTAGGGAATAGGGTGCAGCGCATCCTTTCGTCATCCTGCCACGATGAGTCATGCCCTTCACCGCCGGGTGTGCTGGTCTGCTGTGCCGACATGTAGAAAGTTGATTGTCCGAATGCCTGGAAGGTGAATACCTCATCTGTGTGGCCGCTTCCCCAGAAGATATTGTTGAAATAGATGTTGCCTTCGGCATCGGTGCTGTCGGGTGCATATATTACCACGCTGTCGGGGTGGAAAAGTCCGCTGCCTGTGGTGTCTGTCACCATGGTAAGCACCACGCTGCTGTCGGGTAGCATGCCCGGGAACACTATCTGGGTGGGTATAAGGTGTGGGTTGGGGCCGCTGTGTTGCATAAGCCATCGGCGGCAAAGCAGGAATGGCACCACAGCGGGCGCCCCGGCAGTGGTGTCGGGAAGTGTGGCTGTGAGTGCAGCGTTGTTGTCGCCCCATATCAGAAAGTTGCCTTGCTGCAGCAGCGTGTTGCTGTGATCCACCTCCGGGGTGAGGGTGCCTGCCGCTATGGTGAGGGGTGCAGTGCCCCCCATGGCCGTGCCCTGTGGCTGGAACAGCCCCAGCAATGTGTCACGGGCAATGGCAGCCACGTTGTGGTGCCAGTTGCTGTTGGCACGGTGATCCCATACAATATCGTTATTACCGTTCACATACGGCATCTCATGCAGGGTTATGCCGTACTTTACCGCCAGATAGGTGTGTATCCTTACAAACTGCTCGCGGGGCAACACCCCGTCGAACAGGATAAACTCGGCCAGCCTGCCTGTAAACCCCAGAGTGTCGCAACCGGCCAGCACCACCGATCGGGGCACGGTATCATGGCTGCGAACACGCCAGTTCTGCAACATAGTGTTTATTACAGGCAGTACTGTGGTGGCAGAAGAATATACGATTGGCCGCATGGCGGTTATCATCCGCCGTGTGGTAAGCCCTGCCGTAGCCGCCGAATCGATGCTGAGATGCCATACCGCCTGCTCCATCGCCGTATCGGCGCTCTGATACACTGTAAACACAGTAATGGTTGCCTTGCTTCCCGGATTGTATCCGATGGTAAAACCGGGCTCACTAATGTCGAGCAGAAAAGCACGATTGTAGTTAAACAGCACAGTATCGGGCAACTTTTGCGATTGAAACACGCCATGGTATTCATTGCCCGATAAATCGAGCCAAACGCCCGCCGAATCACCGCAGCGGTCGGCACTGAGCCAGATCACAGGCTCTTTTTCTAAAACAGGCACCTGTGCAAAAAGCACAACGGGCGCAATCCATGCGATCAGAAAAAACGCAAATATTGTTCTCATGATTTCGGTTTTTATTTGATGATTGGAAAAAAAGCACAACAGACCTGCTGTTCGTGCATCAGAGGATGCCGAAAGAGTTGGGGGTGGTAAAAACAGGATGGAGTTATCTCTCTCTCTCTCTCTCTCTCTCTCTCTCTACGGGAATGAGGGTTTCAGAAATATTAAACAGATTTAATAAAAATATTTTCAGGCAATAATCCACAAAACAAAAACCAATCCGATGCCAAATATTTTTAATGGATTGGTATAACGGCAGGTATGTGCTACAAATCCTCAACCTGATAAATTATCTGTAATGAAGCTGTAAATATATAACACAAAATAATCAAAACTATATAACAGAGGTATAAATATTATGAAAATTTTGATTAAATCTTTGAGTGATTATTTAAATATCACAAAATCAAACAGATACACAAATGGGTTTTACGATTGCAATGCAAAATAATTTAACAGCCAAAAGCCAAAAGCCAAAAGCCAACAGCCAACAGCTAAAAGCCAAAAGCCAAAAGCCTCCAGCCTACTCAATCCCTGCAAAATGTTTCATGAACTGCATCCTCTCGTATGCTGCAGGATTCTCTGAAGATTTATAGCTCAGTTTGCCCCGGAAGTCACTAATGTTGCTATAGCTGTTCTTATCCATCCATGAATTCAGCTCATTCAACATTTCGGTTATCCTTGCAAATCCTTCCTTATAAAGAACAGAGGTGACCTGAACCGTTGTGGCACCGGCAAGGAGTTGTTTGATAACCGCTTTTCCGTCATGAACTCCGGTAGATGCAGATATATCGCAGTGAAGCAGGTCACTCAGCATTGCCACCCAATGCAGAGAGATTGAAAGCTCCTCAGGCGAACTGAAGACATGCGATGAAACAACCTTCATCTTCTCAATATCAATATCAGGAGAGAAGAACCTGTTGAAAAGCACAAGCCCTTTGATGCCTGTCCAGCTTAACTGCCGCGCAAAACGTGCAAGGCCTGAGAAGTAGTAGCTGATCTTCAGCGAAACAGGGATGGTGACCTGCTTCATTACAGCATCCACAAGGTGGAAATACACCTTTTCATTGTCTTCTGCAGAGTGATTAGGGTCGGAAGGCAGAATAAAAACATTTAGTTCTATTGCATCTGCTCCCGCTTCCTGTATCTTTTTTGCAAATGATATCCATTCCGAGGAGGAGATGCAGTTTATACTGGCAATAACAGGAATCTCAACGGCATTCTTACTGTCCCGGATCAGATCCAGATAACTTTTAATTTTATGATCTTTGCTGTAATTACTGATATAGTCAACCGCTTCGGGATAGTAACTGTATGACTCATCATCAGATGTAAGTGCTTTGCTGATCTCATATCTTATCTGTTCTTCGAACAGTGACTTTAACACTAGGGCACCTGCGCCACTCTGTTCAATCTTTATGATGCTGTCGACCGAATTTGTTAATCCTGAACTCCCAACTATCAGAGGGTTTTTCAGATTTATACCCATGTAATTTGTTGTGAGGTTTGCCATGTGATGTTGATTTATGTAATTGATTTTAATACTATTATCGTCTTAATTATGATATTTTGATTTCTGCAAACAAATCTATGTTTTTTTTTGAATATGACAAAAGCTACAGAAAAAAGTTTATTCAGAGGCTTCAAATGCCTGATAATTGTCAATAACCTCAAGGGCTTTAACAATCAAATTATCGAAGCGGCTTTGAACCTTAGCCGCAGAAATACTTCCAAACAGGAGCCTTCCAAAAACAACCCTGAGCTGACGCTCTATTGCCTCCTGCTGTCCCGGATACATTGATTCCGGCAGTTTAATCTGCTGAGCTTCTGCAAAAGTCAGAAACTGAGGTAACATATTGTTGACCAAGTGTAAATTGTTATCAAACTCAGATGCATCAGGAAACATCATCATCAGTGAATCCTTATGGTTTCTGATCATGAACAGTGCATATCTGTTAAACATATTACGGCGTGATAATGCAGTCAGAAACTCTGATCTTCCGGTGGTGTCGTCAGATACAAGGATATCGGGCATAATTCCTCCGCCACCATAAACCACCTTTCCTCCCGGTGTAATATGGCGAAGGGAATCGTGAAGGTTCATGCTGTCAACTGTTGAGTATATTCCCTTCCTGATCTTTTCATTCAACTCTTCGAAGTATTTATCCCGTCCCTTATCGTATGGCCGTTGAATGCATCTGCCAACGGGTGTGTAATATCTTGCAATTGTAAGCCGAACTGCCGATCCGTCAGAAAAGGAATAAGGTTTCTGTACAAGCCCTTTTCCATATGACCTGCGGCCTATAACCAATCCTCTGTCCCAGTCTTGAATGGCTCCGGTAAGGATTTCACTTGCCGATGCAGAGTTCTCATCGATTAGAACAACAACTTTTCCATCCCGAAAATCACCCTTACCTGTCGTCTTGTAATCAATTCTCGGATTGTTAACACCCTCTATATAAACTATAATTTTGTCGTGTCCAAGAAAATGATCAGCTACATTAACAGCAGCATTTAAGTACCCTCCGGTGTTTCCGCGAAGATCCAGAATCATCTTTTCCATTCCTTGTTTTCTGAGTACCTTTATAGCTTTTTCGAATTCCTCAGCCGTAGTGCGCATAAATCGGCTTATCCTGATATAACCTGTCTTGCTGTCAAGCATAAAGAAGACTTCTACACTATATGTGGTAATCTTATCTCGGGCAACAGTTAAGATAAGTGGTTCCTCAAAACCCGATCGTAAAACTGTTATCAAAACTTCACTTCCGTGCTCACCGCGAATCCTTGTTGAAATCCAGTTGTTGTTGATACTATTTCCTGTTGCATCTTCCGCACCTATTTGAACCATCTGATCACCCTGTTTCATGCCGGCTTTATCTGCAGGCCCCCCTTCATGTACCTTCATTATCATTGCAGTGTCGTCGAAAATCTGGTATTCAACGCCGACACCTTCAAAGCTCCCTTCCAGGTCTTCTGTTGCCCGTTTTATCTGTTCTGCCGTGTAATAGTTTGAATGAGGATCAAGCTGCTTTAACATTCCAATGATGGCCTGCTCAACAAGATATTGGTTGTCGACTGTGTCTACGTAATGCCTGTTGACAAGATCGAGAGCCCGTTCAAATTTTTTTGTAGCAGACTCCTGACCATACCACACAGGTGTTAGCCTTACAGGATTTTGTGCATAAACTGATAAGGTGTTAAAAACTATCAGAATGGTTATTAATACTTTCGAGATGTTATTTGGTTTATGCATCAGATGTAAAACATGTTAATATTTATCATTTCAGGGATGAGCAATATAATACCACTCACTGTTATTATTATAGCAATCTATAAATGACTTCCTGCTTAAAGGTGATTGTCCTTTATAGAAATTTCTCAGCAATGACACATTCAGACCGGCTTCTTCATTAAGAAATTCATAAAGCATCTCCGGATCTGTTCCATAAAACTCGCTTGCTCCTAATCCGCTTTCGAAAATAATTACAGGCCTGTTCCTTTTCAGTAGTTCAATCCCTCCCTTTAAAACGTTGAATTCGGCACCTTCAACATCAATCTTAATAAAATGAATATCAACATCAGTTGGGATAACAGAGTCAAGGGTTGTGACCTCAACAGGGATCTTTTCAATTACCGGCTTTTTTACCTTATAGGTTCTGTTTTGAAGTCCGCTGTATGCTGATGCGTTCTTTACAAAGTTGAATTTTGAGGTGCTTTGCTTATCTGAGAGAGCGTATGGAAGTATTTTTGCCCTACCATTATATTTTTCAGTCAATTGCTCAAACATTTCCGGTATAGGCTCGAAAGCAAAATGATGCCCTTCAGGGGCAAGCTTAAGCATTGTATCAAGAATCTCCCCTTTATGGCATCCAATATCGATACAGTTTGAGTCATGGACAATAACCCTACGCATGATATCAGCCGTAAGGCGATCATACTCGAGGTTCCTTGTAAGATCGATCCTGAGATAGTTAAGCGTTTTACGGGTTACTCGTTTCAGGTTCATATTAATAAAAGTTCTGTAAGTGCATTTTTATTTACGTTCATAAACCCTTGTTCTCAATCCGGAGTCAGAGTGAATAAGTTTAAAATCCCTGATAAGAATATTCCTGAGGTCATCCCAATTTTCAGCATCAATTTTTGCGGTATTTCCGTACAATAATACAACATCTATTTCATGGAATTGTTGCAGGTTATAACCCTGAGGCCACAGCAAATTGTTCAACCGCTTATTTCCACTTAATAACAGAATGGGCATTTTTTCAAAGTTCCATTTCACGGGAAACCAACATAATCCGGCTTCGTAATTTTCCAGTATTATAAACGGTTTATCAACACTCAGATAATTGGAGAAATGTGGCTTAAGCCAGTGATCGGTCAGATCAATCGGTAATACCACCGAGTATGGTTTGATATAAACAGCACATTCATTTATTGCGACAGCATCTTTGTTAAGGCTTGGGATGATTTTTAAATGATGTTCCCATAACATGATTACATGTAAAATTGTGAAAATCATCAATATTATTTTTATTCCTTTCGTGATATTCACCCTGATTGCTATCCAGATTAAAAGCAGCATATAAAAGATCAGCAGAAATCTGTCAGACATCATTCCTGCACCGGTGCTGTTGGGGATAGTAAAATATAAAATTAGTGCAAAAAAAAGAGGAATCAGCAATATATTGGAGAATTTAATCCTGTCAACTGTCTCTTCTGTTCGGTGTTTCCTGTTGAACAGGCTGATAACGAACATCACAAGTATTCCATGAAAGTATTGCTCTGTGATGATCTCTTCTTTTATGTAATTAAAAACAATAAATGGACGAGCGTCATTCAAATACTTAATCAATTCATGTAAGTATAGACCCGAAGGATCTTGTTTAAACCCGGTTGATGAAAAGAATATCCATAAACTTATCAAACCTGGAATTGATGCTAAAAACATCATTGCCAGCGGACGCCATTCTGCTTTCAGACCTTCCTTAAACGACCTTTTTATATTACCTTTCCTGATGATTCTGTTTAGTAGCAGACACAAGGCAGTCAACCCTGCGAAGCCGAAAACAAGCATGTTAGTTAAAGCAGCAAGGGTTAACAGAATAAGCATTAAACCAAAGTTGAAATTCCTGTTATTAAGATAAGCTTTGAATAGGATACCAAGGATAAGAAAAAGGATGATCAGAGAGATGCTGAAATTATAAAAACCACTGTGAAACAGGAATGAATGTATAAATGGGAAGATTAGAAGGCTTAATGAGAGGTTTAACGGGTTGGCTGCTTTTATAAGATATCTGAAAGAGAGAGCCATTCCGGACACATAGAGTATGACGAATATTTTTTCAGCGATCCATGCAGGCAGAAACGAGTTAAAAACCGTAAGGACAATATGGCTTGTCCAGTTGGCTAAAGGCAGGCTGTTGATCTGGTAAAACTCTTTCAGGATCTCATCGCCTTTTATCAGTTGTAACAGAAGGTTGGCATTGTGCAGGTGGGCAGGGCCGTCGGCAGTAGGGTAGAATCTGGTGAAAAACAGAACCAGGATGTTCAGAATAAGCAATCCATAAAACAATCCCGGATGTTCAACCCAATCGAAGCTTCTCTTCCTGATATAATTTTGCAGGTGGCTCATACTTATCTGTTCCTGAACCGGTATAGGTTATCTGACAGGTGAAAATTCAAGTGCCCCGGGATCGGGGCCTGCATCATTAATACGGCTCTTTCCCCTGAGGTCATTTTGTATTATCGAAATTGGTATCACTGGCGAGTTGTTAAGCACGTTCATTGATCCGTAATTGACAATTACCGAAAGGCTGTCCGGCATCCAGTCGCCATTCAGATAGTCTTTGAAGATTTTCTCTGAAGGGTTATATGATGAGTGTTCCTGGTTTCTCAGAATGCAGTTTAAAAAGATCCCCGGAAGGTCTGCAGGATTCTTGGTTGTTTTTATTAGGCAGTGATCGAACTGGTAGTTGAAAGCACCACCATATTTATTCAGTGCAGAATACTCATCCTTATTATTTCCGTAAATGATACAGTTGCCAAAATAGGCTTTCACAAGGTCGCCTTTGAGAATGAATCCAAGGGTGATGTTTTCTTCATAATTGGCAACAACAAGGGCAGGTACCTGTCTGGTGCCTCCGTAACTCCAGTAGTTTGCAATTGTTGTATGTCTGAAGTCGTATGATCCCCCTGCAGCAAGATATACAGTTATATCTCCACTGTTGGTTATCAGGCAGTTGGTTGCCTCTACCTTGTATCCCCTCGTGAAAAGACCCCTGCCCGACATATTATCTATAATGGTGTTGTTCAGGATCAGTTTATTCCCCATGACCTGATCGAGGATCTCGGCCTGAATGCCAATAAAGCCGTTCTTTATGATTGCGTAATTAAATTCATTGTCCGCACTACCTTCATTAAGCCATATTCTGTCCCACTGTCCGGGCTGGTCTTTGTACCAGGGGTCGAGCCTGTCGCCCTGGAAAATAACAGGATCATCAACGGTGCCGTTTACCTTGATGCTGCCTCCTTTATATACCCACAACCCTGAGTTATTGTGAAAATGGATTCTGGTTCCTGGGCCTATCTTCAGCATCCCGACAGAGTCAACAACGGCATACCCGTAAATTACATAAGGCTTGTCGTTTTTCCATTCTACAGTTTCATTTTCCGCTGCAACAATACGGTAGTTTATGTTTCCGGTCTTTTGATCCGGTACGATGAAATGTGCATCCTGACCCCATGCTACCAGCTTTACATCCTGCATCTTTCCTTTGTTGATGAATACAATTGAGTCAGTTAATATCAACGGGGAATTATTATTTGTAGGATCTACCGTGACTTCAATTAAAATATAACAACTGTCATTAGCAGCAAGTTCATAATTCTTTACACTGGTGGCAGGTGCTCCATCGATGTTTATCCTGAACTGGGAATTTTTTCCACCTGCCAGGTATATTTGGTCTATCCTAACAGGTTGCTTTTCTTTATTGTAAACTTTCAACCATTGTGTTACCGAACCGATGGTGGTGAATACCGTATCAAAAATTATTGTGTCCTGAGAGAATCCGAGGGTGGCAGGTGAAGTTTTAAATGGCTCGTCTTTACGGCAAGAGGAAGCAAAGGTAACCAATGCGATTGCGGCCAGCAATGTGAAAAGCTTAATAGTGTTTCTGAAAGACATATTTGTTAGTAGTATCTTGACCGGTAACAAACGTTAATACCCAAATTTTATTGAAGCAAAAGTAATACTAATCGTTTAACCGGTAGCAATCATCAACTCCTTTAATGACAGCTGGCCTCCCGGAGGTCATCCAAACAGGTGCAGGAGCATCTTTAAGATAATGATCAAAAAACTGTTTCATCCTAATATTGAGGTCTATCCTGTTTGGCCATCTTGTAAGGTTATGTGATTCGTTGTTATAAACAAGCAGCCATGAAGGCTTTTTTAATCTTCGTAATGCCAGGTAAAGCTCAATTGATTGCGACCAGGGGACAGCACCATCATTATCGTTGTGCATCATTAATAGCGGTGTGGTAATCCTGTCAGCAAAGAACACGGGGGAGTTTTCAACGTACCTGTTCAAGCCTGCATTGTCCCACAGAGTTTTTCCAATCCTACTTTGTCCCTCTTCATACTGGAATAATCTTGCTCTTCCGTTCTCCCATCTTATCGCATTATAGGCGCTGGTCATATTCGAGACTGCTGCTCCAGCCATGGCTGCTGCGAAGATATTTGTCCGGGTGATGATATATGCAACCTGATATCCACCCCAGCTCTGACCCTGTATGCCGATCCTGGCGGAATCAACAATACCCATTGAAATGATATGCTTTGTTCCACTGAATACAGCATTTAGGGCATCCTCACCGGGAGTGCCGGTTCCATAGTTTATATCCGGTTCAAAAACAATGTATCCGTGACTAAGGTACTGGGCAGTGTTGATCACCGACCTGGATGGTGCATAGTTCCTGAAACGGTTCATATCATCAGTGTGACGCTCATAAAAGGTCACAATCATTGGCAGTTTATCATCAACGCTTCTGTTTTCGGGTACTGAGAGCAATCCTTCATACTTCCTGCCATCCGGAGCCTGCCATCTGACAAGAGATACTTTGCCATGATAAAAACCAACATACTCTCTTCCCAGATTGCTCAGCATTAATGGTTTTTTAAATGAGGGCAATCCTGTCCATACCTCAGGAAATTCATTGAATCCTTCACGTATCCATATTAGTTGTTCAGATTTTCTTGCCCTTTCCAATGCTGTATATTTATGATTGGTGCTGACCAAAACAGCAGGTTTTCCAGGTCTGTTGTAAAGAATGGACGCATAACCTCCCTCTTTTGTTTTTTTATTGAAGGTGCTAAGGATCATATTATCTCTTGTTCTGAGAAACAGTTTAAACGGTTCTGTCCTTATGTATCTGTAAACAGTCTCATGATTGGATATGCCATCGGATGTAAGACAGATCGGGGCTTCTTTTCTTTTTAAGTCGAACCTCCAGATATCATACCTGGAGTTCAAAAGAAGACTATTACCATTATCACCCCAACCTGCAATACCGTATGAAGGTGCAGTCCCAGGGTTGTCATATTGTTCATCATAGAAAGGTGTTTTCATACCGCATGTGATACAAAAGGGAGAAAGAGTGTAGGTGTCCATTCCATACCACGAGCTGTCTTTCCGGTCATACCATACCAGGAATGAATCGTCAGGCGAGATGCTCATGCTCCTGTCATCCCCTTCACTGATAAGTCGGGTAACTCCGGTTTGCAGATCCATTAAATGAAAGTCATTCCGGACAGAGTTTTTCCAGGTTCCCTCTATAGCATACTTTTGATCATCCCAAAGGATTACAAGGTTTAAAGTGTTGTTGCGACTAAGGTTTGAACGCCTCAAAATATTGGTTTCAATCGGTGATACTGTGTCGTTACTATTAATGGCAATTGCACTGTATCCCCGTTTTTTCTCTTTGTCAAGGTCTTTTAACTGCTGCGGCTGCAGGAAAGGATCATCCCATGACCATAGGTCTAAATTATACTTTTCTTCGTTAAGAAGTGAATCCTCTTCTTTGACAGTCTCGGGGTAACTTAAAATGGTGATCAGCCTGTTCGTTCGTCTTAGAAAATAAAGAGATTCGTGATGGTTAAAATTGAGGTTTTCCGGTGCTATGAGGGTTCTGAATTTAAGGTTGCCAAGGTCATCACAATATAAAACCCTGTTTTCTTTGATGGCAGAAGTATCGCCCTGCTCAAGAAAAGCAAACCCGTTTTCGTTTTCAGGAAAGGCAGTGTGTTTTATTATCCCTTCGGAAAGGTAAAGAGGTTCAGACTTCCATAAATCTGGTCGGAACAAATGAAGGTGTTGTATTGGTAGAGTATCGACAGGTTGTGAAACCCATGCCAGAAATTTTCCGTAAGGCGACCATTCGGCCATAACTGCATCATCTGCAATAAATTCTCTGCCTGTAAGCGGATCAAGAACTATCATCCTGAATGACTTCAACTCTTTTTTCTTACGGTTGCCTGTACGGGATGAATTCTTGCCGGTTTCATTTTCGTCCGTTGGGTTTGATAAAGAGTCCTCCTTTATAGGATTATCTTCTTCGGGTTTAATCAGGGCTGCTATATAATTTCCTCCTGCCATTGAGGGGGTAAAGATAGATTTGACACCGGGGTAAATATATTCCTTACTTCCCTTGCCTGAATAAAGCAATACCACAAGTGTGTCATCAAACTTTTCCGCAGCTTTGGGGTCAGTGAGTTTTGCCTTGCGAACCTCCTCGAAACGGGGTTCACGAATATATGCTACCCAGTCACCGTTACCCGAAACACAGATCCTTTTGGCTCTGTGTAAAGTATCAGTATTAGCTGTTCTTAGAAAATGAATAACAATATAAGAATCACCGTATTGTAAGGGTGAAACTGTATACCACGCCAGCAAGCCGTTATCCGAAACCCCTTTTGAGTTTATGTTTGGCATTCTACAGAAATCCTCTGTCTCAAACGGACGCTTGCTCTGTGCTTCCGATGAACAAACAATCAAAATTGACAATATCAGGGTCAGAAAAACAGTATTAAAACGTAAACCATTCAGGAATAATATCATAAATGAACAGATTTTAAGATCAAAAATATCCTTAATTCATTTCCACTATCATTCTATCGTTTATCTCCCAGCAGTTTTTCAAGCTCAAACATTTCGTCTCTGACCCTGGCAGCCTCAACAAAGTCCAAATCTTTAACAGCTGCTTCCATTTGTTGCTTCAATTTCCTGATGGCTTTTTCAAGATCCTTTTGGGACATTAGTTTTACCACCGGATCTGCCGCGATGTTTATATCTTGCGGATCAGAATAATAAACAGCTTGTTCTAATGAAGGACTTACAGATTCATTTCGGGTAAATGGTGATGGCTCAACAGGTTTGTGAACAGAGGTAGGGGTAATTCCATGAAGAGCATTCCATGCAAGCTGTTTCTCTCTTTTCCGGGCAGTTTCATTAATGGTTTTCTGCATCGACATTGTCACAGCATCAGCATAGAAAATAACTTTGCTATTTACATTCCTGGCAGCTCTGCCTGCTGTCTGTGTCAATGATCTCTCAGACCTGAGAAACCCCTCCTTGTCTGCATCAAGAACCACTACAAGCGATACTTCAGGCAGATCAAGCCCTTCACGCAGCAGGTTGACACCAACAAGCACATCTATTTCTCCCTTCCGCAACGACTGCATAATGGAAACCCTGTCAAGCGTGTCAACATCTGAATGAATATAATTGCTTTTAATGCTCAATGAGATAAGATATTTATTCAGCTCTTCTGCCAACCTTTTTGTCAGTGTGGTAACAAGAACTCTCTCTTTCTGGTCAACACGCTTTGCAATTTCATCCAGCATATCATCAATCTGATTATTGCTTGGTCTTACCTCAATAACAGGATCTAAAAGGCCTGTCGGACGTATCAACTGCTCAACAACCACACCTCCGCTCATCTCAAGTTCATAGTCGGCAGGTGTGGCACTGACGTAGATGAGCTGGTTCACAAGTGCATCAAACTCATTGAACTTCAAAGGCCTGTTATCAAGAGCTGCCGGTAGCCTAAACCCATATTCCACAAGCGTCTGCTTACGTGAACGGTCACCTCCATACATTGCCCTGATTTGAGGTACTGTTACATGGCTTTCATCAATGAACATTATAAAATCATCAGCGAAATAGTCCAGCAGGCAGAATGGCCGGTTTCCTGAAGACCTGCCATCAAAATACCGCGAATAGTTTTCGATACCGGGGCAATAACCCAATTCACGCATCATTTCAATATCATAGGATGTCCTGTCGAAAAGCCTTTTTGCCTCATCATGCTTGCCCGTCTGTTTGAAGTATTCAACCTGATGCACCATATCATACTGAATATCCTCCAAAGCCCTCTTCATCTTCTCCTGGCTTGTTACAAAAATGTTGGCAGGATAAATTGTAAGATTTTCAATAACCTCAATTCTCTTTCCGTTATCGGGCCATATTGTTTCAATCGACTCTATTTCATCTCCAAAAAAAATAATGCGGTTGGCAATGTCTGCATACGCAGGAAACACATCTACCGTATCACCCCTGACTCTGAAGTTTCCGCGTCTGAAATCCACTTCAGACCTGGAATACAAGCTGTTGACAAGCGAATGAAGAAGTTTGTTTCTGCTTACCTTCATCCCTTTTACCAGCCTGATAACATTGTTGTGAAAATCTTCCGGATTACCAATACCGTAAATGCATGATACTGATGAAACAACAATTATATCCCTTCTGCCTGATAAAAGCTGTGAGGTTGCACTCAGTCTTAACTTTTCAATCTCATCGTTGATACTAAGATCCTTTTCAATATAAGTGTTGGTAACAGGGATGAAAGCTTCGGGCTGGTAATAATCATAATAGGAAATAAAGAACTCAACAGCATTTTCAGGGAAGAATTGTATGAATTCACCATAAAGCTGAGCAGCAAGTGTTTTGTTATGACTCAACACAAGCACAGGTCTTTGTATCTGTTGAATTACATTGGCCATGGTGAATGTTTTACCTGACCCGGTAACCCCAAGCAGAACCTGATGTTTTTCACCATTAATAATCCCTTTTACCAGCTCTTCTATTGCTTCAGGTTGATCTCCGGTAGGTTTAAATGATGATGTGAGACGGAAATGCATTTTTTTAATCAGCTTTTTCGGGTAATTCAAGCCAGGAAAATACCGGATTGTGGTCACTGAGGTTAGCCCTGTAAGTGGTGAATGATCTGACCTTAATCCCGGGTGATGCAAATATGTAATCTATTCTGTATGAAGGAAATTTGCCGCGATATGTACGCCCCATGCCCCTGCCGGCCTTACTGAAAGCATCATTCATGCCCGATCGCCTGATTTGTGTGTATGCATAAGAAGCCGGGGTATCATTGATGTCGCCACACAGGATCATATTGGTTTTACATCCTGAAATATCCTTATGAAGTATGTCAACCTGTTGTGCGCGAAGTCTGAAGGCGTGCCGCAGCTTTTTTGCTATCTGCTTCGAGCCTTTCAAAAAGAGTGAATCCTTATATGAATGAGCCGACAGGTTCTCCATAACATATTCTTCATTGCCAAGTTTTACCGACTGAAGATGAACGTTATAAATACGAATTGTGTCACCTCTGATTTCAGCTTCAGCCCATGTGGCAAAGGTGCGGCCATGATGTACGAGTTTGCCTCTGTCAATCAATTTTCCTTTGAAATATGTTATAAGGCCACTGGTTCCATTTGCTAAGTATGGTTCCGTATACATGGTATTAAATCCAAGCGACTTACGCACCCTTTCGGCAATGTTTCCGGTTTTATCGTGAAATATAATCCCCTCCTGAAAGCATAAAACATCAGACTGTTCATTTCCAAACCATGTCTCAACCTTTTTAAGTGTTTCATACTGTGGTATCCCGAAATCTGCCCACATATCGTAAAAATGTGCATTGAAGGAGGCAGCCCTGATATGACGTTCCTCTTTTGCAAATTCATCGGGGTATCTTAGCTGAATATGCTTTGCCGAAATATTGTAACCTGCAGCAAGAGTGATTATAGGAATCAGAGCATACCGTGACCTTACAGGTATCCATAATATTAGAATCAGTATGTTTCCAAGCATGATAAAAGGGTATGCCAGGCCTGAAAAAGCAAAATACCATGAACGTTCGGGAGATATATATCCTGCAAGTATGGCAGCAAAAGATGCAATTACCAGTAATATATTCAGGAACATCAGCAAAGGGCTGAATATCCCTCTTCCCTTTTTCCTTTTATTTCGACTGTTCATTCAGATTTGCTTTGCCGGAATAATAATTCCTTCTCATCCCTTGTTAGGGAATCGTATCCCGATTTGGATATCTTGTCCAGTATCTCATCAATTCTGTTTTGTCTTTCTGCCCTTATGTCATTGTATTCCTCGTCACGTAATGGCCTTCCCTCTTCCTTCACTGTTTCATATCTTGCAAATTTCATATTCCTTCTTTTATGTCTTCGTTGTTTGAATCTGGATAGTATTGACTTGAAGAATGAACCTTTCATCACCAGGGCAATTATTGAAGCTATCATCGCACCGCTCACAAAAACAAGATGGGTTCCTCCACCTGCCAAATCCTTGCGGAGTATTGCATAGATCATTAATGCAGCAGCAATATATAAAAACCGTATTTGCATCAGAAGGAATATCCTAATCTTCATATCCGGACGCGCAACTGATATAAATGTAAGGAGTGCAAATACAGATGAACCCTGGATGGCTGCAATATGAAGAGAGTCAGGTTCATAGATAGAGGTGCCGAACATTACCGGAAAGGCAATGAATCCGGCTGCAGCACCTGCCAGGTATACAGATATCAGAATCATGTCAGAGTAGAACTGCCTGATAAACAACCCACCGAAATAGAGCAATAGTACGAATAGCAAACCGTAAAAAAATGAAGATGAAATAAGTATATAGACAGTGACTGACTGTGCAATGAGCAATGCCAGGACAGGTTGAGTTTTCAGGAAGCGTTTTAATCTTTCGTTGAAAGATACCTGTTGCCCTGAATATTGAAATTGTTGGTATGGGTTGTTAAATCCGTTCATTCCTTCAAAAATAATTGGGTCTGTTTATGCGCCTGTTCCACAGTTTAATAAGTATAAATCCAAACAACATTCCGCCAACATGAGCCAGGTGGGCAATATTGCTTGCATTCCCTCTGATACCCTGGAACAATTCAAGAGCGCCATAAAGCATCACAAACCATTTGGCTTTAATCGGAATTGCAAAATAAATATATATCAATGTGTTAGGGAACATCATCCCAAAGGCAAGCAATATTCCGAAAACCGCTCCTGAGGCTCCGATGACATTGAATTGGTTAATAGTATTGGTTTTATATTGAATAAATTCTATTTGCCAGTGTTTAACTATCTGCTGGGCCTCAAAACTATCAGAACCAACTCTTGTTAATTCTGCTCTTAATGCGTCCGGGTTGGAGAACAACTGTGGGTTACCGTCAATCAGATCTGCAAGTGTATAAACATCGGGATTGGCCAGAAATGCATTGACTAAGTTGAACATCTGAGGCAGGTCGTACAACCAGATAACCCCATAATGTATCACTGCTGCACCAATACCGGTAACAAAATAATATATAAGAAAACGCCTTGTTCCAAAACGTTCTTCAATAGGTTTTCCAAACATCCACAGAGCAAACATGTTAAAGAAAAGATGCCAGAAGTCACCATGCAGGAACATATAGGTGATAATCTGGTAAACCCTGAATGTATCCCCTCCGGGGAAATGGAGCCCAAGGATGTTTGCTATGTCATAATCAGGATAGGCATTCCTGATAGCAATCCGGGCTACAAAGAAGAGAATATTAATGATGAGCAGGTTTTTAATAACCGGTGTAAGCCATGAAAAGCCTGCAGGGCGGTATTGCTGATAATTCATAAAAGGATTTGTTTCTTTGCGTTTTGTTTCGTTATACTAAAAGTCAGTTTTTGATAAATCTTTCTTCAATTTCTGTTTGTGGTATGATTACATATATTTGCCTGCCTGAAGGGGATATGTTTGGTTGTTCTGTGTTAAACAACTGATCGGTGAGAACCTGCATCTCCTTTTGCGACAAAGGTGTACCTGTCTTTACTGCCAGCTTCGCTGAAAGGGATCTGGCAATCCTTTGTGAAGCACTTTTATCTTTACCTGGATCAAGGTCATCCTGCCACTCCCTGATAAGACTTTCAACAACCTCTTTTACAGCCTCCTGTGGCATACCTGAAGGAATAGCGGAGAAGGAGACCTTGACGTCATCATACGTTGTAAAAATAAAACCAATCGCTTTCAGGAACTCCTCCATATCATTCAAAGATAGCATCTCCGCAGGGGTAACCTCAGTTTCTACAGGTATCAGCAGTTGCTGCGGCGACTGTTCCCGCCCGGCAAGGTCGCGGATGAACTTTTCATAGAGGATTCTCTGATGGGCATAATTCTGATTAATTACAAGAAGTCCCGATTTGATGCTGGTAACGATGTAGGAGTTATGCATCTGAACGAGCTTAGACCCGGTTGCCCCTTCAGTGGTTTCGTCAATAGGGGGGGGGCTGTGTGAAGTGGAAACCTGTTGGCCGGTTCCATCACCTGCCTTTTCAAACCTCCTGTCATCGTAAAGCTTTTCCCATCCACGCTGGTTCAACATTGATGTCTGTAAAGAAGTTCCTCTGCCGGGCTCTTTTCTTCCGAAACCGGATTGTTCAGGAGATGGTGAATTGAACGGGTTGTAGTCAGGGTTGATAGTTATTCCCGGAGGTTTTATCTCACGATCCTTTGGGAAATATTCGGTGAACCCGGCTTCAGGTTCAAATTCTATCATCGGGGTGAGGTTATGTTTACCCAGTGAATTTCTCACGGCTGTATGAAGAATAGCATAAATTGCCTGGTTTTCGATAAAGTTAACCTCGGTTTTTGTAGGGTGGATATTCACATCAACCTGTGAGGGATCAATAGTGAAGAATATAAAATAGGGGGGAATGTTCATCTCCGGAATCAGCTCACTATAAGCTTTCAAGACAGCGTGATGAAGATATGAATGCCTGAAAAACCTTCCGTTGACAAAAAAGTATTGCTCACCCCTCACCTTTTTGGCAAATTCTGGTTTGCCAATGAAACCGCTTATGTTAATAATCTCACTCTCCTGTGAAACCGGCACGAAACGATTGTTGTAATGCCCGCCGAAAAGGTTCACAATTCTTTGCTTCAGATTGCCGGAAGGCAGATGCTGCTGCTCTTTGCCATCATTATAAAACCTGAAGGTTATATTTTCATTTGCCAAGGCAACACGAGCAAATTCCTCCAAAATGTGTTTCATTTCCAAGTTATTGCCTTTTAAAAAATTGCGCCTGGCCGGTACATTGAAGAACAGATTCTTCACCGAAATGTTAGTTCCTGTTGCCTGTGAGCAAGGCTCCTGATGGATGAACTTTCCACCTTCAACCCTGACTAGTGTGCCCAATTCATCTTCAGCCCGTCTTGTCTTAAGCTCCAGTTGTGATACCGCAGCCACAGATGCAAGAGCCTCCCCCCTGAATCCTAGCGTACGAATTGTGAACAAATCATCAGTACGGCATATTTTTGAAGTCGCATGACGCTCAAAACATAACCTGCTGTCAGCTGGCGACATTCCGCTACCATTGTCGGTAACCATTATCATCTTTTTTCCTGCATCATTTATCCAGAGTTCAATAACCGTTGCACCTGAATCAACAGAATTCTCCATAAGCTCCTTTACCACAGAGGCAGGCCGCTGAATAACCTCTCCGGCGGCAATCTGATTGGCCACAATATCTGGTAACAGTTTAATTATGCCGTCCATTTTTGTTAGTAAAGAGTGAATAGTGATCAAACGAGTCTGACGAGGATCCAGGTGCCGTAAAATACAAGCAGGGCTACGGTGAGTGCAAGAATCAGGGTTACCACTCTGATGAGTATGGTGCCTCTGTGTCTTTTGTATGATTTGTTGCTGCTATAGGAGAAGTAATGCCGTGCATCACCTTTTTCCATAGGCTTGTAAGAACCTTCACCCGATTTCTCTTCATTCTCTAATTCTCTGAATATTCTCCTGTTGCGCTCCTCTCTCATCTCCTTCTGGGCATCGTAATACCTTGGAATGTACTCAAAACGTTTGGGTTTCGGAATTTTGAATGCTGTAATACGCATAGCTGCTGACAATTTTTAAATGCCTGCAAAGTTAACCATTTTTATGGAGTGTTATCGCAGCAGACGGAGATGAATACCAATTATTCATCATCGTTAATAACAGCTGCAGCATTCTTATTCAAAATCACTCGCAGCTGTTCATCTTCATTCAAACCTAAAGTTTCCAACCCAAAAAGTGCACTTTCAACAAAGGGGTCATCCGGAAACTCATCCAGAATGCGATTGTAGAATGCTTTTGCCTGAACCGTGTCATTAAGCTTGTCGTTGTATAAGGCACCAAGCCGCAGGTAAACGTATGGCATCTGATTATTTTGCGGGTAAATTGTAAGTATCTCATTGAATATCTCTGCACTCTGTGAGAATTTGCCAAGAGTAAAAGCTAAATCACCCGCTTTGATATGGTAAGGGAGTGCAATAGAATCTTTGGGGTGCCTTCGTCCAAATTCCCTGAAAGCATCTATTGCCTCTTCAGCAATCACATGCCCCGGTATCGTGCCTGTTTTGTCGTATAAGGATTCGTTTATTTTAATAACCTTCTTACGCTCCCTGGAAAGATTATATCTGGGCATAACAATAAAAATCAACAATATACATATCAGAGCAATTGCCAATAATGGAACTATCATCTTTTTCATAACAGCTTCGGTGTTTGTTTAAATTTGTAATTATTATTAAATTATTGTTTACTAGCGCTTAGGATTTGCATATTTCATCCTGTAACCGGGATTTATGTGTCCTGTAATAATATCGTTAAGTTTTTTTCTGAGCAGCATTTTCCGAATATTGCTCACATGGTCAACAAACAGGATTCCATCAAGGTGATCGTACTCATGTTGGATTATTCTTGCCATCATACCGTCAAAAGTCTCTTCTTTCTTTTCAAATTTCTCGTTTACATAACGTATTCTAATCTTAGGTGGCCTCAGAACATCTTCCCTTATTTCCGGCACACTAAGGCAACCCTCTTCAAAAAGCCACGGATCACCCTCCTCCTTGATTATATGTGCATTTATAAATATGTTTTTCAGGGGATAAGCACCTTTTACCTCATCCGAATATGGCGTGGCATCAATAATAAAAAGGCGGATATTGATACCAACCTGTGGTGCAGCAAGTCCAACTCCTTTTGACGAGTACATCGTATCGAACATGTCGTAAATAAGTTTTTCAAGCCCGGGATAATCAGGTGTTATGTCTTCTGAAACTTTCCTCAGAAGGGAATGACCATAACCGTAAACAGGAAGTACCATGATTAAGAGTTAATTATTAATTGTTAATCATTTGATGCTTATATTGTTATTGACAGACTCCATGTATGACTGGAGCAATATGGTTGCACTGATCATGTCAACCAATGCTTTATCCTGC
This sequence comes from uncultured Lentimicrobiaceae bacterium, assembly GCA_964469215.1. Classification (GTDB taxonomy): domain Bacteria; phylum Bacteroidota; class Bacteroidia; order Bacteroidales; family SKPS01; genus SKPS01. The sequence continues at coordinate 27,569 of CAYXYB010000003.1, forward strand.
CTAACTTTTTTAGTCACTCCTGCCTCCCTTATTGCTGCCTTTGCCATAACAGATGTAAAACGTTCATCATACATTATCAAATCTGTTTCAGGGAAAAGAGTTCTAAACCTCTTAATGAAAGGGGCGATAAATCGCATAGAATCAGATTGACTTCCGTTGTTTTGAAGAGGAAAACCAATCACAGCCTGTCTCACTTCGTTTTCATGGATATAGTTGTTCAGATATTCCCAAATATCCTTAATGTGCAGAGTTTCAAGCGGTGTTGCAATGATACCTGCCGGATCGGTAACAGCCAGCCCTATCCTTTTCTGGCCAACGTCAATAGATAATATGCGTCCCATATCGTCGGCAAAGATAGAAGAAAAAGGTTTATGGCAGATTATGCCGGTGACCCTATTTTACCAGTTCTTCAGGCAGGGTCTGTCTTAATGATGCCGGTTTCACTTTGCCGGTAAGTTTACCTCTTATGGCATAAGATATAGAACCTGTCTCTTCAGATACAATAACCGCAATAGCATCCGATTGCTCTGTAATTCCTATACCGGCTCTGTGACGAAGTCCATAGCTAACAGGTATTTCCTTGTTGCCCGACACCGGCAGAATACAACGTGCTGCCCTGATCACATCACCGTCAATTATCATTGCACCATCATGCAATGGGTTGTTTTTAAAGAAAACAGATCTGATTAGTTCAGAGTTCAGCTTCGCATTCAGCTCAACGCCAGTGTTAACCATATCAGGCATTTTATTGTCACGCACCAGTATAATCAGTGCTCCTGTGCCGCTAGAAACAAGATGTTCAACGGCGCTTACAATGATGTCTGTGTTCCTTAATGTCTGTGGCATGTCTTTTGGACTGAAAGAAAATAAGCGGGTAAAAGGTTCAGGTAAAAATTTTGGTGTGCCAAGCAGAAGAAGGAATTTTCTAAGTTCCTGCTGAAATACTATCAGCAGCGCAATAACTCCCACACTTATGAACTGCCCCAGAATGTCACTCAGTAGCTCCATCTGCAAAACTGTCACAAGCTTCCAGATAATATATATTGCCAGAATACCAATGAAGATATTCATTGCAACGGTTTTTCTTATCAGTTTGTAAACAACATAGAGCAGAAATGCTACGAGTATGATGTCAAGAATGTCAAGAAACCTTATTGTGATAAACAAAGGACTGGCTAACAATAGATCCATTCAATTTCACTTTTTATTTTAATGCCCTGCAAATATACAAAACCCCAACACAAATTAAACATAATCCACACTAAGAATATGGTTGAACGGGAAAGATTTGAATCTCCATTTTATTATATTTATGAAAGGATAAAGATTACTGGTAGTTATAATAACTATCGATAAACACATCAAACATATTGTTGCCTCCCATATACCATCCTGTATATTTCAATCGTCTGCCTTGCCTCCTTAACATCATGAACCCTTAAAATATTTGCCCCTTTCGACAGAGCATGAAAGTGCAGGGCAGTACTTCCGGTAAGGCTGTCATCAGGGTTAATATTCAGCGGCTTGTAAATCATGGATTTTCTCGAAATGCCAACCAGAAGAGGTAACTGCAGAATGGAGAAATATTCCATCTCACGCATCATGGTGTAATTATGCTCGGTGGTTTTGCCGAAACCAAATCCCGGGTCAATAATAATATCATTTACGCCGAGCTTTCTAAGTTGCTGAACCCTTTCGGCCAGCCAGATTATAACCTCTTTTGTTACATCATCATATTCCGGATTTTCCTGCATGGTTGATGGAGTACCTTTTAAATGCATCAACACATAGGGTACATTCAGGCCTGCTATCGTTTCAAACATTCGTTCATCCATTGTGCCTCCTGAGATATCATTTATCATTGATGCACCTTCGGCTACCGAGGCCTCTGCCACTCCCGCTCTGAAGGTATCTATGGATATAACCGCGTCAGGATGTTTTTTCATTATACCACGCAAAACAGGCAGCAACCTGTTTATCTCATCTTTTTCACCGGCAGTCTTTGAACCAGGCCTGGTTGAAACTGCCCCTACATCAATTATTGAGGCACCATTATCGATCATGAATGAAACATGATCCAGAGCATCAGACAGATTGCAGAACCGGCTTCTCTCATAAAATGAATCAGGAGTAATATTCAGCACACCCATGATCAGCGGGTTCTCAATACTAACTAGTTTACCTTTGCAATTAAGGGTTGTATGTTGTAAAAAAAAAGTATTTTTAGCCTCGATTTCTGTGCCTGATGAAGGTAGCATGGAATCTGCGTATTTTATTGCAAACCTACAGTTTTTTTCGATCTCTTGGATGAGTGAAACTATTTATATGGAAAAGACCCTGAAACAGTATATGTCGGTAATGGAATCGTGCCGTAAGATTTTTGAGGGAAAAATGAACGACTACGGCACTGCCTGGCGGGTACTGAGACTTCCTTCCCTGACTGATCAGATATTCATTAAAGCTCAACGTATAAGAAGTATTCAGGAAAAAGGGTCAATGGAGGTTGATGAGGGGATTGCTTCTGAGTTCATTGGAATAGTGAACTATGCTATCATGGCTTTGATACAGATTGAGCTTAAACCATCGCTGTCAGAGGTTCACCTTGACCCATCCAAAGCTGTTGAATTATACAAACGTTTTTTCATCGAAGCATTCACCCTAATGCAGGCTAAAAACAATGATTACAGCGAGGCCTGGCGTGACATGAGGGTGAGTTCCCTTGCAGATATCATTATGATGAAAATCTTCAGAATAAAGCAAATCGAAGATAATAACGGAATTACAAAAATCAGTGAAGGCATTGAAGCTAATTATTTAGATATCATTAACTATGCTGTTTTCGCCCTCATTAAGATCGATGAGGATGAATCTTAATAATAAACCTGCAAAATAAAGTAATCCAGATATTAACCTTTATACAGTTATTAGTTATGATGAAATTGATAAGAAACATTTGCAGAATTTTAACAGGATTAATCTTTATCTTTTCCGGCATTGTTAAAGGGATAGACCCTTTGGGGACAGCATTCAAGTTCGGCGATTACTTCCTGGCAATGAACCTTACCTGGATGAGCGACTTTGCATTAGCCCTGGCCATACTTATGATAGCTGCTGAATTTGTCATCGGATGGTTATTGCTGTTCAATATCAAAACATATATTAACGCATGGTTCGTGCTCTTGTTTATGTTGCTTTTTACACCCCTTACCCTGTGGCTTGCAATATCCAATAAGGTTCATGATTGCGGTTGCTTCGGTGATTTTCTGGTGATGTCGAACTGGGAAACTTTTTACAAGAATATCTTCATCCTTGCGATCGTAATTATTCTCTTTGCCACACGTAACCGTTTCAGAAATACCCTTTCAGGCTGGAAGCAGTTGTTTATTGCAATTGTGGGTGTTCTGATTATCGGATTTACAATGTATGATGCATATAATCATTTGCCCAGATTCGATTTCAGGCCTTTCTACAAAGGTGCCCATATATCGGAAAATATGTTGCCTACACCCGAAATTGCTGATATCAACCTGGTGTACAAACATATTGTAACAGGGGAGGAGCTTTCATATACTCCTCAGAACCTTCCTTACCAGGATAGTGTCTTATGGCCTAACCTCGAGTTTGTGAGACAGGAGAAAAATGTTATCCAGGAATTCAGGGAAGCTGTTGCTGCATTTGAGATCCTGGGTCAGGATGGAAAAGATTATTCAGAGGAAATTATCGGGAGTAAAGATTTTGTTTTCGTTATCATCATGAATGATATACGTAAAGCAAACCGAAAAGCTTTCACAAAAATTAACAAACTCATCGAGCAGGCTTCCGAACGCAATACCAGAGTGATAGGAATCACGGGTTCCTTGTATACTGAAGTGGATGAATTTCTCATTGAAGTTAATGCTCCGGTTGAGCATTATAGTTCCGACGTGATTAAGCTCAAAACAGTCATCAGGTCAAACCCGGGCCTTCTGCTTCTGAAAAATGGTTATATTGTTGACAAATGGCATTTTAACGATACGCCCGATCTGGACACCTATAAGCTGAAAGGTCCATTTGATGCTTTTGTGAATAAATGAGATAATATTCGTTTATCCCGGTTCATCCGGTAAATATAAAATCTTCATTTTAACCAACTGAGATAGGTGTTGATAACATATATACACAGATGATGAGAAAAACTATTGTAGCCGGAAACTGGAAAATGAACAAGGATTATTCTGAAGGGATCGCTCTTGCAGGAGAAATTGCTGCTATGATAAAGAAAGGGTTTGTAACACGGTCGGGAATTGTTCCTGAGGTTGTGCTTGCCCCTCCTTTTTATCTTCTGAAAGTAGTTTCGGACATCACCACCGGTATTCCGGGCATGGAGGTGGCAGCACAGAATGCCTCTGCATATCAATCAGGGGCTTATACAGGTGAGGTTTCTGCATCAATGATCAGATCAGCAGGGGCTTCTTACGCAATCATAGGGCATTCGGAACGAAGGACTATTTTTGGTGAAACTGATGAGATATTAAAACAAAAAGCCGACAGGGTATTGGTTGCAGGACTTAGCCTGATCTTCTGTGTAGGTGAGATATTACAGGAACGTATTGATGGCAGACACTTTGAGGTCGTTGAACAACAGTTGAAAAACGGAGTATTCCATCTGGATTCATTGAGCTTTTCCAGGGTTGTCATTGCATACGAACCTGTCTGGGCAATAGGTACCGGGCATAATGCTACGCCCCTTCAGGTGGAAGAGATGCACAGCTACATCCGGGAATTGATTCTGAAACAATTTGGATATAGTTTTGCCATTACAACACCCATCATTTACGGAGGAAGCTGTAAACCTCAAAATGCTGCTGAGATATTTTCAATGTCTAACGTGGATGGAGGCCTGATTGGTGGAGCATCACTTGTTGCCTCAGATTTCATTGACATCATAACCTCAGTATGAATAGGCCACTTAGTTACACTGAGGCTGTTTTTGTTGTTAGCCCGGCTGACCCCGGCAGAGAAATCCTGACAGCAGAGTTGGCAGAGATTGGCTTCGAGAGTTTTGAGCATACTCCTGAAGGTATCAAAGCATGGATACAAACAGATATCTTTGATAAGGAACAGGTTGATCATATTATCTTAAAGTATAGTTCTATATTTAATTTGAACTACGGCTATGGTGAAGTTGTGCCTGTTAACTGGAACGAAGAATGGGAAAGGAATTATCCGCCTGTGGCGATTATGGACCGCTGTTATGTGAGGGCACCTTTTCATGAATCCATGCCCGACATGGAATTTGACCTGGTGATTGAACCAAAAATGTCCTTTGGCACTGCTCATCACGACACAACAGTCCTGATGATTGAATGGCTGCTTGAATTGGACACTGAAGGAATGAGAGTGCTTGATATGGGGTGTGGCACCGGTGTGCTGGCTATTTTAGCTGCAAAAAAAGGTGCTGCTGAAATCACTGCTGTTGACAACTTCCTGTGGGCATGTCAGAATACATCCGAAAATGCAGTTCGTAACGGAGTCGGAAATGTTAAAACAATCCATGGTGATGCACAAACGTTATCTGAAACTGGGAAAGCCTTTAATCTGATACTGTCCAATATAAACAGAAATGTTTTGCTTGAAGATCTCAACCTCTATGAACACAGACTTGAAAATGACGGAATATTGATAATGAGTGGCTTTTTTATTGATGATGAATTTGTTGTCAATAATGAAGCTATAAGGTGTGGATTGATCCCCACAGGGAAAAAACACAGGAATCAATGGTCGTCTTTATGTTATAAAAAGTAAACACAATGATTTCAATACCATCCTTCTGCAGGGTTAAAATGAGAATAATTGTTTCTGCAATCACATTTTTATTTCTTTTATCCTACATTCCGGCCACAGCCCAGAAAAAATTCAATGAAAATCCTGGAGGTTTTGTCGAAGAGATGTCTGCCTGGTTACAGAGTGAATTTGCCAAAGACAAAACTCTCAGGGACTCAAGTCAGCGTCTTATGAGTCTTTACGCTACAGAATGGAATTTCGCCTTTACACTTGAACAGCAGATAATGGTAATCAATACAAGCAATCTGATGCTGAAGAAGAAGATGAGAGCAAATCCTGATTTCATGGAGTATTTGCCTTTAGTTCTGAAGATGGCGGGTTCAGGGCATTCTGAACAGAGTTACCTGGCATGGAACAGCGCACTCGATTACATTGCCGATAAAAAGCCAAGAGAATTCCGGAACTTTCTGGCATTTACCGATGCTTTGATCTCCAGGAATATGATATACGAATCCAACATTGTTAAATGGAAAGTCTCCAGTTCTGACTCTTATTTTGTTTATGATGATGGGAAATTAAGTCTGTTGTTTCGTAATACGGATCTTACATGTTATGCTTTTAACGACAGTTCAGTGATTTACGGCACCGAAGGAATCTATGATCCACTTGATTTCAAATGGAACGGTACCGGTGGAAAAGTTACCTGGTCAAGAGTTAGCCTTCCGGAAGAGGAGGTTTATGCCACACTTGGCAACTATGACCTTAGAACACAGTTCAGCAAGTTCGAGGCCGATTCCGTGCTTTTTTACAACAGTAAGCTGTTCAATGAACCACAGGCAGGAAAGTTCTCCGACAATGTTCAGTATGTTAAGGACACTCTGTCAGCTTCATATCCAAGGTTCGAAAGTTATAATAAGAGGTATACCATTACAAATATTTTCAAGGATGTTGACTATGAAGGCGGATTTGCGTTCAGGGGTTCTAGGTTTGTCGGAACAGGTGACCTCAGGAACCCTGCATCATTTCATTTCAGGTATAAAGGAGAGGTGGTTGTGAAACTTACTTCTCAATCATTTACAATTAGACCAGACAGAGTCTCATCTTCAATGGCACGACTTGTGATTTTTCTCGACAAAGATTCCATATACCACCCCGGCCTTGAGGCTGAGTTCAGAGACAATACCCGTACTCTGTCAGCTTATACCGTTAAAGTCGGAACCGGCCAGTCGAGATTTTTTAATACCTATCACGGTGTGGATATAACGGCTGAAGAATTGCACTGGAATATGACCGAAGGTGCGATCAGGTTTCAGACCTCCGCAGGTATGAGCGGTGCCAGTGAATGTTATTTCGAATCGAGTAATTACTACAGCAAACAAAATTTTGACAAACTGAAAGGGATTGATGCCCAGCATCCACTTTTTGCAATCAGACAGTATTCGCAGAAAGTAGGCAGAAAGGAGATCGAACTCAATGAATATGCCAGGTACCTTCGCATAGACCCTGTCCAGGTTATGACGCAACTTATTACCCTTGCCAATCAGGGCTATATCGATTATGATATTGATCAGGGATTATTTGTGGTACGTGATAAATTGAACAGAAACCTTATGGCATTTGGGGGGGTAGCTGATTATGATGTAATCAAATTCTACTCTGCCACCTCAGCAGGATCACCTAATGCATTTATTGACCTAGGGAACCTGAATATGGAGATATTTGGATTACAAGATGCAATACAACTGTCAGATTCCCAGAATGTTTTTATTTTTCCCGATCAAGGGAGGGTTACTATGCAACAGAACCGCTCATTTGTTTTAAGCGGTACCATGAGGATAGGCCTGTTCAGATTTGTAGTCAAGGATGCCCATTTCGATTATGAAAAGTTCTCAATTGATGCCCCTGACATAAGAAGCTTGACTTTCTACGTCAACTCATTTGATCCTGATGATCTCGATGACAGAGGCAGACCTAACCGGCGCCTTGTTCAGACCGAGCTAACAGATCTGAGTGGTGAAATCGCAATCGATGATCCTGGTAATAAATCCGGTGTTAAAGATTTTCCAATGTACCCGATCTTCAAATGCACTACAGATGCTTATGCATATTATGACAACAAGGATATTCATAAAGGGACATATATGCGTGACCGTTTCTATTATCGGATTGACCCATTCGAGATCGACAGTCTGGCAAATTTCTCAACAGAGGGGTTCATGTTACACGGAACACTTTTCTCTGCCGATATCTTCCCTGACCTTAACCCACCATTACAGGTAAGGCCTGACTATTCACTTGGTTTTGTTTATCAGGCACCTGCAACTGGTTTATCAGCTTATAAGGGGAGAGGTGTCTTTTATAAGACACTAGACCTTAGTAATAATGGCCTTTATGGTATTGGAGAATTAACCTTTGTTACTTCAAGAGGAGTATCGGAGAACTATCTCTTTACTCCTGATAGTACAACCGCAGAATTAAAGAGCTATACTGTCAAAGAAAGCAGCTATCCTACAGAGTTTCCAGATCTTAAAGCCGATGATGTGATGATGCGTTGGCTGCCTTATTCAGACAGTATGGAGATTAACCACAAAGACAAGTACAGGCGCCTTAAAGAAAGACCAATTGCCATGTTTAATAACCAGGCAGCTTTGCATGGCAACTTCTGGCTATCATCAGATGGTTCAGGTGGCAATGGGACTATGGCTATCAAAGATGCTGAGATCGACTCCAAAGAGTTTATTTATGGTAAACGGACTATCGATGCTGCACATGCTGATTTCAGACTTAAGGCTTCATTTGCAGATATCGAAGTTGGAATCCTGCCCCGTGAAGGTTATGAACTTCTTACCTACGATTACAAAGCTCACATCGACTTCGACAAAGAGATAGGATCTTTTGTTTCAAACAGCGGCGCCTCAATGGTCAATTTTCTTATAAACCAATATATTGCATCAATCGACATGTTCGAGTGGCATATGAATGCCGAGACAATAAGGTTGCAGAACACCTCTTCCACAGGGCTTGAAGAACTTGAAGGCCTGTCGATGGAAGATCTTGTCGACAAACAGATGGTTGGATCTGAATTTATCTCAACCAGCCCATTTCAGGATAGCCTCAGGTTTTTTGCAATTGATGCTCACTACGACCGGCGAAAGAATATAATCGACGCCAAAGGAGTGAAGCTTATCAAAGTGGCTGATGCAGCCATCTTTCCTGATAAAGAAAGAGTTGTGATATACAGAAAAGCAGAAATGGACACTCTGCGCAGTGCCAGGTTGTTAACAAACCTGAACACAAAATATCACAGTTTTATGGATGTTAATGCATACATCAGTGGCAGGAATAAATTTGAAGCTTCAGGCAGTTACGATTATCTTGACATGACTGGTGCAAAACAGAAAATTCCCTTTCACCGGATCTATGCTGACAGAAGTGCGCATACTACAGGTGAAGGAAGGTTATTGTCTGAAAATCAATTTACTTTGAGTCCTTATTTTGAGTACTATGGGGATGTAATATTGCGTTCTTCAAACAAGCAACTGACATTTGTTGGAGCCTCCAGGATCAGGCAGGTCTGCGATACAACACTGAAAGAATGGTTCAGGTTCACTGCTGAGATAGATCCTGAAAATGTGCTGATTCCTGTATCTTTAAAACCTGTAAACATGCTTCAGCGTGAACTTGCTGTAGGTATTTACGTATCACGTGATACGATTGATATATATGCTGCTTTCTTCGATTTAAAACACCGGGTGGCTGACAAGGCTATTGTTAAAGCTGATGGATTTATTCTCTATGATGAGCCTTCGGCAGAATACAGGGTGTCGAACATGGCTAAGCTTGAAGATATTTCTGCACCGGGGAATTATGTTAGCCTCAATGTAAACAACTGTGTTATTAAAGGCGAAGGGAAACTCTCCATTGGTGAAGAACTTGGTCTGGTTAAAATGGAAACTCTTGGTAAAGCCGTTTATAATTACAACACCGACTCTCTTGAAATGGAACTTATCCTTGCACTCGATTTCTTTTTCTCTGATCAGGCTCTCAGGATCTTTGCAAGGGACCTCGAAAATGCCGGTGGACTTGGCGTCAGCCTTAATACCGACGCTTATCAGTATGCACTCAATTACTGGGTTGGTTCGAAGAAAGCGGATGCCCTGTCAAACGAGATTGTACTGTACGGATCCATGCGTCGCATACCGGAAGAGATGTTGAAAACAATAATATTGACCGATATTCAGCTTGTGTATAACAGAAAGACAAAGTCGTTTGTCTATCAGGGGCCTATTGGAATTGGAAATGTTAAAGACAGACAGGTAAACAGGTTTGTTGATGGCAAGATCGAGATCAGCCGTGAGAGGAGTGGAGATGTATTCACTATTTTGTTTGAGATAGACGAAAAGACCTGGTATCTGTTCGACTACAGCCGAGGCAGGATGATGGCCCTCTCCGGAAATGAATCTTTCAATAAGGTAATAAGGGATACAAAAGCAGACAAAAGAAAGATTCAGGATGAAAGAACTCGTGAGCTTTACCTCTATACTTTATCCACCCCAAGAAAGAAGAAGAGCTTTGAGCGCCGTTTTCAGGAACTGGAAGAAGATTAACCACATAATTGATTTTCCGTTCTGCAATTCATTAAATAGTTTCTACATTTGCCTCTGAATGCTTTTCTTAAAAGTCATAGCATGTTTATGGGGAGCCTATATGATAGGTTCAATTCCAACTGCGGTATGGATTGGTAAAGCCTTTCACGGAGTTGATGTTCGTGATCATGGATCAGGAAATGCCGGAGCCACAAACACAATAAGGGTGCTCGGGCTTAAGACAGGAATACCCGTGCTGCTGATAGATGCATTAAAAGGATGGGTTGTCGTTTTGATCGCTTCCAAAACAGGGATATTTTCTGATGGGTCTGAAGCTCTGGTAAACTTTATGTTGTCAATGGGAGTCTCGGCTGTACTTGGGCACCTCTTTCCGCTATATGCAGGCCTGAGAGGAGGTAAAGGAGTTGCTACCCTGTTCGGTGTCGTAATTGCCCTCTATCCTGTGTCCTTCCTCATAGTAGCCATGATATTTTCTGCTGTGCTCCTTTTTTCCCGGTTTGTATCGCTGGGCTCACTTACTGCTGCTGTTGCTTTCCCTTTTATTGTTGTTTTTGTCGAAAAGGTCGATTCACCTTCCTTAATACTTTTTGCTATTGTTATTGCAGTCTTCATTCCACTTACACATAAGAAAAACATAGCTAGACTGATACGGGGTACAGAATCAAAGATGGTTTTGAAGAAAGATAAAAATAACAACCAAGATAAATAATGCAATTGATTTGAAATCAAACCCCTTAAAAATAATACTAATCGTTCAGGATTATGGGAATTATTAACAAATTTCAGAACTTGTGTATTGGTAAGGCTAAAAAATGATGTATCTTTGTGCAATGACAAAAGAGTCTCCAAAACCGGTAGATGACTATATAAATCACCCTTCTCATGAATATGAGCTCATTCTTTTTAATGATGATGTGAATACTTTTGAATTTGTTATTCAGGCTCTCATTGATGTATGTGAACACGAACAGCTTCAGGCTGAACAGTGTGCAATGATTGCTCATTTTAAAGGACATTGTGGTGTGAAAAAAGGTGATTGGGAGACTTTAAACAACAAACATCAGGTTTTATCTGATCTTGGCCTGATGGTAAAAGTTACGTGATTTATTTTGTTTAGTTGTCAACATGAAATCTGGCAGTGATAAGAAGGATTCATAGTTGTTTAATGATGAATAATTAATAATTGAATATTGAAATATGGATTGGGCTTTGATTATCGGATTGATTGCTGCAGGTCTGCTCCTTATGGTGCTTGAAGTGCTGGTTATACCGGGTGTGGGAGTTGTAGGTTTTTTTGGTTTCGGACTTATTGTTTATAGCATCTATCATGCTTTTGCTACACATGGCACTACTGCCGGTGTAATTACGACCGTTTCTACCTTCTTTGCATCGGTTTTTGTAATTTGGTTTTCCCTTAGGTCTAAGACATGGAAGAAAATAAGCCTGGAAACGGATATCAAATCAAAGGTTAACCTCATTGACCCTTCAGACATAAAACCTGGTGATACCGGCACTACAATCGGCCGGATCGCCCCAATGGGGAAAGCTATGATAAATGGACAGTACTATGAGGTTAAATCAGGCAGTGCATTCATAGATCAGAACCAAAACATTATTGTAACACGAATTGAAGGAAATCAGATATTTGTAAAAGAAAATAATTAACAATTAAAATTAAGACACAATTATGGAAGGACCGGTGGTTTATGTATTGATCGGAGTAGCCTCCTTTATAGGTTTATGGCTAATTCTCTATTTTATTCCTGTAGGGCTGTGGTTTACAGCTCTTCTCTCCGGAGTGCGTATTAATCTTTTTCAGTTGGTATTTATGCGCTGGCGTAAGGTGCCACCATCACTCATTGTCAATTCAATGATTATGGCCACCAAAGCCGGACTCTCGATAAGCCGAGATCAGCTGGAAGCACATTACCTGGCAGGTGGTAGGGTTAAGTCAGTGATTAGTGCCCTCATTTCTGCCGACAAAGCCAATATCAAACTCGATTTCAATACAGCAACAGCTATTGACCTTGCAGGACGTGAAGTTTTTGAAGCTGTGCAGATGTCGGTTAATCCCAAAGTTATCAACACACCTCCTGTTGCCGCTGTTGCAAAAGACGGGATTCAGCTGATTGCAAAAGCAAGGGTAACAGTCAGAGCAAACATCAGACAACTTGTTGGTGGTGCCGGTGAAGAAACAATCCTTGCCAGAATTGGTGAAGGTGTTGTTTCTTCAATAGGATCTGCCGAATCCCACAAGTCGGTACTCGAAAATCCTGATTCAATCTCAAAAGTGGTTCTTGGAAAAGGACTCGATTCTGGAACCGCTTTCGAAATATTATCTATCGATATTGCTGATATTGATGTTGGTAAAAACATTGGGGCTGTACTTCAGATGGATCAGGCAAATGCCGATAAAAATATAGCACAGGCAAAAGCCGAAGAGAGAAGAGCAATGGCAGTTGCAATTGAAATGGAAATGAAAGCACGCGCACAGGAGGCCAGAGCTAAAGTTATTGAAGCTGAAGCTGAAATACCTAAAGCAATTGCTGAAGCCTTCAGATCGGGAAACCTTGGAATCATGGATTATTATCGGTTGCAGAACATTAAAGCCGATACAGATATGCGTGATTCCATTGCAAAACCACCCCAGGCTCCCCCAAGCGATAAGGATAAAATTGGGAAGTAAAAGGGTGTAGTGTAGAGACAGGTTCTGATATTCAGAGCCGGATGAAAACGACTTGCATTTTACTTCCTGGTATCTCGATCACATTTAACTCAATATATATATTACGCTGCAAAAAAAGTCAGTTACACTTTACACACACAAAATGACAAAAGAGGTATCGCTGGCAAAAATGGCTGGTCTCAATTGGGGGAAAAAGACAATAATTCTCGTCGAAGATGCTGATGGTAACAATCATCTTATTGAAGCAGCCCTTAGCAAAACAGTAGCAAAAGTAATTCCTGTCCGTTATGGACGCGATTCAATTGATATTATCAGGGATAAAAAAGGAGCAGACCTTCTGATAATGGATATTCCACTACCTGAAACAGATGGTTATGAGATAATAAGGCAGGTAAAAACACTCTGGCCTGATCTGCCTGTACTGGCACAGACACCATATATCATGACAAACAGAAAAGGAAAGCTTCTGCAACAGGCATGTAACGAGATAATTGTAAAACCATTCGGATTAAAAGACCTTTTAGCTTTATGTGTTAATTACCTTGGCACTTAAAGAGTATTTGTATTGACCTAATTTATTATTTTTGTCGCCGGACTTCATGTTAATATCGTGAAGTTGGTAACTTTTAATATAAGGTTAAGAAACAGATATGGATTAAGAAAAGAAAAAAATATCATTGCATTATGAAAAAAATGAAACCTGCTTTTTTTGTTATTACCGGGATGATAATTATTGCTGCATTCAGCAGACTCATCCCTCATTGGCCAAATTTTACAGCAGTTGCTGCAATAGCCCTTTTTGGCGGAGCCCATTTCTCAAGAAAAATATTTGCCTTTTTAGTGCCTCTGGCAGCCCTGTTTATTACTGACATTATCCTTGGATTTCATAATACCATGATACCGGTATATATTGCATTTTCTATTACTGTCCTGATAGGGATGTTGTTGCTCAAAAAGAAGAATTTCCTGAATATTTCCATGGCAACGATTGTAGCATCTGTGATCTTTTTCCTGATCACAAATTTAGGATCATGGCTTGCCATGCCTTTCTATCCAAAAGATATCACAGGCCTTATGATGGCATATACCGCCGGACTGGCATTTTTTAATGATGGTTCAGTGGGCATTTCTCCATTTATAAACAGCCTTTTCGGCGATCTGTTTTACTCATATCTGCTGTTTGGTGTGTTTGCCCTTGCTCGGCACAAACTGCCTGTGTTCCGTATAGCCTGATCTTTATCGGATCATAAAACCTCATCCACATCTTCGTGTTTGATCACGGAGAAACGTTTCCATTTACCACTAAGATAGTAAGCATACGAGGCTATTGCCCCGAACCCCCAGGCTACCGGTATTCCCCACCAGATACCATTTTCACCCAATCCGGTCCACTCCCTCGATAAAAAATAACTAAGAGGTATCCTAAGAACCCAAATGGATACAAGTGTTATGAACATCGGGATAATTGTTGCCCCTGCTCCTCGCAGAAGGCCATTTGTGATGAACATGCTGCTAAAAATGATGTAAAAGGCACACACGATCACAAGATAGTCGTTTCCGGCTGAAATCACTTCAGGGTCATTTGTAAACAAAGACATAAGAGGAGTGCGGAAAAGAACCACTGCGAGGGTAACCATTACCGAAACCCCTGATGACATCCACCAAGTAAGAATAAATCCCCTTTTTACTCTATCCATCCTGTTTGCACCAATATTCTGACCAACAAATGTTGAAAGGGCAGCTGCCAGTTGCATCGCGGGTAGAGAAGCAAGTGAATCTATACGTAAAGCTGCACTGTAACCTGCTATTACATTAGTTCCGAAATCATTTACTATCCAGAACAACAGGATTCCTCCCAGAGCCACAAAAGTCTGTTGCATACCTGATGGGAGACCAATCCTTATTGCATGCCTGAACACCTCCCTGTTGAATTTGAAACTCCTGAAATTCAGATTCACTATCGAGCCTTTTCGTTTCAGGTACCAGGCTCCAAGAAGAAAAGCAAACCCCTGTGATATTATCGTGGCAATTGCAGCTCCCTCAATACCCCAACCCAACACAAGTATAAAAAGGAGATCAAGGCCAATATTCATCACTGTTGAGATGATGAGGAAATAAAGTGGTGTAGTGCTGTCGCCCAAACCTCTTAAAATTGCAGCCGTAGCATAGTAACCAAACATCAGAATAAAGCCGCCCGAATAGATACGGAAATAGATAAGTGCATGTGGCATGATCTCTTCCGGAATGTTTATCAGTCTGAAGACAGGTTTACTTATCACAATCCCTGTTATGGTCAGAAAAATGCCGGCAATAAATGCGAAAATGTACATTGTGTCAATCGACTGCTTTACCTTCTCCAGGTCTTTCGCACCAAAATATTGAGAAATTACTATGGTAATCCCGTTTGATATCCCTACTGTTATGGCAATCAGAACAAATATCAATGGAAAACTGGCACCAACCGCTGCAAGCGCCTCGCTCCCTACAAATTTTCCTACTATTGCACTGTCGGTAAAGCTGTATACCTGCTGGAAAAGATTGCCCAACAGCATCGGCATGGCAAACCATGTGATCAGCTTTAACTCATTTCCCTGTGTTAGATCCCTCATCCATTCCTTTTCTCGGCGCCAAAGTTAATGGTTTATCTTAAAACCTTTGCCCGGATTGATCAGGTACCTGACAAAACATTATTTTTGTCAGCAAATCTTACGATAAAAAATAATATATCAACATTTATCTAAATATCAATAAGTTGGTCATATGATTAAAAGAATTCTAATTATGGTTATCACTGCAGCGGTTTTCCAGGGATGTTCAACCTCGAAGGAGGAAGCTGACATCATGATAAAAAACGGATTCATTTATACCGTGGATGAAAATTTTTCTCTTGCAGAGGCTATGGTTATAAATGAAGGTAGGATTGTGGCACTTGGGACGGAGAAGGAACTTGTTGCCAAATACCGTCCTGCAGAAATCATTGATGCCGGTGGCAGCTTTATCTATCCGGGTTTTTACGACCCCCATTGCCATTTCTATCATTATGGTGCAGGGCTGATAACACGTGCCGATCTTCGTGGTACAACATCTTTAGATGAAATTATTCAAATCATAAAGGAGTTTGCTGAATTACACCCCGGTGAATGGCTTGCAGGAAGAGGTTGGGATCATAATAACTGGATTGTGAAGGAGTTCCCAGACAATAAACAGCTAAGCAGTCTGTTCCCCAACACGCCGGTAATGCTGGTACGGGTCGATGGCCATGCAGTGCTGGCAAACGATGCAGCTCTTAAAGAAGCAGGAATTGATGCCTCAACCAAAATAGCCGGGGGAGAGGTGGTGGTAAAAAACGGAAAACTTACCGGGATACTACTCGACAACGCCGCAGATGTTATTAAAGAGATGTTTCACAAAAAAGCTGTCAGCGACCTTGGAGAAGAGAATCTGATAAAAGGAATACTTCAGGCACAGAATAACTGTCTTGCTTACGGGCTTACAACAGTTGCGGATGCAGGCCTTGACCTGAAAGAGGTGTTGCTTCTGGAAAAACTGCAGCATCAAAAGAGGCTGAAAATGAATATATACGGAATGCTCAATTATACTCAGGAGAATATCGGCTTTTACCTTGTCAATGGACCTTACAACAGGGAACGCATGCACCTGAGATCTGTAAAGTTCTATTCCGATGGTGCAATGGGATCTTATGGCGCACTGATGTTAGAACCCTATTCCGACAAACCCGGATCCTATGGCATCCTCACACAGGACACTGAAGAATTCAGGATGAATTGCCTTAAAGTTATGGATTACGGATATCAGGTGATAACTCACGCTATAGGAGATTCAGCCAACAGGTTTGTCCTGGGTATCTATTCCAGTCTTTTGCAACCGGGTAATGACCTGAGATGGAGAATTGAGCATGCCCAGGTGGTTCATTCTGATGATCTTGAAAAATTTACCCGATACAATATCATACCTGCAATAAATGCCATTCACGCAACAAGCGATATGAGCTGGGCACTCGACAGGTTAGGCCCCGAAAGAATTAAATATGCCTATGCATACAAAAAATTACTACAAACCAACGGATGGCTTTGCAATGGTAGCGATTTTCCGATAGAACCCGTTAACCCGCTGCTTGGCTTTTATGCTGCTGTGGCCAGGAAGGACATCTTTGGTGTGCCTGTAGGTGGATGGCAGATGGGAAATGCCCTCTCCAGACAGGAAGCACTTATGGCAATGACAATATGGTCTGCAAAAGCCTGCTTTGAAGAAAAAGTAAAAGGGAGTCTCGAAACGGGAAAATTCGCCGATTTTGTAATACTCGACAAGGATATTATGAAAGCTCCTGTCAACGAGGTGCCAAAAATAAAGGTGACTCAGACCTGGATCAGGGGAGAGAAGGTTTTTGAATGATTATAGCCATATTTTACTATTTTTGCAATATCTTTATCCTGATTTCCAACGAGGATAATAACAATCTTTTATATTGTATTTCAAATATTTAACAAATTTTTTATTTCTTTTCGTCAGAAACAATAAACAATAAAAATAAATAATAAACATTATGGAAAACCAGGGAGTAAATTATTTTGTGGAAGCTGGAAAGAGGGCAGCAGTATGGCATCAGGAATATCTCAGGAAGATGCGTGAGTGCAGGTTCGATACCATTGCTGTTCATGGTGTATATTCAATGCAGGAATCACTCGATTTTAACCAGGGCTCGCTTATTGAGCCGGTGTATATGTCAACATCACAGGGCTACCGCAATTCGGATGAAATGGAAGCAGCTCTCGGATATATGATTCCAACATGGTGCTACTCCAGAATAGCCAATCCGTCAATGTATTACTATGAAGGCATTCTCGCACTACTTGAAGGTTATGGAAGTGGTGTAGAAACTTCATGTATCGGAACCGCCTCCGGAATGGCCGCAATACAGAGTGCTGTTGACCCTTTTCTTGTCGAAGACCCCAAAAAACCGGGCGCTAAAATGAATTTCGTTGCAACCTGTCAGGTCTATGGAGGTACTTTCCAGCAATTCGCAGTTAGAAAAGAGAAAGAAAGAAATATCGAATGGCGTAAAGTGATCAATTCAAACGATATGAGCGAATGGGAAAAACTGATCGACGAAAATACCCGTTTCCTTTACGGTGAAATGCCAAGCAACCCTTCACAGGCATTCTTCGACCTTAAAAAGGTTGTTGATCTTGCTCATATATACAAACTTCCAATCATAATCGATTCTACAGTGGCTACTCCCGCATTACTCCGTCCAATTGAATACGGAGCCGATATCGTGGTTCAAAGTGTAACCAAGTCTTTGGCTACAAGTGGCATGTCAATATGTGGAGCTGTCATAAGCAGAAAGAACATCGTTTCAAATATCGATAATGATGAGATGAAGGCCGATTTCTGCACATACCTGAAGCTTCTTCCCAACCGTGACAATGGACCTAATATATCTCCGATGAGTGCTATCCTGGCCATGAACGACATTCGTACGATTCGCACAAGGATGGATCTGGTAAGTTGTTCCACACAAAAGATTGCAGAATTTCTCGAAAGTCATCCCGGTATCGAAGGGGTAGATTATCTGGGACTTCCTTCACATCAGTTACATGAGCTTGCCTCAAGATACATGTTCCTCGTTGACTCCGATTTTGATCCCCGTTATGGTAAGAAGGTAAACCGTTATGGTCACCTTATGTCTTTCAGGATTAAGGGTGGTGCCAAATCTACACGTGATGTCTTTGATGCCTTCCAGAGAATTTATCGCGCAACAGATCTCGGCAGGATAAAATCTGTTGCTACCATTCCTGCTATCAGCACACATTCCCAGCAAGGGGAGGAGGGAAGGAAAATTGCCAATATCCCGGACAACCTCATTCGCCTCTGCGTTGGTGCCGAGCATCCTGATGATATTATTAAAGATCTCGAACAATCTCTGGAAGCTCTAAAAGGTAAAAAGATATTCATCAGCTCTCCTGAATACTCGGCAGGAGGAGCCTCTTCAGCAAAACTTCAATAATAATTTAATATGCTCTTCTATTCAACTAACCGGAAGTCGGCACCGGTTACTTTCAAAGATGCTCTCCTGAAGGGTCAGGCACCTGACAAGGGTCTGTATATGCCCGAATTTATCCCTGAGCTTGCACCGGAAGTCATAAAGAGATTCTCAGAAATGGAATATCATCAGATCGCTTGTGACCTGATGACACCTTTCCTGCAGAATGACATTCCGGTTGATAAACTGGCGGAGCTCACACTTGATGCATATAACTTCACCATTCCGTTAGAACACGTTTATGACAGAAAGTATGTTATGAGGCTCGACCAGGGTCCTACAGCCTCTTTCAAAGACTTTGCCGCCAGAATGATGGGGCGGCTGATAAACCATTTTCTGGAACATGAAGACAGAAACCTGCTTATTCTGACAGCAACATCAGGTGACACCGGTAGCGCAATAGCACATGCTTTCTTTGGTCTCGACAGAATCAAGGTCCTTGTGCTTTTCCCAAAAGATGAAGTGACTGTAAGGCAGAGGAAGCAGATGACAACCCTGGGAAGAAATATCACTGTGGTTGCTCTTGACGGGAAGTTCGACGACTGTCAGGCACTTGTTAAGCAGGCTTTTGCCGATCCTGATCTCACTAATCTCAAACTCTCCTCTGCAAATTCCATAAACATTGGCAGACTTATACCGCAAATGGTTTACTATTTCTATGCCTGGTCGAAGCTCGCAAAAAATGGTGAAAAGGCCACATTCTGTGTCCCATCAGGTAATTTCGGGGACATGATGGGGGGAATACTCGCAATGCACATGGGATTGCCGGTGAAAAAATTCTTGATTGCAGTCAATGAAAATGATGAATTCCCTAATTATCTATCGTCAGGGATATACAGGAAAATAGAACCATCAAGAAACTGCATTTCAAGCGCCATGAATGTTGGCCATCCAAGTAATCTGGCCCGCCTTGTTGATATGTATGGAGGGATTATGGACGAACAGGGTGTTATCCATAAACAGGCCGATCTGATAAAAATGAAAGATCAGATTTGGTCTGTGTCGGTTGATGATGAAACAACACGTAATACCATCACCGAAGCCTGGAACACACACAAACTGCTGCTCGAACCGCATGGGGCAGTTGGCTGGGCAGGATTGCACAGATACCTCCAGACTACAGATGCCGACACCCGGAACAACCTGTTCATTTCTCTGGAGACTGCACATCCGGCAAAGTTTCCGGAGGAAATAAACTCACTGCTCGGTTTTGACCCTGAGCTTCCTCCTGCACTGATGAACCTCGAGAATAAACCAGAGTATTATCAGATGATACCTTCTGATTATGCTGGATTTAAGGAGTATCTGGTTGAATCTTACGGGAATGTCTGACCGGGGTAGTCGGCTATTTGCTGTTAGCTGTTAGCTGTTGGCTTTTTATTGATGCCTATTGGTTTTGGCTAATCGTGCAATCGGCTAATCGTTGAATCGTAAAGTCGTAAGGTCTTTAAAAGTCGTAAGGTCGTGTAATCGGTAGTCAGCCTTTTAGTTTAACTTTTTAATTAATTGATGATGAAATTAGTATGTTTTGATATGGAGGGTGTGTTCACACCGGAGATCTGGGTAAATGTTGCGAAGAAAACCGGGATTGAGGAATTGAAGATCACAACACGTGATGAGCCCGATTATGATAAGCTGATGAAGTATCGCATTGGCATCCTTGAGCAGCATGGAATAACACTAAAGTATATTCAGGAAGTAATATCAGGCCTCGATCTTCTGCCTGGTGCAAAGGAGTTTTTCGACAAGGTGCGGGAGACGTTGCAGGCGGTTGTGGTAACCGACAGCTTTGTGGAGTTTGCCATACCTTTCATTGACAAGCTTGGTAAACCGCTTGTCCTGTGCCACAACCTGATCACCGATGAAAGAGGCATGATTACTGGTTACAAATTACGTCAGCCGGATCCTAAAAGAGAGGTTGTCAAAGCATTTCAGGGTTTGAAATATAAGGTTATCGGCATTGGTGATTCCTATAACGATATGGGAATGATTCAGCAGGCCGAAGCAGGCATACTTTACTGCCCCCCTGAAAATGTGATAAGAGACTATCCGAAGTACCCTGTTACAAGGAATTACGAGGAGCTGCTCAAAAAGATAGACGAAGCCTCTGAGAAGCTAATTTACTCATAATTCATAAATCATAACTCATAACTCACCTCCTGAAAAGCAAAGTCCCCATATGCTCCCTTGTGTCATTTGCAAAGGTTTCAAAGGCCTTCTGATGTGATGCGGGAAGATTCAGGATCTGATTAAGGCTGTCTGAATTTGCAACAGTTAATATCCTGTACTGAAGCGGAGAGTCATTCTTCCAGACCCAGAAAGGATCATACATTAGATTGCCGATGGTGACAGCTCCCGTTACCTTGCTTTTAGCCACATCTAACGTCACAAACATACCGCCATCCCGGTATCGCTGCCTCTGGTTAGAATAGAAGTTGCCAAGCGACCATACCACCAATACCTGCTTTTCAATACTGTCAATAGTTGCTGTTATCCATTCAACAGGCTGCACCACATGTGGGTGATGACCGATGATAACATCTACACCCTCATCAGCCAGAAACTGAGCAACCCTCTTCTGGTATGAATCCGGTTTCCTCAGATATTCACCTCCCCAGTGCATAACAGCTATCAACAGGTCTGGTTCCATTAACCTGGCTTTGGAGATGTCAGCCCTCAACTCATCAAAATCAATCATATTGACCTTGACAGGATGTTTTGGTACAAGTCCGTTGGTGCTGTAGGTCGCATTCAACAGTGCAATCCGTAAGCCTTTTATCTTTAACAGAAGGGGATAGGTGGTATCTCTCTGTACCTTATCCCTATAGATACCTGTGTGCTTAATTCCGAGACTGTCAAGCACATTAATTGTCCGGAGCAGCCCTTTATTATACTGGTCAACTGCATGATTATTTGCACAGCAAAAAAGGTTGAAACCAAGATTTTTAAGGTCTCTTGCATAGGCATCAGGTGCTGAGAATTGGGGGTATCCTTTGTATGGTTCACCTGCAAGAGGTGTTTCAAGATTGATCATAGCAAGATCAAAGCCGGATACTCTGGGTCTCAGGAATGTGAATACATTGCTAAAGTCATATCCAACAGAATCACTATCATATGCAGCCTGGGTTTGTGGCAGATGTGCCATCGCATCTCCGGCAGCCAATATCCTTAAAAGTATTACTGTGTCAGGTTCCTGTTGCTTCGGGCTAAATGCAGCTTCCTGAATATAAATTCTGTCAGGTATCCCTGTTGCCTGAATAAACAAGATGATTAAAATCCCTGCAACCATCATTAGTATTGTCGACCCTGTAGGCTTTCTTTTAGGTTTTTTCATCTATTGTAATACAGATTTTAGCAGAAAATGTTTCTTTAACAGAAAAATTATTGTCTGATGAACTTAATGGTTTGATTGTCTGCGCTGAAGAAATATATACCAACTGGCAGATCGCTGATATTCAGTTTTTCAATACCATTCTCAGGTACGCTCATATTTGCACTTCTTAAAACTCTTCCGGAAATGTCCCTGATTTTGTAATCTATAAGTGGCTGTTTGTTATAATTTAATGATCTGATAAAGATTTCATCGTTTGCAGGATTCGGATAAAGAAGGTAGAGATCTTTTTTATTTGAAGATGGCATTGAACCAATGCTTGTCTGGAGCCCGATATTGGGGCCGATTGATCCGGTGCTGTCTGTTTTAATTATCATAATGTGAGTTGATCCTGACCCGAAACTTTTTGTGGTCCCTGTCATTATGTACCCTTTTTCGCTTGTCAGTATCAGATGCACTGCAATATCATCCTCATCCCCTCCAAAGATCTGTGCCGGAAGATACTGGCTCCACCAGCCATCCGGATCAGCATTCTGCATGAAAAAATCCCGTTTCCCAAATCCATGCTGCCCTTTTGTCCAGTATCCTGCCATCCTGTATGTGCTGTCGGGCATCTGGATTATTGAATAAAATGCAGCTTCATCCTCAGAACCGAGTCTGTTCTTCCATTCTACTCCACCACTACTGTCGAGACGTAAAATAAATGACTCCAGTCCGTAATCAACCCAGAAGGCACTCTGGCCGCACAAGATGTATCCGCCCGACAGATCGGGACGTATGCCGGTAGCAATATCCGGCCCCGCATAGTCTTCAACGATCTCCCAGTTGACATTACCGTTATAATCAGTGTTGATAATATATAGTGCTGAATCACCATAAATACTGTAACTCTCACTATAACCGGCCATTATCAGACTATTATTATGTCCGGTGTCGATGGCCAGAAAGACATCATCCAATTGCCCTCCGAAACTCTTTTGCCACTGTAACACTCCGGAAGTGTCAAGGCAGCTCAGCGATGCCTGTTTTACTCCATAAATTGTATCTGTTGCCTCACCGGCAACGTGTATATTTCCATTTTCAGATATCACCAGCGCCCTTGCAAAATTCCATCCACCGCTACCCCAGTATTTTTCTTTCATGAGGTTCCCATGTATATCAGTAATTAAAAGCATGTTACGGTATGTGCCCTGTTGTGTGGCGTAACCTGCAAGGTAAATCCTGTTATCTTTAAATGCTGCTGAAGTTACCTTTATAAGAAATGGCTTCTGTATTAAGAGATCCTTTATCAGACTGCCATATTGGTCAATATATGCAAGGTAAATTGCACTGTTTGTTGAAAATCCTGAAGAATTACCGATTATCAGATAAGTGGAATCGTCCAACTGAAAAGTTCCTACACCCTCATTATATGTGCTGTTACCATAAACGGCAACAAATTCAAGAGATTGGGATGCTACCCTAATAGAAGCAATAATTAACAGGATAATCAACATCAATGATCTCAAATCAGAGATAACTGATATACCTTTTACTACGAATTTTGTTATTTGACACCTGTTTATAAATCTGTATAAAGCATCTTTCTGATAGATCATATTTTTCCAGTTAGAGTCATTTTTAAATCTGCCAGCTCAGAAAGTACCGGTTCAAGGGAGTTGACCTGAAAGCAGTATCCTGCTGAACTTCTCGCTATTGCAGGGTTTGCATGTGCATCAATAATGAATCCCGCAGCTCCTGCTGCAAGTGATGCCCTTCCTAACACCAAAGCTGTCTGAAGTGCATCCTGTTCACTCAGAACAGGATGACCTGATGCTACAATATTGCTCAGGTCAATCATCACCGGAACATTGTTTTTCAACATTACCATAAGGTTTCTCAAATCCATTACTACATCATTGTATCCATGCATCGTTCCACGCTCTGTCAGGAAAATACAACTGCCTCCCTTCCTGTGTATCTTATGTACTGCCTCCGTCATCTCAAATCCATTTATTGTCATACCTTTCCTGATATTCACGCATTTCCCTGTTTTGCCTGCCGCTTCCAGGAGACTTGTTTCCCTGAAGAGGTATGCCGGTATTTGTAATACATCTGCATATTTTGCTGCAATAAAAACATCAAGTTCGTTATAAACGTCGGTCTGTACCGGTATCTGATGCAGTTTACCTATTGATTTCAGATGTTTTAATGCAGTCTCTGTGCCAAGGCCGGTAAATTCCTGAGCAACAGCACTGTTAATTCTTTTAAAAGCAGATTTAAAAATCAGGATTATATTCAACCGTTTACATATTTCGCAAAGATGCTCTGCTGTCTTTGAAGCCAAAGCCTTGTCGTCAAGGAGCGAAGGCCCTGCAATAACCAGGAGCATACCGTTGCTAATCTCCCTTACTATGTTACGATATGAAAAATACACCTCTTTCATAAACATTCTTAGTATGATAAGCCTGCTCTGTATATCACTCCTCCCGTGAAACAGAGATTTAACTTTGCTTCATCCGAAATGATGCGGTAAAGATCAGTTGACCCGAAATTGATCCACAGCTCTTTTCCTATCTTGGCATTTATCGCAAAGCCTGTCGTGTAGCCTCCGTATCCTCCGATTGTGTGTATCCTTGAAAAATATAGCCACTTGAAAACCTGCCAGTCAAAACAAACCTGTGCCATTGGCTTCATTAAAGTTTCCATCCTGTATTGGATTGATCCTCTGATAACCAAGGGCAGAAAACTTAATTCCCTACGCATGTCGATCCGCAGATTTGCCGGTAAAACAGACATGTATCCGGAGGGTGAACCGTAACTGCTGAAGAGCTTGTCGAGTGTATCGGCAGAAATGCTGTTTTCCCAGTTTTCACCAGGGTTGAATATGTTTTCGATATAAACACCCTCATAAAGTATGGTACTGTCACGTTTCCAATAATATCCTTTGCCAGTCCATGCAATAAAACCCAGATGAGTAAGGCTCACGGCAACCGATAATTTTTTGGGACGAACCCAGGCAAAAAAGATATCAAGTCCTGGCCCTGCACCCTGAACCGAAAAAGGGGAGGAGGGATCGTAATCAGACCTGTTTAAGCTCATGTCACTGTGCAGTGATATCCACTCGCCAAAGGGTGCAGTATATAATGAGGCTCGCCTCACATTTACATTTAGGTTACGAAATCCCAGGTTTATACCTAAAGCAAATCCGGAATAGAAAATATGATCTGGCCTTTCATTTTTCTTCATTGCCCCTAGCTTCCATTGGAAATATTTAAGTTCCTGAAAGCGCATAGAGGTAATATTTACTGTGTCTCCCTCAAACAGGGAATTGCCGTATAAGGCCACCATACCTGCTTCACGAGGGAATGAAACCTCTATCAATTGATGATACCCTACTCTCATCAAAAGAAACATCGAATCCTTGCCGGGAAAAATCCGGCCCTGATGGACAGAGGTGTAATCAAAGTCATAATATCCGCCTGCAGTGTTTTTGTCGTTGATTGCAGAAGCCATATCATCGATTGCGTTTTGCTCAATCCTGCCACCATTGCGTAACAATAAAAAGCTTTTGTTGGTAATTGTATTGGATCCTGAATGGATATCCCCCTGTAATGCATAGGTGCAGGTACCCGTTAACTGATGCAGAAAAGGGTTGAATTGTGCATCTGAAAAGGCAAATGAAAACAATGCGGTCAATAGTGCAATGTATCTCAAAGTCATGGTGTTAGTTTTGTGTTCATGTTGGTACTGATCACTATCTCCATATTGTAATCGCTTTTAAGCCTCACGAATGTGCCGGCTGGCATAGTGTTAAGTACCACCTCCAATGTCATCGATCTGGTCTGTTTAAGCAATGAAAGCCTTGCAGCATCACAATGAACCGGTATTATCGTGCGAACCGGTTCCATGTAGTCAGAAATTAGGTATTTACCTGCCTGAATCGTGCCGGCAGGTTGCAGGGAGTCAATAACATTACCTTTTTCGTCTTTCAAATGAAGTGTTATCGTCGCATCAAAAGGGAAACCATTGTCTGCAATAAGATAGAGTGTGCCATTGTTAATGGTTGATGACTCAAAGTAGAAGTCCACATCCTGTTTTAATGTAAGTCCCTGTACCATAATATTCATGGGTATGAGCAACTCAAACCAGGCAGTCAGAGGATGGTTTTTGTGCATAAAATCGTTGCCGAGAGATATGTTGCCCATGGGATTAATTTCCACATCGAGATCGTAAAAAAGTTCATCGGGAAAAAGCTCGAACATCTTCTTGGTTGTTACAGGGTTAAAATAGAAATCATGTTCAGTCGGGGTAATCTGGCCGGTGGACTGATTCTTCTGAGCACGTATAACGTTTACTGGCACTCCGATGAAAGGATCACTAAGCGAAGCAGAAGTGCTGTTCTTCTTGTTTTCTACCTTAATCTCATTGATCTTAAGACGCAGATCTGCACCTAAACCATTGCTGATTTTTAACACAGCAATGGCTGTATCAAGAATGATATTTCCATCTTCAAACAGATCAAAGATCTTTAGTTTTGTGGATTTTGTTCCTGTACTGATCTCATGCCGGCCGAAATAACCCTCTGCATAAAGCAGCTTGAACTCTTCAAATGAAGCATTGATTTTCAGTGTGTCGAAGGGTGTTATCTGAACCTGTTGACCCACACTGTCAACGAATGCATCAATTTTCACCCTGATTTTGTTGTGACCCATCCCAGATGTCCCGGTCAGATCAATATTGTATCCGCTGATATCTGCGTCAATATTTAAAATTCCGGGCTGATTGCCAACGGCTGGAGGCACTGTTGCCCTGGCTGAGAAATATTTTCCGTTTTTTAATGACTGTGGTATTGAATAGGTGCATACAACTTTCTCCTTTAAAGGATTTGTGAAAGTGATATTAACTATGCCTTTGTCAACAATCATTGACCTGATCTCAGCATCCATAAAACTGAATGTGCTCTCCTCGATGGTGCTTATAAATACCTGACCTGGATTCAGATTAATTGTTAGCGGAATGGAGTATGCCAGATCCGTAATTGATTGACTGAAATTGAAAAGGGTGTCCTGTGTGAGTTCAAACACTTTTTGCCTGTAATCAATATAAGCATTGTTTATGCAATCAGCAGCACGAAAGGTGTCAGGAATAATGTCGTTGAGATCCAGAGATGTTTTAATTAAAGGTGCTGAAATTCCAACATCCCACTCCAGCGAATCCCATTTTGAACAACTCCAGATGCCCGTAAATAGCCATGCACAAATGATTATTCTAAAAGTAATCTTAAACCGTATCATCTATTTTGTTTTACGCTTCCAGGTTGTTGATCTTCCAATTGCCGATATGCCCACATATCCTCTAACAACCAATGTGTTGCGGTCTTCAAGCTTCATGGTGCATTTATATGTTTTTCCGTTTTCAGGGTCGTAAATTGTTCCGTTGCTCCACCTGTCATCATCAAATCTGAAACTCCTCAGAATGATCAAGCCCAGCAGAGGCTGTTTTTTTAGCTTGGCATCCGGATTCTCCTTGTCGAGCTTAGGCTTGCCATCAGGTTCGTTTGGATCCTTCAACCAGGCAATCTTGCCAAAATAATAATCGTGTTTGTTCTTGTAGATCTTTATCAGCGATTTGTTATTTTCAGTGTACCACTCATCAATAATATCATCACCCTTAAATACTGATGAATATGTTGCAGCAATACCAATCAATGCAATTGTTACAATAATAAAGATCAATAGACTCTGTCTTTTCATAGCAGGTATGGTTTTATAGTTATTAATTTCCGGTTCTGATAAGCGATTTTATGAAAATTCTGACTTCTTCAATAAGTAGAAGCATCAAAATTAATCCATTTATAATAACCAATCAATATAATATATCACCATATCCCAACCTTTTTTCAACACTGTTTCAACATTATTGTCAGTTCCCAAGGGTGATAATTATAATAGCTGCTATTGCAAGTATTATCCCTGCCCAGTTAATGAGCCTTAATTTCTCCCTGAATACAAAATATCCGGTCAATGCTGCAAGGGTAACTATGCTTGCATTAAACACAGGAAAAAAGAATGAATTGGTGAAGAGATCCAGAGATCTTAGGAAATAATATGTGGAAAAAAAATTCAGAAACCCAAGAATTATACCTGCAACAATATTCCGGATATGGAGTCTGTTTCTCATAAATATAATGCGCCAGAGTGTTATTAATAAGCCAATGCACATTGCCGTACCGAAAATCACTGTAAGCAGGAGTGTTGTCTGGTTATTAAAGTTTGTCCGGAAAATATTTGTGGTATAACTTTGTAAAGAATCATTTATCCCACCTCCAATAAAAAGAAGAATCGGCAGAAAAAAGTACCGCCTGGTAAGCCTGATCGGTTCATCTTTCCTGAATGTGAGATAAAACGCAACCAATGCTGTAATGATCCCTGAAACCTTAATCCAGTTCAGAGTATCATTTTTTATTATCAATACACCAACCAATACCGGAATAACAACCGACATTTTTGACGAAACTGCGGTAATTGCAATGCCAACTTTTCTTGATGAGGTGGCGAATATGAAGAACACAACAATGAAGAAGAAACCTATAATAATACCATTTGCCAGCCATGGAAGTTTTATCACTTCCTGGGGTGAAACCTCCCCGCTGAATAATAGCAGCCCTAAAACCACCGCAACAACATAATTCACGCTTATGGCCTGAATGGTGTCAATTCTGAACCTCTCGAAAAGTTTGAATGTGACTATTATGCATGTTGAAAACAGGATTGCAAGGATCAGATTGATCATTCTCTGTAAGGATTTGGGTTGATGCAGATCCTGAGATTGTCTCTGCCTGGTTGAAATAATGCGATATCTTCTCCTTCAATTTCGGGTGATTGTAAACCAATGCCGAATTTTACCGACCCTGTAAAAATACGTGCCTCATCCCATAATCCACTCTTAATAAAGAGATCCAGAGTTTTTCTGCCTCCTTCAATAGTAAGGGATTGTAATCCTTTGTTATACAAGTCATTCAAAATTCTGACCGGCAAATCGGAGATGTTTTCAGGCAGTCCCAGAAAAATAGTGGTATCATTGAACATTTTGGGTTGGCCAGAATACAGCCATGTTTCTGCACTATTGTCAAAGACCCTGAAACCTGCATCAAGTTCACTATCTGTGTCAATAACAATTCTCAAAGGATTTCTCCCCGGCCAGAAACGGGTGGTTAGCTCAGGGTTGTCATTTTTTATAGTACCTGCTCCAACAAGGACAGCATCGGTGAATCCCCTCCAGCGATGTACCAGAATTCTGAGTTTAGGATCTGTAATCCAGTTTATAGAAGGGGATTCATGATGCTTACGGTGCATATCGATGAATCCATCTTCAGTTTGTGCCCATTTGAGGATAACCCATGGTCGCTTACGTTCGTGAAAGGAAAAGAAATGTCTGTTAAGCCAGCGTGATGACGCAACCTCAATACCAGTGATCACCTCTATTCCGGCATCGCGCAATTTTTGAATACCCCTGCCGGCAACAGAAGGATTGGAATCCAGAGCTCCGACAACAACCTGCTTTATGTTTCGTGAAATTATCAGGTCGGTGCAGGGAGGTGTCTTTCCATGATGGCTGCATGGCTCAAGATTTACATATAGGGTTGCATCGGGAAGCAGATTCCTCTCAGACACGTTTCCGATAGCCACAACCTCTGCATGGAGGCCCCCGAAACTGTTATGATATCCCTCTCCGATAATGCGGCCTTCGGCTGCAATAACGCAACCAACCAATGGGTTGCTGCCCGTAAGACCCTCACCGTGAACGGCAAGTTCAAAGCATCGGTTCATGTATTTGCTGTGATTCATAACCAGGGCAAACCTAAGTTTTTTTTTTTACAGATAATTATCATTTTTCTTATTAAATGTTCATCTTTGTCTAAAGAAAATTATAATGGATATAATAAAAACTATCATCCCTCTTAAGGCCATATTTCCTGTAGTGCCAGTAATAATATTATTACTTTCAATAAACTCATGCAAAAAGGAAGAAGTTGAGCTGCCTGTTACAGTTCCTGAATTGATCACAATAAGTGTAAGTGACATCGGTCAGGAAACAGCCACAACCGGCGGTAAGATAACCTACGACGGAGGAGATCTGATCACAGAAAAAGGGATTTGCTGGAACACTAACCCAAACCCTGTTTTCACCGACCGTATTACTTTGCAGGGGAAAGGTGCCAATTCCTTTGTTACGATACTGGAAAATCTTGATCCGGGAGTGACCTACTACCTTAGAGCATATGCAAAAAACAGCATCGGAATTGGTTATGGTAACGAAATGAAATTTTCAACCATTCCGCTCGAGCCTCTGGCCGATATTGATGGAAATACATATACTGCCAAAACATATGGCAATCAGGTCTGGATGTTACAGAATCTAAAAACCACCCGCTTTAATGATGGTTCTATGATTGATATCCATACTGATTACAGCACCTGGTTTTACCTTACGAAACCGGTATATTGCTGGTACAACAACGACGAAGCTGCATACAAGGGTGTGTATGGCGCTCTTTATAACTGGTATACAGTTGCTAGTGGAAAGTTGTGCCCGCACGGATGGCATGTCCCCGATGAACAGGAATGGGAAGAGCTCGAAATATTCCTGGGCATGAACCCTCTTGAAGCTGCTGCCCCTTATGGGTGGAGAGGTGAAACAGATAATATTGCCGGTAAAATGAAGGAAGTGGGTTTTATCCACTGGTCGCCACCCAATAAAGGAGCTACCAACGAATCCAGGTTTGCAGCCCTTCCCGGTGGCTGCAGAAACCTATACGGCACTTTTGAATATGTTAAAGACTATGCATATTGGTGGACAGCCTCTGAAGCCGACACTACATATTCATGGGCACGCAGCTTAAGCTATAACCTTACTAGCGTTTACAAAAGTCAGTATTACAAACAAAGCGGATTCTCGGTCAGATGCATTAAGGACTGATCAAAGCATGAAAACATTCAACTCTTCGATGAAAATAAAAATAATATCACTCCTGACTCTGGTTTTCGTTACATCAATCCTCCTGTTTCTGAATGGATGTGAGGAAGAAGGAGAACATCTGCCCAGTGTCGAAACCTACGACCCCCTCGAGGTTCATTATATGAAAGCTCTTATGGGTGGCAGAGTTGTAAGTGATCACGGATTTCCTGTTACAACCAGAGGCTTTTGCTTTGCAAAGGGCAAAGTCCCTAATGTCAAAGACGATGTGTTGACTATTGGTTCCGGATCAGGTATATTTCAGGGTTATATTTCGGATCTTGAACCGGGTACCGAATATTATGTCAGAGCTTTCGCAACAAGCAAAAAAGGAACAGGTTATGGCTCCATTATGGTGCTCACAACAAAGCAGATCACAGATCCCGATGGTAATGTATATAAATATGTGAAAATCGGAAACCAGATATGGATGAAGGAAAATCTGGCAACAACAATGCTAAATGACAGTTCTCCCATCGCCAGAGGATCTAACTCATCTGGTCCCGGAATATATCCATACTACTGTTTTTATGATCACGATTCGGCAAAATACAGCACAACCTATGGGAAACTTTATTCCTTCTATGCAGTTAGCAGCGGTAAGCTCTGCCCTTTAGGATGGAAGGTGCCCTCTGTTGCAGATTGGGATCAGCTAAACAACTTTTTGGGTGGAAGTCAGGTTGCCGGTGGCAAACTGAAAGAGAAAGATACCACGAACTGGCAATTTGAAAATATAGGAGCAACAAACGAAGTAGGATTCACAGCAAGGCCAGGTGGAATGCAAACCTACACATCAATTTTTCAGAATATACGGGTGGCAGGTTATTTCTGGACATCTGACACAACTTCATCGTCACTTTATGATGCATATTGCCAGCAACTGTATTATAACTCCGTGGTTATCCTCAGGCTGAATGAGAACAGGACAAGATCCATGTCTGTGAGATGTATTCTGGATCAGTGATTTGGTAATCCTTAAACTGCAAAAGAGAGCCTCTCCACATAGACGCTCTCTTTTTTGTATCTTCTTATCATTAACTCAATGGTCGTGGAGTTGCTACTGTAATAAAGAAGATGTGTGTTCCTGACACCCTCTTCTTTTACTTAAAGAGTGGCTTTAAGATTTATCTTAAAACCGATGTCATCATTAATAAAATTGTCCTTCAAATTCTTGAAGAATGATTTTGAGCCATACCGAACATTCCATTCAGCACGGTTTATTACAAACTGTGGTGTCGTCGCGGTAAGAACTCCCTCGCCCATATCAATGCCTGCGTCAAACGAGATGCTTCTTGTTATCCCTCTTATGGTAAGGTTTCCGGTCAAACGGTGTGTTACACCATCACCCTGCTTTGGCTCTGCACCGGTGATAACAAACATAGCTGTGGGAAAACTGTCGACACTAAAAAAATCATCACTTACAAGATGAACCCGAAGCCTTTCATTAACCCCCGGATCAGTTATGTCAAGTACCTTGATGCTGCTCATATCCATTGTGAAAGAACCTCCAACGATATTACCGTCAGATAATTCAAGTGAACCTCCCTTAAGCATCACAATTCCATTATGCTGTCCGCCTGGTTTGCTTCCAACCCATTCAATGTTGCTGCTTTCCAGATCAGCACTCAATCTCTTGTCACCAACAACCATTTGCTCTTCCTGAGCATCACCACTCTCTATCCTGTCTCCTTTGATTCCACTGCCGCAACCGGCTATAACCGCAAAAATGGCAATTGCCATAACAGCCATCGAAATTTTCTGTAAATGTTTCATTTTTCATGATATTTATTAAACAATATTGAATAACAAACAACATGTCATTGGATTTGTTCATTTTTGCAGTGACCAATTAATGATTTTTATGATTTATTATCTCCGGAATACAGATTCAGATCCTGCCTTTAATCTTGCCATGGAGGAGCATTTGCTGAAGAACACCACTGATGAGTATTTTATTGTTGGCATTAATGATAAGTCGGTTATCATCGGAAAACATCAGAATGCAGTGGCTGAAATCAACTCGGGGTATCTTTTCGAAAACAATATTCCGGTTTTCCGGAGGATAT
The DNA here is from genome assembly GCA_964469215.1 of uncultured Lentimicrobiaceae bacterium. Classification (GTDB taxonomy): domain Bacteria; phylum Bacteroidota; class Bacteroidia; order Bacteroidales; family SKPS01; genus SKPS01. Next base: position 61,083 of record CAYXYB010000003.1, read on the forward strand.
CGGGAGGAGGCTCAGTTTATCACGATCCGGGAAATATCAATTTCACCTTTATTGTTAATGGTGAAGAGGGAAAGATGGTCAGTTTCAGAAAATATACCCTGCCTCTGATTGAGGTGTTGCAAAAAAACGGTATCGAAGCAAACTTTGAAGAACATAATAACCTAACTATCAATGGTTTGAAGATCAGTGGAAATGCCGAGCATATCTATAAAAACCGCTTGCTTCATCACGGCACCCTTCTGTACAATTCAGATCTGAACAGGCTAAAGGAAGCCATAAAACCGGGAACGGGTGTTTATATCGATAAAAGTGTTAAATCGATACGCAGCAAGGTTACCAATATTTCGGAGCATCTTATTAACCATGTTGATATTAGAGATTTTGCTTCAATGATAATCCAACATATCAGGGAAACTTTTCCGGGTGCTGCTCAATACCATTTGTCCGGATATGATATTGAGAAAATTTCAGAGTTAAAACAGCTGAAATATGATAGCTGGGGATGGAACTTTGGTTATTCACCCCCCTATGTTTTTAAAAATTCTATGGAAGTTTCCGGTGTAACAATTAGTGTTTACCTCTCTGTGAAAGATGGGATCATAAATGATTTTGAAATATCCGGTGGTGATTTCAGTTCTGATGTAATTAATGATGTGAAGTTGAGCCTTATTGGTCAAAGGCATGATTTCGCCGAAATCTTTGCTTCATTAAATGCCCGGAATATAGAATTAAGTCCGGAAGTGCTTTCAACAGAAAATCTCTTAAAACTGATATTTTAAGGGGTTATTTTATTCAGGAGTAACCAAAGAAAGAATTAAAGACAGGAGCAACTTTGTTATTCCGAAATATTTATAAAAAAGCGGGCAAGCTGAGGTAGACTAAGAACATCCAGTTATAAGACATTAACTTAGTTTTTCTTCATTTTCAGATTATTTCCAAATTCACAATCTTAAATTATCTTTACCCCAATAAATAATAAATCAATGTTTGCAATACTAAAACTATTTACCCTATTTCTTTACTTTGGATTGATATACATTTCCCATATTTTGGGTAACGTTCCTGATACAATTATTGTCACCACTCACAATCGTACTACCGTGGTCACTGACCCTTCCAAAGGGGTTAGGTCACATCAGGAATGGGGGCTCTTTCCTTCACCTGATGTGCAGATCCGGAAGATCATCATGAAGGTCACCTTTGGCTGCCCAGACACCATGCGCTGCGCCGACTGGGACTACTCAGACCGAATTGAACTTGTCCGTTCCGGTGGACCCATAGGCAAACGTTTGGGGTATGAGATTGGAAGGCTGATAACCCCTTACGGTGGTTTTTATGGCCGCAACTGGTCGTACACCTGGGAGGTGGATGTGACAGACTTCAGCATGATCCTCCGCGACAGCATATTGGTCGATTTTATCCATTCAGGGTACGAACCTGACAACGACCGTGGATGGCTGCTCACCCTCACCTTTGAAATAGTCATAGGGAAACCTGCACTGGTGCCGGTTGCGTTTACAGAACTTTTTGACGACCATTTCCCTTATGGCGACCCTGAGAAACCGATCCACGAGATTCTGACCCCGGAATCCTTCACCGCACACCCCGATGCAGCCTTCGCCCGCCTACGTGTGATACAGACCGGCCACGGAATGGATGCTCCGGACAACTGCGCCGAGTTTTGCAGCAAGTACCGTGAGTTGTGGTACGATGGAAAACTGATTCAGAAGCGTCAGATGTGGAAGAAATGCGGCGACAATTCTGTATACCCCCAGGCAGGAACATGGATCTTCGATCGTGGAAACTGGTGCCCCGGGGATCTGCTGCAACCCGAACTTTTTGAACTCCCTGTGGAACCCGGGAAGCAGCACAATATTGCTTTCGTGATGGAACCATATACAGCCACACGGCAAAACAACGGTCATCAGGTAATAAGTTCCTATGTCATTCAATACCGGAAATCTGAAGCCTTGCATGATGTGGCGCTGGAGGAGATTGTGGTTCCTTCACGGAAAAGTCTCCATTCGCGTCTCAATCCTGCTGCTGCAAACGGATTGGTAGTAGTCCGTAACATGGGGGCTGCAACGGTAAATGAGATGTTGATTGGCTATGGAACACGCGGATTCGAGTTTCAGGAATACCATTGGAAAGGACACCTGGAGCCGTATCAGGCTGTTCAGGTCACCCTTCCCGGTCAGATACTCAGCCGTGGGGAAGAGGGTATATTTATGGCAACAGCCCTGAGCGTGAATGGTGTAAAAGACGAATACCCAGCCGATAATCAATTGCAAACCAGCTTCTCTCCCGCTCCTGTACACGGACCGGTGCTTGTGTTTCGACTGGTCACAAACAATCAGCCTGAACATAACGGATGGAAGCTGGAAAGCCACAGTGGTGAGGTTATCAGGGAGGTGAGCCCCGGAGCACTGCAGCCAGCCACCATCTATAACGACACCTTTCGTCTGGCACCCGGTGCCTGGACACTCACACTCACCGACACTGCCGGCGACGGTCTCGAGTTCTGGTATAACGAAAAAGGGGGCATGGGAGAGGCATTGCTCCTCAATGACAGCGGAAACATTCTGAAAGCCTTTGAATCGGACTGTGGTTCAGGTTGGATATATAATTTTAGTATCGGAGATAACCCTGTGCTGCCCAACCCTTCAGACAAGGCTGTCAGCGTTTATCCTTCACGCACTTCAACCACAACAACATTGCGCTATCTGGCAAATACAACCGGTAATGTAGTGGTGAAGCTGGTTAAAGATCCGGGCAATGAGGTGGTTGAAGAGCGCTGTTACCCTGACCTCAGGGATGGTGTATTTACATTTGATCTGACCCGGTTCCCCTATGGTCGCTTTTTTTTGGAGGTTCACAGGGATGGAACACAAATTTTCAAACGTCGCATCCGCTTCGTGGACCCACCTGCCCAGGTGCAGGAACATCCATACACATGGCCACAGGATCCCCTTGTGGCAGAAAAACTGGAGCAGTGGCAGGACTGGAAATTCGGGATCATTATTCATTGGGGAGCTTATAGGAAGTGGAGTGTTGTGGAGAGCTGGAGCCTGTGCCCCGAAGATGAACCATGGTGCGTACGAAGTGGCCCCCTGTCTGATCGTTATGAGGACTATGTGAGAGGATACGAAGGGATCAGGTGGTCATTCTATCCCGAAGAATTTAATCCGGAAGGCTGGGCAAAAGCGGCAGCGAATGCAGGAATGAAGTATCTGGTGTTCACAACCAAACATCACGACGGCTTTTGTATGTTTGATACAAAATTCACAGATTATCGAATAGCAGACAGCAGTTCAGCCTTTTCAACAAACCCCAGATCCAATATTGCTAAGGAGGTCTTTGATGCATTCAGAGCAGAAGGATTGGTAGCAGGGGTTTACTTCAGCAAACCGGACTGGCACAACGACGACTACTGGTGGCCCTACTTTCCGGTGCAGGATCGCAATGTAAACTACGACCCAAAAAAGTATCCTGAGCGGTGGAAAAGGTTTCAGGACTTCACCTATGCCCAGATCGAAGAGCTGATGACACAATATGGTGATGTTGACATCCTGTGGCTTGATGGTGGCTGGGTGAGGCCGGAAGGTAGCCTTACCGAAGAAACACGCCCCTGGTTGGGAAAGAACCAGTATTTGCAGGACATAAATATGCCGGCGATTGCCACAATGGCCAGGAAACACCAACCCGGCCTGCTGATTGTTGACCGCACCGTCCACGGAGAGTATGAAAACTACCGCACCCCTGAGCAGCAAATACCGGACAGGAAGCCCGACTATCCATGGGAGAGTTGCATCACACTGGGCGACAGTTGGTACCACACGGGACCTGCTGAAAGGTATAAGTCATCAACATGGGCAATACACACCCTGGTAAAAATTGTCGCCAAAGGTGGTAACCTCCTGCTGGGTGTGGGTCCTGATGCTTCAGGTGAACTGCCTGAGGAGGTTTACAAAACATTCCGGGAGATTGGAGAATGGATGAAGGTAAACTCCGAAGCTATTTACAACACACGCCCGTTAGCTCCATATCAGGAGGAGAGTTTCTGCCATACCATGGCCAACGACAGCTCATTTAAATATCTTATTTTGTTGATCCCCGAAGGACAAACTGTTCCCGGAACCATAAACCTCCCTGCTGGCTTTCTTTCCAACCGGCAGTCAATAACCATGTTAGGTCATCCGGCCAGGCTACCTGTGAAAATAATCAACGGAAAACCAACAGTGGCAATTCCGAAAAAGTTGAGCGCACATTATAAGAATACCCCTGCGGTGGTATTCAGGATTGAAATGAAAAAATGAACCATATTATTCAATATATCAAATGCTTATGAAACGTTACTTATATCTGCTTCTTATCATCAACCTGGTCTCTTCTGCTTCTGCCCAGCAAGATACTTCATCCAAACTTGAATGGTTCTCAAACGCCCGCCTGGGGATCTTTATCCACTGGGGTATTTATTCTGTGGATGGTGTTAGCGAGTCATGGTCATTTCACAATGGCAGAATACCTCATGAGGTTTACATGCAGCAGATCCAAAGATTCAGTGCGGAAGCATATTCCCCTTCGGAATGGGTGAATCTGATAAGACAAAGCGGTGCCAGGTATGCGGTGATAACATCCAAGCATCATGATGGTGTTGCACTATGGGATACCCGGGCAAACGATCTTAGCATCCCGAAAGTCTCTCCCGCTGCAAGAGATGTTCTCACACCCTTTGTTGATGAACTTAAAAAAGCAGAGTTGAAAACAGGAATCTATTTCTCGCTAATAGACTGGACATATCCCGATTATCCCGGTTTTCTCAAAGATTCATCCCGGTATAAAGCGGAGGAAGACACAGTTCGCTGGAACCGGTATATGCACTTCTGCAACACTCAAATAGATGAACTTCTGCAAAGGTACAACCCCGACCTTTGGTGGTTCGATGGCGACTGGGAACACCCGGCTGAACGTTGGAACGCACCAGGTATCCGTGCGAGGATCCTGTCCCGAAACCCCATGGCCATTATCAACGGCCGACTGCAGGGGTACGGTGATTATGAAACTCCTGAACAGCATACCCCTGTAAATCCGCCTAATACACCTGCGTGGGAGCTTTGCATGACCATCAATGATTCATGGGGGTATCAAAAAGCAGATACCAATTACAAAAGCCCCTACGAGATAATATCAATATTTGCAGATGTGGTCGGAATGGGAGGGAATCTGCTGCTCGATATCGGTCCGAAATCGGATGGAACCATCCCGCCGGAACAGGTTAACATTCTGAATCAAATGGGTAACTGGACAAGAAAACATGCCGAAGCCATCTTCGACACCCGAAAAGGATTGCCCTATGGTCACTTCTACGGTCCATCAACCCTCTCTGCCGACTCCACTACCCTGTACCTTTTCTTGTCACATGGAGCCAGTAATAATGTAGTTATCAAGGGATTGAGGAACGAAATAAAAAGGATCGAGGTGCTGGGAACCGGAAAAACCCTTCACTATAAAATAGTCGGCAAGATATCGTGGAGCTGGGTACCCGGTTTGGTTTTCATTGATATCCCAAAGGAACATCATGACCCTTACATTACAGTGCTGAAAGTTGAATTAGATGGACCGGTATGGCTCTACCGTGGGAAGGGTGGGTTTAATTAAAAATTGATTGTCTAAAGTTTTATATATGAGATCAATAATAAGGTTTACTTTAAGTTCGATACAACTCGCCATCCTCTTTCTGGCTTTAACCCTGGAGTCAGTAATAGCCCAGTTCCCTCTGGTAAATGATAGTGGTACAGGTGCGGTTATTGTTTGTCAGACGAGAAGCGATACACTTACTGTGCTTGCTGCTAAAGAATTACAGGCATACATTTCCCGAATCTCAGGTGTGCAGCTTCCAATCTCTGAAAAGAATGGGAGAATCAGCCATCCAAACGTTTATTTAGGAAAATCTTTTCTGCCGGCAAACCAACTCAAACGACTTGAGTCCGACCCGATGCAGGAGGCATTTATAATATACTCTGAAAAGAACCGTCTCTTTATGGCAGGCAAACAACCCATTGGTGACTTATACGCAGTGTACACATTGCTGGAAGAATTCCTTGGGTGTGTAAAATTCAACGCAGATGAGATGCTTGTGCCCCTTCAGAAGAGCATTGTGGTGCCTCACATGGACAGAATCTGGTCTCCTGCCTTTAGCTTCCGGATTCCCTCCTTTAAGGATAGGTGGAACTCAGGTTTTTGTCACTGGCATAAAGTGAACACTTTCAGCGACTGGGGCAGGTGGTGGGTGCATTCGTTTCATCGCCTGGTACCTCCCGAAGTATATTTTGATGAGCATCCGGAGTATTTTGCTCTTGTGGATGGCCGAAGATTGCAGGATGGACAGCTCTGCCTGGGAAATCCGGAAGTGATTGAACTATTAAAGACTAACCTTGGCCGGGAGATTGAGCTGAACCCCACAGCAAATTACTGGTCTGTCTCTCAAAACGACTGCTATAACTATTGTGAGTGTGATCTTTGTCAGAAGATTTACGACGATTACGGCAGCTTTTCAGGAGCCTATATATATATGTCAAATGAGCTTGCCAAGGCATTCCCCGAAAAACAGATATCCACCCTGGCTTACCAGTTCACCAGAAAAGCCCCCTCGGGGATTGCCCCATTACCCAACGTAAACATTATGTTCTGCTCAATAGAGTGTAACCGTAGCATGCCCCTTGAAGAAGATCACAGAAGCTCGGATTTTGTTAAGGATTTGAAAGCATGGGCAACAATTACAGGAAATATTTTTGTGTGGGATTATGTGGTTCAGTTCAGGAACTACCTCACACCATTTCCTAATTTCCATGTGCTGCAGCCCAATATTCAATTCTTTCGTGAACAGGGTGGCAAAATGATGTTTCAACAGGGAAGTGGCCAAAACTGGTCTGATCTTTCCGATCTGAAACAGTATCTGATAGCTAAGCTTCTGTGGAATCCCGACCTGGATGCCGATTCAGTGATCAACCGTTTTATAGCAGCTTATTACGGAGGAGCTGCTCTTTACATCCGTGAATACTTCGATCTTACACATGCCGCAATCCGGGGTGTTGAGAAAGAACAACGGCTCGATATCTATGGTTTTCCGGTATTCTATAAAGATGCACATCTAACTGCTGATCTGTTGCTGACCTATGACCAGCTTATGCAGAAAGCTGAACAGGCAGTTTCAAAGGACTCTGTTCTGCTGACGAGGGTTTGGAGGGCACGGCTGCCTGTCAACTTTGCTATCCTGGATCTGGCCCTGAACACATATCTTCCTCCGTGGCCTGCAGTGTTGAATAACAAAACAAATCCGCTGTTAACAGAACGTCTGGATCGTTTTGTGGAACGATGTCAAAGCACCGGCATTAAGGCCATCAACGAAAGAAACCTTAGCCCTGAGGCTTACAGGGATTATGCCATCGGTCTGCTTCAAAAGATGGTATCACCAAACCATCTCGACGATGCCTCTGTAAAGATTCAGACACAATACAGCCACAAATATCCTGTCGGAGGTGAAAAAGCTCTTAATGACAGGCTTATGGGTGGCCTGAGTTACCATTTTAACTGGCTGGGATTTGAGGGTGAGGACATGGTGGTGGAAGCTACTTTTCCGTTACCTGTTAACGCATCCGCCGTTTCTATGAACTTTATGCACGCGGTAGAGTCCTGGATATTCCTTCCTTATCGTCTTAGTGTCGATGTATCGACAGATGGTGTCATGTTCAACGAGGTGGCAGTAATGGATATTGACAATTCAGATCGCAACTATCTGGACAGGTCTGTACCTTTTCGGTTGACTTTTCAGCCACAGGAGGTTAAGGCGATAAGGATCACAGCCCTTTCGATGAAAACCTGCCCAGAATGGCACCGCGGTTTCGGAAAGCCCTCCTGGATATTTATCGATGAATTGATTGTGGAGTGAGTGATGTTCATTGATGATTTCCTCCATTTTTCCTACTTTTACCCCATGAATCCGCTTACGGAACTCGCAGAATCCATCGAAGGGGAAGTTCGTCAGGATCCCGATATCAGGTATATCTACTCAACAGATGCTTCAATATACCGTGAAGTGCCTAGTGCTGTGGCTTTTCCGAAGAATTCCGCTGATCTCCGGAAAATCACTGAATGGTCTTTTAAAAATAAAGTACCGGTCATTCCCAGGACAGCAGGCACCTCATTGGCTGGACAAGTTGTTGGGAAAGGTGTAATAGTGGATGTTGCACGATACCTGAACAGAATTATTGAGATTAACCCTGAAGAAAAATTTGTTTGGGTTGAACCCGGTGTTATTCGGGATGACCTTAACAGAGTATTAAAAACCCATAACCTCTTCTTTGCACCGGAAACCTCAACATCAAACAGATGCATGACAGGGGGTATGACCGGCAACAATTCCTGTGGAGCCAACTCATTGATATATGGTAGCGTGCGAGACCATCTGCTGGAGGTTGAAGGTTATTTGTCTGACGGAACCCCATTTCATGCTTTTCCTGTTGATGAAGAAACCCTGAATATAAAGATCTTGGAAGATTCAAGAGAGGGTGAAATATATCGCTTTATATGTGATAATTTGATGAGTCCATCTGTGCAGGAACAGATTGATAATGTCTTTCCGTGGAAGGAGATAAGAAGAAGAAATACTGGTTACGCTCTCGACACTCTTCTTGATATGAAGCCCTTTAAACCGGATGGTGAAAGACTTAATCTGTCCCCAATCATAGCAGGATCCGAAGGCACTTTGATGATGATCTCTGCCCTTAAATTAAACCTGGTTCCTTTAATCAGCCGGGAGAGGGTTTTACTTTGCTCTCATTTCAGAAGTCTCGATGAAGCACTTGAGGCAAACCTGAAAATCCTTCAATATCCAGTTGGTTCTATAGAATTGATAGATAAAACAATTATTGAATGTATAGCATCACATCCCGGATTGAAGAACCATAGTTCCTTTATACAGGGTAAACCTGAGGGAGTTCTACTGGTTGAAATATTCGGAGAATTTAAGAAGAAATCGGAAGAGATAACAAAATCGATTGTTGAAGATCTTGAATCAGCCAATCTCGGATATCATCATCTTGTATTATCTGGAAATGAGATCAGGAAGGTGATGGAATTGCGCAAGGCTGGCTTGGGATTGCTGGCAAATATGAAGGGTGACCGGAAGCCTGTTACTTTTATCGAAGATGCAGCTGTAAGGTCTATTGATATTCTGTCCTACATAAGAGAAATCAGGGCAATGCTTCAGGGTCACGACCTCTCGGCTGCATATTACGGACATGTTGGAACGGGTGAAATCCACATTAAACCTTTCATGGATCTCAGCAAGCCCGAACATCGTGATCTGCTCAGGGAGGTTTCTTTACAGACAGCTCTTCTTGTGAAAAAATACAGAGGCTCACTGAGTGGAGAGCATGGGGATGGCAGACTGAGGGGAGAGTTTATCCCTCTCTTGTATGGGAAGCAGATATACGACCTTTTTAAAGGGCTCAAGGCAGCATTCGACCCGGAAGGGTTGCTTAATCCTGGAAAGATCACAGATGCTCCTCCGGTAAACACCTCTCTTAAATTTTTAGATGGGTTCAGTATACCCGGTTTCAAGCCTGCTTTTAACTATAACAGTGATGGAGGCTTTTTTAAGGCTCTGGAACGATGCAGTGGATCGGGTGACTGCAGGAGGCCTTTCTGGCACGAAGCTATCATGTGCCCTTCTTATCAGGCTACAAACGATGAATATTTCTCCACCAGGGGTAGAATTAACCTAATTAAAGAAATACTCATTCGGCAGACAGATAAACCGTTTTCGGACAAATCACTGAAAAGGGTGCTTGATAGCTGCCTTTCATGTAAGGGATGTAGATCCGAATGCCCCGGTGCTGTGGATATGGCCAGGTATAAAGCAGAGATCCTTCATCAATATCATCGGTATCATAACCGGACATCTGGTGAGAAACTTGTGATCAATATCTACAATACCAACCGTTTGTTTGGTAATATTCCCAAAGTTTATAATGCCTTGTTGTCGATAAACCCTGTTGCTTCTTTAGTTAAACACCTTGCCGGAATACATCCCAGAAGAGAACTGCCCAAACTCTCATCACCTACACTTGAAACATGGATAAAACGTAATAAGGAATCGATGCTCCCAATTGTTCCGATGAATGCAGGTAAGCTTATATTCTTTGTTGATGAATTCACAAACCATTATGATGCTGAAGTAGGAATTAAAGCTATAAAGCTTCTGCATATCCTTGGATATGAGATTATACCTTATATGTATTCGCAAAGTGGCAGGGCTTTGATCTCAAAGGGCTCCCTTGATAAAGCCAGGAAAATTGCCAATAAAAATATTATCAACCTTAAAAACCTTGGTGCAGCCGAAATACCATTCATTGGTATTGAACCTTCTACAATACTTACTTTTTCAGATGAATATCCTGATCTGGTAAGTCCTGACCGGGGAAAAGATGCCGGAATAATTGCCTCCAATACTTTTCTTATTGAAGAGTTTCTGGTGAAGGAATACGAAAAAGGTGCCTTTAGTTCAGATCTGTTCACAGGAAAAAAACAGAAGGTACTTTTCCACGGACATTGTCATCAGAAATCATTGAGGAGGTCGGATGCTTTACGAAAAATACTTTCGATTCCGGCCGGGTATGAACCTGAAGAAATTAATAGTGGCTGTTGCGGCATGGCAGGTTCATTTGGAATGGAAAAGGATCATTACCAACTTTCTATGAAGATTGGGGAGCTGATTTTATTTCCACGACTAAGGGAAATTTCCGATGGTACGATAGTTGCTGTGCCGGGAACGAGTTGCCGCAGCCAGATCCTTCACGGAACAGGTATCAAGGCACTTCACCCATTAGAAATACTTTTTAATGCATTGATTGACAAGATTTAATATCTTAAGGATTAAAAAATAGTTTTATTACATCTGACATTAACAAAACCCAACAAATATGAAAACCAGGTACACACCAATTCTGATGACTACTATTGTTATTGCATCCGCATTCTGGTCCTGTAAAACAGCCCAGACCTCAATGGAGGTTCTGAACCCCGCTGATATAAATGTTCCATCCCATATCAAATCGGTTGCTGTAGCCAACAGGTCGCTGCCTGGCCGTGAAGACAGGTTGCTTAATTTTATGGAGGGCATGATAACGGGTGAACAGATTTTTGCTGACAGAGAGGGATCCGGTCATTGTGTTAATGGATTGATACAATCTCTGAACAATAGTCCCCGGTTCACGGCTGTCAGTGCATCAAACGTATCTTTATTCGGGACAGGTACCCGTGCTTTTGCACCGCCACTATCATGGGCACAGGTCGACAGTATTTGCCGGATTTATAATGTAGATGCACTTATCCTGCTTGAGACATTCGACTCAAACACAAACTACAAAGAGGGCAGCAAGGATGTGAAACGTACCAAGGATGGCAGGGAATATTATGAAAAGGTATTCATGGCAGATCTTTGTATTGACGTGAACTCGGGATGGAGGATCTATGACAATAAGAACAAGAGAATCATCGACCAGAACGACTATCTTGATGGGAAGTGCTGGAAAGGTGAGGGGCAAAATATTGCAGCGGCTCAGAAAAAACTGCCGGCAAAGAGAACTGCCATCAATCAGGCAGGGTTTAACTCCGGTCAGTTGTATGGCTTCAGAATATCTCCAAACTGGATAAGGGTAAACAGAAGTTATTTCACAAAAGGGCATGATGGTTTTAAGGAAGCCAAAAAGCATGTGCGTTATAATAACTGGGAATCAGCCACCAGCATTTGGGAAAACCTAAGTGGGGATGCTGACCCTAAAGTCGCCGGCAGAGCAGTGTTCAACCAGGCCCTGTCAGCAGAAATGCGCGGAGACCTCGACCTTGCTATTCAATACGCAAATAGGGCACTTAAAGAATACCGTATTAAAGAGGCCCGGCAGTATATTGCTATCCTGGAAAGACGAAAAGTGGATGAGCATCGCCTCAACCAGCAAATGCAAGGGTTAGACTGATCCCTGGTATGATAAAATATTTAGAGTCTGTATTTCTCCTTATCGACGTAATATCGTATTCATAGTGTCATTTTAACCACCGACACTAGATCACTAAGAATCACTCAGGTGTTTGTAAATCAGTGTTTATATATTAACTATATGCACAAGTGGTAAAATAAAGCATCCTGCAAAGCAAGTCTTTCCATAATGGAATAACCATAACCTCTTTATTCTTTAAAAATCAATACATCATCACATCAAAACCTCGAAAATTCGATTCTAAAGGGGTTAACACACTTATAATGCATTATTACAACATTTTACAAAATACCAATATAATCCTTCTGCGATTAAATCATAAAAAATTAATCCTGAATTTGACATTAATGATCTTTAACTATAAAAATTATATCGTGTTCACAAATGTAACTTTTCACAAATTACATACGTAACATAACTAAAATTTACATTTATCAAACAATTTGTTATCTTTGTAACATTATGATAACACAAAGAATCCGTCAGATTATGGAGGCCTATGGTCTGAATGCAAGATCATTCGCTGACAGGGTGGGGGTTCAGCGTTCCGGAATGTCTCACCTTTTTAATGGCAGAAATAAACCAAGCCTTGATTTGATATTAAAAATAATCAAACGTTTTCCGGCCGTTCCTGTTCAATGGCTTTTGTTCGGTGAAGGAGAGTTGAATATAAAAGAAGACACAAATGTAAACTCATCTGAAAGTAACAAAAGTAAATATAATGATGATGTGCACATTCCTGAATTTATTGAACCACAAGAAAAGGTTTCTTCAGGTCGTGGTATTGAATCTGATTCTATGGATATACTTGAAGCTACCTCATTAGTTAATAATCCAGATTTAGATGAACAAACTTCTGATTCGATGCCGAATGATTTTAAACTAATAGTTTTGTTTTATAAGGATGGGACTTTTGAGAGTTATAAGAACAGGAAATAGTTTAATAGACCTGAATATTTTAGAAACCTTATCAGTATCTTTCAATCATAGAAAAGAAAAAAGAGGCTTCTCTTGCTGCATTTTCATCTGAATCTGAACCATGAACGGCATTCTGCTGGATAGACCTTCCAAAAAGCTGACGTATTGTACCCTTCTCTGCCTTTGAAGGATCGGTAGATCCGATAAGTTTTCTGTAATCTTCCACCGCATTCTCCTTCTCAAGAATTGCAACCACTACCGGACCGGATGACATGAATGATACAAGGCTCTCGTAGAATGGCATCCTTTTATGTACCTCGTAAAATGAAGCAGCCTGAACCGGGGTCATCTGAATAGATTTCATTGCAACTATCCGAAATCCGGCTTCATTGATTTTGCCTAAGATGGATCCTGTAAATCCATTTTGTACTGCGAAGGGCTTAATGATCGTTAAGGTGATGCTTTTACTCATACGATATAATTGCTTTTATAGGATTTATATCACCTTTGTCGTTTTTGAATAATCTTATTATTTGACGTGATACCTGAAAATACCATATCTTCGCACTCTTAATCATACAGAAAAAGTAGTAAAGAAGTTTATCGGTTGTTTTTGCCTTAAGGGTATAAAAATACTATAAAGTTGAAAATTACAGCCAGACTGATAAAAAAAGTGATAGACAGTGCTTCTGAAATTGTCATTGTCGCTCATGAAAATCCTGATGGTGATGCAGTTGGATCAGCTCTTGCATGGTCAAGATTTTTAATTTTACTGAATAAAAAGGTGAAAATCTGGTTGCCAGGCCGTTTCCCTGCTTATTATCGGTGGATGGTAGATTCTGACTCTATCAGATTCTTTTCTGAAAATCAGGCTGACCTTATCAGCGATCTTAATAAATCCGATACTCTGTTTGCAGTTGATATGTCAGCTCTCAACAGAGCCGGTAAAATGTTTGATAATCTTGCTGCTTTTACTGGGAATAAAGTGTTGATTGATCATCATATCGATCCTTCCAGGAAAGAATTTGATCATGTGTTCTCTGATATCACTGTCTCATCAACCTGTGAACTAATTTATCATCTGATTGAAATGATGGAGCTGAAAGATATGATAACAACAGGTATTGCAGAGGCTTTATATGTTGGTATTATGACAGATACCGGTTCGTTCAGTTTCAATTGTAATTCACCCGTAACCTACGAGGTGGTTGCAAATCTTGTGAATGCCGGAGTTCTTCCAGATCGGGTTCATAAGCTTGTTTACGATAATAATCATGAAAACAGAATAAGGTTACTTGGCTATGCTTTGCAAAAAATGAAAGTGCTGAATGAATTCCATACCGCATATATAACTCTTGACAAAGATGAGCTGGAGAAGGCCGGAAGCCTGCCAGGAGATACCGAAGGAATAGTTAACTTTGCCCTGTCTGTAAAAAGAGTGGTTCTTGCTGCCTTCTTCTCTGTGCGGGATGGAGAAGTCAAAATTTCCTTTAGGTCAAAAGGCCGATTCTCGGTAAACGATTTCGCTAAAAAACACTTCAACGGAGGAGGTCATTTCAATGCTGCCGGTGGTTCATTCAAAGGAACCATGAATGAGGCAATTATAAGTTTTGAATCAATTTTATCATCTTATAAAAATGAACTTGCTACCTGCAATGATAAACTTAAATACTAGTCTGATAATTACCGTTTTGTTTACTTATTTGATTTATGGTTGTGGCAGCCGTAACCCTGATGACCAAAAATCAATTACCGGGCTGCATCCCGACTCTCTTAAAGAGTATCTGGAATATGCTAATCTTACTTTAAGTGAACATGAAGAAAAAACAATAGATCAGTATGTTGCTCGTCATGAATTGAAGCTTATTCGTACTCAAACAGGATTGCGCTATACCATTTATAGGAAAGGCTCAGGTGAAAATGCAAACCTGGGTGATATAGTTATAATTAATTATAAAATTCAATTAATTAACGGGATAGAAATAGAATCCTCTGATATTGAAGGCCCAATGGAGTTAAGGGTTGGTAAAACCGATGTTGTCAGTGGCTTGCATGAATTGTTACAATATATGAACTGTGGTGCTAAAGCCAGGGCGATAATACCTTCAAGAATTGCCTACGGTTTTACGGGCGACCAGAAAAAGATTCCCAAAGGGGCCTCATTGATTTATGACATAGAATTACTTGAAATTAAAATATAAACTAATTTAAACAATCAATTATGAAAATCTCAAAAACATGGGTGTTTTTTGCAATCCCGTTAATTCTGGCCATTTCTTCCTGTGGTAAGTTTCCCGGCTTTTCGAAAACTAAAAACGGTTTGTTTTACAAGTTTCACACTTCCGGTGAATGTGATGAGAAACCTGCCCCTGGTGATATTATCAGTTTTGATATGCGTGTCTATGCCAAGGATACTGTTTATTCTGAAACCTATCCTGTTAGTAATCAAATGATGGATACTTCAGCTTATCCCGGAGATCTTTATGAGGCAATATCTCTGATGTGTGAGGGTGACAGCGCAACCTTTATCCTTTCTTCAGATTCACTTAATAAGTATTATGGTGGTGAGGAAATGGACTTTCCCCAAAAAGCTTTCATATTTGTTGATATACTTTTACGTGAGGTGATATCAGTTAGACAACAGGAAACAGAAATGGACAGTCTGACTGCTGAAGAGTTATCTTTTTTCGAAAATTATCAAAGAGACAGCCTTGACGGTTTTGTCGAATTGTCTCCCGGTGTTCATTTTAAAGAGATTGTCAAGGGAAAAGGATTACAGATTTCTGACACCTCCATGATATCTCTTACATTTCGTGGTTCAACACTCGAAGGGGATGTTTTTTACGCTGAGGAGGATCCACCACTTAGCTTCAGAATTTCTGATAATTCCGGTATCCCTTTTAACTGGAATGAAGCGTTGAAACAGATGAAAGAAGGTAGCAGGGGAATACTTATTCTCACATCATCAAATGCTTTTGGCAAAGCAGGTTTCAGACAGGGTATTGTTGGGCCTTACAAATCTGTTAAACTGGAAATTACCATTGGAAAAGTTGCTGCCTCTCCTCAGGATTTCGAAAGATTCACCATTATGGATTATGTCAAACGAAACAAAATAACAGAAAAACCCGGTAAAGATGGGATTTACAAGATATTGAAAGAGGCCGGAACCGGCGAATTGCTCAAAAGCAAAGACCGCGTCATGGTTCACTATACAGGATTTTTCATCGATAACATGAGGGTATTTGATTCATCTCATCAGAAAGGTCAACCTATTGAAGTGACAATAGATGAATCCGATGTAATCGAGGGATGGCATAATGCACTGAAGCAGATGCGTGTTGGTGAAAAGTCGCATTTTATAATACCTTCTGCTCTCGCATATGGAAGTTCCGGCTATTATCCTGTTATTGGCCCGTACTCTCCACTGCTTTTTGAAATGGAGGTTGTTTCAAAACTTTGATTGAATAATTTACAGCAATGATTTCCACTATCTGTTCCCTTGCGAAAAGTCAGTGGGGGTCATAAACTGTATATGAGCTCTGAGTAGGTTCATCTCAAAGGAAATCAGATTCTTGGTTTCAGAGATGATGTTCATAAAAAGCAAACTACTACGTTTTCCTGCCTGGCCACTCTTCACACGCTTGATCTGTCTCAGTACGCAACTGTCCATGTACTGTATAGTCTTCCGGTAGCTTTGATACATCAACTCCCCGAAAGCAGAATCAGCAGAGGAGAGATTGTTGACCAGAGTTAAAGTCATCTCCTTTTTCATTCTACTGAGTTCGGTGAGATCCTGGATCTGATCAGGAGTCATTTCCTTATGGTTGTTATCAACATGTTCAAATGTCTGTTTGCTTATAAAATTGAAAGTATAGGCAAGTTCATTCAGGTTTTCAATAATCTGGACATAATTATGACTAATTGGTATAGCTTCAGCATCAAGCTTCTGCAATATTTCCGGCAATTGTTGTTTCATAAGCTGGGTTTTCTGCCTCATCGATTTGGAAACTTTGCATATCTCACCCAGTTTCTTTCTCTTTTCATTAAATAATGCATTCAGAGTTTTATCATACAAAGTGTCTATTTCAGTCAGGGTTTCTGTAACTGTTAAAATACTTTCCTTTTTGAGTTCATTTACTGATACCGATTTGATAGCATGAATCCTTTCAGTCTCTTCCCTTTTCATTTCCTTCCTGCTATGCATAATATGAGTTTTATAAACAGTGAAGAGTGTTAATACAATAAAAACTGCAGTAACCCACAATCCACCATAGAATATTGCTGATGCAATAATGAAAGAACCCGAGAAGGCAGCCATTGCGGTTATGAACCAACCACCTATAACATTCAAAACGCCGCTTATTCGATAAACAGCACTCTCTCGCCCCCATGAACGATCGGCAAACGATGCTCCCATCGCTGTCATGAATGTTACATAAGTTGTTGACAGCGGTAGCTTGTATGATGTGGCATAAGCAATCAGAGCACTCGAAACAACAAGGATCACAGAAGCACGTATTAGGTCAAATGCTGGCTGATCATCACTTTTTTGCCGGTTTACCTCTGAAAATCTTTTATCAATAGCTCTTTTAATGGATTTGGGTATGATAAATCCCAAATTGGTTCCAACATGTCGTCCGAACCTTACAATGCTCCTTGCAAGATAATTTGAACTGAAATGCTCATCTCCTTCATTCTGCCTGGTCAAATCTATTGTAGTATGAATAACAGTTCTGGCCTTCTTTGATTTCCACAAAGTGATAGCCATAATTATTCCAGCCAATATCAACAGCCATCCCTCTGTTGGCATTGCATCCCTTAAAGCTTCCATTGTGTATGCTCCTGGATTGGCACCTCCACTTGCAGAGAATGCAGAATAGGAGTTGAGCCCCGCAATTGGAACACCGATGAAGTTGACCAGGTCGTTGCCGGCAAATGCCATCGCCAGGGAGAAGGTGCCAAGCAGAACTATGAATTTCAGTACATTTTCTTTTATTAGAAAAGTAAGTATCTGAAATATCACCGACCAGAAGACGATACTGTAAATTAAAATCTGATTGGCATTGTTCCTTATGAAAAGTTTCATTCCTTCCGTCATGAAAGCGGCATCCTTGGCCCCTTTGATAATCATAAAATATGTTATGGATGTAATGGCAATACCGCAGAAAATACCTCCTGCCCATGGCAAAGTTTTAAAATAATTAAATGAAAAGAGAATCCTTGCCAGATATTGGACAATAGCTCCAACTGTAAAGGCAATGGCTATAGATAAGAGGATTCCCATAATTATCTCAAAAGCTTTTTTACTGTTGATGTAATCGTTTACAGTTCCTACTGCCAGCCCTCCGTTTATGTTGATCATGTTGGAACGCAGGTTGTACGCAAGAGCTATTGCAACAGCCGCACCCAAAAGGTCAAATACAAGGGAAACTGTTGTAGAGGTTGGAAGTCCGAATGAGTTGAATGTGTCAAGCAGGACAACATCCATTATCATAACTGCAATAAAAATGATCATTACATCCTTAAAATAGAAGAACTGAGGGTTAAACATCCCTTTCCGCGCGATTTCCATCATGCCGGATGAAAAAGTTGCCCCGACAAGAATGCCAATCATTGCAACAATCATCACCGTTCTGAATCGTGCAGCACGCGAACCTATTGCACTGTTCAGAAAATTAGTTGCATCATTAGAAACACCGACGATCAGGTCTGAGATGGCCAGGAGAAAAAGAATAACCACCATTCCAAGATAAATTAGCTCTGAAGAGATCATTTGATTATGTTTAGTTTCATTTTGATGTTAAAATACATAAGTGCTTTATAAACAGTTTTAACACAACATTAAATATCAGGGCTGCCAAATATCCTGCTCCCGATCCTCACAATGGTTGAACCCTGTTTCAGAGCAATTTTATAGTCATCAGACATCCCCATTGAAATTTCGCAAAATGATGTATCATTGATGAACCATCGTTCTTTTAAAGCATTGAAATAACCTTGAAGTGTGGTGAATTCTGCAGCAATTTGTTTTTCATCATCGGTAAAAGTTGCCATACCCATTACACCGGTGATGGACAAATTCATGCAGGATTTCACATCAATATTACGAAATATCTCTTCTGCTTCATTCATTAAAAGACCATACTTAGTTTCTTCACTAGCAATATGAAACTGGAGCAGACATTCAACTTTACGCTGTTGTTTATCACTCTCTTTAATAATCTCAAGCAAAAGCCTCATAGAATCAACACTGTGAATAACCGATACATAAGGAATAACAAATTTAACCTTGTTTGTCTGCAGGTGCCCTATAAAATGCCACTCTATATCACCGGGCAGAATGGGAGCTTTGGAAATCAGCTCCTGTGCCTTGTTCTCTCCAAAACATCTGTGACCAGCATTATATGCCTCCATAATAACTTCAACCGGCTGGTTCTTGGTTACTGCAACCAGCTTAACCCTTTCAGGCAATTCCTTACTCAGCTCGTTTAGATGACCAGCAATTGAGGTCATAATCAAGGATATTAGTTAAGACTGGTTGAATTCAAAATTCTCCTGATTGGTAAATTTTTCACAATAGTGACATTTGAGTCTTAATCTGTTATCACTGGTAGTTACCTTAAAGCGTGTTGAAACATTTTGGTTGTTGGTAATACATTTAGGATTGATACAGTTTACTATCCCAGTGACTGCTTCGGGAATCTGGACATTGAATTTCTTAATGATCTCATAATCGCGAATTTCGATAATTGTTGCAGTTGGTGAGACAAGTGCGATACGGTTTATGTCTTCATCTTTAAAATAACAGTTGGCAACTTTTATTATGCCTTTTTTACCATATTTTTTGCTTTCAAGGTTAGCACCCAGATATATCTGATCGGCAAAATTCTCCAATCCGAGTATCTTCACAACCTGCAAAACTTTACCAAGCGATATATGGTCTATTACTGTTCCGTTTTTAATTGCTGAAACATTAAGCTCTTTTCTCTTGGGGTTATTCATTTGTTCTGAGTTTTTAATATTTTTCAAAATATTTGATCATTTCACCAGGCCAAGCAACGATACCAATAATGCCTGTCTGACATATACTCCGTTTAGTGCCTGCTGGAAATAATAGGCGCGTGAATCTGCATCAATATTCTCATCAATCTCATTCACACGTGGCATAGGATGCAAAATCCTCATATTGGATTTTGTCTCTTTAAGCATGGGCAAATTGAGTATATAGGCGTTTTTTACCTTTTCGTAATCCATTGGGTCAGAAAATCGTTCTTTCTGGATTCGGGTCATATAAAGAATATCCACCTTTGAAATTGCTTCCATTATGTCAGTATATTGAAAGTAGTTGAGTTTCTTATCTTTGATATATTGTTTCACTGCACTTGGCAGTTTTAACTCTTCGGGTGAAACGAGATGAAATGTACAGTTAAAATTGGTCATAGCTATAACCAGTGAATGAACAGTACGGCCGTACTTGAGGTCACCAACAAAAGCAACATTAAGATTTTCCAGCTTTCCCTGGGTTTTCTGAATGGAATACATATCAAGAAGACATTGCGTGGGATGTTGATTTGCTCCATCGCCTGCATTTATTACAGGTACCCCGGCTACTTCGCTCGCAAACCTGGCAGAACCTTCAATAGGATGTCGCATAACTATCAGGTCTGAATATAGGGCAACTGTCTTTATGCTGTCCATTAAAGATTCCCCTTTGGAGGTGCTGGTGATGTTAGCATCTGCAAAACCTATTACTCTTCCACCAAGTTTCTGAACAGCAGTTTCGAAACTCAAACGTGTACGGGTTGAGGGTTCAAAAAACAATGAAGCAATTACATAACCCTGTAAGATATCAGATTTTGGATGGTCTTCAAAATTCCTGGCAAGCTCCAGTATCCGGAGTTGCTCCTCCTTGCTGAAGTCGTGGATTGAAATCAGGCTCTTGTTCTTCATGTATTATTGGTTTTTATTCAACAAAAATATAATAAGAAGCATTAATGATTATCGATTGTTGATAAATCGTAATAAAAAAAAACGGGTGGTAAATCAGACCACCCGTTCTCTGGATATAACCAGATATCTCCACTAAATGCTCTATAATTTGTGTTTTTTTATAAAATCATCTATTACAGTTTCAAGGTCTGGTTGGCCGATCTCCTGAAGATCATAGTCTACCTTCGTAGTGGGCTTGTTTATCTTCACAAGTCTGTTAAGGTCAATAGGTGTGGCAATAACAACCGAGTCACATTCAGTATTGTTTATTGTTTTCTCAAGGTCTTTAATTTGTTCCTTTCCATAACCCATTGCAGGAAGTAATGTTCCGATATTGGGGTAGATCCTGAAGGTTTCGGTAAGTTTACCGACGGTATATGGCCTGGGATCAACCAATTCGGCAGCACCATATCGGCGGGCAGCTACAACACCGGCACCAATCTTCATTTCACCATGCGTTAGGGTAGGACCGTCTTCAACAACAAGAACCCTCTTCCCTTTTATCAATTCTGGTTTATCAACCGTTAAAGGAGATGCTCCATCTATAACTATTGCATTGGGATTTACCTTGTTTATGCTTTCCCTTACAATCTGAATTCCCTCCGGTCCGGCACTATCCATCTTGTTTATTACAACAACATCTGCAAGCCTCAGCGTCAACTCTCCGGGATAATATTTAAGTTCATGACCAGGGCGGTGGGGATCCACAACAGTAACCATGAGGTCTGGTTTATAGAATGCAAAGTCATTATTGCCACCATCCCAGAGTATTATATCTGCCTCTTTTTCAGCCTCACGAAGTATTGCTTCGTAGTCAACTCCGGCGTAGATCACATTACCACGAACAACATGCGGTTCATACTCCTCCATCTCTTCAATGGTGCATTTGTGTTTGGCAAGGTCTTCCAAAACAGCAAAACGTTGCACCTTCTGAGCTGCAAGATCGCCGTATGGCATGGGGTGTCGAATTGCGACAACTTTCAGCCCTTTTTTCATCAGAATCTCAATAATCCTTCTTGAAGTCTGACTTTTTCCACAGCCCGTTCTCACAGCACCAACAGCAATTACCGGTTTTTTGCTTTTAATCTGAGTCTCATTAGGCCCTAAAAGGCTGAAATTGGCTCCGGCTGCATTTACTCTGGCACTCATTGCCATAACATAATTATAAGTAACATCAGAATAGGCAAAAACACATGTATCTGCTTTCAGCCTTTTTATAAGTTCCTCAAGCTCTTCTTCAGCATGAATAGGAATACCACCCGGATAAAGAGTGCCTGCCAACTCGGCAGGATACCTTCTGTCATTAATATCAGGTATCTGAGCAGCAGTAAATGCAACTACGTTGAACTCTTCCTTGTCTCGGAAGTAGGTGTTGAAATTGTGAAAATCCCTACCCGCGGCTCCAATAATGATCACGTTTTTTCTTTTCATTGTCATATTAATTTATTTTATTAATGTTGAATATTTTGGTTTGTGGGCACAAATATAATGCTTAATCCGGAAAAACCGCAATTCAAAGTTTTTACTCTTTTGTTATCTTTGCACTCCATCTGGTAAAACATCTTCAATGATACATAATGATTTAGCAATAGTTGCATCAGAAACAATAAATGAATTATATGGTACAGATACCGATCCTTCAATGGTTACCATTGAGGTGACACCGGAACATTTCGAAGGTGATTTTACTATTGTGTTATTCCCTTTTCTCAAGATATCAAAAAAAAATCCTCATCTGACAGGTGAAGAGATAGGGGAGATGCTATGTAAGAAAATGCCCTGGATCGAATTCTCTAATGTTGTAAAAGGTTATCTTAACATTAAACTTTCTGCTTCCTTTTGGTTGAATTTTTTTCAGGAAGCTTCAACCATTGATCAATATGGATTTCAACCCGTCGACTTTAAGAACCCTCCTGTTGTTATTGAGTTTTCATCGCCAAACACAAATAAACCTTTACATCTTGGTCATATCAGGAACAACATTCTGGGGTTTTCAGTTTCGTCAATTCTGGAATCAACGGGTAAGAGGGTAAAAAGGGTGAATCTCGTTAACGACAGGGGTATACATATCTGTAAGAGTATGGTTGGATGGATGAGATTTGGTAAGGGGCTAACACCTTCTATTACAGGTATAAAAGGTGACCGGTTTGTTGGGGATTATTATGTTGCTTTTGACAAAGCTTTAAAAGAGGAACTGAATGAGCTGAAAACATCCGGAATGGCACCTGAGGATGCAGATAAAAATTCGAAGCTTATGCTGGAAGCCAGAAACCTGTTGAGGCTTTGGGAAGAATCAGAACCCCAGACCAGGGCTTTGTGGAAGGAAATGAATAATTGGGTGTATACGGGTTTTGATACTACATACAAAAGGTTAGGTATTAGTTTCGACAGAGTTTATTATGAATCCGATACTTATCTTGATGGAAAAGCGGTGGTCCATGAGGGAGTCGAAAAGGGATTACTTGATGAGCGTCACGACAATTCTGTCTGGATTGACCTTACCGACAAGGGATTAGATCAGAAGCTGCTTCTAAGATCCGATGGAACATCAGTATATATAACTCAGGATTTAGGGACAGCAATCATCAGAAACAGAGAGTTCGCGCCCGAAAGAATGATTTACGTGGTCGGTAATGAGCAGAATTACCATTTTGAAGTACTTGTAAGTATTCTCGACCATCTTGGATATAAGGATGTTGCCGGTAAGGTGGTTCATCTGTCCTACGGAATGGTTGAACTACCTTCAGGGAAAATGAAGTCGCGCGAGGGAAATGTAGTGGATGCCGATGACCTAATGGATGAAATGCGTGACACTGCCCGTAAAGTTACCTCAGAGCTGGGAAAATGGACAGAAGAGGAACTTACTGAAATGGATGATCTTTTTGAAATTATTGGCAGCGGAGCGCTTAAATATTTTATCCTGAAGGTTGATCCCAGAAAAAACATGCTGTTCAATCCAGAGGAGTCTATAGACTTTAACGGAAATACAGGGCCTTTTATACAGTATACACATGCACGGATTGCCTCCTTGATCAGAAAAGCTGATGAACTCAAGATAGAGTTTATTAATATGCCTGTTTATGATGACTACCCTCTCAATGAAAATGAGAAACTTATTATCAGGCATTTATACAGATGGCCCGATGTACTGAAAGAATCAGCAGAAAAACTTAATCCTGCTTATATAGCCAACTTCTCATATGATCTTGCCAGAAGTTTTAATCAGTTCTACAACTCCCATTCGGTTTTAAATAATGACACCATCCTACAAACGATATTCAGGCTTAAACTCTCAGAGTTTACCGGAAGAATTTTAAGAAATGCGATGGGATTACTGGGAATTAAACTTCCTGATCAGATGTAAGACAATTCCTGCTATTGATTCAATAGAAATACAGCAGGGATCTTATGAATATTTAATTGAAATGATCGCCATTCAGCGATGCTCATTGTTCTTATAAATTCCTGATAACCCGTTATATCTGCTGCAATACAGAGCCTCATATTATCGTTACAAACCTTAAGGATACTCTTAAAAAGTTGCATGTTCCTGTAAGGTGTCTCCATAAAAATTTGGGTATATGATGTTTGCATTGCAACCTGTTCGATCTTTTTAAGCTGCCGGTTTCTTTCATTTTCATGTACCGGGAGATAACCATGAAATGTGAAAGACTGCCCATTTAGCCCTGAGGATGCAAGTGCCAGAAATATCGAGGAGGGTCCGGGAATTGGAATTACCCTTATACCAACCTCGTGAGCAATAGCCACAATATCAGAACCTGGATCTGCAATACCCGGGATTCCCGCCTCAGAGATAATTGCGGCAGGTTTACCTTCTTCAATATGGTCTAGTTTTTCCAACAGTTTTTCGGTTGTGAGATCCCTGTCAATAACAACCCAGTCCTGATTATTCAGATCTCCTGTATAACCTGCTGTTCTGAAAAACCTGCGGGCACTTCTGATATCCTCAACGAAAATTATTTGCAGCTTTCCAAGAATTTCAGGGGATACATATCTGCCGGTAAAACCGGTAGTTTCAGCAGAGATATCAACAGGGATTAGATACAGTTGTTTTGTCATTTTGAACGGGGGTTACCATGGTAAATTATCGGGATCAATATTTCCACCACTAAGAATCATGGCTATGTTCTTTCCTTTGAAGATCATAAAATCATTTTCAGCCCTGGATTTAAGCAAAACGGCAAGAGGTAGAGCTGCCGATGGTTCGATCACAATCTTCATCCTTTCCCAAATCATTTTCAACGCTATAAGAATATAATTGTCATTAACCACCATTATATCATCGACATTTTTCTTTATTATGGGCCATGTTAATGATCCAAGTGATGTAAGAAGACCGTCTGCTATTGTTTTTGGATTATTTGAAGGCACCAGCATTCCTGTTTTGAAGGATTGCCAGGCATCATTTGCACCTTCGGGTTCAGCAGCTATGATTTTTGTTTCCGGCGATATAATCCTTGTGCATAGTGATGTTCCACTCAAAAGACCTCCTCCTCCAACAGGTGTCATTATGATATCGGGTATAAGCGGTATATCTTCAAAAATCTCTTTGGCACAGGTAGCCTGACCTGCAATGATAAGATAGTTGTTATAAGGATGTATTTCGATGGCCCCATTTCTCGCCATGACTAATGCAAGGGTATCTTCCCTGTCTTTCAGAGTAGGTTTACAGAATGTTATCTCACCACCATACTCTTTGACTGCATTAACTTTTACTCTGGGAGCATTTTCAGGCATCACGATATATGAAGGAATCCCACGCAGTGCACACGCCCTGGCAAGTGCTTGAGCATGGTTGCCCGATGAATGGGTACATACACCATATTTAACGGATTGATCATCAAGTGAAAAAACTGCGTTTACAGCACCACGTGACTTAAAAGCCCCCGCTTTCTGGAAATTTTCGCACTTAAAAAAAATGTTTGCCTCCAGTATCTTATTAATTGAGGCATTGGTAAGAACAGGCGTTCGGTGTATATAGGGTGATATACGTTTATGAGTCTGTTCAAGGCCACTGAGATCAACAAAGGAATCAACTTCATCGTCAGTTATCATATCCTTATGTTCTTAAGTGTTTATTAATGATAGCTTTTGCTCCATCTTCGAGCAATTTAAATACTTTGTTGAATCCTTCATCGCCACCATAATAGGGATCTGGAACAGCACGATTGCTGCCGGGATATAAGGTGTTCATTATCAAATGCACTTTTTTTCTGTGTTCTGGTTTGTCGGTGAGTCTTAAAATATTTTGGTAGTTTTCATGGTCCATGGCAAAAATAAGATCAAAATGTTCAAAGTCCTCATAAACAAAAGGCCTTGATCTTTGATCTGAAATATCTATTCCTTTCTTCCGGCATGTTAGAATTGCACGGTTATCCGGCCTTTCCCCGTGATGCCATGAAGATGTACCTGCTGAATCAACCAACGCCTCAATTCCATCAATTGCAAGTTGGTGTTTCAAAATACCTTCAGCCATTGGTGACCGGCAGATGTTACCAAGACATACCATTAATATATGTTTCATAAAAATCCTTCAATGCTTTTTAACCAGGTTGCATTATTTATGGTATACTCGAACCTGAGCCGGATTATGTAAAATTTCATAAAAATGATGGCTGTCAACACAGAAATCAGGTAAGTGTTTCGTCAGAGTTTGATCTTTTTTTCGAGTTCTTCTATATATAACTTGAACTTCTTATCGGTTTCCTGCAGGTTGTTTACTGTGCGGCATGCATGAAGAACAGTTGCATGATCTTTGTTTCCGCAATGCAGGCCTATTGTTGCCAGTGAAGCTTTCGTGAGTTTTTTACTAAAATACATTGCTAATTGCCTGGCCTGCACAATCTCCCTTTTGCGTGTCTTTGACACCATCAACTCAACTGGCAGGTTAAAATAGTCGCAAATAACTTTTTGGATATAATCTATTGAAATCTCCCTTGTAGTGCTCTTTACAAACTTGTCGATCATCTGGCGCGCCAGTTCAAGTGTGATAGCCTTTTTGTTAAGTGACGACTGTGCAATAATGGAAATAAGTGCTCCTTCAAGTTCTCTTACATTTGTTGTAATCGAGTATGCAAGGTATTCAACAACTTCACGGGGTATGGTAATGCCGTCCTGGTAAAGTTTCTTGTCAAGAATGGCAATTCTGGTTTCCAGGTCAGGCACCTGCAGGTCTGCAGATAATCCCCATTTGAATCGTGAAAGTAATCTGGGTTTAATCCCCTGCATCTCCACCGGAGGTTTGTCTGAGGTAATTACCAGTTGCTTGCCATTCTGATGGAGATGATTGAAGATGTTGAAGAAGATGTCCTGGGTTTTCTCTTTGCCGCTAAGAAACTGAATATCATCAATTATCAGAACATCCATCATCTGGTAGAAGTGTACGAAATCGTTCTGCGAATTGTTTCTTACCGCATCTATAAACTGGTTGGTAAATTGATCCAGTGTGACATATAAAACCGTTTTTTCGGGGAAATGATTTTTTACTTCAAGCCCTATTGCCTGTGCAAGGTGAGTTTTTCCCAGGCCAACGTTGCTATATATCAGAAGTGGGTTAAAGGAGGTTTTTCCGGGTGCCTGGGCAACCGCAAATCCTGCGCTTCGCGCAAGTCGGTTGCAATCACCTTCAATAAATGAATCAAAGGAATAACTCTCGTTGAGTTGTGAATTGACTTTAATTTTTCTCAGGCCTGGAATTATAAAAGGATTTGGTATCTCTTTAACATTATCGCGGTTCAGGTCAATTGGCATAGAAACGAATGCATTCTGTGTAGCCTTTTTGTTTGTGGTTGGCATATTGATTTTGTAAGGCTCACCTTTTCCGTCTGCGCCTGCGGTATTATCCATTATAATACTGTATTCAAGCCTCCCTTCAGGCCCCAATTCTTTTCTAATCGTCTTACGAAGAAGAGTAATATAATGCTCTTCAAGCCACTCGTAAAAAAACTGACTAGGCACCTGAATAGTTAGTATCTGGTCACTTAGCTTTACTGGAAGGATAGGCTCAAACCATGTTTTGAAGCTCTGATAGCTAATGTTATCACGAATTATGGCAAGACAGTTTTGCCAGACTTCATCACATGTTTGTTTCATATAAAGTATTGTGTTATTATGGTTATGATCGGCTTGCAAAGATGGTTCAAAAAAAAGATGATAAATATAACAAAAAAAACTTGACTTTCTACTTTTTTTATATTAAGGGGTAAACTTTTCATTTTTTGATCTCCAGAAATTAATCCATTCAATATCGAGTTCTTAGTTGTCGAATTGTCATCAAACCTTCTTCTTAACATTAACATAACCATAATTTATAACAATCTGTTTCTCTAATACTGGGTTTCTAATATATGTTATTTGACTGTATGATCCAGATATTATGTGTTTTAACGCCAATGATTAAATCGCTTTTATTAATCATTTATCATTGAGATTTTTATAGATTCGTTTTTGGCTACATTCAAGTCATTAATCCTGTTGAAAATATCCTGAATCTTCGGTAAAGACTTCACCGGAATCCTGCAATGAATTTCACAATTCAGGCCGAAGTCATTGCCAACAATTGATAAATTTTCTTCCTTAATAACTCTCATCACCAGATTCATTGATTCATATTCAAAGCTAATGAGAAGATCTACGGTTATCTCTTTTTCGATGATGCAAGTATCGAGTATTGCATCCCTGGTTGTTGTCCGGTATGCATTGATCAATCCGGAAATACCTAGCTTTGTTCCACCAAAATATCTAATGACAATTGCCAAAGTGTTGGTTAAGCTATAAGATAAAAGCTGGCCAAAAATGGGCTTACCCGCAGAACCTGACGGCTCTCCATCGTCATTTATCCTCCATTCCTCGCCTTGATAACCTAGTCGGTATGAATAACAATGATGTCTTGCGTCATGATAGTCTTTTCTGTACTTTTCTAGTATTTCTTTTATATTTCCTTGTTTTTCAACAGGTAATACCAATCCTATAAACCTGCTCCCTTTTTCACGAAACAGCGATCTGCCCTCTTTTTCGATAGTCTTATAAGTAGTTTTCACAGGGAATAAAGTTAATAATTACACTCAATCCGCAATACTGGCCACATGAAAAAATTTACGGGTCAAAAAAAATCGCTGTTTCTTTTTATGTAATTTTGTTATTTGTGAGTAACCGGAACTTGTAAAACATATCTGAAATGTGCGGCAGATATATTCTTGTACAGAAAACAGAGATCATCGAAATGGCTTTCAACATAACCATACCGGAAGATCTAAACTTCAATGGTTCCTATAACATCTCACCCGGTAAGGCATCTCTGGTAGTTACAGGAGAAAACCCTAAACAAGCCAGTATGTTTGTTTTTGGCCTTACACCATATTGGGCAAAGAAACCTCTTTATCTTATCAATGCAAGAGCTGAGGGTGATTTTAACAAAGAAAACAATCGTAAATATTCCGGAGCAAAAGGGATCATAAACAAACCTGCTTTTCGTAAACCAATTCGCAGCCAGCGTTGTCTGGTTCTGGCTGATGCATTTGTTGAAGGTACGACAAAGGAAAAACTGGCTAAACCTTTTATCGTGTATCTTCGTGACAGAAAGCCTTTTGCAATGGCTGGAATATGGGACAGGTGGTATGATCCCGATACAGGAGAGGAGCTGAACTCATTTGCAATCATAACAACTGTTGCCAACGATCTGCTGTCTATGCTGCCGCATCACCGCTCTCCGGTCATTCTTGAAAAGTCGATGGAAGAGGCTTGGTTACATGCCAACAATCTTAGCGATATCACTTGGATGCTTAAACCATATCCATCTGAAAAAATGAATGCTTTTCCGATTTCTTCTGCAATAAGAAATCCACGTGTTGACGGAAGACATTTAATAGAGCCGGCAGGGGAGAGGTTGCTAGTTGAAAGCAGAGTTATATCAACACCGGAACTAAAACTTCAGGGAATGGGATCCTATAAAGTCAGGCCAAAAGATCCTTCAGGGCATCCTTCAGACCCGGAAACCTGAAACTGAAACCTGATTCCATGAGTGCTTTTGGAAATATCCACTGGTTTGCCAGGAGGGTCTCATTAACCATTCCGCGCCCAAATAAAATCTTTAGAAATACTGATGGTATAGGGGATGATAAAATGGTTCCTTTCAATGATGCTGCATACTTTACAATATGTTTCATACTTGCAGATTCAGGGGAGGTCAGGTTGTAAACATACTTGTGGCTCTGTTGTTCTATAAGATGTCTTATAGCATAAACAACATCATTAAGGTGAATCCACGAAATCATCTGGTCACCTGATCCTGGATATCCTGCAATGCCTGTTTTCATTGATTTAACTATTCTTGCAAGAGCTCCTCCTTTCCCTGCCAGTACAACCCCAATTCTTATAGAAATGGGGTTTGGCACCCCGGTTAGTTTAGCCTCTTTTTCAATTCTGCTGCAAACTTCAGCAAGAAAACCATCACCTGACGGAAAGCTTTCGTCAATCATCTTTTCGGTTTGTGTGCCATAGTAACCTATTGCCGAAGCCTGGATAAAAATCTCAGGTTTTTTTTCAGCTTTAAAGATAGCAGAACGCAAATTTAGGATAGATTGGATACGGCTTTCAAGGATTCTCATTTTCTTTATCTCTGTCCACCTTCCTGAACCTATGTTTTCACCAGCAAGGTTAATAATTGCATATGATCCATCAACCTCCTTAACCCATGAATTTTGATCATCATCTCCCCAAAAGCAGATCCTGATACCTTTTTCAGTAAGCATAACATGATCTGAACCCTTTCTTATAAGGCCGATAACCTCGTAGCCACAGTCAATAAGATGAACTGCAAGTGGAAAACCTATCAGCCCTCTTACCCCGGTAATAATTATCTTTTTTTTCATATATTGATAGGTTTAATTCGATGTATCAGCTAACCTTTTTTGCCCTTACAAATGATTTTGAACGATCGAACAGGTAACGATACGTGACGTGTGTTTTGCGAATTTTACAACCTACCATTTCTGCAATCCGCATCATTGTGGGATTAAAATCACCTATCCAGTTAAGCTCTAGTTCCTTGTAAGGAAAATTTTTCCTGAGAGCTACTTCCCTGAATGAATATACCATAGCTCCTTCAATGCCCTTGCGCTGATGCTCAACGGTTATCCCAAATATCAACCCAAGGGCAGTAGTACACACTTTTCTTATTTTAAAATACCACAGGAACTTTAATTTTGCACATAGGTTAAAACTGCCGTTCAGGTGCCTGAATACCTGGTTCATTTGAGGAATCATGATAAAAAAGCCTACCGGTTCATTGTCGTAATAGGCAAACCAGACCAGACGCTCATCCAGAATAGGTTTCATACTTCTTAAAAGTGATCTGGCATGAACAATTGAGATCTCTTTTACACCGCTGTACCTCTTCCATGCATTGTTATAAACGTGACGGAACTCTTCAGCATAACGTTCAGCCTGCCCTTTAGCAATATGTTTTATACTGTACCTGGGATTATCGGCAATACGAGCTGCAGTGGCTTTCATGTGCTCATCAAGATCACCGTCGAAAACGTATCTGTGAAATGTGTATTGGTTATAATAATTCTGAAACCCGTATTCTTCAAAAAGTTTTTTATAGTAGTGCAGGTTATATGGAACACAATAGTTCGGTGGATAAAACCCTTCAACAAGCAATCCCCACCATTTATCGCGGTCACCGAAGTTTACCGGGCCATCCATTGCCTCCATACCTCTGTTTGACAACCATTCTTTAGCTGTATTGAAAAGTAAAAAGGCAGCTTCTTTACTATCGATACATTCAAAAAAACCAATGCTTCCGGTTGGCTGGTCGAAAGTATAACAGATTTTTTTGTCATAAAATGCAGCCAGCCTGGCAATTGTGATACCATCATCGTCTTTTAGTATCCATCTTATTGCCTCGCCATGTCGAAAATGTTTGTTTTTCGCAGGGTCAAAGATATCTCTAATATCCTTATTCAATGGTTTGATCCAGTTGGGGTCATCCTTGTAGAGCCTATCCGGTAAATGGAGAAACTCCTGCTCTGATTGCTTTGTGGTTACTTCAATCAGCTTAATCATATCCGGGGAATGTATTATTATTATGATTTGTATTCCTGAATATTCAATCGGCTCTTTTGTGTTGACATCCATCAGTGGTTAAGTAAGCTATATGCCTGTTTGGCAACTCTTTGTAACCGAAAAGATTTCTATTAATAATGACTTCAGAGATGTAAACGGGTACCTTTTCTAACCACACTGAGTCTCCGGATTCGATCTCGTTCAATACATCCCGGGATCGTATATAAAGTTTTGAAACTCTTACATTCTGTATGTCAATAATATAATGGTTTTCCTTAAGATGACAGATAAGTTTTTCGGTTCCTGGATCAGTTAGCATATCATTAAAAGTATTTATCCTGCCTGTGTTTTTGTCTATTGTAGGATAGACAAGCAATCTTGTGTCCTGTTGAAATAATTTACCAAAAGCCTCCATGATGCCGCCTTTCAGATCCTGATAATAATACTGGTCTAAAACCTTCTTCAGAGTGTCAACTCCCATTACCATTCTGATCCTGTTGATCTGATACCTTCCCAGAAATTCAGTAAGCCTGTAAAATTCCCTGAATGTCGATACCATTACGTTCTGCCCCATGCCGTTCAGGATATCAACACGAGCCAGAAAATCCCTTTCATCAATGTCACCCACAGAAAGAAGATTATCCAGAGTCATTTCACATATTACCAGCATATTGCTCTTGTCACATCCCTGCTCCTTTTTCATAAGGGAATAACCGGTCTTCAGCATATCGAATTCGACATAAGTAACAGGGCGGAAACTGCCCCTCAGAACCATCAGGTTTTTTTTGTACAACATATCAGAAGGTTGCTGAACTTTTCCATAACGGTCGAAGATGACAGCAGGAGTCATTTTGTTTTTTACTAACTGTAGGCATAGCAGTCTGTTATCCACATATGACAACTGAGGCCCGGCCATTTCAATCATGGTGATTTCAATCCGTTTAGGCCCAAGGTCATCAAGCAAAGATCTTAGAAATGTATTTGGTTTATCATAATAATAAAATGCACCGAAGATAAGGTTTGTACCAAGCACACCCAGTGTCTGTTGCTGAAGAAGGGTATCATTCTCAAGTAGTCTTACGTGAAGAATAATCTGGTTGGGTTCACCTGAAGGAACAAGCTGGAATCGTATGCCTATCCAACCATTTCCTGTGTTGGTTTTTTCATAGTTAATGGTTGTTACTGTGTTGGCAAAAGAAAAAAAACGGGTGGCAGGATCGCGTTTTGAGGATAAAAGCTCAGTAAGCTGGGAATATTCGGTTTTCAACATTCTGGTCAATCGTTCTTTGCTGACATAACGCCCGCTCTTTCCGTATAGATTATCACTGAAAGACATGTCGTATGCCGAAATCGTTTTCGCAATAGTACCCGACGCACCTCCGGCTGTAAAAAAAATTCTGGATGTTTCCTGACCGCCGCCTATTTCAGCAAATGAGCCGTAATTAACAGGATCTAGATTGATCTGCAATGCTTTCTGCCTGGTCGACAACACATTGATTACCATTTTTAAAGATTCAACAGCTCTTTGATCCTTTTTGCACTTATATCAGCAGGAAGGATTATGCGTACCCCGTTGGGATACCTGATCTGCATTACAGGTCCTGACAATTTCTGTTCCGGCAAACTTTCAGGTGTCTTAATAATTTCATTTTTTACTACTGCTGCTACCTTTGCAGAGGGCTTAATGCCTTTAATTTTTTTTGCCTTTTTAATGACTGCCGTTATACCTTGATCTGCTGAATCAATTTTCCGTGGCCTCCCTATTCTTTTCGGTTCTGCAGGTATCTCGGTAAGCTCACTTGAAACCCGGGTAGGAGCTTTTAAACTTACTTTCGGTTTGATAGCAGTTTTCTTATTCTTATTTATTTCGGCCTGTTTCCTTTCCTTCACTGGTTTTGAAGTTACAGATTCTCCCACTTTACCTTCCAGTTCTTTTTTGGATTTTCTACCTCTTCTCGGCTTATCCTCAACCTCTTCTGGAAATTTATCATAATACTTTTTTTGCCAGTAATAGAAGTTAGACATGGGGTAATTGCTTTCAAGACAAAACTTTCTGCGGGTCAAGCCACTGACCTTAAAGGTTTTAATTATCTGAAACATCTCATCTTCAGTCAATTGGGGAGTGCTCCTCCTAATCCTTGTAGATGTAACTTTTCCTTCAACCGGTTTTTCTTGGTTAATGTTTCTTTCTTCCATCTTTTTAAGTATTTTGATTAATTATTACTAACATAAAATAATAAATAACAATACATTAAATAAATATACATATTGTTTTTTATTGAGTGCAATTTACTTTAATAAAAGTTAATTTCCAAATTAATTAACATTTCATCGAAAAAAAAGTTTGATTTTTGCAAAAGTATTCAATTTTGATAATTAAATTCCAACTAATTAAATAACTATAAATGAATATTATACAACATCAGAAAAAAACAAAAATCGTGGCAACTATTTCCGATAAGAATTGCACTGTGGATTTTATAAGGACTTTACACGAAAAGGGAATGGATGTGGTAAGGTTAAATTCAGCACACCAGGAGACAGATGAGGCTTTGAAGGTGATAAAAATGGTACGTGAAGTTTCT
Source organism: uncultured Lentimicrobiaceae bacterium (assembly GCA_964469215.1). GTDB lineage: Bacteria > Bacteroidota > Bacteroidia > Bacteroidales > SKPS01 > SKPS01. The sequence continues at coordinate 95,719 of CAYXYB010000003.1, forward strand.
GATCAGATTGCTATTCTTATTGACACAAAAGGCCCTGAAATCAGAACCACAATAATAGAACCGCCAATAAAAGTTGAAGCAGGTGATATAATCGAAATAGGTTCAGACGGAAAAAGCTCTGTATCTGATAATCTGAATAGAATATTTGTAAATTACAAAGGATTTGTTGATGATGTATTTCCCGGAACGCGAATACTGATCGATGATGGTTATATTGAGCTACTTGTGATTGACAAAGGTATCGACAGGTTGATATGCAAGGCTCTAAATCGGGGAACACTTAAAAGCCGAAAAAGTGTCAATGTTCCTAATACATCATTTAATCTGCCAGGCCTTAACAATAAGGACAAAGAGTTTATAAGGTTTGCGGCAGAACAGGATATTGATTTTATTGCTCATAGCTTTGTCAGGAACAGGGATGATGTTCTTGCAGTTCAGCAGGAGCTTGACAAATATGGAAGCAGGATTAAAATAATTGCAAAGATTGAAAACCAGCAGGGTGTTGATAATCTGACAGAGATTCTTGATCATGCTTATGGAATAATGGTCGCCCGTGGAGATCTTGCGGTTGAAATTCCATTCGAACAGATTCCCGGAGTTCAACGCGATATAATCAAAGAATGCAACAGAAACAAGAAGCCTGTAATAGTTGCAACTCAGATGCTTCATTCTATGATAAACAACCCCAGGCCTACACGCGCTGAGGTAAATGATGTTGCCAGTGCTATTTTCCGCCGTACCGATGCTGTTATGCTCAGTGGAGAAACCGCGTTTGGAAATTATCCTGTGGAGTCGATGTCCACCATGACAAAAATTGCTGTTGAGGTTGAAAAAAGCAAAGAGGATAACCTTGCATACAATTTTGTTGACAAAAAGCGGAAAGTGCCTTCACACCTGGCCAAATATGCGGTTGAAGCCTCCATGGATCTTAATGTTGTTGCTATAATTGCTGATACAAACACTGGACGAACACCCAGAAGCTTGTCCAGCTATCATGGCAGAAAGCCTGTCTTTGCAGTTTGCTATTCAAAAAGGACAATGCGTGAGCTGGCTCTCAGCTATGGTGTTATACCTCTTTATATGGAACCTAAACCAACTTCACACGAGTTTATCAAAAACGCACTTAAAATAATTCAACAGAGATTCGATGTATCGGATGATGGATTACTCGTTGTTATTGCCGGCAGTTTCGGTTCTACACATGGAGCCTCTTATGTAGAAATCGGCACCGTAAAAAACCTGCTTGGATTTGTATTATAACTCCAAACCCGAAACTTAAATCAGTGACTATATTTTGTTTCTATTCTTGCGCCTTATTTCACCTGTTTTGAACGAAAAATACCTTTGCATCAAATAGCTGTATAGAACAACAAATACCGTGGTAATAATCTTTGAGGGTGTGGGAAAAATACCAAATTGTTCAACAAATAGCTTTAGCAACAGGTAGTTGATGAGAATTGCCCCGAATACAGTTATCCCGTATCGGAAGAGCTGTTTCTTCCCCCTGAAAAGAGAATTGGTGAAAGTGACGTACTTTGCAAGAATAAAACCTGTACTGAAGGTAATGGGAAATACTATTAAAAATGCTGCAATATGAGGAGATATGGTTATTCCGGGAACAGATACCATCTGCTTTTTTAACACAAAATTGTAAAAGATAAAATATAGTATTATATCAAGGAAGGTGTTTGCGCCACCGGTAGCCGCATACCTAAATGTTTCAACAGGTACATATCTTCTGATTGGCCAGTGTACCAGATCAACAATAAAAATTATCAGATTGCGGATCTTCCTTCCCAGTTCTATCATCACTTTTATTCTGAATTATTTCGGGCAGCAAACCTAAAAGAATTTTCGCTTATACCCAAATATGATCTATTTTTGCAGGAATAGTCTAATGTAAAATTCATTATAGAAATCATGCCTGAAGCTGAATCAATAATTATTATTATGCTTTTTGCTGTAATACTGGCACTTCAGATCTTTATTCTTACCAGGCAGGGTCGTAGTTCAGGATCGGAAATAACCTTGATAAACCGGTTTGAAAAGCTTGAGAGCGCTCTTGAAGGAATTGAGAAGAGGCTGAAGGATGAGTTCAGGATGAACAGGGAGGAAAACAGCCGGATGGCCATGGAGAGTCGTTCTGAGATGATCAATACATTTCGGGAGATACAAAAGCTGTTGTCAGAGACAATAATGTTGTCATTCAAAGAGTTCAGGGGTAGTTTCGAAAAGGGGGTTGAATCTTTAAACCAGTCACAGCGTCAGATGTTTTCTCAGCTCAATGAAAAGCAGGAGAAACTAATCCTGAGTACTGAGAAGCGCCTTGATCAGATGCGTGAAACCGTTGACGAAAAGCTTCAGAAAACCCTTAATGAAAGAATAGGTCAATCATTCGAAACGGTAGGCAGGCAGTTGCAGGAGGTTCAGAAGGGCCTGGGAGAAATGAAAACCCTTGCTCAGGATGTTGGCGGTCTTAAAAAGGTCCTCAGCAATGTTAAACAACGTGGTGGAATTGGGGAGGTTCAGCTCGCTATGCTTCTGGAACAGATGCTTGCTCCGGAACAATATGAAATGAATGTAAGGACAAAACAGGGATCTTCCGAGAATGTTGAATTTGCAATTAAGCTGCCTGGCCGTGAGGAAATAGGCAAACATGTATATCTTCCAATTGATGCTAAATTCCCTAGAGATGTTTATGAAAACCTTACCGATGCTTATGAAACTGCTGATCCTTCATTAATCGAATCTGCAGTTAAATCGATGGAAAACTCTATTAGAAAAATGGCAAAAGATATAAGGGATAAATACCTTGACCCACCTGATACCACAGATTTTGCAATCATGTTCCTGCCATTTGAAGGTATATATGCAGAGGTCATTAGAAGATCTTCACTTATTGATCAGTTACAAAGGGAATATAAGGTTGTTGTTACCGGACCCACAACTCTTACAGCAATTCTCAACAGCCTGCAAATGGGATTCAGAACCCTTCATCTTCAGAAACGAAGTAGTGAAGTTTGGTCAATTCTCGGTTCAGTAAAGACCGAATTTGAAAAATTCGGTGGTCTTCTCGAAAAAGCACACAAAAACATCACCACCGCAGGTGGTGCCATTGATGAACTTATGGGTAAAAGAACAAACGCCATCAAGCGTAAGCTCCGGGAGGTGGAATCTTTACCTGCTGCAGATAGCAGAAATATTATTGCAGATTCAACTGAAGATTGATATAGCATCTTATCCATTATTTCTTTTATTCCTTTCCTCAAATATTCAATTATTTTCATATTTTTACCCTTTAATTAACCTGGGATGAATATGAAATCAGCTATTAGGGTCTCCATGCTTTTGTTATTATTATCTGGATTCTCTCAGGCTCAGACACCAAAAATTATTTGGGCTTTCGATACCCGTGATATGTCAGCAGGCCAGAGTGCAATGGATGATATTGATAATGACGGAAAATATGAGATTGTCTTCGGATGTTATCGCAACGACAGTATGATTTACGCCATCAATGCAGAAAACGGATCTTTACATTGGAAGTATAAGGCTGCGGGTTCAGGAGATGGATGTAATGATGTTGCTTCTTTGATTTTTGATATTGATGGTGATGGTTTCAAGGAGGTTATTGTTCCATCATCATGTTATCCAAGAACCTACTGCTTTGATGGGGCAAGCGGAATTGTTAAATGGGTCAATGTTACCCGCGGAAGCCATTCACCACCGGTGATCGCAGATTTTGATGGCGATGACACTCTTGATCTGTTCGTTGTTGGAGGTTATTCCGAATACCCCAACTTCTCGGTTAACTATGGTAGAGGTTACGCAATACAGGCAGGAAAAGGAGCAGGGCCGGATTGGAAAATGTTCCAAAGGGATTATTATCGTTCCTGCAGTTACTGCTATACCGGGCAAATAATTTCGAATGTAGGTTCAAATGATATCAGTAGAAATTTCTTGTTCAACATTCACCCAGTTCCGCTGGGAAAAAACAGCATACTCCATATTAATATAAATGTTGAAGTTGAAAATCTTGTTAGGCTTTTTGATATTTCCGGTAAGCTTATTCATACAACTGTAAACCCGCAAAGTATAGATCTGTCCGAATTGGATCTTCAGCAAGGGGTATATTTAATAAAGTGCAGTAATGTTTACGGAGAAAGCACCAGAAAAATCGTTATCACAGGCAGATAATATGTCTATTAAATATTTTTGTTCAATAAGATAATTGTTGCCTCGTATTATAAGACCTGGGATATAGCAGGATTATTAAGAATACAACAATCTGAATATGGATCTGATATTTCAGTTTTGTAAAGTAATATTGGTAGGTTAAATCTATCTTTGTGTCATGATAACTGGAACAAACCTCGTAAAAGATATTAAGAAAACCATTTCTGATGCATTGATTCCTCTTTATGGTGATAGGGAAGCCAACTCGATTGGAGAGCTTTTGTTGGAAGAGCGTTTTGGAATAAAAAACCTTGACCTTGCCATAAAACCTGATATTCGGTTAACAGAATCTGAGATAGTTCAGCTACATAAAGACATCATCAAACTCACTGCTGGAAATCCTGTACAATACGTATTGGGATATTCAACTTTCCTTGGGTTAAGGTTGAAAGTAAATCCTTCAGTTCTAATTCCGAGGCCTGAAACTGAAGAAATGGCATTAATTGCTATAAATATTTTGAAAAACTTGCAAAATCCGCGAGTATTGGATATTGGAACAGGTTCCGGTGCCCTGGCTATTGCAATTAAATCAGCAATACCATCAGCAAAAGTCATGGCACTGGATAACAGCATTGATGCTCTGAAAGTAGCTTCTGAAAATGCCCTTGGTAATAATACTAATGTACACTTTTTTCTGCATGATATCCTGAAAGACAATCTAAAGCTCAACGAAAAACCAAATTGTGTTATAAGTAATCCACCCTACATACCTGTTTCGGAAATTATTCACATCCCTGTAAATGTGAAGTACTATGAACCTGCCAATGCATTGTTCGTTCAGGATGATGATCCTGTTTTATTCTATAAAAAAATTGGCGAAGAAAGTTATTGTCTTCTTGACGAAGGTGGTTGGCTCATTGTTGAAACTCATCCAACGTTTACCGCAAAGGTAGTTGACTTGTTTGATTATTTGGGCTTTACTTCTGTTGAAAAACATTTTGATATTAACGGAAAGACCAGATTTGTGACTGCGAAAAAAATAAAAAAAAAAAAAAATTACATGTTTTTTTTTAAAACTACTCAGATATTGAAACAATAACCTATTTTTATCCTTTTCAATAATACACCATAACTGTTTTTTAGATATGAGTTACATTCAGTTCGATAAAACGAAGCTCATCAACCTGGAATATTCACTATCCCGGGAACTAATAAGGTCAAATCGTTCAGGGGCTTATGGGAGCACAACAATAATCAGCTGCAACACCAGAAAATACCATGGATTGCTTGTTGTCCCTCAACCCGGGTTAGATGATGAACTTCATATTCTGTTGTCATCATTTGATGAGACAATCATCCAGAATGATGCAGAGTTTAATCTGGGGCTGAGGAAATATCCTGGAGGCAACTGGCAGCCCAAAGGTCATAAATATATCAGGGATTTTGAGTCAGATCCAATTCCGACAGTAATTTACAGAGTAGGAGGGGTAGTTCTTAAAAGAGAATCTCTTCTGGCCACTAATGCAGACCAGATATTACTAAGATACACCCTTCTGGATGCTCATTCACCAACCAGCCTCCGTTTTTCACCTTTTCTTCTTTTCAGGAGCAGACATGAACTCAGTAAAGCAAACATTTTCGCTGATTCCAACTATATCCCTGAAAAAAATGGCATTAGTATGCGTCTCTATTCAGGATATTCAAGCCTCGTAATGCAATTCTCAAAAGAACCTTTATATGTTCACTTTCCGAACTGGTATTACAATATAGAGTATATAAAGGAGCAGGAGAGGGGTTATGATTATAGTGAAGACCAGTTTGTGCCAGGTTATTTTGAGCTCCCAATAGCTAAGGGGGAAACCATAGTTTTCTCTGCTTCAACAAAAGCGACCCCTCCCGATAAGCTTAAAGCTTTTTTTAATCGTGAAATCAGTCAAAGAATTCCACGTAATAGTTTTCTTAATTGCCTTAAAAATTCTGCACAACAATTTCTTGTTCAAAAATGTAATTCAACAGAGGTCATTGCAGGTTTTCCTTGGTACGGCAGATCGGGCCGGGATACATTCATTTCTTTACCGGGCCTTACTCTTGAAACCGGAAATATGCGTCTGTTTAGATCAGTCGTCAGCACTATGATTTTGGAAATGAAGGGCCCGCTATTCCCCAACCGGGGTTATAGAAAAATGGTAACATACGACTCTGTGGATACCTCTCTGTGGTTTTTCTGGGCAATCCAGCAATATACCAAGCATACTTCCGATTGGTCCGGAGCATGGAAGTTATGGGGAAAGGCGATGGAGCAGGTTCTGGAGGGTTATCTGTCAGGTACATCATTCAACATCAGGGTGAACGATTTGGGATTGATTGAAGCAGGTGATAAGGCAACTGCCCTGACCTGGATGGATTCAATGGTTGACAGTAACCCAGTGACTCCCCGGTATGGAATGGCAGTGGAAGTGAACGCTTTATGGTATAATGCTCTTTGTTATTTCTCATTCCTGGCAGGAAAGAACAATAATGATATACTGTCTGATCGCTATCTTGAACTTTCATACCTCACTAAGCCAAAATTTATTGAATTATTCTGGGATTCAAGAAGGCGTTGTCTTTACGACAATGTTGATGGGAATAATAAAGACGACACAGTACGTCCGAATCAGATAATAGCCGCATCTCTTCCTTATTCAATGCTTTCTGATGAACAAATAAGAATGGTCATCGATAATGTCAGATCAGTTCTGCTCACACCAAGAGGTCTTCGTACCTTATCGCCACATCATCCCGATTATAAAGGTGATTTTTCAGGCGACTATGCACAACGGGATGCTTCAATGCATCAGGGTGCTGCTTACCCATGGCTTTCAGCACATTTTGCCGAAGCATGGTTACGCATTTATGGTGCTGAGGGCCTTAGTTATGTCGAAGATATTTTTTATAGTTTTGAAGAGACTATGAAGGAAGATGGCCTTGGGACAATTTCGGAAATTTACGAAGGAAATCCACCGCACAGAGCAGGTGGAGCAATCTCACAAGCCAGAAATGTTGCTGAACTGCTTAGAATTTACGGTCTGATAAGCAGGTATAAGTAAATTGGCAAAATATATAAAATGAATAATGATATAAAATTGAATACCAATACATTACAGCTATGCGTGTATTAATGTTCGGTTGGGAGTTTCCACCGCATATATCCGGGGGATTGGGTACAGCCTGTTATGGCCTGGTTAAGGGATTGTTACATCATGGTGTGAAGGTACTATTTGTTGTACCTAAAGCTTTTGGCGATGAAGATAAGGATGTTGCAGGAATTATTGGAGCTTCCGATGTGGTAATTGATGTCAGGGATAAAAAGTATAATGAGTTCTGGAGTCAGTTCTCTTATCTTGAAGTGAATTCAAAACTAATCCCTTATGTATCTCTTGAGGAATATTATCAGTTACTCGAAAAAAGCAGCCTTACTGGTAATGAATCGCTGGAATCTGTGTATACGAGAAAGTTTCACTTCACTGGATCGTACGGCCCCAGTTTGCTTGAAGAAGTTGAAAAGTATGCACTTGTTGCCTCCTATATAGCCGCATCCAATCAGCACGATGTTATTCATGCTCATGATTGGTTAACCTATAAAGCAGGAATTGCTGCAAGAAATGCTTCGGGTAAACCTCTTATTGTTCATATGCATGCAACTGAATTCGACCGATCAGGCGAGAATGTCAATCAACTTGTATATGATATTGAAAGACAAGGGATGGAAGCTGCAGATCTCGTGATTGCAGTTAGCGATTTTACCAGGAAAATTGTCATAAACAGATATGGCATACCTCCTGAAAAAGTAGTGGTTGTGCATAATGGCGTGTCGCCAGTGAACTATGATACTCCTGAACTTAACCAGAACCTAAGAGAAAAGGTGGTAACTTTTCTCGGCAGGATAACTTTTCAAAAAGGCCCCGATTACTTTGTGGAAGCTGCCAGAAGAATTCTGGATAAAGATCCTAACGTACGTTTTGTTATGGCTGGTTCAGGTGATATGCTCCATAAAATGATACGGCGTGTTGCTGCCTTGAAAATGGGATCGAAATTTCATTTCACCGGCTTTCTGAAAGGAGTAGAGGTGAACAAGATGTTTGCTTTGAGTGATGTATATGTGATGCCATCTGTTTCAGAACCTTTTGGTATCTCTCCACTGGAAGCAATGCAATCAAATGTACCTGTGGTTATTTCAAGACAGTCAGGTGTTTCAGAAGTCTTACATCATGCCCTCAAAGTTGATTTCTGGGATATTGATGCTCTTGCCGATTCAATCTACGGTCTGTTGAATTATCCTGCTCTTTCAAACATGTTCATAAAATACGGGAAAACGGAAGTGGAAAATCTTAAATGGGACCATGCCGCCCATAAAGTTAAAAATGTCTACAATAAGGTAATTACATAATAGAAATTTACATTTGTAAACATAGCTAAAATAATAATAACAATCAGATATATGCGATCAATTTGCTTCTACTTTCAGGTACACCAGCCTTTCAGGCTGAAGAATTATCGGTTTTTTCAAATCGGAATTGACCATAATTATTACGATGATTATCATAATAAATTTATTATGAGAAGGGTAGCTGACAAATGCTACCTGCCTACAAACCAGATGATGTTTGAACTGATCAACAAATATGGTTCAGCTTTTAAGATATGCTATTCTATTTCGGGTACTGCTCTAGATCAGTTCGAAAGATATGCTCCTGAAGTGCTTGAAAGCTTTCGTAAACTTGAAGAGACTGGTTGTGTTGAATTCCTTTCAGAAACTTACTGCCACTCACTTGCTTCTCTTAAGAGCAAACAGGAGTTCTTCGAACAGGTTGAAATACACAGGAGAAGACTCAAACAACTTATAGGTGCTGAAACAAAAGCATTCAGAAATACCGAGCTCATTTATTCCGATGGCATTGGCGAAATGGTTGCAGAAATGGGATTTGAAACCATGTTAACTGAAGGAGCAAGACATATTCTGGGATGGAAGAGTCCGAATTATCTATATTGCAATACTGTAAATCCCAGACTAAAACTCCTTCTGAAGAATTTTCGGCTGAGCGATGATATTGCTTTCCGTTTTTCGCAGCAAAGTTGGAGCGAATGGCCACTTACCAGCGAAAAGTTTGTTGATTGGTTGAACAATATTGAGCAACAACAGGAAGTCGTTAATCTTTTCATGGACTATGAAACCTTTGGGGAACATCAATGGCCCGAAACTGGTATCTTTGATTTCATGAGAGCTTTGCCTGAAAGAATATTTTCACACTCCAATTTTTCATTCAATACCCCGACAGAAATTAGCAACACTCTGCAACCTGTTTCTGCTGTTCATGTTCCATATCCGATATCCTGGGCTGATGAAGAAAGAGACCTCACTGCCTGGCTTGGAAATGAGCTTCAGGATGATGCCTTCGATCGAATTTATGCAATTGAAGAACGGGTCAGACAGGTCGGTTTTGATGAACTTCTTTGGGATTGGCGGTACCTTCAGACATCTGACCATTTCTATTACATGTGTACCAAATGGTTCTCAGATGGCGATGTTCATAAATACTTTAACCCTTACGGCACACCTTATGAAGCCTATATAAACTATATGAATATACTCTCTGACTTTATTGCCCGTATCGAAATAGCCTCAGGTGAAACAATACATCTGAAACATACTGATAAGCACCTTGTAAAGGTCGACTACAGAGATCATATATCAAAACAACCAACAAAAAGATTTAAGAAAGTATATGATCTAAAGAATTTGAACAAGAATGAATTAAAGAAGCTACTTAAAGAAATTGACATGCTCGATCTGTGGTACGCTACACAAGGTCAGCGCAAAGAATTGATTACTGCCCTTAAAGCCGCCATGAGTTCAAAGGAAAAAGCTGACTTTGATAACCTTTCGGCTGTTTATGATAAACCAGGGAAAGAAAGCATGGAATACAGCAAAGAGTTTCTCCTTATTAAAGCCAATTCGATGTTTAATCGCTGAAACAAAAATATTTCCAGGTTATCCATGTAATCTAACCTGCCATCTTCATCTTGTTATAGAATATGGCATAGTGTTAAAGTGGTGATTTAATAAGCTAATCTCTTTGAGGTTTTTTAATACTTTTGTCATCCGTTTCAGAATTAAAACTTTTTGTAGAATATGGATTTGATCAAGGAAAATAATCAAAACGAGTATTTACCTGAATATTTGTTTGAAGTTTCATGGGAGATATGTAACAAAGTCGGTGGCATATATACAGTTATTTCAACCAAATATTCCGCACTGCTATCTGCACTGGGGCGTTCACAAATTATAATGATAGGTCCGGATATATTAAAAGAGACTCCGGAACATCCCGACTTCGAGGAAGACATTCAATTGTTAAAAAACTGGCGGGAAACTGCAGCATTGGATGGAATTTATTTCAGGGTTGGATGGTGGAGGATTCCCGGCAGACCAATGGTAATTCTTGTGGATTTTACATCTTTTTTTCCCAAAAAGGATGAAATATTTGCACGATACTGGGAGGATTATGGCCTTGACTCTATTAATGGTCAATGGGACTATGTTGAACCTGCAATGTTTGGTTATGCTGCCGCAAGGGTGATAGAGAGTTTCTACCGAAGCAACCTTACTAACAGGGACCGTGTACTAGCTCATTTTCATGAATGGATGACCGGATCAGGTGTTCTGTTTCTTAAAAAACACACTCCCGGAATTGCAGTTGCCTTTACTACACATGCAACAGTTTTGGGAAGATCATTGGCAGGTAATGGAAGGCCTCTTTACAGCTCTTTAACCTCTGCTGTCCCTGACGCTATTGCTGGTGAATTTCAGGTTAAGTCAAAATTCTCTCTGGAGAAACTTGCGGCAGATAATTGTGATTTGTTTACAACTGTAAGCAACATAACTTCTGTCGAATGCCAATACCTTCTGGGTAAAAATCCGGATGCTATTACACCAAATGGTTTCGATAGCAATTTATTTGTTCCTGAAAATGATTTACTGGAAACAAATAGAAATGTTGCACGGGAAAAGATACTGAAGGTTGCTGAGGCAATGTTCAATACAGAATTCAACAATAATACTCTTCTTGTTCTTACAAGCGGTAGATATGAGTTCAGAAACAAAGGACTTGACATTTTCATTGATGCACTTGGGGAGCTGTCAATTTCAGGATCAAAAAACCGGATGGTTCTTGCTGTAATAGCTGTACCTTCATATCACCATGGCCCAAGGCTTGATCTGATACAACGGGTATCAGGTGCAGATATTCAAGGTAACGGTATTCATACTGCTTTGACTCATATGCTTCATCAGCCTGAAAATGATCAAGTTCTGCGGAAAATAAATAATCAGGTGAATATAAATAAACCTGATGGAAATGTGTTCGTAATGTTTGTTCCAACATATCTCAATGGAAATGATGGAATATTCAACCTCAGCTATTACGATTTCCTCTGTGGATTTAACCTGACCATATTTCCAAGCTATTATGAACCATGGGGATATACTCCTCTTGAAAGTGTTGCCTTTGGAATCCCGGCTGTCACAACTAGTTTAGCTGGTTTTGGTGTTTGGGTAAAAGATACCGTGAAATATCGTGGTAAAGCAGTTCAGGTAATCGAACGTAATGATCTAAATGACAATGATGTAATTGATAATATTAAAACAATCTTTAATTTCTTCATTAATTCAGATGAAGTTGACTACAGCACTTTAAGAAAGGAAGCTATAGAAATCGCTGAAAAAGCCCAATGGAAATATTTTATCAGACATTATATTGATGGATACAAATCTGCAATGCAGAAAGCAAATGACCGTGCATTATTTGACCCATATAATATTTCTGTTTCCAGAAAACCGGCTTTTAGAAGAGAGATACAACAACCACTTTGGAATAAGATTCTGGTAAAAGCTGCTTACCCGAAAAAGCTTGAGAAGCTTCACAAACTAACCGAAAACCTTTGGTGGACATGGAATTATGATGCCTCTGAACTCTTTGAATCGATAAATCCTCAAAAATGGCAGGCTTCAGGAAACAATCCTGCACGTATGATCTCTATGCTTGAGGTTAATGAACTGAAACAGCTTTCTGAAGATGATATATTTATTCAGAAGCTTGAACAAGTGTGGAATAATTTCGAAAGATATGTTCAGGTACCTGTAAATGAAGATGATCCGTCTATCGCATATTTTAGCATGGAATATGGATTGCACGAGAGCCTGAAGATCTATTCGGGTGGTCTGGGGATACTTGCCGGAGATTATTTAAAGGAGGCAAGTGATTGCAATAAAAATATTACCGGCGTTGGACTGCTTTACAGATATGGATATTTTAATCAGCATCTTACACCGTTAGGAGATCAGATTGCGCGATATATTCCGCAAAAATTCAGCGATTTACCAATAATTCCCTTAAGGGATGAAAAAGGTGAATGGATTATGGTATCAATTGCTTTGCCTGGGCGTAACCTTTTTGCTAAAGCCTGGCAGGTGCGAATCGGACGTGTAACACTGTATCTATTAGACACTGATTTTGAACTAAATGGTCCTCATGATCGTGTTGTTACTCATCATCTTTATGGTGGTGATCTGGAAAACCGTTTAAAGCAGGAAATTTTGCTAGGAATAGGGGGTATCAGGTTATTAAAAAAGCTTGGTATTAATCCCGATGTTTACCATTGTAATGAGGGGCATGCCGCGTTCATAAGTTTTGAGCGGATCAGGGAAATAATGCAGCGTGATTTTCTGAGCTTTGATGAAGCAATGGAAGTTGTGAGGTCATCAACCCTCTTTACAACCCATACACCTGTGCCTGCAGGACATGACCGTTTCCCTGAAGATTTGCTTAGGGCATATATTTCTCATTACCCTGACAGGTTTCATATAAGCTGGAATGATTTGATGTCATTGGGATTTGAAAACCCATCACAAAATGGCGGACAATTCTCAATGAGTGTTCTTGCGATTAAAATGTCACAGGAAGTAAACGGTGTCAGCAGAATTCATGGTGAAGTCAGCAGAAAGATGTTCAGTGATCTTTTCCCCGGGTATTTTCCTGAGGAGATACATATAGGTTATGTTACAAACGGAGTTCACTATCCAACATGGGCGCATCACCTGTGGAAAAAAATCCATGGCAGTTTCATTTCATCTCCTGACTTTTCTGATCAGCATATTCAGTCAGCCTGGGAGGGAATAAATCACATCGATGATTCAGTTCTTTGGGAAACTCGCAATGAACTTAGAACACAGCTTCTAAATTATCTTAGAAAAAGATTAGCCGTTGAAATGGCAAAACGCCAGGATCCTCCCGGTCATATTGTCAGTGTGCTTGAATCACTTGAAGACCCTATCCTTACAGTTGGCTTTGCAAGGAGGTTTGCCACTTATAAACGTGCTCATCTGCTGTTTTCAAATGAAGAGAGACTCCTTAAACTGGTAACCAACAGAAAGCATCCCATAAGATTTATTTTCGCAGGAAAAGCACATCCCAACGATAAAGCAGGACAAGATCTGATTAAAAGGATTATTGAGATCAGTCATCGTCCACAGTTTGAAGGTAAAATTATTTTTACTGCAAACTACGATATGGAACTTGGGAGATTATTAACCCAGGGTTGCGATATTTGGCTTAATACACCTACAAGGCCGCTTGAAGCTTCTGGAACATCAGGTGAAAAAGCAGCAATGAACGGCGTACTTAACCTGAGTGTATTGGATGGCTGGTGGGCAGAGGGATATAAACCGGAAGCAGGGTGGGCTCTTGACCAGGAAAGAGTTTACCAGGAGTCGGAAATGCAGGACCTCCTTGATGCAGAAACAATATATAACCTCCTTGAAGAAAAGATTGCTCCTTTGTTTTATGAAAGAAACAGTGATGATATTCCTGAGGGATGGCTGGCTTATATTCGTAATAATTTTAGGCTGATTACTCCTAACTTTACAATGCGCAGAATGCTGTCTGACTATTACCGTTTGTTTTATCATAAGCTTAAAGAACGTAGTGCGCTTCTTAGTGCCGACAGATCGAAAAACGCACGCTTTTTTGCAGCATGGAAAAGAAGAATTATGTTGCATTGGGAAAACATTACTCTCCTTGACAAACAACTACATTTGCCAACTGCAAAACCTCTTAATCTGGATGAACCTTTCAGGGCATCAATAATTCTGCATACCCCGGGTTTAGGGCCGGATGATTTAAAACTTGAAGTAATATTCGGAGAAAAAACAAATGATATTGTCGAAAGAATTTTCTTCAAACAGAAACTTACGGTTGTGTCTGAAGGGAATGGAAAACTTAGGTTCGATTGCGATGTAGCCATACCAAGGGCAGGTGTTTTTGACTATTCATTCAGGTTAACCCCTGATCATCCACTTATGCCATATCCAATGGATTTTCCACTTATGAAATGGTTGTAAACATGTGTATTCCCTAATTCGATTAATATTAACCAAATCTTAAAATATCATGAAATTATTGGAAGGCAAAACAGCATTAATTACGGGTGGAGCCAGGGGAATCGGCAAAGCTATAGCTTTAAAATTTGCAGCTAACGGTGCCGATGTGGCATTTTCAGATATAAAGCTCGATGAACAAACAGATGTATTAGTTAAAGAATTAAAGTCGTTTGGAGTTCAGGCTTTGGCATTAGAGTCTGATGCTTCAGATTTTGCAGCTTGTGATAAACTTGCAAATGATGTCGTTTCTGCGTTTGGTAAAATCGATATACTGATTAACAATGCAGGTATTACCAGAGACAACCTGTTGATGAGAATGACTGAGAATGAATGGGACAGTGTTATTCGTATTAATCTCAAATCGGTATTCAATCTCACAAAGGCAGTTCAGAAGTTCATGCTGAAACAACGCTCAGGTTCGATAATTAACATGACGTCAGTGGTTGGAATGAACGGTAATGCTGGTCAGTCGAATTATGCTGCCTCAAAAGCTGGTATGATCGGTTTCACAAAGTCAATAGCTAAGGAGATCGGATCAAGAAATATCAGGTGCAATTCTGTTGCCCCTGGATTTATCGAAACTGAAATGACAGCCAGATTGCCTGAAGACGTAAAGAAGAGCTGGACAGAAACAATTCCTTTGAGAAGAGCAGGTAAACCTGAAGATGTTGCCGATGTCTGCCTCTTCCTGGCAAGTGATATTAGCAGTTATATTACCGGACAGATATTATCCGTTTGTGGTGGAATGAACATTTAATCACTGATTTTTGTCGTGGTTAAGGATTGATTCGCAAGGTCTTTTTTACGGCTCCGGCCAATACACCATATCCGTCTTTTACGTTTGAATAAACGATTGTAGGTTCCCCGAACGGATTGTCTTCATAAAACCCTGATACAACAAACGGGTAATGAAACTTATAATAGGCTTCATCTACACGCAACACATTTATTTCAAAATCAATAAGTTTAAAAACCATGTCTTCATAATTAAATAAATCTGCAGTCAGTTTAAGATTGAACCATTTCCCGTCTTTACCTTCATCAGTGATAAGATGAGGTTGTGAATTAGGAGAATACATATACCACGAAAGCGTATCAGCAGGAACGTTGTTAATATATTCCACAACCCTTGAAAATGCCTGAACCCTGTAATAATCTCTGGTTCCCTGTACATCCCTGAATCTTATTTCAATATTATATAGCAAGTGATCTGGGTCATTAACATCCCTGACCGAATCAAAAGAAACCAGTTCTGTCATTGGATTAAAATCATCAGGTATCGTGCAACCTGCAGAGATCTCCTTTGGGAAGCCTGAAGACCAGGCACGCACTGAGTAGGTTTTGCCTGATTCAATTTTCAGTTCATCCTTATTAAAACCATACATCCCGTTTCCAAGGTTCTGCATCTGTATCTTTTTGGAACCATCAGATATCTCAATCATTCCATTTGTAACAAACCATTGATTTTGTGAAGGTTTGTTGTTCGGTTGTGATCCTCCCAGAAATACCATGTGGATTGTGTCACCAGGGATAAGAAAAGCAGAAAGGGCAAGTTTTGGATCCTCATCCGGAAGTTTGATTTTAGTAACCAATTCAGGTTCACAACCAAATAGTATAAGTGCGAATATTGTCATCAGGATTGATAAAGGGCCTCTATTTTTCATATTTTTAAAATTCCTTTCTGTTTCGTACATGATTTGTTAAAATTTTATATTGTATGAAAATGAAGGTATTAAAGGGAAAATGGATATTTTCTTAAGAACATTTTCTGACAGTCCTGTATAAGGATTGTAAACCTGATCAAGATAATAGAAATATGGGTTTTTCCTGTTGTAAAGATTGTAAAGGCTGATTTCCCATGTGCGTTCAAATTTTTTCAGTTTTTTATGATTCTGAATGCTTATGTCTCCACGATGATAAGCTTCCATTCGCTGCTGATTTTTTCCACCATAAGATGAAACACTGTAATAGTACCAATAGTCGGGATTATTTTCTATTCCGTGTGGAATAACTGGGTACTTTGCCATTGGCAAAGTGATTGCATTGCCTGTTCCATATACCCAGGTTCCAGACAATGTCCATTTATCATTAATTTTATAAACACCTACAACAGAGACATCATTTCGCCTGTCATATTTTGCGAAAAACTTCTCTCCGTTATTAACCTCATCAAACTGCAATTGCGTCCACGACAGGGTATATCCAATCCAACCTGAGAATTTCCCATACTTCCTTTGAATCAGGAGCTCTGTCCCGTACGACCATCCCTGACCCTGAGTAACGCTATTCTCCCAGTTGAATTCACTTCCGGCATCCGGTTCGGAAATCAGCATGAATGAAGCACCTTCTCTATACCCTAAAACATTCTTTGAATATTTGTAGTAGCCTTCGAGAGAAATATTAAGTCCATAGGGAATAATGTCCTTTGCAAGACCAGCAGCTACCTGCCTTGAAAGCTGGGGTGCAATGTTTTCAGTGGACGGAAGCCAAAGATCGGTCGGCAAGCTGAGGCCGGTGCTTGAAACCAGGTGAACATATTGTGACATAGAGGCATAAGATGCTTTGATAGACATATCGTCTGTGATCATGTAAGATGCCATCAACCTGGGTTCCGGGTTTAAATAATGTTTCTGTTTAGTGTTAAAATGGCTTAACCGAAAACCGGCATTAGCTTTGAACCTGTCACCTATCCTCATGTCATCCTCAACATACAAACCTGTCTCAAATGAAAACAGACTCCTGACCCTGAACTCAAATTCATTTACATAATAGTCCTTTAGCACAATGGCACTTGGCCTGAAGGTATGATAGGTAACAATATATCCGGCTCTCAGTACATTTGACGGATTTGGGCGGTATTCCCAGTCGGACTTAACTGCAATATCTTCAATATCTGAGGTGTAACTTAAATCGAACAGGACTTTCTGTTTGAACTCTTCCTCCATGTATATTTTTAGAAGATAAGTACTGTAGATTAAAGATGTGTTGGTAAATAATTTCGGGCCGAAGATATGGTTCCACCTGGCTGTAGCAGTTGAATTCTGCCAATAGAGACCTATTTTAAATGCATCAAAATATTCTTTTTCTGAAAGATAGAATTTGTCTCTGCCAAAATATCCGCTCAGAAAAAATCTGTTTCTGGAATCAATCTCATAGTTGATTTTGGCATTCAAATCATAAAAATAATACCCTGCCTGAGTATTTTTCGGGATTAGTGGTTTTGCTAGTATATCAAGATATGTGCGCCTTCCCGAAACAATAAATGAGGCTTTATCTTTGACAATCGGACCCTCGAGCATCAGGCGGCTGGATATCAGCCCTATCCCTGCTTCTCCCTTATATTCGCGTTTGTTACCATCTTTCATGTTCATCTCTACAACTGATGATAACCTGCCTCCGAACCGTGCCGGAAATCCCCCTTTTGTCAACTCGACACTTTTTAAAGCATCACCATTAAACAGACTGAAAAAACCAAACAGATGAAAAGCATTGTATACCAGGGCATCGTCAAGAATAATAAGGTTCTGGTCAGGGCCTCCTCCTCTTACATAAAGACCGCTGCTCCCTTCACTTCCCGATTGTACGCCTGGCATAAGCTGAAGCACCTTAAACACATCTTTCTCTCCAAGTAAAGCTGGAATGTCATTTATCTGACGTATTGGAACCGATACTATGCTCATTCTGTTTTCACTGCTGATAGGGGTATTTGCCTCTGCCGTTACAACAAATGTCTGAAGGCGTATAGGATTTAAACCAATGTCGATAACAGTATCCCTGTTGTGTAAAAAATGCAATGTAACAGGTTCAAAACCTATGAATGAATAAACCAATGTTATAGAATCCGAATTTGGACTAATAGAATAAAATCCATAATTGTTCGATGTTGTTCCTGTTGAGGTACCTTTAAGATAGATGTTTACACCCGGAATGGTTTCACGGCTGCTTTGTTCCATAACCCGACCACTGATTGTATAGCGTTGAGCTGCTATTTGATCAGGAATCATCAACAATAGATATATAAAAAATAAATAACGCAAAGAAAATTTGTTCAGCATTAATTGCAAAATTTACATAGTTATTGACTTATATGATGAATATATGATAGTGTTGGTTGCAATTGTATTAACAAAAAGAGATATTCCATATTGTATTGCATTAATAAAATTAATCCAGAAAATCAGTTAATGCACTGATTGATAAATAATAGGATCAAACCAACAGAAATATTAAAAAAAATATTAAAAAAAAAAAGAAAAAATTTGGAAAGATTATTATTTTATGTACTTTTATGCTGGGATAATAGCATCAGATTGGACATAAAGAAAGATGAACTGAACAATTTTCTTATTTAAATGTATGTGCCACAAAAACAATATCTATGATCAGAATTTTTACCCTTATCATTACCATCTTTAGTTTTTCCGCTTTCGGACAGCCACTCGATTATCAATGGCTGCATGAAATGTCACAGCCTGAAACAGTTGATTTCAGGCCTGGACCATATATTAAGGATTGCAGAAATGCTTCAACAGATGAAGAGCGATATCGTTGTACAATTGACGAATTGCTGAAAACATTACGACAACGTTTTGAGTGTCCCTGGAGAGACCTTGAAGGGGAAAATTCCCGCGTTGTACTCAAGTTTATTATTACTGCAGACGGAAAGCTTGAAAGGTTTCTTACCCTGTATAGCGACAATACCGCCAACAGGCCAACTGAAAGCATGAATAATGCCTTGATAAGGGCAGTATATGCTACAAGTGGCCAATGGGCACCACTAAGGGAAGGGGGGAAAACCATGCCGGCTGAATTCGTTCTTCCGGTATCATGTGATTGCAGTAAACAAGATAAGCCTGTGTTTGAATTGCTCGACACCGTGCCTTCCTATTTCAGTGATGGACATTATCAACTGGAGAGCTTTATAGAAAGACACATCGTTTATCCTGATGGCTTTCTCAGCAAATCAGGAAGGCAGACAACGGTTCTTTTAAAAGCTGTAATCAACAAGGAGGGTAAACTCGACAGCACCTCTATCAGGGTTTTGAACCTAAACCAAATTGATTACAGACTGTCTGAAAATGCTATTAATATTATGATGTTGCTCAGTCAAAGAGCCTGGAAACCGGCAATGGCACATAACAATGAGCCTATTGAATTTGAATTGCATTTTAAGGTTACCTATATCGACGATAAAAACCCAAAACGTGGATCAACCCCAATGGAATGGGATATTACTGTTGGTAACAACCACTTCTACAATGCCGGTGCCGTTGAATTCGATCAAAAGAACTATCAAGAGGCTATTGAACTGTTCAAACGTGCTGTATTCCTTGATCCTGATGACAAGGAAGCTTGGCTTATGCTTGCTCAGTCATATATTGGGTCAAAGAACAGATCTCAGGCCAGAATTGCACTTCAAAGAGCCATTGATCTTGGGATGGATGAAGCAAAAAAATGGATAGATGAAGCAAACAAACCTGATGAAGTTGAACCTAAACTACCGCTAAAAGAGGTTAAAAAACGGCCTGACAGAACGGAAAAGGTAAAACCCGCAACCTATGGAAGAAATTGATATTCAGCATAAAATTATAATATTAAACAAAAAACTTTTGCCATGAAAAAAAGAGTATTGAACCTGATTTTCCTGTTTGTTTTTATTTTCACATTTGCCGGCCATGCTCAAACTGTATTATACAGCGATAATTTCGACACATACACACTTGGTGCATACCTTTCAGTTGTAGCACCACAGTTTGTTCCCTGGAACGGAGTCGCCGGGGGGGTTAACGACATTACAATATCTGACGAAGAATCATTCTCGGCACCTCATTCACTTAAGTTTGCCTCAGTTAATCCTGATGGGGATGGAGACGTAGTATTGAAACTAGACGATAAGGTGAATGGAATTTATGAAATCGAGTTTAAAATTCAGATTGGAGAAGGAGCCACTGAAGGGGGCTATTTCAACATGCTTCACGTTTTACCTCCAAATGCGGAATGGGCATTTTCGCTTATTTTTTTACCCGATTCCACATTGGGGTTTTCCTGGAACGGTGCAGGAACAATACTCGGGAGCTATACTAAAGGTACCTGGATGGATATTAAAGTCAAGGTTAATCTGGATGTTGATTCCGCCCATATGTTTCTGAACAACACACTTCTTACTGGTTGGCAATGGAGTATTAAAGAGGACGGAGGACAGGGTCTTGTACAACTTGCCGGGTTGGACTTCTATACTTATGCAGGTGGCGGAGCAGGTAGTTCGGTTTTATTTTATGTGGATGATGTTAAATTTACAGAAATAATTCCTTCAGGAATTGAAAAACTTCCGAAATCTGCCTCAGTTGAAGTCTGGCCAAATCCGGTTATTGATATTCTGAATGTAAACGTGTGCGAAAGTACGATTATGGAATTATATTCTCTTGCTGGAGTTTGTGCCGGTACATTTATCATCGAGAATAATAAAACTGATTTAAGCTCAATTGCTTCAGGTGTATATCTTGCAAGAGTTTTTTCCGGAAACTCGATATTTCATGCCAAAGTGGTAAAGAAATAGACTAACTTTCAATAATTGTAAATATCTTTCCACCAGGTCCTGAGTCGCTCTGCGATAGTGGATTCCTGGTGGTTTTTTGACGGAGAATAGAATTTTGCACCTTTTAATCTCTCTGGAAGAAAATTCTGAGTGACAAAGTTGCCGGGATGATCATGAGCATATTGATAATCATAACCGTATCCAAGCTTTTTCATTAAGCCGGTCGGAGCATTTCTCAAATGCAACGGCACAGGTAGGTCTCCTGACCTCTTAACCTCCTCCTGAGCATTATTAATTGCGCAATATGCAGAATTGCTTTTTGGAGAAGTGGCAAGGTAAATTGTGGTTTCGGCAAGAATTATACGACTCTCAGGCCATCCAATTTTATGAATTGAATCAAAGCATGCATTTGCAAGCAACAGTGCATTAGGATTAGCAAGCCCGATATCTTCCGATGCAAGTATCATTAGTCTTCTGGCAATAAATTTCGGATCCTCCCCACTATCAACCATCCTTGCAAGCCAGTAAATTGCTCCGTTTGGATCGCTCCCCCTTACCGACTTGATGAAGGCAGAAATGACATCATAGTGCATCTCTCCCTGCTTGTCATACATTGAGATGTTCTCCTGAACCAATACAAGTACCAGATGATTGGTGATTTTTATGTCCTTTTTACCATATTCTGCACTAACAACAAGTTGAATGGCATTGTATAGTTTCCTTGCATCCCCACCGGAATAACGAATGAGTGCGTCGTCTTCATTAATTATAACAGTAATATGTTCTTGACTGTAGTAATCTACTGCTCTCTTTAACAGAACTGCAAGTTGCTCCACAGTTAGAGGCTTCAATATGTAAACCTGGCATCTTGAGAGCAGGGGAGAAATTACCTCGAATGAAGGATTTTCAGTTGTAGCACCAATCAGGGTTACAATGCCTTTTTCAACTGCATTAAGCAGCGAATCCTGCTGTGATTTGCTGAATCTGTGAATTTCATCAATAAAAAGCAATACATTTCCCGACAGAGCTTTTGCTTGATCGATCACAGACCTTACATCCTTTACACCTGATGATATTGCACTGAGCACAAAAAATTGCATTCCAAGTTTATTTGCAATCAGATGTGCCAGGGTGGTTTTACCCACACCAGGAGGTCCCCAAAATATCATTGAAGGGATCCTTCCATTTTTTAATGCTTCATAAATAACCGCTCCCGGAGCGGTAAGGTGCTCCTGTCCGACAAACTCAACTATCTCACGTGGTCGAAGAATCTCTGCAAGAGGAGTATTCCGGTGATGCATCGGTATTAATTTATTATCTGAGAATTACTAGTGTAATGAATAATTCAATATATAGTATCAGAAGCACCCATACTGCTGTAAAAAACACAGCAAATCATAATTAATTAAGCGTCATCGGTTTTGGCGTTAATAGTAAAAGTTATTTTGTTCTCTTCAGGATTAAAACCAACGAGTATGTCGTCATTCTCTTTAAGGTTAGATTTTATTATCTCCTCAGCAAGCTCATCTTCAATATATTTCTGAATGGCTCTTTTAAGAGGTCTTGCCCCAAAACTTGGATCCCATCCCTTTTCAACCAAAAAATCCTTTGCCTCGGGAGAAATTTTCAAATTGATACCTAGATCATTAACTCTTTTATACAATTGTTTTAGTTCTATATCAATTATCTTATGGATATCGTCACGATCAAGGTTGTTAAATATTACAACATCGTCAATCCTGTTTAAAAATTCGGGGGCAAAAGCCTTTTTCAGAGCATTCTCAATAATGTTTTTATCAATTTCATGCCTGTTGTCAATTCTTGCTGATGTAGCAAATCCAACACCTGCACCGAAGTCTTTCAACTGCCGCGATCCGATGTTTGAGGTCATTATGACAATAGTGTTTTTGAAGTCAATTTTCCTGCCGTATGAATCAGTGAGCAGACCATCATCAAGAACTTGAAGAAGAAGATGAAACACATCCGGATGAGCTTTTTCTATTTCATCAAGTAAGACTACTGAATAGGGTTTTCTCCTGACTTTTTCCGATAACTGGCCACCCTCCTCATAACCAACATATCCCGGAGGAGCACCAACAAGTCTTGAAACGGCAAATTTCTCCATATATTCGCTCATGTCTATTCTAATCAGGGCATCATCGGAGTCAAAAAGATAGCGGCTCAGGACTTTAGCAAGGTGGGTTTTTCCAACGCCTGTCGGGCCAAGGAAAATAAAGGTGCCTATTGGTTTGTTGGGATCCTTAAGACCCGCACGGTTTCTTCTGATAGCTTTAACAACTTTCAAAATCGCTTCTGCCTGACCTATAACAGATCCCTCAAGTTCTTCTTCCATTTTTATGAGCCTTTCACCCTCATTTCTGGCTATACGCTGTACAGGTACTCCGGTCATCATGGCAACCACTTCAGCCACATCCTGTTCCGTTACTTTTTCCCTTTTAAGCTTTGACTCATTATCCCACCGTTTTTTCTCCTCCTCGAGCTTCTCCTGCAGAACTCTTTCCGCATCACGATATCTTGCTGCCTCTTCATATTTCTGGCCTCTTATAGCAATATTCTTGCTGCTTTTGATTTCGTCGATCTGATACTCAATATCGAGGATTTCTGCAGGCACATTAAGATGAGTCAGATGAACCCTTGACCCTGCTTCATCCAGAGCATCGATGGCTTTATCCGGCAAACATCTGTCGCTTATGTATCTTGATGTTAGTGAAACACATGCTTTGATTGCGTCAGGATTGTATTCCACCAGGTGATGATCCTCATATTTTTCTTTAATATTATTCAGTATCTCAATGGTTTCGTCGGGTGAAGTTGGATCAACCATGATCTTCTGAAATCTTCTTTCAAGTGCCCCATCTTTTTCGATGTGCTGCCTGTATTCATCAAGGGTTGTTGCTCCTATGCACTGCAGGTCACCCCTTGCCAAGGCCGGTTTGAACATATTGGAGGCATCAAGCGACCCACTGGCACCACCGGCACCTACAATCGTATGTATTTCATCAATAAAAAGAATGACGTCACTGTTTTTCTCAAGCTCATTAAGCACAGCTTTCATCCTCTCCTCAAATTGGCCTCTATATTTTGTTCCGGCAACAAGTGAAGCAAGGTCAAGTGTAACAATTCTTTTATTGAATAATGCCCTGGAAACCCGTCGTTGAATTATTCGCAGGGCAAGCCCTTCAGCAATAGCCGACTTGCCAACCCCCGGTTCTCCGATAAGTATAGGATTGTTCTTTTTACGTCTTGAAAGTATCTGAGCAATCCTTTCAAGTTCCTGCTCCCTGCCAACAACAGGGTCGAGTTTGTTATCTTCAGCAGCTTTTGTGAGATCTCTCCCGAAATTATCCAAAACAGGAGTCTTACTCTTACCCTCAGCTCCCTGTTTTCGTGATGACGAACTTCCGCTGCTGAATTGTCTACTACCCCCCGGCTCATCTATATCGCCCTCTTCACCTCCTTCCGGATAGTCTGATGTTGGTGAAACAGAACCGGTATTATCCAAATCAGGAATATTCAAAACTTCCCTTCTTACTGAATCATAGTTAACACCATATGAAGCCAGTAATTTCGAAATAAAACTCTCCTGATCCCTTAAGATGGCAAGCAAAAGGTGTTCAGTGCCGATCATTTCACTTTTAAAATCCTTTGCTTCAAGATAGGTGACTTTTAATACCTTCTCAGCCTGTTTTACCAGTGGCAAATTTATTGCTTCCATTCCAGTAGATTCAGGTTTCCTGATGGTTTTCTCAATCCTTTGTTTGAGTTTACTTACATCAACATTATAATGAAAAAGAACATGCATAGCTTTTCCTTCTCCTTCACGGATTAAGCCAAGCATCAGATGTTCAAGTCCGATATAATTGTTGCCCAACCGTAATGCCTCCTCTCGGCTGAAGGAGAGAACATCTTTTACCCTTTGAGAAAATTTTGCTTCCATACTGATCTATAGACAATTAAATCGTCATTGATTTTAACAAATTATCTGAGTAATTGTTTCGGTTCAAAAGTACAATCAAAAGGGTATAGAGAGGTTCAAAAACATCTGTTTTTTTAACATTTCTATGTTCAAAAGAACCTAAAGATATACTTCCCGGATTATTTCTCCAAGTGGTGGAATTTGCTTATCTTCGCAATGGATTTCATTAATTGAAAACACCACATCAAACCATTGTAAATAAACTAATTAGAGATTGAGATGCAGGATGGTGGCAAGATAGTTAAAGTGAACATTGAGAATCAGATGAAGAGTGCCTATATCGACTACTCGATGTCGGTTATAGTGTCAAGGGCACTGCCTGATGTAAGGGACGGATTGAAACCTGTTCATCGCAGAGTTCTGTTTGGAATGAAGGAACTTGCATTATGGGCAGGGAAACCCTATAAAAAGTCTGCCAGAATAGTTGGGGAGGTTCTTGGGAAATACCATCCGCACGGAGACACCTCCGTGTATGATGCAATGGTCAGAATGGCCCAGGAGTGGTCGTTAAGGTACCCTTTGGTTGACGGTCAGGGAAATTTCGGCTCAATAGACGGTGACAGTCCTGCAGCTATGCGTTATACAGAAGCAAGGCTCCAGAAGATCGCCGAAGAGATGCTGCAGGATATTGATAAAGAAACCGTTGACTTTCAATTGAATTTTGACGATACCCTTGAGGAACCAACTGTACTGCCGGCAGCAATACCAAATCTAATCGTTAACGGTGCTTCAGGTATTGCTGTGGGGATGGCCACAAATATGCCTCCGCATAACCTTAATGAGGTCATCGATGGTGTTATTGCATATATTGATAACTGTGATATCACCGTGCAGGAGTTGATGGAAAAGCATATAAAAGGTCCGGATTTTCCTACTGGAGGCATTATCTATGGTTATGAAGGGGTCAGGGATGCATACGAAACCGGCAGAGGTCGTGTGGTTATGAGAGGTGCAGCTGAAATAGAGGTTGCCGAAAACGGTGGCAGAGACAAAATCATTGTTAATAGTATACCTTACCAGGTCAACAAAGCTGAGATGATAAAAAAGACAGCTGACCTGGTAAACGAAAAAAGGCTTGATGGAATTGTGGATATTCGCGATGAGTCGGATCGTAATGGTTTGAGAATTGTCTTTGAACTTAAGAAAGATGCCGTTCCCAATGTGGTTCTTAATAAGTTGTATCAGATTACAATGTTGCAGTCTGCCTTTAATGTAAACAACATCGCTCTGGTTAAAGGAAGGCCTATGCTCCTGAATCTGAAGCAACTGATACATTATTTTGTTGAACATAGACATGAGGTTTTACTTAGGAAAACCCGGTATGAACTTCGTGAAGCAGAGGATAAAGCCCACATCCTTGAAGGGTTGCTCATAGCTCTGGACCATCTCGATGAGGTTATTGCACTAATCAGAGCATCCAAAACACCTGAAGAAGCCAAATCTGGACTAATGGAACAGTTTGGACTGTCTGAAATACAGTCTCGTGCCATCCTGGATATGCGTTTACAAAGACTTACAGGCCTGGAAAGACAAAAAATAAGAGATGAATATGATGCAATTCTGAAACAAATTGAATACCTGAAAAATCTTTTATCTGATGAATCACTTCAATATCAGGTTATTAAAGATGACTTACGGACGTTGAAAGACAAGTTTGGTGATCCAACAAGAACTGAAATTGAATATACAGCCGAGGATTTCAGGATTGAAGATACCATACCGGATGAGGATGTATTGGTTACAATTTCACATCTTGGTTACATCAAGCGTACCAACCTGGTTGAGTACAAAACCCAAAACAGGGGAGGGGTAGGGGCTAAAGGTTCCGAAATCAGGACTGACGATTTCGTCGAGCACATGTTCGTTGCTTCAAATCACAATTACCTTTTGCTCTTTACAGAGAAAGGGAAATGCTATTGGCTGAGGGTTTATGAAATACCGGAAGGATCCAAGGCTTCTAAAGGAAGGGCTATTCAGAATATGCTAAACATTGAACCGGACGATAAGATCAAGGCATACATCAATGTTAAAGATCTGAAAGACGAAAATTATGTTAATAATAATTATATAATTCTTGCAACTGAAAAAGGGGTTATCAAAAAAACATCACTAGAAGCATACAGCCGTCCAAGACAGAATGGCATAAATGCGATCAATATTAAAGATGACGACCACCTGTTGGAGGCCAGACTAACAAGCGGCACCAACGAAATAATTATGGCTCTCCGCTCAGGCAGGGCAATCCGGTTTAATGAGGGTCATGTCAGGCCAATGGGTAGAACAGCCACAGGAGTTAAGGGAATAACACTTCAGGGTTCAACAGACAGGGTGGTTGGGATGATATGTATGGAGAATGATTCATTTGATATTTTGGTGGTATCTGAAAATGGCTATGGCAAACGCTCCAGCCTTGAAGATTATCGAATTACCAGCAGGGGTGGAAAAGGTGTAAAAACTCTGAACATAACCGAAAAAACCGGCAAATTGGTTGCTATTCTGAATGTTACAGACAGTGATGATCTTATGATAATCAATCGTTCCGGTATCACAATCCGTATGGCCGTTACTGATCTGAGAGTCCAGGGACGGGCTACCCAGGGGGTAAGATTGATAAATCTGCGAAACAACGATTCTATTGCCGCAGTATCCAAAGTGGTTCACGAAGAACAGGATGATCATTCTAAAGATATTTCCAATACTGAAAGTATTGATGACTCCAATGACTTAATTCAGGAATAAACTATACAATAATCTTCAATTAATACAGTATTATTGATCTTTTTATTTAATTTGCAATGCTTTTTTGGTGCGAATTTTGAAATAGTTTACTTTAAATTACAAAATTTAATACGATGAAAAAGAATTTGTTATTGATTGCAGTGTTGATTTTCTGCTCCATTGCAGTCAAATCTCAGAATCCAGTTCTTAACCTGTCTAACTACCTTAGAAACGGAATGCTTGATAAAGCCTATGAAAATCTGAATATAGCGATGAAAGATGATCGCTATACCAATGATGCAAAGACATGGCTTTTACGTGGCAACTTTTATTATTCAGTATTCAGATGTTTTGATTTCGCCAGCAATGTGCAGGTCGGAATGCCAGATAGCGTTATAAGATATCTCAAAGGAGAACCACTGACAGATTTTAAAAAGCAGCGTACCCCCGAAGGACGTGCCAACAAGTGGGAATGGGATCTTGGCTTCTCTGTCCTGTTTATTGATGGCAAGGTACACAGTTTTACAGAACCTGTTAATGGTGCCTATAAGTCTATGGCTGAAAGTTCAGAAAATGCTTTAACTCTTGCAAAGGAATCATATCAGAAGACCATTGAACTGGATCCTAGATTTATGGGTGATATGACATTCCCTCTAAATGCTTATCAGGGGCTTTCGATTGTCTCTGACGGATTTACATCCATTGGAGCAAGTGCATTTAATGATGGAAATTATCCGGTTGCTTTTAAGAATTTTTATAGTGCACATGAAATAAAAAATGTGATTGGAATCAGAGAAGCCAAAGATACTGTACCGGGATACTGGGCGGTTTATTCAGCAAATTTCTATGTCAGGATGCTTTCTGAAAAGGGTGATTTTGAAAAAGCTCTTGACGTAGCAGACAAAGCAAAAAAAATCTCTCCTGATGATGTCAATATAGTGCTAAGTGAAGCTGATGCTTACCTAAAAATGAAAAATTACATTAAAACAAAAGAGCTCCTTGAAAATATTATTGTGAAACAACCAGATAATGCACAACTCTATTTTGTTATTGGCAATATTTATGATCAGCTTGCGAAGGACTCGACTCATACACCAGAAGTGAATGAAGAAAATTTCCAGCTTTCCATCAAGTATTACAAAAGTGCCATTGAAATCAACAATGAATATTTTGATGCATTGTTTAATTTAGGAACTGTTTATAACAACAGGGCTGTGGACAGGTTGAATGAAGCAATGAAAAAGAAATATGGTGATCCTTTAGCCGAGCAGTTGTATTCAGAAGCAGATGAAAATTTCCGCATAGCATTACCATACCTCGAACAAGCCTATTTATCAAATCCAAATGATCCGGATACTTTAAGAATGTTGTTCTCAATTTACACACGGCTCAGGATTAACGATAAAGCAAATGAAATTAAATCGAAAATTGATTCCTTGAAGAACTAATTGTTTAATTTCTTAATCTTAATATAGAGGAGAGAAGAAGAGGGACAAAATCAATGAGTCTCTCTTTTTTTTGCACATATGTGGTAGTGTAGTTATACTTAACATAATATAAATTATAAGCAAAAATATAATATAAACAGATTTCGGGAAATTATTAGGTATTGATCAATCTGATGAAGGATCAATCATATTTAAAGAATCAAGTCGTTGCAATAGAGTTGGATGGCTGTAATGCACAAACACATATGCTTTGTGAGGTTTAAGATTACTGAGATGGTTAACGGATAATTTCTTCAAAGCACTGCTTAGATGTACAGGGCTGTAATTCTCACCAGCATATTTATCAGCCTGATATTCGTTGTTTCTTGAGATAGTATTCATTACAATTCCTAAAACCGTAGAAAATGGACTATAAAGGATACCAAAAGCAAGTAATGACAGGTGAAATGATGGCTTTACAGATCCAAGAGCTTGTGAAAGAGCCGGAGACTCGACGATGAGTGAAAACATAAACAACAATAAACCTGTTTCCATAGTGCTAATAATCAATGTTTTAACAATATGCCTTCTTTTCAGGTGACCTATTTCATGTGCCAGAATTGCAACAAGTTCCTCTTTGGAATACTCTTTTATCAGGGTATCATACAATACAATGCGTTTTCGTGGTCCCAGTCCGCTGAAATATGCATTTGCTTTTGATGATCTTTTCGAGCCATCCATTACGTAAATATCGGAAATTCTAAATCCTGAACTCGATGCAAACTGTTCTATCGCATCACGAAGTTCTCCATGATCAAGGGGCGTTTGTTTATTAAACAAGGGCACAATCAGGGTTGAATAGAACATAGTTACAAATATTGAGAACAGAGTAATAGCAATCCAGGCAAGTATCCAAAACATCTCCCCTGTTTTGTAATATAACATCACGATAACTGTAAGTAGTGCACCGCCGAGCAGGCCGGAAATCAACCATGATTTCAACCTGTCTAGAACAAATGTACCGACTGAGGTTTTATTAAAACCATATTTTTCTTCAATAATAAAAGTAGACCATGCTGAGAATGGTAAACCAAACAGGTCATTTGCCACCCCCAGAATGGCAAAGAAGATCAATGTCATCAAAACCGGATGTTCTGTTACTGTTCTGATATGAAAGTCGAGCCAGGAAAAGAGGTTAAAGAAAAGCATTGTTAGTAAAGCTGTAAAGAACATTATACTGACAAGTGATGCGAATCTGTGCCTTTCGCGGTTATAACGCTGGGATTTTCGGTATTTCTGTTCGTCATAAATACCTATTACCTCATCGGGCATATCGTCCGACCAGTTTCTTGTATTAAGGTAATCCAGAATTCTCTCCATAAGGAATTCCAGAGATAGAAACACAATAAGCAGAACAAAAACTGTTTGCGGGGTCATTGAAACGAAAATTAGTTATTTATCAATACACACCTTCACGTTTTCGGATGAACCATTCAACAGACAAAAGAAGGAGAATCAATGCAAGTAGCCATAAAATGGTTGTAAAGTCAGTAAACTTTTCACGGAGATGGCTGATGGGTTTAATATCCTCCTTTTGCCGGATATGATCTATCACAGACTCATAATCATTCAAATAAGCAGCAATTCCTTTTGTTTGGTTACTAAGGTTTTTCATCATTCCATGGTCCGCAACAGTAACAGTTGCTTCAAGGTTGAGAGGTGCAATTACGAAACGGCCTGTTGCTGAAAATTTTTCATTTCCCATGGAGGTCTGTGCAATATACTTGTACTCACCCACTGGCAATCTACCTGCATCAAGTGAATATGCTCTTTCCTTTCGGGTAAAGGTAAAATCGTAGTTTTTAAGATCAGTACTTTCTATTCTCAGTGATACTTCAGGATCAACTACCGGATTGTAAGCAGCATCATACAGTTCTGCAGAAAAAGTTATATTCTGATTTTCCGTGACATACCCTGGATTACTAACTCTGAACCGTTTTCTGTCATCGGATGCTGTCAGGTATTGCACAATCTGGTTAATAAAGGTATCGAAAGGTCTGTGGTTCTTTTCATTTCTGAATGAGAACATCCTCCATTTCCACAATCCCTCACCTCCTATAAAACAGTTTCTTGTTCCTTCTTTGGAATTGAAAGAGATGAGTGGATAGCTGGTTTCAACCTTTCCAATTTTTTGCAGCAGCAGGCTCTGCCCTCCAGGCAAAGATTCTGTTTTCCCATATGGAATATACAAGGGAGGTAGTTCCGAAAGCTGGTCTGTAAATTCATTAACTACTGTAAACAGAGAGAACCCAGGATTCAACCATCCGATAGCCTCATTATGCTGATCACGTATTCTTCCGGGTATGATCCTTGGGGCTACTCCGGATGATGTAAGCAAATCTGTTCGTGTGTTTCCTCCACCAATAATCATCATCGGGGTTTTTTCCTTAAGAAACCGTGAAAATATTTCTCCGGAAAGCTGGTCATCCGGTAGCTGATGAAGTATGACAAGGTCTGGAGGTTTATCCTTAGGTTTGTAATCATTAAACCTAACAACTTCTGTATCAATCATGTCGTTAAGCCCCAGAGCATTTTTTATAGCTCCGATATCAGGATGAGGCTTGCTGCTGATAATTATCACTCTTTTTCTACTTGTAAGAACCTCGATAAAGGCCCGGGTTCTGTTGTTGGTCAGAGTCAATTCATCCGGCAATCCTTCAACAAGGATCTCAAAATCAAGTATCCCCTCCTTGTCAGCTAGCATATTCAATTGGAATATCTTAACAAACTGATCTCCTGTTATGCTGAAAGGAATATTATGAAAAACCTTTTCCTTGCTTCTGACAACCAGTTTCGACTGTAGTCCATCTGAACGGGATGCTTTGACAATAATTTCCATTGGAAATGTATTCCCAAGATAGGCAATCCTGTTGTAATTGACCTCGGCAAGAATAAGATCCCGTTTTCTTGTAGTATCGCCCCACAGAAGAGAATATACTGTTGTATTCATTTTGTCGACTATTGATGCGGGATTGAAACCTTTATTATATATTCCATCAGTCAACAGGATAACAGCCCCTGTATTTCTACCGGCATACCTATTTTCCAGCATAGTGAATACGGCTGATATATCGGTCTCTTTATCAATAAAGTTAAGATGAAAAGTATCTTTTACATCTTCACCAAACATAAAAGATTCGACTTTATAATTTGAATGAAGCTCTTTTTCGATTTTCAGAACTACATCCCGTAAAAAGGCAGCATCTTTTGCAGTATCACTGCTATGCACAAGCATTGAACTGCTATTATCGGCAGCCAGTATAATCACTGGTAACTCCTTTTCGCGCATAAATCTTTTAATCAATGGATTAAGTAAAAGAAAAGCCAAAAGAGTTACAACAACAAACCTAATCGAAGCAAGGTATTTGCTGGTTTTCAGCGAAAGTGAAGTGTTGCGGTTTTTGTAATAAAGCAAAATGGCAACACCTGCTCCAAAAATAATGCAGAAAAAGAGAAACCACAAAGGACTTTCTGTAATCAACTTCATCCCAAACACCATACAAAGAAATTTTTTGGCTAAAATACACAAAATAACCTTTGAAGGGTTACCTGACTCTGTTGAAGCGCAAAGATCTCAGCATCCATATAGGAAGGGGTTTTTCGGGATTTCTTTTTCTTAGGTCGAGGTACCAGCCAACTTTTTTAAAGACAGGAATTTTGTGTGTTTCAACAAACTCTATCAGAGTTCCGTCGGGATCTTCAATATAGCTGAAATGGCCAGCCGCCTCTCCCATATCAAAGCTGCTTGAACTATCAATCGTAAATGGAAATCCAAGTTCTTTGCACTTTATCCTCAAAGCATCCATATTAGAAATATCGAAACACAAGTGAATAAAACCGGGATCGCCCCACATCCTTCCTTTATAGATATGGGATGGTTCACGGTCAAGAGCCTGGACAAGCTCTATTTCAGTAGACCCCAGCATAGGGCTGAAAGCACCTTTTCTAGGATTGGTGTGTTGGAGAAGCACTCTCCTGAATCTCCCTTCTGATCCCTCGATCGATTCGAGGTCAATGAAATGTCCGGTTATATCATACACTATCTTGTCATAACCCAAAATATCTCTGTAAACCTTAAGGCTTTTGTTTACATCCGTAACCCCAATAACAACACCATAAACACCACCATGTGTGAGAGGCCTTTTTGTTGAAAAGAATGCATCATCATCAATTATCTGAAAGATGTTCCCCCAGGGATCTTTGATAAAAAAGTAGTCTCGGCTGGCAGGATCCTGGTTTATATCACTGAGGATATTTACGTTTCCTTTTTGCAATGATTTTAAAGAGGAAGTTGTATCATAACTTTTAATCTTGGTGATAAGTATACCGGTGTCGCCAAGACGATGTTCCGATTCTGCATATTCCGGTGTTTTTCCTTTATGTTGCCATACTTCGAATCCTCCCCCACCCTGCAGGTTGAAAGCCAAAACTGCATGTCGTTCCCGTGGTTCACCACCTGTGTATGGAAGCATTAATGAAGCTACGCTGGCATCATCAAAAATTCTTATATCAAATCCGAGGTGTTTTCGATACCAGCTCCACGAGGTATGCAGGTCATTTACACCTATACCGACCTGTTGTATTCCTGAAATTATATATTTCGACATCGATTGGTTTATTAAGTTGTTGTTTGTTTCACATACACAATTAACAAAGCTTATGGAATTATTCATTTACTACTTTGAGCTAACCCTGAGAGCAAGTCTCCGGAATAACCATGGTGCAAATCGTTTTATCCAGATCATTAGTATCTCATTTTTACCAATATAGACTTCCCATTTATTATTTGTGATAGCTCTGATATATTTATCGGCACATTTTTCGGCTGACATTCCGTAAGCCTGACCAGGATCCATCTGACCATACTTTTCACCAGTACCGGAGACTGCGTTCAACGAAATATTGGTGCGAATTCTACCCGGGCATGCGATCGTGACCCTGATTCCATATCTCTTCAGTTCAAGGCCTGCAGTTTCAAAATAGCCCTGCAATGCATGTTTCGATGCAGAATAAGAAGAACGAAGCGGAAACCCAAATTTACCAACCATACTGCTCGTTACGGCAATGTGACCTGATTGTTGGGATATCATTCCAGGCAACATCAATCTGGTAAGCTGAATTTGTCCGAAGAAATTTACCTCCATGATTCTTCTGTCAACAAAAAGCTCTGTTTCCTCAACAAGGCTTCTCTGACTTATCCCGCCGTTATTAATAAGAACATCCACACCTCCGAACTTACTATTCACTATATTGGCAGCATTTTCCACCTGTTTGATGTCGCCAAGGTCGAAGACTATTGCTTCAACTATTGTTTCATCACTCTCAAGATCATTTTTCATAAGCATGAGGTCTTCTTCCTCAATCCCTGAAATGATAAGAACAGATGCCACTTGAGATAACCGGTAAGCCATAGCTCTTCCGATACCTGAACTGGCACCTGTTACCCAGATTCGTTTATTATTCAGTTTCATGGCAATTGATTCTAGTCATCCGGTAGATTTCCAGACTTTTCATCACAAGGTATTTGTTCAAGGCTTTTATTATACATCTTCATGGCTTTAAGGCTCATTCCCATACTTGAGAACCCACCATCATGGAAGAGATTCTGCATTGTTACTTTTCTTGTAAGATCTGAAAACAGGGTTATGCAATAATCTGCACATTCGTCAGCAGTTGCGTTGCCCAGCGGTGACATCCTTTCGGTAAAATCCACCAGATTGTCTATTCCTTTTACACCACTGCCTGCAGTAGTAAGAGTTGGAGATTGCGAGATTGTGTTTACCCTGATCTTCTTATCTCTGCCATAGATATATCCAAAACTGCGTGCAATTGATTCAAGGGCTGCCTTTGCTTCTGCCATATCGTTATATCTAAAAAGTGTACGTTGTGCAGCAACATATGACAGTGCGACTACAGATCCCCATTCATTAATTGCATCGAGCTTCCGGGCAACCTGTAAAATCTTATGAAAAGAGAATGCTGAAATATCCATCGTTTTCATAAGATAATTGTAATCAAGATCATCATACTTTCTCCCTTTTCTCACGTTGAGAGACATGCCTATCGAATGGAGAAGAAAATCAATACGACTACCAAAAAGATCCATTGATTCTTTAAACACTTTTTCAATATCGGAAAGATTCGTTGCATCAGCAGCAATAACATGAGCTCCCGTTTTTTCAGCCAGTTCATTAATTGATCCAAAACGAATAGCTGTGGGAGTATTCGAAAGGGTGAACTCTGCTCCCTCTTCATGGGCTCTTTCTGCCACTTTCCAGGCTAACGACTTCTCGTCCAGAGGGCCAAAGATTATTCCTTTCTTACCTTTCAACAGGTTGTATATCATGTGTATTTTAATGTTATTTCAAATTAAACAGATAAGAAGGAGGTTATGTTTTTATAAGGTGTTTCGAAGAAGTTGTCGTGCATTGGCAAGTGATTCAGCTGTTGGCCCAGAATCACTTAACATGCTGGCAATTGCCTCAAGTCTTTCATCATTGCTAAGTTGTTTTACAGTTGTTATTGTACGGCCGTTCTGTTCTGCCTTTAATGCCATATACTGCCTGAAACCTTTAGAGGCAATCTGAGGCAGATGTGTTATTGCGATCACCTGCATCTTTTCACTCATTTGCAGCATCAGTTTACCTGCTTTTGCAGCTATTTCGCCAGACACGCCTGAATCAATCTCATCAAAAACAATTGTGGGTATAAGTTTGCGGGCTGATAAAATCGATTTTATTGCCAACATAAGTCTTGAAAGTTCACCTCCTGAAGCAATTCGATTTATAAGATCAGGCTTGCTGCCCTTGTTGGCACTGAAAAGAAGTGTTATTTTATCCATACCATCTGGACCTGATTCAATACATCTGTCTATTCTGATCTCAAGGATAGCATCCGGCATCCCAAGTTTCGAAAGCAATCCGGTGAGATGCTCCTTAAGATGCCCGGTTGAGCCTGAACGAGCTTCAGAGAGAATCCCTCCAAGTTGAACAACATTGTTGAATGAATCCTGCTTCTCTTTTTCTGTTTCAGTTATAACTACTCCCAGATCTTCATGTTTTTTCAACCTCTCTCCTATTTCCTCCCTTACTCTGACCAGGTCTTCAATTTTGTTTACTCTGTGTTTTTGAAATAAATGGTTTAGATGACCTATCTTTTCATTCACTAATTCAAGCTGTTGGTGATCATCAATGATTTTCTCCCCAATTCGTCTGGCTTCGTTGACCAGATCTGTCGCTTCAATATATAATGAATCCAGTCTTGTAACCAGATCATCAAGATATTTGCCCGGTTTCAGCTTATTAATATTCAGAACAGCATTCTTTAAAGAAGATGTGAAGTTTACAGGTTCATCATTAAAAAGCTTCTCCAGATTGAAGAGAGCAGATTTTATGGCAGATGTATTTTCAAGCATGCTTCTTTCTTCTTCAAGTTCAACGAGATTATGCTTTTCAGGTTCAGCTTCGTTTAGCTCATTAAATAAAAAACTGTCGTAATCTTTGCGCGCAATTTGCTCCGCATAAGCAGCCTTAAGCTCTTCAAGTTTTTTGTTTGCTGAAGAGTATTTCCTGAACCAAAACTGATATTCCTTAACATTCTCCTCCAGGCAGGCAAATGAATCAACCATTGCAAGTTGAAAATCCCTGTTATTTAGTACCAGAATTTCATGCTGGGAATGAATATTTATAAGCCTTGAGCCAATCTCTTTCAGTATCTGGAGGTTAACCAGAGTATCGTTGACAAATGCCCGGGATTTTCCGTTTTGGCTTATCTCTCTTCGGAGAATGATTTCAACTGAATAATCTATTTCATTATCAGCAAAAAAAGGCTCCAAGTCATAACCCTCAATCCAAAAAACAGCTTCAACAATACACTTTTGTTTCTCATCCCATAATACCTGTGTGTCTGCCCTATTTCCCAATACCAGGCCTAATGCATCAAGCATAATAGACTTACCAGCTCCGGTTTCACCAGTAATGGTAGAGAAACCTGACGAAAACTCTATATCGAGTTTTCTGATCAGGGCATAATTTTCAATCGAGAGATGTTTGAGCATGGAAAGCTTTTTTGCATTATTTGATTGAGATGCAAATATAGGAAATAAAAAGAAGAGTTTTTTCGGGAGACATGTATGACTTGTTAATAATCACTCTGACAATGTGTTAACAGAAGCAGATACTCCCAGGGTTCCATATCTGTTGAATATACATCCTTAAAATTATGGGATTCACTGCTCAGAATATTTTCAAAAAAACCCACCCTGCCCGCTAAATCAATCTTTACAGCGTAGAGCTTATTCCGGCTAAGGTTGAAAACCGCAGTAACACAACAGTTTTCATCGCTTCTTGAGAATGCAAGCACCTCATCAGGGTAATTGGTTTCAATACGTTCCATTGAAGCACCATGATGGCCATTGAGCAGTGGTGAATAATCTTTTTTTATCTTTATTAGCATTTTATAGAAGTTGTGCAAACGGAAACTTCCCCATTCAATCATATCTTTTTCAAAGAACCTGAGTCTTTTTTCCAGGCCGGCTTCCTGACCACTGTATATGAGAGGCATTCCGGGAATAAAAAAAATGAGAGCAGCAAAGGCTTCTACCCCACCATCCAATCTTTCAAACTCTGACCCGTTCCATGAGTTTTCATCATGATTGGTTATGAAATTCATTCTGAATGCTTTAGAGTCAAATATTGAATCATTCCATGAATAATGTGCCCAGAATTCATGAGCCGGTGACTCCCCACAGGCAATTCTGTTGAAAAGATTGTGAACCTTGCTGTTATAATTCATATCAAATGCATACCTGAGCAATTCGGGTTTGTCGCTGTCTTCTGCAAGCATAAAAAGTTGTTTGACTTCATTAAGAGCTTGTCTGGCTTCTTCCCAGAAATCAGTTGGCACCAGGCCGGCAACATCACAACGATATCCATCAATATCCGTTTCAGTCACCCAAAACTTCAAAACCTCAATCATAGCTTTCCTCAGATCAATATTATCATAGTCCAGTTCAATCACATCTGACCAGTCATAAGGAGAAAAGAAATCACCATTGTTATTCTTTTTGTAAAATTCTGGGTTGGTTAATGTCCACACGTGATCCCATGATGTATGGTTTGCCACCCAGTCCAACATAACTTTCATTCCATACTCATGTGCCCTGGAAACAAGTGTTCTGAGGTCTTCGAGAGTGCCAAATTCCGGATTCACTGTCTGATAATCACTTACAGAATAGTAGCTGCCAAGAGAACCCTTCCTGTTTTTAATTCCAACGGGATAAATGGGCATCAGCCATAAGATATCAACCCCCATATCCCTTAACCTATCGAGATGGAGCATGAAAGCACCTATCGTTCCTTCCTTAGTGTACTGCCTGATATTTACTTCATATATTACTGAATTATGACTCCAGGATTGGTGTGGAAGATTGATCATAAATCTGATATTTTATTTTTTGGACAATGAATTATTTGTTTTAGTAGTTTTGGTAACTGTTGCACCTGATAGCTTTCATGCCACAAATGTAGTGTATTCGATAAAAAGTAACAGTAAAACAGATAGTGATCATTAATTATGTCAGAACCAGTGCCACAAGATCGTTCAGAATTACGCAGAATCTGGGTTAATATATATGGTGAGCATCACGATATTATTTTTAATGATTTCATAATTGAATTGGAGAGTTATAAAAAAGAGAATAACAGTGAACCTTTACCTTCGGAATGGTATCGTGATGTTATAGTCTATTCTCTTTATGTTGATCTGTTCAACCTGGATATCCGGGGTCTTGAAGAGAGGCTTGATTATCTTATCGGGTTAGGTATAAGTTGTATATGGCTGCTTCCCATCCTTGATTCACCGATGCGCGATAATGGATTCGACATCAGGGATTACCGTAAAATTCGCAAAAATCTTTTACCAGAGGATGACCAGTTACAGGCATTTGCCTCGTTCATTCAAAAGGCTCACAACAAAGGGATATATGTAATTTTCGATATTGCTTTGAACCACACTTCTGACGAGCACCCCTGGTTCATTGAGTCAAGGAAAGCGAAGAATAGTCAATACCGTAACTATTATATATGGAATGCTGATAATAATCTGTATTCCGATGCAAGGATTATTTTTGAAGGTATCGAAACTAGCAATTGGAAAAAAGATGGAGACGAGTACTTTTTTCACAGGTTTTTCGATTTTCAGCCTGATCTGAACTATCGAAACCCTAAAGTGCTTACCGAAATGTGTTTGAATTTACTCTATTGGATGAGATCCGGGATCGATGGTTTCAGGGCAGATGCAATTCCTTATCTTTGGAAGGAAGATGGTACCAGTTGTGAGAATCTGTCGATGACACATGAAATTGTCAGGTTTTCCAGGAAGGTTCTTGATATTGCAAGGCCAAACACATTGTTGCTTGCTGAAGCATGTCAAAAGCCATTTGAGGTGGTCAAATACTTTGGGGATGGCGATGAATGTCAGGCAGGATATCATTTTCCGTTGATGTCCAGAATCTTCGCAAGTCTGGCTTCATGTTCTGCATCACATATAATCGATATCCTGAATCCTACCAATACTCCTGCTATTCCTCCGGGTTCTCAATGGTTTACATTTCTGAGGTGTCATGACGAATTAAGCCTTGAACTTGTGTATGTAAGTGAAACTGAGCGATCATATCTGTATGGTAAATATTGCCATAACCCAGAATGGGATTTTCGTAAGGGACAAGGTATATCGGCAAGGCTTTCGGAACTCTTAGACCGTGATGAAAGGAAGATAGGACTCGCATTCTCAATTATGTTATCACTTCCCGGCACTCCCGTTATATATTACGGTGATGAGTTCGGGAAAACAAACGACATACAGTTCTATCAAAACCAAATCCATTTGACAGGCAAGGATGATTCAAGATTTCTGGTACGGGGTAAAATTGACTGGGAATTACTAAACGAAGCCTTAAGTAACATCAACAGTCTGGAATCTAAAGTGATGAACAGGTTGATAAGGTTATTGTCAATCAGGAACAATTATCAGTGCTTTGGGCGGGGGGATATTTGCTGGCTTGAGCCCAGGGTTGAACCAGATTCCCTGCAGGGTTCTGTTTTGGCATATAAAAGAATATATAAAGATGAAACCGTTATTGTAATACACAATCTCTCAGAAAAGGAAGTAGTTGTTAAAATGAACTTTCCTGATGATATAATCCTGGAACCTTACGGATATAAATGGCTGGCAGGACAGTTTAATAATGGAAAAAGACCAAAATAGATGATGAGAGGGATAATATTTGATCTTGATGGGGTGATAACCAGGACTTCCGTGGTGCATAATAAGGCATGGAAGAGTGTTTTTGACAACTTTTTGAGATTTAGATCGAATCAAACTCTTGAGCCATTTATCGAATATTCATCAAATGAGGATTACCTGAAATATGTTGACGGCCGGCCACGGTATGATGGGGTCCGGATTTTTCTGGAATCCAGAGGTATATTTCTGCCTGAGGGCACTCCTTCAGACAGTCCAGATCTGGATACAGTATGTGGAATAGGTAATAGAAAAGACATGCTATTCAATGAATTACTTGAATCAGATGGTGTGGAGGTATTTGAATCTACAGTGGATCTGATAAAAGTTTTGAAAACGAAAGGTATTCCAATCGGAGTGGCTTCATCATCAAGAAATTGCAGAAAGATACTTAAAGCAACTCGGCTTGATTCATTGTTCGACACCATAGTTGATGGTGGGGTTAGTTCATCTAAAGGGCTTAAAGGCAAACCTGAACCTGATATCTTTTTGTTTGCCGCTGATTGCATTGGCGTTGATTACGACAGATGTGTTATCGTGGAAGATGCAGCTTCCGGTGTAGCTGCCGGCCGTAAGGGAAATTTCGGACTGGTAATTGGGATAGCAAGAGAGAATAACCGGGAACACCTTCTTGAAAATGGAGCTGATATTGTTGTTGATGACATTTCAGAACTGGGATATGAGGGCATAACACAATGGTTCAGGGAAGGTTATTTTGAGGATAGTTGGTCATTGTGTTATTATGGCTATGATCGTTTGCAGGAGAGAAAAAGGGAGACACTGTTATCGACCGGGAATGGGTTCTTCTGCACACGTGGTTCAATGGAAGATGCGGCTTCAGGTCAAAATAATTATCACGGCACATATATGTCAGGTGTCTACAATAAGCTAGCTTCTGTAATTTCAGGAAGAACTATATTCAATGAAGATTTGGTTAACATAACAGACTGGCATCGAATTACTTTCCGATCAGGTACTGACGAATGGTTTGACATAAACAAGGCTGAGATAATCAGCATTAAAAGATCATTGTCATTATATGATGGTGTTCTTAAAAAAGTTTTGAAGGTCAGGGACAACAGAGGCAGGGAAACATTGATAGAATCATCCAGGGTTGTTTCGATGCATTGCAGGAATCTGGCAGCTATTGAATATAAGATCACACCGTTGAATTGGGACGGGGTAATCTTCTTCAGGTCTGAAATTTCCGGTGATCATATTAATGATGGTGTTTCCCGGTACAGAGAGCTTAATCAAAAGCATCTTACCCCTGTTGATGAATGGATTTTTGGCAACCTTCAACATGTTGAGGTTAAAACGACAGAATCAGGTATTGGAATTAAACACACAGCAAGATTAAATGTAAAAACCGAAGGGAAAAACTTTGAAGCAAAGTTTTCAGGTTTTTGTACTCCGGGGGTTTCAGTAATTGAGATTGAAACTGAAGCAGAACAGAGGAAACAGATTGTTATTGAAAAAACTGTATTCATTGATCTTAAGAAAGACAATACTTATTACTATGAAGATCCCGTTTATGTATTGCATCTTTCAGGTGGATTCAGTGAGATTAGAGATCATTCCGCTCAGGCCTGGAAAGCTATATGGGAAAAGGTTGACATAAGGATTGCAGGAGACAGGTTATCCCAAAAGCTATTAAGAATGCATATTTATCATCTCATGTGCACTGCATCACCGAACAGTGTTAAGGAAGAATTGGGAATACCGGCACGGGGACTTACAGGTGAGGCATACAGGGGTCATATTTTCTGGGATGAGTTATACATTCTGCCGTTCTATTGCATGCATTTTCCCGATATAGCGAGGTCTGTATTACTGTACAGGTATCAGAGGCTTGGTGCTGCAAGACAAAATGCTGTCAGGCATGGCTTTAAAGGAGCTATGTACCCATGGCAAAGTGGAACCACCGGTGAAGAGGAGACACAACAGATACATTTCAATCCTCTCTCAGGAAAATGGGACGAAGACTACAGTTCTCTTCAGAGACATGTTTCCCTTGCTATTTCATGGAATGTTCTGAAATATTATGAGTTCACCGGAGATATGGA
Organism: uncultured Lentimicrobiaceae bacterium; assembly: GCA_964469215.1. GTDB lineage: Bacteria > Bacteroidota > Bacteroidia > Bacteroidales > SKPS01 > SKPS01. Next base: position 138,476 of record CAYXYB010000003.1, read on the forward strand.
ATTTATGGAAAAATTTGGACTGGAAATGCTTCTGGAGATTTGTCGTTTCTGGTGTAGTATGACCATATTCAACCGGGATACTTGCCGATACTCAATAAATAATGTTATGGGGCCTGATGAATTTCATGAGAAATATCCATGGTCAGAAAGCGGGGGCATAAATGACAATGCATACACTAACATTATGGTCGCATGGCTTTTCAGAAAAACCAAAAATCTTATCTCAGCCATAAATTATGATATTACCGAAGGTATCTTTGAACGTACCGGAATAGACAGAAATGAATTATCGGAATGGAACCGGATTTCAGGAAATTTGAATCTTGTTATTACAGATGAGGGGATCATATCGCAATTCGACCGGTTTTTCGACCTGAAGGAGATCAACCTTGAACATTACAGGAAAGTATACGATGATATACATCGCATGGACAGAATTCTTAAGGCAGAAGGGAAATCTCCTGATGAATATCAGGTTATTAAACAGGCGGACACTTTAATGTTGTTTTACAATATTGATCACAAAGAACTTAGATCAATTATAGCTGAGATGGGATATGAAATTCCGGAAGATTATATCAAAAGAAACTTCGATTACTATTTGAAACGAACTTCCCATGGTTCAACTCTGAGCAGGATTGTACATGCTTATTTAGCTCACTTGATTGGAGAAGATGTCATGGCCTGGAAACTCTTTCAGGATGCTCTTAAAAGTGATTACGATGACATTCAGGGTGGCAGTGTGGCTGAAGGGATACATTGCGGAGTTATGGCAGCAACAGTTTTGTTTGCATTGAATGTTTACGGAGGCTTTGATAACAAAGAAAATCGTATTAATGTAAACTCCACACTACCTGCACAATGGCGTGAAATAGAGTTTGGTTTTGAATTCAGAGGAAAGCTAAATCACAATATCAAAACTTAAAATAGTTCATATATGCTTGAAGATGTTTTGCTTATTAATGACAATCATCGCAACGCTGCGGCTGAGATAATCAGAATTATGGAACTAAGATCAGGCAGCAAATATGTAATTGCAATTTCCGGGGAATCTGGATCAGGAAAGTCGGAACTGACACATGTTATTGCAAAAGGATTGTTTAAGTTGGGTAAAATTGCAAAGCCTGTTCACACAGATAATTTTTACAAGGTGCATCCTCTTGAAAGGCTTTCGTGGAGGCTAAAGAATGGCATTGATAAGGTTGTGGGTTATAATGAATATGACTGGAGTTCAATTAATGATGTAGTTACAGCCTTCAGAAAAGGAGAAGAAATCTCAATTCCTTGTGTTGATCTGGCAACACAAAGGGTTGACACATTGACCACCGATTTCAGTGGTATTGATGTGCTGATCCTGGACGGGCTGTACGCAATAAAAACTCTCGGAGTTGATCTGAAGATCATGATAGGACTAACATATCACATCACAAAAAAGGCACAAGTTGAGAGGGGTAAGGAAGATGCTGATGAAACAAGGTTCAGAATACTTGAGGCTGAGCATAAAGCTGTTCAGACCTTGAAACCGCTTGCTGATATATATATTGATGAAGATTACCGGGTTATAGAAGTGTGATGTCCCTAAATCATTGCCAATCTGATAATCGAGGTTAAAACTCTTTTAGGAAATAACCAATTAAAAAACAGAAACAAGCCTGCGCCACCACCTGAAGTGTAACGCAACCTGTTTGAACCTGACGATGAGGCTTTATAGATTTTTTTTGCAACCGTAACCGGCTTAGCTCCGTGAGTTTCCATTATCTTGAGCCTCGACACCAATTTGTCAGTATGCTTTTTATAAACATCGGTATCTTTAGAACTAATCAGATCCATTGATCGGGAGTAAAAGTCTGTTTTAATGGGCCCCGGTTCAACAATTTTTACCTTGATATTGAACTTCTTCAATTCATAGTGAAGTGATTCGCTGAATCCTTCAACAGCCCATTTTGTACCGCTATAAAGGCTGAACATAGGAAAGCCCATTCTTCCGGCTACAGAGGCCACATTAACAACTACTCCCCCATCCTGTTCCCTAAAATGCTTTATCAACAATTTCGTCACACGCATCAGACCGGTTACATTTGTGTCGAACTGCCTGAAAATCTGTATTTCGTCAGCATTTTCAAAAGGCCCTATTGCAGCGTAACCTGCGTTGTTAACCAAAACATCAATCTTCCCAAAATGGTCAACTGCTTCTCCTATAGCATTTTTTATCGTCTCCGGATCCTGAACGTCCAAGCAAAATAATTTCACACCTGATAGTTCCTGCAGTTTCTCCTCTGTTTCCGGCAGGCGCATTGTCGCAGCAACGTTCCATCCCTGTTTACTGAAATATTCAACCGTCGCCCTTCCTATTCCTGATGATGAACCTGTTATTAAAACTGTATTCTGTTGCATTTCAATCTTTTTCTGATAGTTTCAGTATTTTTTATCAAACCAATTAAGGATAAGATACGAAATTATAAATTATATTACATCATATTTCCAATAAACAGTTTATTGAACCGATATGTTTTTTATTATTGCAAAATAAAGCGTTTAATTATCTTCTTCTGAATTATGACAATCAAAAAGATCAATCTGCTATTGTTTTTATCCCTTTTAAGCTGCGCCCTGTTCTCACAAGCTGTTGACAGTACCATAAAAGGAAAACAAACCTTACCAACTGATACCGGTGATATAATTTATCAGTTTGTTGAAGAAATGGCAACATTTCCCGGTGGAGATAAAGCCATGTATGATCATTTTGCGAAAAACACCGTTTATCCTGCTTTGGCAAAGGAAAAGAACATCCAGGGGACTGTTTTTGTCCAGTTTGTGGTTGAGAAGGATGGTACTATTACCAATATAAGTATTAAGCAGAGTACTGCACCTGAATGCAATGAAGCAGCTCTTACTGTTGTAAGATCAATGCCTAGATGGAACCCGGGAAAACAAAGGGGAAAACCGATTAGGTTGATGTATGTTCTTCCGGTAAAATTTCAGCTTGATTCGGGAAAGTCAGGCAAATAGCAAAGCATTATATCATTGTTTTTTAGTCAATAATCTCTTTTTGAAGGAGTTAAAATATTTATATTCAAACACATAAAATACATTACTCATTTAAATCAAATCAGATGTACAGGATATTAATAGTTTTGATTATTTCAGTGTTCCATTTAATACACGTAAAGGCGATAAACGATCCTGACCTTAAAAAAGGGTGGGATAATTTTGCTTTGAATCAGTTTAATCAGGCAGAGATCCATTTCAAAAAAGCTCTCAATGGCCCAAACAAGGCTGATGCCCATCTTGCACTTTCCCTTCTTGGGGCTGCAACAGACAATGATCAGATGGCAACTGAGCATCAATATCAGTTGTATAAAACTGCCAAAAAACCTGAGCCTTACATAGAAGCACTATGGTCGATATGGGAAGGGTCTGATGTTGATGTTATGCTTCAATTTCTTAACGATCTGGCACAGAGTGAAGACGGCAAACTTCAGGCAATGGCAAATCAGGCTCTTGGTTATCATTACCGGAAAACAAACAAGCTTTCAAAATCAGCAGAATACTACAAGAAAACAGGAGCTGTGCTGGAGTGGCAGGTTTTAGGTGAGTTTGAAAACATCTCTGAAAGCGGATTTGATAAGGATTATGGAGCAGTTTCTCATCCAGAGGTCAACTATGCATTCAAGAACAAACACGGAGCAGATGTTTACTGGTTCGATATAAAAGCGCCGTTGTACAACAACTGGATCGACCTTGAGTATTTTTTTGATGGTACAAATTCAATAATTTATGCCCAGAATTATTGTCAGAGCCAAAAAGATCAGGATGTACAATTCAGATTAGGAACCTCCGGATCTGTAAAGGTATGGCTTAATGACAAGCTTATCTTCAGTGAATCTGAGGAGCGCAATAATGATCTGGACACCTATATTTTTTCTGCCAGGTTGATAAAGGGTTACAACAGGATATTGATACAGGTGGGAAGCAGCGAAATTGACGACATCAATTTCCTGCTCCGTATCACCAATAGCAGAGGAGCACCAATTGAAGGGCTTACATATTCAACTGCAAGGAAGCCTTATCCTAAAAGTTATAATTTTGAAAGTGAAGTTTTTCCTTCAGCAAACGAAAAGTATTTGCAGAAACAGATTTCCGACAATCCAGATGACTTGCAAAACTATCTGGTATTAAATCAGCTTTATCTTACCGATCAGATGACTTATAAGGCAAAACGGATTCTGAAGGTTGCCAGGGAGAAGTTTCCTGATTGCAGTTATCTTACCATGCAACTTGCCCAGGCACATTCACAGGATAACAACAGAACCGAGTTTTCGAAATGCCTCGAAGAGATAAAAACCAAAGATCCTGATTTTCCACTGGCAATGGATGAACTATTTGATGAGGCGATATCAATAAAGAATTATGGTGAAGCCAAAACCATTCTTGAAAAAATTAAAAAACGGTATCCAAATTCTATTGATGTTTATTCAAAAAAGATAGAGATAGCGAGTGAAAACAAAGAGTATCAGGAGTTGATAGAACTCATAATGGAAGCACACAAGCTCTATCCTGATTATTACGATTTTGTTAATCTTCGGGTAGCTGTTGAACAGGAAGTTAAGAAAAATCCCAAAGGAGCAATAAAGATTCTCAACAAGTATATTAAGGGTAATCTCAATGAATCGGCAATAAATGATCTTATGGACATATATCTTAATCTGGGCCAGGTTTCAAAAGCAATTGACCTTCTTGAGCAACGAACCCAAAGAAACCCTATTGCGGTTTCGGCATACCACAAACTTTACCAGATATACTTCCATACCAGCAATTACAAGAAAGCCGAAGAACTGATCAGAGAGTGCATAAAGATTGCTCCTTATATTGGAGCTTATCATATGTCGCTTGGTGAGGCTCTGGCAGAGATGAAACAGGATGCTAAAGCCAAAGAATCGTTTGAAGGGGCAATTTATTACGATCCAAATAATTATGATGCCCGCGAGAAGCTGAGAAAACTGCATGGCCTCGATGATATATTCGACCTGTTTGAAAAGATTGATGTATATGAGACATATAAAAAATCACCTGCATCATCGGAATATCCTGACGATAACAGCATTATTCTGCTCGATGTTGTTCAGAAGGTTGTTTATCCCGGTGGAGGATCTCAGGAGAAGAGGATTCTGGTGGCAAAACCACTAAATACAAAAGGGGTTGATACCTGGAAAGAATATGTAATCCCGATATACAGCAATCAAAGTGCAATTATAGAAAAAATGGAAGTTCTGAAAAAGAACGGCAGTAAGATTGAAGCTCAACGTTCAGGCGCACACGTTGCTTTTCCTGATCTCGAGGAAGGAGATGCAATACACATTACCTGGAAAGTAAGCAACTATTACAGTGGTATTCTTTCAAGAAACTTCTGGGCGATGCACTACTTCAGTTATCTTATCCCTGTTAAACATTCCAACTATAGCATTCTTGTCCCTAAAGACACTGAATTCAGATATCGTACAAACAGTATAGATATTGAACCCGCCATCAGCAATAAAGAGGGATTCAAATTATATGTATGGAAAGCTGAAGACCGTCCTGCAATACGCGAAGAAAGATATATGCCGGTATTATCTGAAGTTGGCAGTGTTCTGCATATATCTTCCTTCGACAACTGGAATAGTATCTCAAAATGGTATGCAGACCTCGCACATGCCAAAGCCAAGGTGGATTTTGAGATAAGAGAGACCGTAAACTCAATTTTTGAGGGTAAAGATGGCCTTACTGATGAAGAGAAAGTCAAAGAGATCTATAATTATATCCTGAGGAATATAAGATATAGTTCAGTTCCATTCATTCAGAGTGCAATGATACCAATGAAAGCATCAAGGACACTCAGTCAGAAACAGGGTGACTGCAAGGATGTCTCAACACTTTTTGTAGCAATGTGCAAAACACAGGGAATAAATGCTCAAATTATGCTTGTAAGCACAAGACAATACGGAATTAACCGCATGCCTTTGCCAGGAATCAGTTTTAACCATGCCATTGCAAAGGTAACTCTCAACAATAGAGATTATTATATCGAATTAACTTCTGACAACCTTCCATTCTCAGCCGGACTTGAATCTGTAAAAAATGTTTTTGCATTGGATATCCCCATTGATAAATCAGAGGTAGTTGATGCAATAGTTCTTAACCCGGCATCAAGAATCAAAAATAACCTAATCAGAAAAACCATTGTTTCGTTCAGGGATGACCTGATGGAGGTCTCTAAAGATAACTGGCGCACGGGAGTTGAAGCAGCATATTTTCGTGACATTTACAAAGACCTGGGTCTTGAACGGCAGGAGAAGAAGATGCAGGAATCAATAACCGGAAGTTATCCCAAAATCAAACTTACTAGTTTCAAATTCGACGAATCCTTGAATAGTCTTTCAGATACTCTTACATATAAATTTGCTTATGAGGTTCCCAACATTTTCACAGAGATTGGTAAGATGCAGATTTTTGAATTACCCTGGAGCGATAAATTCGACAATCCACCCTTCATGGCTACTGACGAACGAAAATTCCCGATAGAGTTATGGAAATATCTTGATGTGGAAACTTATGAAGAGGAACTTGTGATTGCCATTCCAACAGGGAAAAAGCTCACCGAGGTGCCGAAGAACATATCAATCACATGTTATAATGCTGACTATTCACTTACCTATAAAAGAGCTGGAAATCAATTTATCATTAAAAGAACTCTAATTATTAAAGATGATCAGGTAAAGCCTGAGCATTATGTTGAGTTTAAAAAGTTCATTGGTGACGTCGTGAAAGCCGATAAGAAGCAAATTGGTTTTTCAACCTAGTCGACGAAAATTACAACATCATATTCAGGAGGCCGGAGATCACAATCCGGCCTTCATGGTTTTGCCAATATGAGCCGGCGAATCAACAACAAGGACACCTGCTTTTCTAAGTACCTCTTTTTTGGCTTCTGCGGTATCATCCGCACCTCCTATGATGGCACCTGCATGCCCCATGGTTCGCCCTTTTGGAGCAGTAGCGCCGGCAATAAATGCAATCACCGGTTTATTCATATTTTCCGAAAGCCATTGGGCTGCCTCAGATTCCATATGGCCTCCTATCTCGCCGATTAAAACAATACCCTTTGTTTCGGGATCATCCATAAAAAGCTTCACTGCATCTGCTGTTGAGGTGCCAACGATGGGATCTCCGCCTATACCAATGGCGGTAGTTTGCCCCAGCCCTTCACGGGTAAGCTGGTCAACAGCCTCATAGGTTAAGGTGCCTGATCTGGAAACAATCCCGATGATTCCTTTTCTATGTATGAAGCCCGGCATAATACCAACTTTGGCTTCACCCGGAGTGATAATACCCGGACAATTTGGACCAATTAACCTGCATCCTTTATTGGAAAGATATTCCTTTACTTTTATCATGTCCCTCACAGGGATCCCCTCAGTGATACATACAACCACACCAATACCTGCGTCAGCAGCTTCAATTATAGCATCAGCACCGTATGCCGGAGGCACAAAAACTACCGATACGTCAGCTCCGGTATGTTTCACTGCATCGTAAACAGTGTTGAAAACAGGTCTTTCAAGGTGGATGGATCCACCCTTACCCGGAGTTACCCCTCCTACGATCCGCGTACCGTATTCGATCATCTGGGAAGCATGAAAACTACCTTCCTTTCCGGTGAAACCCTGTACGAGAACCCGGGAATGTTTGTTAACAAGAATACTCATTCTGAGGTAATGTTTTATCTGGGTGCAACAATCAACTTAACTGTTTTATTGAAGCCTGAAGTCGAAATATTCATCAGCCAGATCCCTGGAATAAGTGACGATATATCCAACTCATGTTTATTAATACCAAAATTGCTTGAGTGTTTCATAGAAGAAACCAACCTTCCGGCCGGATCGGTGAAAGTGATTAAAACAGGATCATTGTTCATGCTGGCATATTCCACTATCAGTTTTCCAACAGCAGGGTTGGGATAATATCTGAATGCAGACTCCCCTGTTTTATCATCAATACCTGTAGTTATGCCGATAGTTTGTGTCGAAAGGTCTGACCCACATTCATTCTGTACCTGAAGAGTAACCATATACTGCCCCGGCGTCTGATAGACATAAAATGGATGTTGCAGGGTGCTGGTGGCTCCATCTCCAAGATTCCAGAGATAGGAATCGGCATGCAGAGAATTGTTTGCGAACTGGACCTGATTGGTATTGATGGTATAGCTGAACTGTGAAACAGGTAATAAAGAATCGGATATTATTGCATTAACCTGAGTTCTGGAGCTTGTGCATGGCTCTTCAGCTACCTCCCAGTCATAGAAGTAATAATAATATCCGGTTGGATTGGAGGTTGCACTTGTAGAATGTATACTTAAGAGTCCTGGAATATCATAAGGGTATGAAAGTCCCGAATTATTTCTGTAAAGGTTTGGAGTTCCTGCACATACCAGTCGCAGATTATTAGCAACCGGAACGTCGAAATTAATGGTTACCCTGCTTTCACCTGCAGGAACAAAGAGGGTCACAGTTTTCAAGGTTGTACCTGAACTGTTTCTGAGTTGAATTGTGCGGTTTCCGCCGCTTTGGGCAAAAACTTTAACGGAATTGATTCTAAATGTTGCCATGGCATTAAAGACCAGGTAATGTTCATAGGCGAGGAAATCCCCATCTCCGTTATTGTCAGGTTTGCCGGCATATTTTAATGGTGCAGGCAACTCAGATTGAACATAATATGTTGTTGATTGATTGAGTGCAGGGGTGACAAAAACTGGTCCGGTTGCAATTGGTGTCCCTCCAGTGGGTTGATCATACCAGTTTATGTTGGCGTTACCCGTAGCCTGGAGGGTTACCTTCCCACTTTTGCAACGAATTACATCGGCTGCAACCGGAGTAACCGGCATATTAACATTGACAATTCCGTACTTTACAACCGAATCAGTACCAAACTGGTTAACAGTTACAAGTGAAACGTTATACGTACCGTTTTGGGAATATTGATGTTGCGGGTTTTGCTGGGTTGAAGTGGTTCCATCACCAAAATGCCATGTCCACGAAGATGGCCCGTTGAAGGTAAGATCCGTGAATTCAAACACTCCTGTGCAATGATTGGAGTCAGTAAGGATAAAGTTAGCCTGAGGAGGTGAATTAGGATACGAACATTGAAATGAGAGTTTAAAACCGGGAAAGCTATTGTTTGCGTTGGTCAATTGCCTGATAGTTATACTTCCTGTAGTTGACGATAACATTCCGTTTACGCCTGGCAAAGTATTTCCGGTATATGATCCGATTAGCGGACTGGAGGTATTTGGCCCATTATAAATTCTTAGATAATCTGCGCTATTCTCAAAGCTGAAACTGCTGAACAGAAGGTTTATTGCTGATGCTCCCGAAGGAGATATCGTTATGGTACCATCAGATGAATTCGAATAGTTAAGATCACCGCCGTCATCCATCAGTAATCCTGAACAGTTTGCAATTACATCACTTCCGTTTGCAGGAACAGCATAGGTGCATATTGAATCAATCAAAATGGAGGTTGATGAAGTGTGACTTGCAACACCTGAAACCACCAGGGATATATTTTTTTGCCCACCAAAAACATAATTTATAGTATGAGGTCCCTGCCCGGTGGCAGTAGCGGGACTGGCACCCAGTCCGAAGTTCCAGAGGTAGTTGGTAATATTGCCTGTACTGGTGCTGGTAAAGGTTATGCTTTCTGCAGTACAATAGTTGTTGGCTGAATGTGTGAATGCTGATTTCGGGCAACCTCCGGTGATAATAATTGTATCGACATATGCTACAGCATTTGTATCAGTGATGGTTAATATGGCAAACGTTCCTGAAAGCTGAGGGAAGGTAAGTGTAGCTGTATTATTAACAAGCTGGCATATAGCTATTAATTCACTGTCGACCACAAGTGTAACTATACCTGTAGGAGAGTTACTGCTGACGATCAATGATGTATCAATTCCGCATTGAATCGTTCCAGGATGCAAAGCAGTTATTTGCAAAGGCTTCCGAGTGTAAATACGCATTGATGGATCTCCGAAATAGTGGAACAGTTCATTGGTGTATTGATGTGTACCCCAGGTCTGAGTCATACGAATGAGTGAATGATTCCTTACATCACCCATGGTAAGGATTGGTGGATGTGAAGAAACATTAGGGTTTTTAATACCTCCTGAGCCTGTAAAAACGGGTATACAACCCGGATTTGCCCAGATTGCATCAAAAACACCAAATGCCAGTGCGTCGTTATATCCGCTAAGACTAACCTCTGCATGTCCGAAAACTCCTACTGCACCTCCGGGATACTTCCTGAGAAAACGCTCAGAGAAGCACTCACCATAATAGTATTTCCCTGTAAGACAGTTGATGGTAAAAACAATCGGAGTTTTAATTCCATTGTTGAGTGCACTTACGTTTGAGTTGCTGTAAGCAGGATCTCCCCACCCTGTCTCAAGGCCATGATCCCTGTGCATCACATAAAAAACGCCATTGTTAATTGCAGTATTAATATTTGTTGCATTTCCGTTCCAGGGGAAAGTGGGTTTGCGAAGATACAGGGGAATAGGTTCACCTGCAGAATATAATCCATTGTTCCAGTTTGTTGGGTTAACAGATGAACCGGTAACAAAAACCCGTGTAACATCATAGCCTTGAATATTAGTCATATAATCACGCAACTCTTCGGATGTCTGTGCAAATCTTCGCTCTGCATAACCATTGGAAGCATGCTGGAAATATGCAGCATGGACGGAGGAATTGTAAAATGAAGAATCACTGGGAGGATTGGTTTCATATTGAATGATTTTGGTCACTACGTCATTTGCCTCGGCAAGTGTCGATACTGAAATTCTACCTACGGCAAAATCAGCAACAAAATCGTTGCCCGGCCCTGTGCATACATAATATAAATCTGTTGCAAAAGTTCCGTATGATCCTGTTATCACCTCACCTGGTATATCAGGATGATCGCCAATGATTAGTAAAAAATCGGGTTTTGGAGTCCAGCCATTATACCGGTTATGAACTTCTGTTTTTATGTTGGCCGATGTCATCCCCGTTCCATCAATGACTTCAACCCTGTGCCCCATTTGCTGTTTCCACTGTGCAAGCCTTAATGCGGCAGGCATGTAATTATTGTGTGTGATAAGTATATAATTTGGGGTTGAGCTATGAGAAGATATCCCATTTGTACCTTTGGCAGCAATTTCGCTGCTGATTCCCATCGAATTAAGAAAATACCTCGGAACCATTTCAAGGAAATGGTATGAATGCATGCCAGGATCCACAAAATGTGTTCCTCCGGAGAAATAAATCTCTGCCTCAATGGAGGTATATATTCTCAGCAGTTTTCTATACGGGTTGTATTGAACCGGGAAAAATGTATAAATGCCAAATGAAATCTCCCTCAGGTACTGAATATCTCCAACACCCAAAATGTTCTGAGGATAGAACTGGTCTGTTGAATAGAACTGCTCATCAAACTCAAATTCAGGTTCAGGAGCACCGTATGTATCGGTTGCAGGTTGCAAAGCAGGGTGGACAGGATAGTCAGAAGGGATATCTATCCAGGTTGCATTTTTTACAGAAATCTGAACATCAGCACCCTGAGGAATTGCAATCATCTCATGCCTGCAAGGTAGTGCAGGTTTTCCCACCTCTTTTGTATGGGTAAGTCCACCAAGGCGTATATATTGCCAGGTTACGCCTTCTATTTCGACAGGATGAGTTGTTATCATGGCAGGAGTCCATTGTAAAGACAAACCTTGAATGCCTTTGTCGTTTATTTCAAAACTGCCTGTTTGAGATTGTTGAGCTATAAGGCTGATAAATGGAAATAAAACAAACAGTAACCAAATTTGAGATTTAAGTTTTGTTCTCATCAGTGTATATTAATATTGTGATTTTCAGGTAAATATTTCGGTAATAGACCTTTATTTAATTTCAGGCCTATAAATATAGGCATACAAAAATAGTGTTTTTTAATCATCCACCATATCTTTGCTGTATGAAATTATCAAACACAATTGTTGCGTTATCAACACCTACCGGAAGGGGGGCAATTGCTCTGATAAGGATATCCGGGCCAATGAGTCTTGAATTACTTAAGAGAGTTTTTCATCATAAAAGCAGAAAAAAAAATAGCATTAACCCCAGAAAAGTCTATTTCGGGAATATCTATGATAATGAAATCCTCATAGACGATGTGCTTGTAACATATTTCCATGCCCCCTATTCCTATACTGGAGAAGATATGGCGGAGGTCAGTTGCCACGGTTCAGTATATATTCAGGAAAGAATACTGCGACTTTTTATTGATTGTGGTGCAAGGCTTGCTGAACCTGGTGAATTTACTTTGAGAGCATTTTTAAATGGCAGAATAGACCTTGCTCAGGCAGAAGGTATTGCTGATCTGATTGCTTCAGTTAACAGCAGACAGCACCACTTTGCTTTACAGCAAATCAGGGGTGGAATATCCAATAAACTGAAAACGCTAAGGAACAGACTTGTAGAGTTCGGCACATTGCTGGAACTGGAGCTGGATTTCAGCCAGGAAGATGTTGAATTTGCTGATAGATTAGCCATGAATGTTTTATTGGATGACATCTTACAGGAGATACAGAAGCTTACTGATACTTTCAGGACAGGCAATGCTATAAAACGTGGTATTCCGGTAGCAATAACGGGAAGGCCAAACGCCGGCAAATCAACTCTTCTTAATGCTCTGCTTGACGAAGACAAAGCTCTGGTTTCGGAACTTCCAGGCACAACAAGAGATGCTATTGAGGATTGTGTGATGATAAAAGAGATACCTTTCCGTTTAATAGATACCGCCGGACTCCGTGATGAACCGGATACAATTGAAGCATTGGGCATTGAAAGGAGCTTTGAAAAAATATCCCAGGCAGCAATTGTCCTGTATTTGTTTGATGCACCGGTAACAGGTATTGATGAAATAAAAGAAGAACTCGCATTTCTTTTTGAGCGACTCAGAGGAACAATAGAAGCAGAAGAGCTCAATAGAAAGCAGTTCATACTTGTAGCAAACAAAATTGACAAAATGGTTGAGATACCACATCATTTCAGAGATTATCTCGACATGGAGGTGGTGTTTATTTCTGCTAAAAGGCATGAGAACCTCACGGGATTGACTGATGCACTTACATCCTTTGTTGACACATCAATTCTGCAGAATCAGCTTGTAATAACAAGTGCCAGACATTTCGAAGCACTGTCAAAGAGCCTTGAAGCTATAAAAGAGGCACAGAGCGCTCTTAATAACAATATACCATCCGATCTTGTTGCTGTTGATATCAGGAAGGCACTTCATCATATAGGAGTCATCACAGGGGCAATCTCATCCGACGAAATGCTTCAAAATATATTCGGAAAATTTTGCATCGGAAAGTAATGACTTGCATGCAGAATTTGTTAATTGTTTCAAAGATTCTTTCAAAGCAACTTCCTGATTGGCTTTAATGTATTGAATTGCTAAGATTTCTATGGTTATTAAAACCTATGAGGCAGAGTTTTCTATCAACGGGTATCAGTTATTCAACATTCTGACAATACTACCGAAATATGTTTCTCCATTTTTAGTTACAAAATTCCAAAAGTAAAGTCCGTTTTTTAAGTAACCCGGATAAATAATGCCTGAGTTGTTAATATAGATTTCATAAACCCGCATTCCTGCAGGATCATACATCCTGAAAATACCGGTATGTCTTAAATCATGGTTAAACACAGGATTGTTATCAAGAAGGATATTAATTCTTTCCGAAAAAGGATTTGGAAAGATATTTATTGCCGAAGATTGGTCAGGAAACCTGGTTTCTATGCCTACAAGGTCACAAGTTTTTGCAAAGCTGACTTCCGGATCTGCGACCAAGGAGTTATCAAATTGAACTCCTGAATTATAATCACCCTTTATGTGGAAGTCAAGCCATGGGATCAGATAACGGGTTAATATCTCATGTTGTTTGGCTCTGGTAATAGTTGGCTGAGGTGTACACGATGCTTCACCAATGTTACAGTATAGATTTGATTCAGCCATCTGGCAATGGCTTCCTCCTTTAATACTTATGTAAGTTTTACAAAGACTACTCATATCATTATATATCGGAAGCTGGTGACTTGCAGGCGGTGTAACACAGTCGTTTTCGCTGGCGAATATCAGGGCAGGAATTGTGATCTGAGAGGCAGCAGAGATAGCTGATGGGTTTGTTTCGGCTGGTGCAAATGTTACATGGAACTTCACTGAAGACTCCATTGCTGCAGCCAGCACCGCAGCCCCTCCTCCCATACTATGGCCCATAACACAGTTCATCGTGTCAATCCGTTTATAAAAAGGGGATGATGAATTGTTACTAAATTCAGTTACAGCTCGTATCAAAAAGGCAAGATCTTTCCCAAAAGTTTCATGCGAAGGTGAGAGCCCACCCTCAGTTATTGGCATAACCAGAATATATCCTTCGGGTACAAGTGCCGACCAGATATTTTGGTAGGCACTCCATTCCATCACAAAACCGTGTCCGAAAACCAGCAGTGGAAAAGCGTAATTGTTTACTGATGTTATCGGTACGCCATCTCCTTCATTATCTGCGGGATAATAAATATGGAAGTCGACTACCCTGTTTGCGCGGTTAGGATCAGTTAAATACATTTCCTTATGGCCTGTATGATATGGTTGCGACATAAGTGGAATTATAGTTCCGGTCACAGCTAAAACGAGAATGATTTGTCTTATTATCATTTTGTTTATTGGTCAATTATTGGTGTAGCAATTATTATTTTAGATTGCAAAGTTAATTCATTTAAAGGGCAGCATGCTTTAATAATTAGCAAATTAGCATATTAGCTAATTTTTTGTTTAGCTTTATAATTTTGTTGCGTTTGGTAGTTTAATTTGCGATTGATATGTTTATGGTATGTTCTTCACATTTTGTGTCTGATTTAATATATCTTTGGTTCGGAATAGTAATTACTTATTTCCCTGAAAACAGAGCTAAAGTCAGCTAATCAATAAAAAGCCAAAAACTATCAGAGATGAAGAAGCTAATTGTTATAATTTCGGCAACAATACTTTTAGTAAATTCTTTAAAAACTGAAGCACAGACAGGTGGGTATGTAATCCTTAGTTCAACATCTGATACCACTGATGCCTGGTATGAACCGGTCAGGATACTGCGTAATTACCGAAATGCCCAGGTTGTAACCTTCGACCCAGCGAATGTTTATAGTTTACTTGCACCTCTGATAGGGTTGATGCCAAGGTATGTTGCTGTTGTTATTAAACCCGATGAACTGTATATCAACTTTGTAAGGGAGTTTCTTATGATGAGCACCCAACTCGATCCCGATCCATTTCCTGATTTCTCATACGGATACATAACCGGAGCCACTGCCCAGGATGCGGTAAACTTCGTCAACAAGATAATACAGGCTGAAACCCAGAACATCAAGAACTATCCCCTACGTGCCGGTGGATATGCCGCTTCAACCGTTAATTATGTTTATCCGTTTTCCAGCAACTATTTTCACTATTTGAATCCTACAGTATCATCCACAATTTATATGATGACTGACGATTCTGCCAGTGGAAAGAATTTTTTTCTGGCCAACACCAACCTGATGCAAAACAATAAGATTCTGAACATAGGACATAACGGTGATCCACATATGGTTTGGTTATTTGAAGGAGGTAATAGCAATCCCAATCCTCCTGTGTGGGCTTATGATCCTCTAAAAATTGAGGATCCTGCATATTCCAGGGTAGGATTGACAAGTTTTGACATTGCCCCCATAAACCTCTACCCTGCAGTTGTTTTTAATGGTGCGTGTCATCAGGCAGTACCTAAAAAAGTGCTTGTCGAGTCTGATATAGCTGCAACCTTTGGCAACACCCAGGGACAGTCAGAGTTTTACAACATGAGCGACACTTTCAGTTTTGCGCTGACAATACTAAAGACAGGTATTACAGGTTATTTTGCCGCTTGTGGTGCCAACAATGCAAATGATGGAGGTGAGGACCTTTACAATTCATTTCTATATAACGAACCACTTGGTGATATCCACAAGCGATCTCATGATGGTGTAGTAATGGGGTTCCTCGGGAACAACATCAATCTGAAACTTTTTCAACAGGGTGGTTCCTCAGGTGGATGCGATGTGTTGTCATCCGGTAGCTTTAACCCCAATCAGTGGTCAGGAGCATGTTATATGCTGGGTGGAAAAGCCAACCGGATCTATTTCGGTGATCCATTATTTCATCCTTTCGAATTACATAAATCTGATTCATTGACCCTCACATGGTCATCAATAACACCTGTTAATTCAACTGCTCTAGACATTAACCTTAACTTCAAAAAACCTTCAGGTTTCTGGCCTGTATGGGATAAGTTTCATCACGGACAAACAAGAATATATAAAGCAGTAGAGATGCCGCCTCTGTTTGGCAACATAAACTCGATCAGCATTATAGATTCCAGCGGGCCTTACAGCATGGCAATTCATGCACTTGAAAAGTTTCACGGGAGAACCTTTTTACATCTGGAGGTTGACATCCCTATAGACAACATGGATGCAGCAAGTTACAGCATGACCTTCAGGGTAAACTACACATTGACCGGAAACAACGATCGGCCACAATCCGAACCAATGCCAACAAAAATTTATCCGAATCCTGCCCGTGAATCGGTCACTATTTCCTTTTACAACCCAAACAATGAACCTCACACTGCCTGTCTCTTCGACGGATCTGGTAGGTTAGTTCAGAATAAATACACAACACACGAAAGCAACATCACTTTTGAGCGGGGATCCCTGGTTGACGGTATCTATTTTTACACACTGCAACGCACCGACGGAACCTCTGGAAGAGGCAAAGTGGTGTTTGTAAGGTGAAAGACCAGAGTGTCGGGATTATTTTTTTAGATTGCTTAAATAAAAATAACAACATGCAAAAAGCAGTGTTTCCCGGAAAATATATTCAGGACGAGAATGCATTGGACTTATTACCGGATTATATGAAGATGTTTGGCAAAAGGTGGATGATCCTTGCTTCTCATTCTGCCATAAAGATTTTGGAGCGAATAAAACCTAAACTCGTAATGGATAATATAATCATAGAGCGTTTTCAAGGAGAGTGTAGTGAAAATGAGCTACAGAGGGTTGAATCTATTGTTAAAAATTATAAAATCGATATTCTTGCCGGAATGGGAGGTGGCAAAACCATTGACACTGCAAAGATTGTTAGTGACCGTGTTAATATTCCGGTTATTATTGTTCCTACGATTGCTTCTACTGACGCTCCTTGCAGCGGTTCTGCTGTGATTTATACTGAAAACGGTGCATTCAAATCGGTTTTCTATCAGAAAATGAATCCACAGATAGTGCTTGTTGATATGTGGATTATTGCTAATGCACCAACAAGATTTCTGGTCTCCGGCATGGGAGATGCCCTGGCAACCTGGTTCGAAGCCAGATCTTGCACAACCAGCCAATCGGTAAATGCCTGTGGCGGTTATAGCACAATGGCTGCCCTTAATCTGGCAAAACTCTGTTACGATATACTTCTTGCTGATGGTGTTACTGCAAGAGATGATAACGACATGCATAAGATTACCCCAGCGCTTAACCGGGTGGTGGAGGCCAACACCTTACTGAGTGGTATTGGATTTGAAAGCTCCGGTCTGGCAACTGCCCATTCGGTGCACAACGGACTTACTGCTCTTGAAGTAACACATGCTTATTACCATGGAGAAAAAGTTGCATTTGGAGTAGTCTCTGGTTTGCACCTTATAAATGCTCAACCTGATGAAATTGATACCGTCTACTCATTTTGCGAATCAGTTGGTTTACCTACAACCTTTGCTGATATTGGCCTAATTGAACCAGACCGAGAGCAACTTATGAGAGTAGCATTAAAAACATGTGCTCCGGAGGAGTGTATCCACCACGAAATTATTAAGGTAACACCCGGATTGGTGATTGATGCAATGATTGCTGCTGATGCAATGGGATGCAAACGAAAAAAGCTGGAGCTTGTTTCCTGAGCAATGCCTTTTACTGAGCTTCTGTTTCAATTTTTTAACATTATTTCTTTCATCCATTGATTAGTGATACGGATCACTTCAGCATTAAAACTGGAATAGTGGTAACCTTTAGTCTGGCTGTTTTTATAGCTCTCTTCGGGTGTGTTGGATCGGCAGAATGCGTGATCTGTGTCCGGAATCAAAACGAACCTTGCTGCACCCGGCCGGTAATGGTTAATTGTTCGCACTATGCCTTCATGCTGCTCATTTGAAAACGCTTCCAGATCGCCGCTGCCTCTCATTACCAGCACTTTTGTATCAGTATCCTTCCATGCTGCTGTCTGATTAGCGTGCTGAAGCTCCTGCCAGTAGGTGTAGTGTCTGTCCCAGATATGGCCTGCTCCGTCATACTGCATCATCTCCCTGAGAATTGTATCGTAAACAGGATCCTGTGCTAAAACAGTGGGGTCTTCCTGCATCACCAGAAATCGGTATAGCAGAGGTATTGATTTCACAATCATCTCTTCATTTTCTGCAGGGTCAACCCCCATAATGGGATTCTGAAACCTGAACATATCCAGAATATATTCGAACCAGGTATCTCCTGAAGTTCCTTCAATTATTATACCCCTGACATTAAATCCTTTAGCCACAAAAGGGGCCTGCATAGCACCAAGTGAGTGGCCGAAAATGAAGATATTTGATGTATCAGCAAATTGCAGGGTTATTATTTTTTCAAGCCCGGCTGCAAAACCTCTGACCTCTTCCCAGTATCCCATCGAACGGCAAGCCGGGGTGTTCAAAGAAGCACCTTCACCCGATTTCTCAACACGCACAACCGCATACCCCTCTTTGGTCAGCCGGGAAGTTATCTGACCATAGGGATGAGCTCCGATGTTGTCCAGAGAGTAGCACATATAACCCGGAATAAAGAGCACTACCGGGAATCTCCCCTCCCCTGCAGGTTTTGTGATTATCATACTAAGGAATCCCTCTCCGAAAGCAACCCGGTCATAAATCACCTCATAATAATCTGATGTTTCATGTGGCACTGGTGCTGCAATACCTTCGAGAACTTTTGTTTTCCTCTTTCGAATCACTTCTGCCCTGATCACTTCCCCTTCACGCATACCATCCATCAACCCTCTGAGCTGTTTTGCAGAAGTGACTTCATTATCATTTAATTTTAACAGCACGTCCCCTACAAGCATCTTTATGTTTTTTCCCGTACCCTTCTCTCCAACTTCCATCACATACAAGCCCTTTTCAGCTTTTGTCAGTTGCTTAAGGGAATCATTCAAATCCTTTGTCCTGATATCCATCCAGCCTTTTCGGGGAAGAGGTTGAGCACAGATTGAAAAACCGGTAAAAATGGTCAGAATCAATAAGCAATAAAAACGTTCCATAATGTAATAGTTTATTGAGGTTATATTATCACCAATAACCTTCCTGTAATAAAAAATTTAAAGCTATTCAATCAACTTAACGTTGAAAATATACCTGTCATCGAGTGTTGAATCAGCGTCAATTATCTGAGTAAACCTAAGTGTACCTTTCGCTTCGGTATTATTTCCGAAAACCAGGACATCATCACTACTAAGGTTCTTAACTGTATTGTATTTTGCTGCACTGGCAAAGGCATCTTTCACGCTTTTTTCTGATGCAAGAGCATAATTAAAATCATTCAGCTTTGAGAATAGCAGGCCTGAAGGAGATATCCACTCTCTCGACAAAGCATTAAGATGAACTGAATCTATGCTGTTATCAGCGAAATCCGGTTTATCTGAAGATTGGTGGTCGTAAAAAACCGATTGCAGATCCTTAATCTCGAATGCATTTGGTTTACCCGACAGATTTGAATAGAAGACATTTCCGGCAAATTCAACCAAAGGTTGTTCCTTGTTTGATACCAGAACTATCCTGGGGATTGAATTGAAATGGCTATTTGAGGCAGCAGAAAATGTAAGGGTTACCAGAGAAGAATCCTCAAAAAAAGGAACCTTATAATAGTATTTAAACTTCCTTTGAGGAGGTACCGAATCAAATACATTGGTTGTACCGTGTTTCGGATGAAACTGATCGACTCTGAAAGATGTAATATTCTCTTCACACACAAGTTCTACATCAAATACAATAAATTCTCCGGAGGTACCATCTACCTGTGGAATTTGAGAGATAATTATCACCAACGGTGTTTGATCCTCTTTGCAGGAGACACTACACATCAGGATCGTTATCAGTATTATAATAAACCCTCGGGTAGCATCAAAAACATTTTGACCAACCCTTTTAAAAAGTTGTTCCATCACAGAGAACCTGACTATTTGTAATCTATTTTATAAGCTTTTATGGTTGCCTCTTCTTTTACTATACTTCCCAGAAACATTCTTTGGGTAATCCTTCTGGTTTTAGATACGACAAAGTAGTCGGCAGCCGGATAAGAGTCCGTTACCTTATAGGTTGCTCTCTGCAGTAATGGTGAAAGGTTAAGTCCGAGGGGACCGGTGAATCTAACCCTGTCAACTTTCCTCAGGTCATAAAGTTCGCCGTTTATTCGTTCAATATGGAGTATCACACCCAGATAGGTTTTGTAATCAATGTCAATCGAAACCTCCCCCATGTAAAGTATATCTCCGGTTGTAAGGTGAACTTCAATCCTGTTTGGAGTAAGGGATGTGCTCTCTTTGGATGCTGAAGTGAAGTGACCTACAGTACAGGATGACAAAAACAGTAATGCCATTATACCGGTCACAAAACATATATTTCTTGTGGTTCGTAACATGTTTTTATGATTTAAAGATGTTGTGCATTTTTGCGAAATATGATCGGACCGGAAAACTACCTGAAAAAGTAGTAACTGAGAGTTATCCTCAGGTCGTTACCAAGGAGGAATTTTTTGTGTTTAAGGCTGGTATATTTATCAGTAGTACCGTTGGTCTCAAGATAATATACCTGCTTAACTTCGTTTATTACTTCAGTAACCTTGTACTGTAACCCAAAGTTATGGAGTGCTGAAATACCATATTCAAGCCCGATTGCTACAGGAAGATCCGCTATAAATGTCTGCAATCCGATAATATAGCTAAAGCCACTAACGATAACATTCTGGCTGACAGTCATCGAGTTTTTTGGGTCGTATTCCTTGTCTTCAAGCCAGTAATTTCTACCAAGAACAATTCCTGCTCCCATATAAACATCCAGAAGGTTTTGTTTTCCAAAATGCTTTACAACTGCGGGTGTAAGACGGAAAACTGATTCAGACAACCGGTTTTTGTAAAGCAAACCCACCGTAGAGGTGTCTGGCTCTCCAACCAGTTTCGTTTTGTCATTTGCAACCTGTATTCCTAAACGGTATTCCAGGATGTCACTTTTATAATACTTGATGTTAACGAGAGGCAATCCAAGCAGGAAAGTGCTCTGCTTAATATTGTCTGCTCTTGTCAGATCCAAAATGCTGAATATTGATGGCCCGACATAAAGGCCAAAATTACCTGCCAGAGGCCTGGTTCCATAACGCAACACAGATGGAATATCTTCCCTGGTTGTAAGCTGAGCCGACAGGCTCATTGCAAAAAGCATAACCGTTGCTAATGCTAAAATCTTTCTCATTTTTTGACTGGATTTCATTAATACTTTGGTTAATTGGTTATTATTTAACCCCAGCAACAGGGTTAATAAGTGAGGTAAAGATACAGTTATAATTTTATTGATGCAAGTTTTGTTAATAAAAAAAATGTTATTCTCAGATTCTCAAATATCCACTGCTGTTGCTTCCTATAAACCCGGCATATACTTCATCCGGGCATTTCCAGGATTGATAGTACAGGCTCACATATTCTGATCATCAAGAATTCTTATGCTTACAACGTTCATAACAGCCTCCGGAATGGATAATCCTAAACTGTCGGTCAGTTTTATGATAAGATCCAATCTATGTCGATTAGAATCGGGGTGAAAGGTTCAGCACTACTCACAGCCTCAATCAAATGTTTCTTCTCTCACCAAACTTTCAGTTAATTTACTTAGTGCATCACAAAAAGAGGAAATCTTTCAGTGAATGTCAAATATTTTCTTTTCCAATCAGGAAACCAACTATGGTTAAAAATGTCATTGAATCATAATTCTGTTCTGCACCGGCTTTCTGATATTACTATATATTTGCCTGGCTAAAAGTATACATATTATGGTAACATCAGCTTTATCGAAAAAAATACTTGTTTTTGTTTTTTGCATAGCCATCTGTCTGAAAGCTGAGTCACAGGGTTTTTTATCAGGAACCACAACGGATTCATCTCTTTTGTTATATCCCGGAGGCAGATTTCATAGGGTTGAATCTTTTACGAGTTCTGCGCAGCATAATAAGCCTGACAAAGTTATACTTCTGATTGGTGACGGTTTGGGCGTTTCACACATCACAGCAGCTTTGGCGGCCAACAGAGGCAAACTTTATATGAGTCTGCTCCCATATATTGGCTTAACAACCACTCATTCAGCTAATAATTTCAATACAGATTCTGGTGGAGGTGGAACAGCCCTGTCAACTGGTCAGAAAACGAATAATTATGCTGTTGGTGTTGATATTAATTCACAACCGATTGCCAATTTGAGTGAGATTCTTAGCTTGAATGGAAAGTCAACCGGAGTTATCTCTACATCTTCTATTACTCATGCAACTCCAGCCTGCTTTTATGCACACCGGCCCGACAGAGAGATGCACAGATTAATTGCTGAGGATCTTGCTAATTCAAAAATTGATCTTTTTATCGGTGGAGGACTTGATTATTTTAAAGGAGATTCAGTATCAGCCAATCTGATTTCAAAATTGTACAATAATGGCTTTCTTACAGATACACAAACTGTTCTTAAAAATCCGGTTCCGTATCTTGATACAGTAATATTTCACCAAAAGTTTGCTGGAATCTATGCCTCAAAACATCTGGTTTCTGTTGATTCGGGCAGAGGTGATTTTCTGCCGGTTGCCACCAGGGAAGCAATCAATTTTTTGAACCGTAACATGAAAGGTTTCTTTCTGATGGTAGAAGGTTCTCAGATTGACTGGGGAGGTCACGACAATGATACAAGGAATATAATTTCTGAGACGCTTGATTTTGACCTTGCTGTGGGAGAAGCACTTCAATTTGCCGAAGAAGACGGCAGGACTCTTGTGATAGTGACTTCTGATCATGAAAGCGGAGGTTTTGCGGTTCATGATGGAAATTATGCTTCAGGGGCTGTGATTGGTGAATTTACTTCTACAGACCATACCGGTTCATTAGTACCTGTTTTAGCATTCGGGCCCGGAGCTTATATCTTCTCCGGATTTTATGATAACACCGACCTGTTTTGGAAAATACTTAAAGTGATGGAAATATCTTTCTGATTTCTAGAAATTTAACCTACCTCAGGCTGATCAATATTCATGAAGAAAAAGTGGCTCCTGATTATTGCAAAGCAAACCAAACCAAATGATTAATAATGTATTGAGAGATTTGCTTCACTAAAGCCGTGTCACATTCAGGTATTCAATTAGTCGTTGCATTCTTGCCTGATCGAGCAGATAAGCCATATCTGGTTTTTCCGGCAGAAGTATCTCGAAAAGAATGAACTCCATTGCCATTTTCTTTGTTAAAGCAGCCTTAAAAGCAATCAATGCCGGATCTTTATCAACATCTTTTTTATCACTATCCATTGTATATACGAGGCATGATAAGCACTCCCGTTCACGGAACATTGAGATATCACCGTCGATATTTCTGCTTTCAGAAAATCCTGGCTCCTTTTCCCAGACTGCCTGGCAAACAGCATAACCCATCCAGGCCGGGTAATACGAAACGGTAATTTTCTCAATTGTTTCCTCTATAATAAACTGAGGTACAAAATTCCAGTCTTTAAACTCATTACCCATTTTTGTCAGCATCCTGCTAAGGTCCTTTTTAATCTCGAGGCTGTTTCTATTAAGTATCCAGGCATATAGCATCATGATAATTGCAGAATCCTGTTTGCCAATTTCGAACATCCCCCTTGCCATGCTCCATGCAGCAATGTAATCTATGGGATTGCTTGTCAAGGCTTTCCTATACCACTCAACGGCAGAGAGTTTATCCCCCAACATCTCCAAAGATTGCCCCACGCCTGTCATGGCAGGTGTATAATCAGCAGACATTGAAAGAACCTCTTTAAAAATTATCAGAGCAGTGTCAGGTTCTTCCATCATCAGAGCCTCCCAGGCAAGCTCCTGAAGTTCGTTGGCCTCCATGCTGATATTGAATGGCTGAGCAGTTCTCACACCAGCAGAGTCATGCAGATAATAATAATTGAAATTAAGTCTGCCTGGATCAGAGACTCCTGAAATCCGATTCTTCATTAAATTAAAATCATATTTTTTAGGTGAGCTTTCGGTAATTTTTAAAAAGTCTGATAAATCCATGAAATCCTGGGCGGAAAGGAATGCCGGAAATATGGCAAAAAGAGCTGCTGTAATAAGCAATCTTGGGTTAATGGTGGTTTTTATCATTTGAGCAACAATTTATTTGATTACTATGTTTTTCACAATTTCACTTCCCAACTCTATGTTAATCTGGTCAATTATTTTAGTTTTATGAAAACCAAGTTCCTGTTTTACAGCTGCATTATTTACTTCAATTGTAAGATTGCCTTGCCAGAAAGATATTTTCACGATCCACCTGGCCATGTCTTTTCCCAGAACTTTTTTACTTACAGACTGTAATTTCACATCCTGAATTTTGTCTTCAAGCTTATATCTCTTCAGGAATTCCCTGATTGCCTCACCCAGTGTCATTGTATTTCCCTGCATAATTCTGATATGGGTTTCTTCAGGTTTTATGTTCAATTAATTTTAGACGGAAAGTCATAACTAACAACTGGTTCATGATAATTATTCAGACTTGATAATTTATATTTCAATGAATTAATTCACCATTGTGAATTTTAATTATGTCAGTCTCTGATTTTATCGAGTCAAATATAGTATCAATCCGCTGAGAGTTTGTGTCTGTAATAAATATCTGACCGTAATGGTGATTACTAACAAGACCCATAAGGCGTTCGATCCGGGAACGGTCAAGCTTGTCGAATATATCATCGAGCAGGAGCAAAGGTTTCATGTTCAGAAGGTCTGCAAGAAAACGGAACTGAGCAAGTTTGAGAGCAACAATAAAAGTTTTCTGTTGCCCTTGTGATCCAAATCGTTTTACAGGCACATCCGAAAGCATAAACTTAAGATCATCTTTATGAATGCCTGTAGTGGTATAACGGGCATTCCTATCATTATTGGTATTGCTGGCAATTAGTAACAGAGGATCTGTCATTTCTCTCAGGTGGGATATATATTCTATACCGGAAGATTCGGCATCTCCTGAGAGGTAGCTGTAAATATCCCGGAAAACAGGAACAAAATCTGAAATAAAGAGATTTCTTCTCTGATAGATTCGGGAACCATATTCAGCCAACTGCTCATTCCAAACAGAAAGCCATGAGGCATCAAACCTAATGTCAAAAGCCATCTGTTTAAGAAGTGCATTTCTTTGAATAAGTGCTCTGTTATATGCTACCAAATCATTGAGATACCCTTTGTCAAACTGGCATATCACCATGTCAATATACCGGCGCCGTTCTTCGCTTCCACCCTCAATAATAACACTATCATAAGGGGAGACCATAACAGCAGGTATTTTGCCGATATGATCAGCCAAACGATCAACCTCTTTGCCATTAACCCTGAAAGCCTTACGGTGTCCCCGTTTCAGGACACAATTTACCTCAATCGAAGAACTTTCAGGAGAATTCCTTAGTTTTCCTGCAACCGAACAAATCTCCGAGTTATGATTGATGCTGTACAAGTCGACTGTATTGAAGTAGCTTTTACAGAAAGATAGGTAATGGATTGCATCCAGGATGTTAGTCTTTCCGGCACCATTATCACCTACAATACTTGTGATTTGACCCGGGAAATTCAGCTTTATTTCCCTGTAATTTTTAAATCCCTGCAGACTTAGTTGATATAGATGCATTAAAATAATTCTTCTGATACCACAAAGGTATGCAAAAGATCTTCAGCAATGTTCACGGATTTCAACCGGGCTTTTAATTACCGTCACTATCAATTAATTCAGAAGGGGAATCATTCCCTTCACCAACATCAGTGTCGGTTTCTGGTTCAGTTACACTATTCCCTTTCTGGCTTTTTTTTACAAGCTGAAGTTTTCGTATTGGAACCTGCTCGCGTGGATGTGCTTTCTTCACAACGATGACATAATCCATAAAAGTGCTTTCATTTAGTGCATTTATTGCCTTCTCTCCCTCTTCTTCCACAGCCATCTCCACAAATGCATACCCTTTACTGTGACCGGTTGAACGGTCAACAATAATTTTGGCAGATAAAACTTCACCAAATTTACCAAACAGGGTTACCAGATCGTCGGCTCTGGTATTCCTTCCAAATCGTGCTACAAAGATGTTCATGATATGAAATAATAAAAGATAATATACAACAGTAAAATAGTTACGGTTTTTAAATCAATTGCTCAAATCAAATGCAACTGTAAAAGTAATAAGAAGTAACGGGAAAAGCAAATTTTTGATATTATTTTTTTTTTACAAATTTTTATGCCTTGAGAGCAGGGCACAAGAATATCTCATATTATAACGACCTGCTAATTTAAAACAGCTCTAAATTATTCAGACAATTAAAAAAACCTGAATCAATTTTTTACTTTTGACCGGTATCAATAACATGAGCATACTATGAGAGTAGAAAGAGTTCCGGCCGTTAAAACTACGGCTGATAATCAAGATGTTGATTTGAACCTGATAAGTGATCTTATTGCAAAATACCGGAATCGCAAAGGTAATGTAATACCATTGCTGCAAGGTACACAGGAGTGTTACGGGTTTATTCCGGGTAAAGCCTTTGAACTAATATCGTCAGAAACTGGTATTCCAATGAGTGAATTATACGGAGTGGCTACCTTTTATGCCCAGTTCAGGCTGTCACCGGTTGGCAAACACATAATAAAGGTTTGCCATGGTACTGCATGCCATGTGCAGTCTGCTCCCAAAATCACAGAGGCACTAAGTGAATCTTTAGGGGTGCCAGACGGAGGCACCACAGATGACGGTTTATTTACACTTGAGTCTGTTGCCTGCCTGGGATGCTGTTCACTGGCTCCCGTAATGATGATAGGAGAGGAAACTTATGGCAATCTCACAGGTAAGGATGCTGTAAAAGTTATAAAGGATATACGCCTTAGTGAATTCAATAAATGAAACTTTTTAAGTTGATCATAATATGGGAACAACACAGGTTATTGTAGGTCTTGGCAGTTGTGGCATTGCTGCCGGTGCCGGAAAAATTTATGATAAAATAAAGGCTATTAAGGAAGCTGATAATCTCAGTTTTGAATTAAAAAAGACAAGCTGTTTAGGTATGTGCTTCAGGGAACCTCTTCTCGAAGTTATTGATGCTACCGGCCATTATATTTACGGTAATGTTGACGAATCCAGGGCTATAGAAGTGCTTGACCGACATATTGTTCATCATGAGGTTATCAGGGATTACATAGTTCACTCTGATCTTTTTTCAACGCCTGACGACATCTTCCTTGAAGGGCAGGTAAAAATTGCATTGAGGAACTGTGGAATGATTGATCCTGAATCGATTGAAGAGGCTAAAGCTAGAGCTGCATACTCGGCAATCAGAAAGATAGCTTCAACAGGTATGAATAACTTAGCTGTGATTCAGGAAGTTCTTGATTCAGGAATCAGGGGTCGTGGTGGCGGAGGTTTTCCAACGGGATTAAAATGGAGATTTGCATTGAATAACAAATCTGAACAAAAATTTGTAATTTGCAACGCTGATGAAGGTGACCCGGGTGCTTTTATGGACCGTTCGCTTCTCGAGGGCGATCCTCATGCTGTGTTGGAAGGGATGATTATTGCCGGATATGCAATCGGTGCAAAACAGGGTGTAATCTATTGCCGTGCTGAGTATCCTCTTGCTCTCAAACGGCTCAATATAGCAATTAAGCAAGCTCGCGAAAATGGTTTTCTAGGCTCCAACGTTGCCAATATTAAAGGTTTTAATTTTGACATATACATAAAAGAGGGTGCAGGAGCTTTTGTTTGCGGTGAGGAGACTGCCCTTATTGCGTCAGTAGAAGGAAAAAGGGGCATGCCCAACAAACGCCCCCCTTTTCCGGCTGAAGCCGGCCTCTGGAAAAAACCTACCAACATTAATAATGTAGAGACCTTTGCCAATATTCCCTGGATTATTGATAAAGGGGCGAAAGCCTATGCTGCATATGGCACTGAAAAATCGAAAGGAACCAAGGTTTTTGCTCTAGCAGGAAAGATTAAGAATGGTGGCCTTGTTGAAGTACCAATGGGGATTACAATCAACGATATAATCTTTAAACTTGGCGGAGGTATAAAAAATAATAAACAGTTTAAGGCTGTTCAGCTTGGCGGACCCTCAGGCGGTTGCATCCCAGCATACCTTGGTGAAACCATTGTGGATTACGATTCTGTAACTGCAACAGGGGCAATCATGGGATCTGGCGGTATGGTGGTGATGGATGAAACTACATGCATGGTGGATATGGCAAGGTTCTTCCTTGATTTCACCCAGAAAGAATCATGCGGTAAATGCACCTTCTGCAGGATTGGTACCAAAAGAATGCTGGAAATACTTGAACGGATAACTCACGGTCATGGCAAAGAGGGTGATCTTGAAATGTTGGAAGACCTCTCTCATCAAATAAAGGACAGTTCACTTTGCGGACTCGGACAAACTGCTCCAAATCCTGTACTGACAACGATTCGTTATTTCAGGGATGAGTACGAGGCTCATATCAAGCAGAAGAAATGCCCGGCTAAAGTTTGCAAGAACCTGCTTACATACGAAATCATTGTAGAGAATTGTACAGGTTGCACTGTTTGCGCCCGCAAATGTCCTGTTGATGCAATATCCGGAAATAAAAAGGAGGTGCATTTTATTCATCAGGATAAATGTATCAAATGCGGAGATTGTTACAGCAGGTGCAAATTTGAAGCTATCAGACTTATTTAACCCGGTGTTGATTCAAAAAAACAAAAGAAGGAAAGATGGAAGAACTTAATCTCATTCTCAACGGTAAACCTGCCAGGGGACAGAAAGGTGAAACTATTCTAATAGCTGCAACAAGGTATGGAATAGAGATTCCGACTTTGTGCAACGACCCTAGAATAGAACCATATTCGTCCTGTTATGTTTGTGTTGTAGAGGTAGAAGGCATAAAAACCCTTCAACCAGCATGCTCAACACGTATTGCTGAAGGAATGCGCATAGAAACGGAAAATGAGCGTATCAGAAAAGCAAGAAAAACTGCACTTGACCTGTTAATGAGCAATCACTATGCTGACTGTGTTGCTCCTTGCAAACTCACATGCCCTGCCGGTGTTGACGTGCAGGGATATATTTCACTGATAGAAAAGGGGTTGTACAGCGAGGCTGTTGCTCTTATCAAGGAGGTGAATCCTCTTCCGGCAATATGTGGAAGGGTATGTGTACGCCCATGTGAAGTTGCTTGCAGGAGAAACCTCCTGGATGAAGGTGCTGCGGTTGGTATTGATTACCTTAAAAGGTTTGCTGCCGACAGGGATCTAGAATCTGACAACAAATATATTCCCGTTGTTGCTGAACCAACGGGCAAGAAAGTAGCCATAATCGGCGCTGGACCAGGTGGATTATCTGCAGCTTATTTCCTTCAGAAAGAAGGTCATCATTGTGATTTGTTCGAAGCATCTCCTGCTGCTGGGGGATGGCTCAGATACGGAATTCCGGAATACAGGTTACCCAATGACCTGTTGCAGAAAGAGGTGGATAATATAACTGAACTGGGAGCCAATATTTTTTACAACACCAGATTGGGTGACAACCTTAGTTATGGTGAATTGAAGAAAAACTATGACTCGGTGATCCTGACAATAGGATCTCAGATCGGTACCGGTGTAGGTTGTGAAGGAGATGAAGCAGAAGGAGTTTATCCCGGAATCACATTTCTTAAAAACATGGAAATAACAGGCCAGAAATACGATTTCAAAGGGAAAATTGTTGCTGTTGTAGGTGGTGGAAATACCGCCATGGACTGCTGCCGCACCTCTGTAAGATGTGGGGCTGACAGGGTAATTGTTGTTTATCGTCGTACTGAGAAAGAGATGCCTGCAAATCCTATTGAAATACACGAGTCGAAGCTTGAAGGAGTTGAATATATGTTTCTTACCAACCCTGTAAAAATCAACAAGGATGAAGATGGTAAGCTTAAATCCATGACATTGATAAGGATGGAACTGGGGGAACCAGATTCATCGGGCAGGCGAAGACCTGTTCCGGTAGATGGATCTGAATTTGATATTGAAATAGATCTAATTCTTGCTGCAATCGGGCAGAAAACAGATGTGAATTTCATCGATGACATAAACAAGCATACTGATCAAGGGGAATTGAGAATTAACAGATGGGGTGATATTGATGCTGACAGACAAACACTTCAGACAGGAGTCCCGGGGATTTTTGCCGCCGGTGATGGAGTTACCGGTCCGGCCACTCTTATAGAGGCGATAGCTCAGGCCCGGATTGCTTCAAGGAGCTGCAATCAATATCTCCAGGGTATAGAGTTATCGCCGGAACCTTTTCTTTTCATAAGCAAAAAAGACAATTTCACCTTTCAGGATAAGAATGAATACAAAGGTAAATATGCTAATCAATTGCGCGAAGAGATGCCTGTTCTTAACCCTGAAGATCGAATCAACTTCAATGAGGTAGAAATGGGTTACGCAAATGAAAATATTGCACAGCATGAAACTGCAAGATGCCTCGAATGCGGATGCGTTGAGTATTTTACCTGTGATCTGAAAAAACATGCAACCACCTATGGTGCTGAACAAAAAAGGTACGACGGTGAGTTCAAATCTTACGATGTTGACTTCTCTCACCCATTTATCGAAATTGACAACAATAAGTGCATTCTTTGTTCAAGGTGCATCAGGGTGTGTAAAGAGGTTGTTGGAGCTTCAGCACTTGGACTTGTCAACAGAGGGTTCCAAACTTATGTCGCCCCTGCAATGGGTAGATCACTGAACGACACCCATTGTGAATCTTGCGGAATGTGTATTTCAGCCTGTCCTACCGCTGCTATCTCTGAAAATGTTATTTTCAAACCTGGTCCGGTAAAACTGGATGAAATGAATGCCGTAGATCCTTTTACCAGCGAAGGTTTTGAAATAAGACTGCTGCACAAAGCAGGATATGTTATGCGTTCGGAGGGTCAACAATCTCCACAAAATACTGATTGTAATATAGGAAGCCATGCCAAATTTGGGTATAATTACCTTAATGACAAAAACCGAATTGTCAAACCATTGTTGAAAGAGAATGGTTCATTTAAAGAGATCTCGTTTGAGGACGCCTTAAGTATAATTATAAAAAAAATCAATGATTACAGACCAGAAGAAACAGCCTTCTTTGCTGGCGGCAGATTAACCAACGAAGAGCTCTACCAGATTCAAAAGCTAGCCCGGTTCGGTGTAAAGACAAACAATATACATAGTTTCCTTTACATAGGAAGAGGTAAAGGGTATCAATCGGTAACAAATGACAATGTGCCTTTTATGGAAATTAAAGATGCAAATCGCATTTATCTGATAGGTGACAGACTGAATATACTTAATCCTCTTATAAACCATATTGTTTTCAGCAAGAAATTCAGAGATTCTATTCCGGTCGAGTTGATCACTACAAATAAACAAAGTAAATTGGCTGCAAAAGTCGACAAAGTACATTTTATAAAATCCTATCACCACTTCTTCAAAGCAGTTAATTTCTACCTCCTTGCGAATGTAAAACAGAATCAATTCTACATTGACACATCATGCGAAGGCTTTGATCAATACAGCAAAGCACTTATGAATGAAAACTATGATGATTTGCTTGAGGCTGCCGGAGGTTGCGCAAAAGAGTGTCTTGAAAATATCGGTATTAATTATAATATTGATCATGAAAGCATAATTATCTATTCGATGCAGGAGCTCAGTGCCGCTGCAGCTCTGGAAATAAGAAACCTCGCCTTGCTTACCGGCAAACCCGGCAAGCATGCCAGCGGCGTAGTTGCTCTCAGGGAGAAAAACAATGCACAGGGATTGTTCGACATGGGTATAAATCCCGGATTATTACCCGGAGGTGTCGATATTAATGATGACCAACATCTTAACAAGATAAAAGAAACATTAGGTGTTAATGGGATTAATTCAGAAATACCCTGCATAACCACACTTCTTGAAGAGAAAAGGTTAAAAATTGCCCTGATATTTGGTGAAGATCCAGCAGGCACGGCTATCAATAAGTCTAAGGTAATTAATTGGCTCAAGGGTATCCCTTTTAAAGTTGTTTCTGATTATTTTCTTACTGAAACTGCTGTAATGTCAGATATAGTCTTGCCCGCCACTTTTCCGATTGAAATGGATGGAAGCTTCACCAATACTCAGCGGTATATAAAGCAATTTACAAAGCAGGCTGAACCAAAGCCATCTGTCACAAGCCATGAAATTCTTTCTGCTTTACTCTCTGCTTTTGGTATTGAACCTGCAAACAATCCTAATGACATACTTTCCGAAGCACTTAAGCTTATTCCTGAAGTCAAACCCATTTCACGATTCGATTGGCATGAAAAAGATAGTGAGGAGCCTCTATTCCAATACGGATGCGATTATATTGTGAAGCTAATTGCAGAAAAGATAGAACGTTCAATTTATTAGTTAACCATTAAAATCAGATAAATGAAAGAGTTCAATTCAATTAATGACATTCTGGAATTTGCCATGAATGAAGAGCAACAGGCAGTTGACTTTTACACCATTCTTGCAGTACAGGCTAAAACTGATGACATGAAACAGATTTTCGAAGAATTTGCCAGTGAAGAAATTGCCCACAAGGCTCGTCTGGCAAAAATCATGGAGGAAGGTACATTTATAACTCCTGTTGAATCTATCAAGGACATGAAAATCGCTGATTTCACGATTAATGTAGTGCCATCAAATAATATGAGCTACCATGATGCACTGGTCCTAGCTATGAGAAAAGAGAAAGCCGCTTTTAAACTATACACTTCACTAGCCAACAGAGCTCCGGATGCTGCAATGCGTTCTGTTTTTTTATCTCTTGCACAGGAGGAATCAAAGCATAAACTCAGATTCGAAATCGAGTATGACGAGTATGTTTTGCGAGAGAATTAGACGAAAAAAATCCGCTTATGGTAAAGCGCTTCAGGAAGGTATATGTTGAGGTAACCAACAGATGCAATCTTAACTGCTCCTTCTGTGTTTCAGTGAAGAGAGAACCGAAATTCATGGAGATCGGTCATTTCCGTATAATTACAAGCAAGATCCGATCCTTTACCGATCAAATAATGCTCCATGTGCTTGGAGAACCTTTATTGCATCCCGATCTTGAAACAATCCTTGATATTGCAGATGAAAATAAGTTGCTGGTGAATATTACTTCCAATGGGGTCTTGCTTAAGAACATGGTCGGGCTCCTGCAGAAAAAAAAGTCCCTTCGGCAGATAAACATTTCACTGCACAGTAAAGGGGGATATACTAATGAGAAAGATGCATCAGAGTATATCGATGAAATGATAGGTGTTTCCCGGGATATTATAAATTCTTCCGGCATTATTGTGTCAATGCGTCTATGGAACATTTCAGATGGAGATCAGGAAGCAGATCATTATAACATCAGGGTTGCACAGATGCTTGAGAAAGCTTTCCGGAAAAAGATCTTGCTCCAGACTATCGGGTACACGAGAATGGGCATGAAATTAAAAGATCAGTTATATCTGAATTTTGACAATCGTTTTGCATGGCCC
The DNA here is from genome assembly GCA_964469215.1 of uncultured Lentimicrobiaceae bacterium. Classification (GTDB taxonomy): domain Bacteria; phylum Bacteroidota; class Bacteroidia; order Bacteroidales; family SKPS01; genus SKPS01. Next base: position 172,451 of record CAYXYB010000003.1, read on the forward strand.
CGGCTAGAGGGAACTATATCAGAACATCAAGGTTTTTGTTATGGTTTGAGGCACCATGTTGCAGTATTGACAGATGGAACTGTAGTTCCCTGTTGTCTTGACAATAAAGGTGATATCCCTCTTGGAAATCTTCTGACCGAAAACATGGATGACATATTATCCGCAATAAGGAGCAGGAATATTATTTCAGGATTTTCAGAACGCCGTGCTGTAGAACCATTGTGCATCAGGTGCACCTATAAAAACAGATTCAACAATAACAAATCTCAGATGCGAAGCATCCCTAAAATTGCTTCATCCATAAAAGGACCTCCGGGATACCGGGTAGTATAGTCAAAGTTTAACCATACATTATCGTCCCTGCCCAAATGGTAATAGATACTTCCTCCTAATGATTCCTTAAGGAAAAGTTTACGCTTGATAAGATTTATAATTTTATCGAAATCACGCATATGACAAATCTTTACCTCAGGATAAAGATGACTTTTGGTGTGAATAAGCCGCACTTCACCTCCTACGGCTTTTATACATGCCGCCATCAATATACTGTAGTCATCACAATCACCTGACAGGTGATGCATTGATTCACTGGCTTTTGCATAATACTCCTCCCCTGCCGGATCAGGAATATATGTCCATTTAACCACCTCTGAAAAGATGCTGAAATATCGAATAACATTTCCGTATTCGCGATAAAGTGCCAGTTCTGTAAAGTTAGCCTGCGAGATATTAATGGCATAATTTCTGACATCAGGATTTTGATAATCAATCGCATCACGAATTTGCCGTGCATTACGTATGGTCATTTTTTCATCCTTCAAAAAAGGAATCTTCACAGGATTTGATTCTACGTAAGAAACCAGATCCTGATATCGGTTTACAAAATTGGAATATGTGTACCATCCCGACAAATGGCTCAATAACAGCAAAACAATGGCTGTAACTGCTACATAAAAAACAAGATGCTCAATAAGCCCCAGGATAATTCTGAGAGCAACAAAAACAATTACTCCTGTGAGGATATGATCTAGTCTGATATCATTACCATCAAACCTGATTATAAAATCGGGCACATATCGATAAATCATAATAAATAGTGGAATGGTGATGATGAATGAAACCAGGATGAGAATTATATTCATTACAGGTCGCTGCCATCGCGTTTTTGGATTAATCCTCAAACCCATGAGAGGTCTTTTTCTTTTTCTACCAGAAGTCTTTACCCCATCTTTCATATCACGTAAATAACGACTACAAATATCAGAAAACATTTAATGACAATGGCAAAACATCTGGCAGAATTCTTATACTCAGTTGGCCGAACTTGTTCAGGCTTCTAAATTATTTACATTAATAATGCTATGAACTTTTTAATCTCTTAGCAAATTAATGACTAAATATAATTTTGAGATGCCTGATGAATATAGGTTGACAGGCTTTGTGCAGTGTCTTGTTTTTAAAATTCATTCTTTCATGTGAGCCGTATACAAGGAATGTCAGAAAGCATTGCAACTGAACATTAGTTGTAAAAAGGCACTAATAAAATAAGGTGTCTTGAAAAAAACTCTGCTCAAAGCCTGTCAAACCATATCCATTCTCAGCACCCCAAAAAAGATTTGACCAAATTAATCTTGGCTAAATTCAAATAAAATCTAATTTTGTAGATTCAAACCAGCCTTTGCAGGCAAATGAAGAAGCGATTCAGGGAATCTGTTGCATACAAGACTAAGATCAATAATGCTGCCGGCATTGGTCTTAACAGAATTACTCTTGCCTTTAAAAACGGTTACGAAGATGAATTTCAGAAGAAATATTTCGAAAATTCACTTGTTCAGTTCAGAATAGCTTTTGTTCTGGTCGCCATCCTGTATGGAATATTCGGAATTCTGGATTCAATAATAGTACCCGATTATACAACCGTTTTCCATATTATAAGATTCGGAATTGTAATCCCTTTTCTGACAATTGTTTTTGCACTATCATTTACCAAGTTCTTTATCAAGATATGGCAGGTGATGCTGTTGCTTAGCTTTATTATTGCTGGAGCCGGTATCAGTGCCATGTTGATAATGGTACCTGCAAATTTTGCCTATTATGCGGGAATGATGCTGATATTTATTGCCGGATATTTCTTTATTAAGCTCAGGTTTCTAAGGGCTTCCATTGCTGGATTGACAACTCTTGCCTTTTACAACATAGGTGCAATATATTTTTCAGACATATCAATACCCTTTCTGGTAAACAATAACTTCTTTTATTTATCAGCTAACCTCATTGGTATGTTTGCTGCTTATAATATCGAGTTTTTTGCACGTAAAGATTTTATTCAAAACAAAATTCTCGATTCACAGAAAGCTGAGCTTGAGGAGTGGAACAACAATCTGGAAAGGCTTGTTGAAGAGCGAACCGAAGAACTAAAAAAGGCAAAAGAGCGGGCAGAACAGTCGGACAGACTAAAATCTGCCTTCCTGGCCAATATGAGTCATGAGATACGCACCCCGATGAATGGTATTCTAGGGTATTCACAGCTTCTTCTTGAAGCTGAGGACAAAGAGGAGCTGACTCTTTTTGTGGAGGTGATAAAGGAAAACGGCAAGCACCTTTTAACTTTGATAAATGATATTATCGACCTTTCAAAGATTGAAGCCGGAATGTTTCAGCTAAATGAGAGTGAGCTAAACGTTAATGACCTGGTTGAGGAGGTGTTGGTTCTATTTAGTCATGATCCTAAAATTATATCAGGAGACATAACCATATCAAGTCATAAACCTCTGCCGCATGACCGGGATATGATTCATGCCGATCCTACTCGCCTTAAACAGGTGCTGATAAACCTTACAAGCAACGCCTGTAAATTCACCAATAAAGGTACTATTGACCTGGGATATGAGCTTAAAGGGAATGTGCTTGAATTTTTTGTTAAAGATACCGGTATAGGGATTGATAAAAATGATCAGAAACAGATATTTGAGAGGTTCATGCAGGCAACTACGAACCATACTCCGACACATCTTGGAACAGGACTTGGTCTGGCAATTTCAAGAGCATTTGTAAATCTTTTTGGTGGAATAATATGGGTTGAGAGTGAACCGGATGTAGGTTCTGCTTTCTACTTTACAATCCCATATAAAGTTGTTTCGTCCACTTATTGATTCAATATTAATTAATCTGATTGAGTGTCATGGATATAAATTTGGAAAACTGGAAAGGTAAAAAGATACTAGTAGCTGACGATACCCCTACAAACTATTTGCTCATTGAAACCGCTCTGAGGAAATATAATGTTGAACTTCTTTGGGCAAAAAACGGAATGGAAGCTGTTGAGATTTGCAGAAACAACAGTGATATCGACCTGGTGCTAATGGATATCAGGATGCCAATAATGGATGGCTATGAATCTTCCCGTCTTATAAGAGAGTTTAGACCTGAACTGCCGATTATTGCTCAAACCTCATATGCAATGCAAGGTGACCGTGAACAAAGCATCACATCAGGATGTTCGGACTACCTTGCCAAACCTATAAGCCTCAGTGAACTTAAGGAATTAATAAATAAGTATTTAACACAATAAACTATAAGATTGATTTTCAATGGAAGATTTTCAACTCCATCAGATTTCTGTACTTTTTGTTGAAGACAATGAGAGCATCAGAAATCTTTACATTAAATGGCTCGAGAAGAGGATACAGGAGGTACATTATGCCGCAAACGGGCAGGAAGGTATGGAACTTTTCGACAAATACCAGCCCGACCTTCTCATTTCAGACATCAGTATGCCACTTATTAATGGCCTTGATATGATCAGAAAGATCAAACAGGCCAACCCCGGATTATACGTGGTAATAATGAGTGCATATTCCTTTAAGGAATACTTTCTTGAAGCAATAAGCCTTGGTGTTAACGGCTATCTGATAAAACCGGTTGAGCCTGATAAGCTTTATGCTATGGTTGATGAACTTGCTGGATATATTTTGATGCACAGAGCATTGGAAGAAAAAGAACGCAAAAGGCAGATCGCTGAATCGAATTTAAAAAAATCTCTTGAAGAGAAGGAAATCTTGCTTAAGGAGGTCCATCACAGAGTAAAAAACAACATGCAGATTATATCCAGTATTTTAAAGATGCAGGAACGTCTTATAGATGACCCTAAACTAAAAACAGTTCTTGGAGAAAGTCAGAACAGGATCAGGTCAATGGCTCTGATACATGAGAATCTCTATCGAAATGAAAACCTTGCAAATATCCAGTTTAAAAATTATGTCCAATCACTTGTAAACACGATTTCAAGAAGCTATTTTGATCAACAGAAGAAGGTGACATTCCGGTTCGATATTGAGGATGTTTTTCTGCCGATAGATATTGGCATTCCGTGTGGACTTATTATCAATGAGTTAATCAGCAATGCTTTCAAACATGCTTTCCCTGACAGGGATAAGGGACTGATCAGGATTGCTCTTGAACATACCGGTAACGGCTCATATGTTCTATCGGTCTCTGATGACGGGATCGGTATTGATGGTTCTTTCAGCCCTGAATCTGCTAATTCATTGGGCATGAGGATAGTATACAAATTAATCCAGCAAATCGAAGGCAATTTATCATTCGATTTTTCAGATGGAACAAAGTATTTTATTAGTTTTAATTTATAACATCAAGTAATTATGTCGAAGTATAATATATTAATCGTTGAAGATGAGTTTCTTGTCGGGGCAGATATTGAAGAGAGCCTTGTTTCTCTTGGATACCAGGTTCAGAATTGCGTGGCAAGTGGACCTGCTGCAATTGCAGAGGTTGAAAGAAATCTTCCTGATATAATTCTTATGGATATCAGGCTAAAAGGTGAAATGACTGGTATTGAAGCAGCAAAGATTATTGTCGAAAAACATGATGTACCTATAATTTATCTTACTGCGAATGCTGATCTCCACACCATTGAACAAGCAAAAACATCCCTGCCTTATGGATATATAATAAAACCCTATACGGAAAAGGATTTGCAGACAACCATTGAAATTGCCAGGTTTAAATTCGAAAATGACATTCAGGTGAGAATAGAAAGCGAGCAATATAATGCCTTGTTTAAGCAAAGTGCTGATGGTGAAAAACCCGGCTTTTTTGATGGTGAGAACGGTTTGATAAGATTACAGCTATCTGACATATATTATATTGAAGAGCAGGAAAATAAAACCTGCAAGGTGTATATGCGCGATACTACCAACATAATTACACGACCACTAGACCAGATTTCCAACCGTTTTCCGGACGATACCTTTATCAGGGTAAATGACCGATGTATTGTTAATAAAAACAGGATCTTTCTGGCAAAAGCCCCTGAAATAATCATTGCTGACAAAATGGCTGTAATTACTGTAGATAAATCACGTATGTCTGATCTGGAATCAATTTTCAAGAGTTAACTTCTTTCCTTTAAAGGTATCTTAACAATCCGAAATGCAAAATATCATAGTTGATATATATTCCCTTGTATCAGATATATTGTCTAATAATGGACCTGAACCTATAGAATATCCATTTATTATTGAGGTGGTTGACATGGTTCCACCAAATGAAGTGGACAAGTTCCGTGATTCTCTGAAACCGATTTTGCACCCGGGAACCATAATCGGCTTTTCTTTCACCAAGCCATTTGGCTATAATGGTGACTTTTTTATTATTGAAAAGATTTACCAGAAATATATCAATCCTGCTGAAGATTGCAGAAAATGGGACATGTTCTTTCACTATCTGCCGGCAGCAGTTGCGGTTGTCAACCGGAAGCAACTAGCTATAGAGCAATTCACTCATCTTAACGAATCTAAGGATAAAGAACCTAAAGAGATTCTTATTCTTGGAAGTGGTCCGGCAAATGAAGTACATGAATACCTTGGCAAAACGCTACATAACAACCTGCGATTCGATTTGATTGATCTGGATAAACGTGCAATTGAATATGCCAGGAGTAAAAACAGGGATTACCTCGATGTTCTCAAGTTCATGAATCATAACGTAATAAGATTTATACCCGAAAAAAAATACGATATGATATGGAGTGCAGGTCTGTTTGATTATTTCAAGGATAAACATTTTGTTTATCTCATCAAGAAATATCACGAACATCTAAAGCCCGGAGGTGAGATGATAATAGGTAATTTTAATATAAATAATCCCTCAAGGAAAATTATGGAGATTTTAGGTGACTGGTTTCTATTTCACCGTTCTGAGGATGAATTGCAGCAATTTGCATTACAGGCCGGCATAAAAAAGAGAAATATACGGGTAATTTCAGAACCTTTGGGGATCAATCTTTTTCTAAAAATATTAAGATAATTTTCAGCAGCAATAGATATATTTTTTTGATGATCATACAACCGGAACATAACCCCTTCAACAGATTTGGACTACACAGCGATGTTATCAGAGGAATAGAATCGTTAGGGTTCGGTAATCCGACTCCGGTTCAAAATGCTGCTATCCCAGAAATAATTAAAGGAAATGACATCATAGCATGTGCACAGACAGGAACCGGGAAAACAGCAGCCTTTCTGATACCTGTTATCAATGAGATAATTATAAACAATACAGGAAAAACATCGACATTGATAATTGTCCCAACACGTGAACTCACTGTTCAGATTGATAATCAGCTTCAGGGGCTTGGGTATTTTGCTGATATAAGCTCAAAACCAGTATATGGCGGTGGTGATGGTTCAGGATGGGATTTGGAAAAGTCTGCCCTGATTAAAGGTTCTGATGTGATTATCGCAACTCCCGGCAAAATACTGCAACATCTGACAATGGGATATGTAAAATTCGATGCTATCAGACATTTAATACTCGATGAAGCTGACAGGATGCTGGATATGGGATTTTCTGAAGATATTATCAGAATAATCAGTTTTCTGCCAAAAAGAAGACAAAATCTGCTTTTTTCTGCTACCATGCCCCCTAAGATCAGGGATCTTGCCAGACAAATTCTGATAAATCCTGTAGAAATCAACATATCTACAGATAAACCGGCAGATGGAGTAATTCAGGCTGCATATTTGGTTGACGAAAACTGTAAAACTGACCTTGTAAGAAAACTAATCGAAAATAAAAAGCTAAATAGTGTGCTTATATTTGCATCAACAAAATCAGCAGTAAAAAATCTGGCAAGATCTCTTGCTGCTTCTACTAAACTAAGAATAAGAGAGATGCATTCAGATCTTGAGCAGAGTAAACGTGAAGAAACCCTTAATGGATTCAGAAACAGGAATTTTGAAATTTTGGTGGCAACTGATATACTCTCAAGGGGGATCGATATTGATAAGATTGAAGTTATAATTAACTATAATGTCCCATCTGACCCGGAAGATTATGTTCACCGGGTTGGAAGAACTGCACGGGTCGACCAGTCAGGTCTTGCGATTACACTTGTAAATTATAGTGAAAATGACTCTTTTAAAAAAATTGAAAGATTCATTGGTCGTGAAATTTACAAAACTAAACTTCCGGAAGGTATTCACTATTCTGATAAATCCGGGTCACAAAAACGAAGAAGAAAAAGCATTACTAAAAAGAGATAATTATTGATTCGTTAAAATATGTTTCTTGAACAAAAAAACACACCAAGATGGATGATCTTCATAATAGACATCCTATTGGCGATTTCTTCCGCAGGGTTTGCCTATCTTCTGCGGTTTAGCTTTTCAATTCCTGAAGGATACCTGAACAAACTCCCGACTGTTATCCTGGTTGTTATCTTTGTCAGAACTATCAGCTTCATCGTAACGAGAGTTTATTCGGGAATTATAAGATATACCGGAACACAGGATCTTGTAAGGATATTTCTTGTAAATCTTTCAGGTAGCCTGGTTTTTGTAATTATCAATCTGGTAATGAGGTACTTTTTAGATAAACCTCATTTGATACCATTTAATATTGTCATCATTGATTTCTTCATTCTTACACTTACAATGACAGCCTACAGGATGCTTATCAAGGTTGCATTTCTTGAGTTATATCATACTACACGCCAAAGCACCGATATAGTAATATTTGGTGCAGGTGACACCGGGTTGATGGCTAAAAGAGCGATTGAACGTGACACAAGACAGAAATTGAAAGTGGTCGCTTTCATTGATGATAATCCTACTAAAATCAGAAAAAAACTTGAAAATGTAGAAATCTATCCATTATCAAAACTGGATGGAATGCTAGAAGGTCATTCTGTTGAACAGTTAATTATTGCTGTTCCAAGTATAAAACCTCAGAGGAAAAGTGAAATTGTAGAGATATGCCTCAAACATAATGTAAGGGTATTGAGTGTACCTCCTGTAGCTAGATGGATTGATGGTAACCTTAGTGCAAAACAACTTCAGCAGGTTAAGATCGAAGATCTTCTGGGAAGAGACGAGATTGTTATTAACAGCAGCAGGATAGCAAAGGATATAAAAGGAAAAACCATATTGGTTTCCGGTGCTGCCGGCTCAATAGGAAGTGAGCTTGTAAAGCAAATTCTGAATTTCGATCCTGCCAATGTTATACTGCTGGATCAGGCTGAAACACCACTATATGAAACTGAGCTGGAATTGTTCAGTGTGGAGGTCAGATGCAATACTTTTTTTGTTTTGTGTGACATTACCGATTTCGTCAGGTTGAATAAGATATTTGAAAAACACAAGCCTGACATAGTGTTCCATGCTGCAGCATATAAACATGTTCCTATGATGGAGAACAATCCACGTGAGGCTGTTAGGACCAATGTGCTGGGAACAAAAATAATTGCTGATCTTTCAGACAAGTTTGGTGTTGAAAAGTTTGTGATGGTATCTACCGATAAAGCAGTAAATCCTACCAGTGTTATGGGTGCCACTAAAAGAGTTGCAGAAATTTACACCCAGTCACTTAACGGGCAGTCGAAGACAAGCTTTATCACAACCAGATTTGGCAATGTGCTGGGTTCCAACGGATCGGTAATTACCTTGTTTAAGAAACAAATAGAACAAGGTGGGCCTATAACCATAACACACCCAAAAGTAACCCGCTTTTTCATGACCATACCGGAAGCTTCCAGACTTGTCCTTGAAGCAGCTTCAATGGGTAAAGGGGGTGAAATATACCTTTTTAATATGGGTGAATCACATCTGATTGTTGATCTTGCAAACAAAATGATCAGGTTATCAGGTTTGACACCTGGTGTTGACATACAGATTGTTTATATAGGATTAAGGCCGGGAGAGAAGCTTTTCGAAGAATTACTTAACAGTAATGAAGACACAATAAATACGGGACACCCCCATATTGTTGCTGCAAAGGTAACAGAATCAGACTACGACACTATCTCTGTCATGTTAAATGAATTAGCCGGCAAGGTATATCATTCAGACAAATACGAAGTGGTGAAGATGCTGAAGCAAATTGTTCCTGAGTATTTGAGCAAAAACAGCATTTATGAACAACTTGATCCATAGATTTTATTAAATTCAGGCAATTTGGTCATTTGATACATGAAGACACCAATCCGGCTGCTTCTTCAAGGCTTACAGCAGACCAAACCCTCATCCCTGAGTTGTCGATTATCTCTTTAGCTTCAGCTGCATTGGTTCCCTGAAGCCTTACGATAACGGGAACAGGGATATTGCCAATGCTTTTATAAGCTTCCACAATACCGTTTGCAACCCTGTCGCATCTAACAATACCACCAAAGATATTGATCAAAATTGCCTGTATATTAGGATCCTTCAGAATAATACGAAAAGCTTGTTCAACACGGCGGGCATCAGCGGAGCCGCCAACATCCAGAAAATTAGCCGGTGAAGCGCCACTTTGTTTAATTATATCCATTGTTGCCATTGCCAATCCGGCACCATTGACCATACAACCAACATTACCATCGAGTTTTACGTAGTTTAGCTGATGTACGGCAGCCTCCACCTCCATCGGATCCTCCTCCCCCACATCTCTTAATCCGGCAATATCAGGATGCCTGAAAAGAGCGTTATTGTCTATAACCATCTTGGCATCAGCAGCAAAGATCTCTCCATCAGCAGCTTTAAACATTGGATTTATCTCTATCAGCGAAGCATCGGTGTCGTTGTATGCAGCATATAGAGAGAGCATCATCTTTACCATTTTAATGAAGGCAACTCCAGATAAACCAAAATTGAATGCAATACGGCGCGCCTGGTATGGCATAAGGCCGATCATCGGGTTAACACGCTCAGTAAAAATCTGATCGGGAGTTTCTTCGGCGACCTTCTCTATATCCATTCCTCCCCGGGGACTATACATTACAATAACATTGCCTGACTTTCTTTCCAGCAAAAGTGAAACATAAAATTCCTGAGGCTCTTCATCACCATTATAAAAAATGTTCTGTTCTATGTATACCTTCCTCACCAGTTTCCCATCCGGGGGTGTCTGAGGAGTTTTAAGCATCATCCCCAAAATATTCCCTGCATGTATTGCAACCTCATCTGAACACCCGGCTATCTTAACACCTCCACCTTTACCACGCCCGCCTGCATGTATCTGAGCTTTTACTGCAAAACGATCACAACCTGTCTCGTCAGCAATCCTGCATGCCGCAGCAAGTGCATTTTCAGCAGTTAATGCCATTTCACCTGCCGGAATTCTGACGCCATACTTTTTTAATAGTTTCTTAGCCTGATATTCATGTAAATTCATGTTTAAAAATATTAAGTGTTTTGAGAGGATAAAAATAACATAAAGTAGTTAATTGAAACACACAACAGTTTAGTTAACTAAGTTAAGGCTTATACTTCTTGTAATTTCCGGGAATCCTATTTGAAAAACATATGAATAAAAAAAAGGATCTGATTTCAGATCCTTTTACAGTTGTGTCTTTGTTGTGTTCAGAAGAGAACCTTTCCGGCTTAATAACCTCCCTGGTAACCACCGCCGCGATTGTAACCGCCGCCACGATTGAAACCACCACCTCTGTTTCCACCACCGGAATGATTCCTCCGTGGATTGTCTCTTCTCTCTTCACTCTCGTTAACAACGATAGTACGACCATCTACTTCAGCACCATTGAGTTCTGTAATAGCTTTTCGTGCCTCTTCATCAACAGGCATTTCAACAAAACCAAAACCTTTGCTTCTTCCTGAAAACTTGTCGGTGATAATCTTTACTGAGGATACTTCACCATACTCTTCGAAAAAGCCACGTAATTCGTCTTCCTTCAAACTAAATGGAAGACTGCCACAAAAAATGTTCATAAAAATCAGTTAGTTAAATTAAATTTTTGGCAAATGTACACCTATTATCTTAATTGCAAGTAATTCTGAAATAAAAATCATAAATTTTTACTCCAGGAATCTGACTTTTAAATTTATTATAATATATAACATTGAATTTCAAAGCATTATTAGAATAGGTTTATTCCATTGATAAGCCGGAATATTTTTCAACACCTTCATTTTTTTAATATTTTTGCCCTCTTAACCAGAAAAACATCCTTTTAAAAATTATCAAAGTTCTACTAATGACACAAGATTACAGGTTTTTGACCTTACAATTTATGAAAAACCTGATCTTTCCGATACTATTATTAATTGCTTCATTTTCTTATCTGGAAGCTCAGGATGCTCTCCGGAGCGTTACAGCTCACAGGTTGGATAAACCGAATGTACTCCACCTTGACGGGGTATTGGATGAAGTTGAATGGCTGGAATCTGATGTGGCATCAGAGTTTACAGTATATGAACCCGATTTTGGAAAACCGGCCACTCAAAAAACATCTGCAAGGTTCTGTTATACAAATTACGGACTGTATATCGGTCTTACGATGTACGACAATAGTCCTGACAGCATATTCAGGGATTTGAGCATTCGTGATGATATGGGAAATGCCGACTGGATTGGCATAGTTCTATCTCCTTCCTGTGACGGACAGAATGGATTTCTGTTTCAGATTACTGCTGCCGGAGTACAGTATGATGCTAAAATAATAAATGATGAAGGTGATGTAGCCTGGGATGCTGTCTGGTTCAGTAAAACCTCAATAAATCAAACCGAATGGGTTGCAGAGATTCTTATACCATGGTCAGCCATCAGATTCCCGAATAATACACACCATGAGTGGGACATTAATATCATTAGGGAAATACGAAGATACAGGGAACAATCGACCTGGCAACCGGTAGATAAAAAGCGACACGGATTTTTAACTCAAAGTGGAAGACTGATAGGAATCAGTGATCTAAAAACCCCTGTACGCCTTGCTTTAATGCCTTATGCTTCGGGTTATCTGCAGAATATGGCCGGTCAGGGTGGATTCTCATACACCTTTAATGCAGGTTTGGATTTGAAGTATGGAATAAAGAACAATTACACACTTGATATCACGCTTATACCCGACTTCGGCCAGGTGAGAAGTGACGATGAAATATACAATTTCTCGCCTCACGAAGTGAAATACAACGAAAACCGACCTTTTTTCACTGAAGGAACTGAGTTGTTTGAAAAAGCTGGCATTTTTTATTCAAGGCGAGTTGGCAGAAAGCCTGTAGGTTATGATGATGTATCTGATTCGCTCGAAGAAGGAGAAATAATACGTGAAAACCCTCCTGAATCACAGCTTATTAATGCAACAAAGCTTTCTGGCAGAAACAGCAAAGGATTTGCTTTGGGTATTTTTAATGCTATGACTGCTGAAATGCATGCAAACATTCATGACACGATAAATGGAACCGATAGGATGGTAATGACACAACCATTCGCAAATTACAATATGATAGTGATTGATCAAACCCTGAATAATAACTCATTTGTCCATCTTGCCTCAACAAATCTATTGCGTAATAATTATCTTGCCAATGTTACCGCTTTCTCCTATATGATTAAGAACCGTTCACAGAGTCTTGCTCTTTCGGGAGACAGAATAGTGAGCTACAGATCATCGCCTGGTGTGAGATATGATCCGGGTTATCAACACAATATCCAACTGAGTAAGATAAACGGCAACGTAAGATGGCACCTTTCACAATCATTAACAGATGCACATTTCGATCCCAATGATATGGGGTACCTAACGATTAATAATCAATCGGAATTGTATGGGGAATTAGCATACTACCAATTTGTTCCGTATCGCAGGATGCTGAATTATTACGCTTCGATTTTTGGCAGCTATAACACTCTTCGGGACATGAACAGTTTTACCTGGGCAAATATTGGCCTGAAGGCCATTACAACTTACAGTAACAGACTTTCAATAGGAACCAACATTGACGTTATTCCAGTAAAGCAATACGATTACTATGAAGCCAGAACTCCGGGAAGGGTATTTGTGAAGCCGGGTGGCGCTTCTTTCAGGTTCTGGTCATCACCTGATTACAGAAAGAAATTCCTGGTCGACATGAATCTCTCCGGTTGGAAAGCTTTTGATACAATTCAGAAAGGATATTCGGTGGGTATCAGCCCAAGGATAAGACTCAATTCAAGATCGCTGGTGTTGATGAACTTTTCGTTAGAAACAGACCTATTTTCGACCGGTTTTACCGATAAAATAAATTTGAACGACTCATCTGTTATCCTTTTCGGCACAAGGAGAGTAAATAAATATACCATCAGCCTGAACGGTTATTATCTTGTAAGCCCTTTGGCATCTTTCAATGTCAGGATCAGGCATTACTGGGTAACCACAAACTATGATAAATTCTATTTGCTGCAAACATCGGGGTATCTTACTGATGTTGATTACAATCGAAATCATAATTTTACAGTCAATATTTTCAATATTGATCTTTCATATTCATGGAATTTTGCACCGGGCAGTTACCTGAATGTGGTTTACAAGAATGCCCTTTACACCAACAAAACCGGGATTGTTTATGACCACTATATAAAAAACCTGGAAAATATAATTGACTCACCCTTCCTGAATAGTATTTCATTAAAGGTTATATACTATATCGATTATGAGTCGGTTAAAAAACTTAAAATTCAAAGATTAACATGATAGAGACCAGAAACATACACAAATCATTTGGCGACCTTAAAGTATTGAAAGGCATTAATGTAAGCATAGAAAAGGGTGAGATAATAGCTATAGTTGGAGCATCAGGTGCCGGCAAAACTACACTTTTACAGATTATTGGCACTTTGGAAAATGCAGATCAGGGATATGTTTACATAAATGGACGAAATACTGCAGATTTAAGTGAGCGGGAACTTGGCAGGTTCAGAAACAATGAAGTTGGTTTCATTTTTCAATTCCACCATCTTTTACCTGAGTTTACAGCATTAGAGAACATCTGTATGCCAGCATTCATAAGGGGGGATGATCGTTCTGAAGCTACCCGCAGAGCACAGGATCTGCTACTTTTCATGGGTTTGACAAACAGGCAAAATCACAGGCCTTCTGAGCTTTCAGGTGGTGAAGCACAACGTGTTGCTGTTGCCAGGGCTTTAATCAATAATCCATCTGTTGTGCTTGCCGATGAACCATCAGGTAATCTGGACTCAAAGAATGCAAGAGAACTCCACAAGCTTTTCTTCGATCTCAGAATTGAGTTTAACCACACAATTGTGATTGTAACTCATAATGATGAGCTGGCAAACCTTTCTGACAGGAAGTTGATAATGAGTGACGGACAGATAATGACATAAAAAAAGGCTGCATTGCTAAATGCAGCCTACAACAGCACTTTTCAAACTCAACAGGGTTTATTTTACCTTTTCAACCAGTTCTTTGAAAGCCTCCGGTTGATTCATTGCGAGGTCAGCCAGCACTTTTCGGTCAATCTCGATATTATTTGCACTGAGTTTGCCCATTAAAGCGCTATAAGATAATCCGTTGATTCTGGCTGCTGCATTGATACGCTGAATCCATAATGCTCTAAAATTACGTTTTTTGACCCTGCGATCACGATAGGCGTAACCCAAACCCTTATCATCTGCATTCTTTGCAACAGTTAAAACATTTTTTCTTCTTCCAAACTGGCCTTTCACACGCTGGAAAACCTTCTTTCTCCTGGCCTTTGATGCTGCGTGATTTACTGATCTTGGCATACTTTCTTTTTTTTTCACTGTAGCGGCCTGATTATTTCACAGACACTTTGGTGCTAACAGTAAGTTAAACAATTGATTTACTTCAGGAGCATTTTTTTCACATTCCCTGCATCTGCACTATCAACTATTGTAAAGTAAGTAAGATTACGTTTACGTTTGTTGGATTTTTTTGTAAGGATGTGACTTTTGTAAGCATGCTTCCTCTTCACCAAACCTGTACCAGTAAAAGAAAATCTCTTTTTAGCACTGGATTTCGACTTCATTTTAGGCATTACTACTCTGTTTTATTATTGGTATTATTTAGGTGTAATCATCATTATCATTCGCTTCCCTTCAAGCTTGGGTAACTGTTCGAGTTTTCCATAATCTTCAAGTTCCTGGGCAAACTTCAGCAGAATATACTCCCCTTTTTCTTTGTAAATGATACTTCTTCCTTTAAAGAAAACATCAACTTTAACCTTAGCTCCATCCTCAAGGAACTTTTGTGCATGTTTCAATTTGAAGTTGAAGTCATGATCATCGGTATTTGGGCCCAGGCGGATCTCTTTAATAACAACTTTGGCTGATTTAGCCTTCATCTCCTTCTGTTTCTTTTTCTGTTCGTAAAGAAACTTTTTATAGTCCATCACCCTGCATACAGGAGGGTTTGCTGTCGGAGAGATCTCAACAAGATCCAGGTCAAGGTCATCGGCAATTTTCAAGGCATCGCGCAGAGGCACGATAGCTGTTTCCATATTTTCGCCCACTACTCTAACAACAGGGGCGGTTATTCGATGATTAATCCTGTGAGGATCTTCTTTTCTGGGTGTTCCGAACTTTCTCCTGCCCGGAACAGAGTCTTCATATTGTGCTATATTTTTACCTCCTATATTGGTTAAACTTTTATTTAACTTATCGAATTGAGCAGTAGGGCAATCTCTTCATTGATCAGCCGCACAAATGCTTCAATGCTCATTATGCCAAGATCGCCGGCGCCATGCTTTCTTACCGAAACAGTTTCGTTTTCAGCTTCTTTGTCACCAACAATAAGCATAAACGGAACTTTTTTCAGCTCTGCATCCCGAATCTTTCTGCCCGCTTTCTCACTCCTGTAATCAATTTGGGCGCGAATATCGGAATTATTCAGCAAATTTAAAACTTTTTCTGCATATTCATGATATTTATCACTGATTGGCAATATGATAGCCTGTTCGGGGGCCAGCCACAGCGGGAAGTTACCGGCACAATGTTCGATAAGCACAGCCACAAAGCGCTCCATTGAACCAAAAGGAGCACGATGTATCATCACCGGTCTGTGAGATTGATTATCACTTCCGATATATTCGAGTTCAAATCTTTCAGGAAGATTGTAATCCACCTGAATTGTTCCCAACTGCCATTTACGGCCGAGAGCGTCTCTTACCATGAAATCGAGTTTTGGGCCATAAAAAGCAGCTTCACCATACTCGATACTGGCCTTCATACCCTTCTCTTTAACAGCCTCTATTATTGCTTTTTCGGCTTTATCCCAGTTTTCTGAATTGCCAATATATTTTTCATGATTCACTTTATCACGAAGTGAGATCTGAGTTTCAAAATCTTCGAAATTAAGAGCTTTGAAGATATACAGGATGATATCCATTACCTTTTTAAATTCATCCTTAACCTGTTCAGGTGTGCAGAAGATGTGAGCATCATCCTGTGTAAATCCTCTTACCCTTGTAAGGCCATGAAGTTCACCACTCTGCTCATATCTGTACACAGTGCCAAACTCGGCATAACGTAAGGGCAGGTCTTTATAAGAATGGTAATTGTTTTTATATATCTCGCAATGGTGGGGGCAGTTCATAGGTTTAAGCATGAATGCTTCACCTTCCTGTGGAGTTAGTATAGGCCTGAAAGAGCTTTCACCGTATTTTGCATAGTGGCCGGAGGTTTTGTAGAGCTCAATATTGCCGATATGCGGTGTTATTACAGGAAGATATCCGGCTTCGCGTTGCAATTTTTTAAGGAACTGTTCGAGTCGTTCTCTGAGTTGCGCACCTTTTGGCAGCCAAAGTGGCAGCCCCAGCCCTACCTGCTGTGAAAAGGTGAAGAGTTCAAGTTCACGTCCAAGCTTCCGGTGATCTCTCTTTTTGGCCTCTTCGAGCATAATCAGATAATCTGAAAGCTCTTTCTGTTTCGGAAATGAAATACCATAAAGGCGTGTAAGCTGTTTCCTCTTTTCGTCACCCCTCCAGTATGCGCCTGCAACACTCAATATCTTCACAGCTTTCACTGGTGAAGTATCCATAAGATGAGGCCCCCTGCAAAGATCAATAAAATCGCCTGACTCATACAAAGTGATCTCACCATCCTTAAGCTCACTAATAAGCTCCAGTTTGTATTCATCTCCTTTTTTTGTAAAGAAAGCCTCTGCATCTTTCTTTGAGATTTCACGTCTGAAAAATTTATGTTTTTCTCTGGAAATCTCAAGCATACGGTTTTCTATCTTCTCAAAATCATCAGATGAGATGATTCTGTCAGCAAGGTCGATGTCGTAGTAAAAACCATTTTCTATATCGGGTCCAATTCCAAATTTTGCACCCGGATAGAGTGATTCAACAGCGGCAGCCATAAGGTGAGCAGATGAATGCCACATTGTGGCCTTCCCTTCCGGATCATCCCAGGTTAACAACCTTACTCTGGCATCATGCGATATTTTCCTTCCGGCATCCCAGACCTCATCATTCACTTTAGCTGCCAGAACATTACGGGCAAGGCCTTCACTGATCGAGAGAGCAATATCATAGCCTGAAACAGGCCCGTTATACTGCCTGATACTCCCATCTGGTAAGGAAATGTTGATCATAAAACAAATTTTTCTAAAAACAGGGCGCAAAATTAAGCTTTTATTTCAAGCAAACAGCGCAACCATAAAGTTTATTCAGGCTTTACGTACTATAAGTTGTGCATTGATGTACCCGGTCACGACAACGCTGTCTCCTTTTTCCAGATAACCTGTCTCTGCAGCAGCATCATAATGGATATCATTAATCTCTATTTTACCCACAGGCCTGAGGATTGTAACAGCAATACCTTGGCTGCCAATAAGTGACTGTAGGCCTTCCTCCATAATTGTATAGCCAAGTTCTGCTTTCTGCTCAGTTTCAAGGGACAACTGGCCAAACAAACGGGTTGAGTGTCCGAAAATATTTATGGTTAAAAAATACGAGCTCACCAAAGCCATGAATATTGCAGTTATCACGATGGAAAATGAGATCAGGACAGAACCTGTATTAACCCCGCTGAAGTCGAACCGCACATTCTCAAGCATGCTGAGTGCAAGGCCTGTAATTATGAGTGTTATTCCTAACACTCCGGGGACACCGAACCCCGGAAGTGCAAAT
Organism: uncultured Lentimicrobiaceae bacterium; assembly: GCA_964469215.1. Lineage (GTDB taxonomy): Bacteria > Bacteroidota > Bacteroidia > Bacteroidales > SKPS01 > SKPS01. Next base: position 190,837 of record CAYXYB010000003.1, read on the forward strand.
ATTTCTACACCAAGTAAAATCAAGCCCACGATAAAAATCAGTATTTCCCAATGTTCTGCCAGTCCTTCAAGGTAAAGGGGGGCAAAATAGAGAACTGCGCCGGTAATTGCAGCAGCCAGGGGGAAACCCACCCCGGGTGTCTGAAGCTCAAAATAAATTCCACCAATTATCAACATTATCAGCAACCCGCTAATGAAGGGTTTAACAAGAAACCCAATGATGCGATCAATTAAGGTAAGCTCCTGAAAAACAATTTCATAATCTTCAAAGCCATACTTATTGATCACCTCTTCAACAGTTTCTGCCACACCTTCACAAAATCCATGTTTTATAGCTTCGGATGTTGTGAATGTAAGCACCTTTCCCGAATCGGTGATTCCTTCGATATAAATATCCGGATCAACCATTGCTTCGGCTATTTCCGGATTACGTCCTTTAGCTTCTGCAGTTGCACGCATTGATGAACGCATGTATGACTGATACTTGTCAGGAAGTGCCTGTGCATCCTGTGTCACTACAGTTGCCGCCCCGATTCTTGCCCCTTTACGCATATAAATGCTGTCGCATGAAATTGATATCCATGCCCCTGCAGAAGCAGCGTTGTTGTCTATAAATACCACCACTGGAATTCTTGAATTAACAATCCGTGTGCTGATGCTATCAGCTGTAAGCACCATTCCTCCATAAGTATTTAAATGAATAAGGATAAGGTCTGCACCTTTTGCTTCAGCATCTTCAAAAGCTTTCTGGGTTTTAAGCCAGACAGGGGGAGCAATATCCTCTTTAATGTCGAATTTATAAACGATCTTACGGCCGGAGGTATTCTGGGCTTCCAGTGTTGTGCAGGCAAATGCTATCAAAACCAAAACAATATAACAACAAAATCTCTTTTCCGATTTAATATTCATTAGTGTTAAAACAGTTTTATTGATATCTATGGAAATATTTCTGTCCAAAATTAAACCCCATTTCAATATAAAACAAAAAACAGACTATTTGTTTAATAATGAATTTATATTGCAAAAAAAAAGGCTACCTCAAAGATGAAGTAGCCTGATTTGCGCAAGGGTGGTAATTAATTACCGCTTGTGCCGCCACCACGTAACTTCTTGGTTGCCGGAGCTTCCTGCTTTACTTCCTGAACAACTTCCTTAGCCTTCTGATAAGTAGTTTTCTTTGCAGGTTGAGCTTTTGCTGCTTCAGCTTCTGCTACTGCTGCTGCTTCTGCTGCTGCTGCTGCTTCAGCTTCTGCTGCTGCCAGAGCTTCTGCTTCAGCTGCTGCTGCTGCTTCAGCTGCTGCCAAAGAATCAGCTTGTGCAATAGAATCCTTAATTCTCTGAGCTTCTGCCTCTTCTGCTGCTTTGTTACCACAGGCTGCCATTCCAATGACAAAACCAAGAATCATGAGTACCGATAAAACCTTTTTCATAACTTTAATTGCTTTTAGTTTGATTGATGGTGCAAAATTAACCTATTTTTAATCAAACGTGAATAAAAATAAAAAATAATTATTATTTTTGCAAAAAAAATGATTCTTATCATTCACCAAAAAAAAAACCATGAAAAAAATGAGATTTATTCTGATGGCAATTGTTGCATCAATGCTAGCGTTTACCGCTTGTGAAACAGAAGATTTCGACGATCCTGTAATTACTTTAACCGGAGATGCCGAAATGGATATTGTTTTAAATGTAGCAGGTGGTTTTGTTGAACCTGGTTTTGCAGCCGAGGACAACAAAGACGGTGACCTGACTGCCAATGTAATTGTTACAGGAGTTGTTGACCCTGCCAAGATTGGCACTTACACGCTTACTTATAGTGTATCTGACAAAGCAGGCAACAAGGGAACAGTTACCAGGAAAGTTAATGTAATTGTAAACCAGGCTTCCTACACAGGCACATGGAATGTTAAAGAAGTTATCACTGGTGACAATCCGGATCCAAACTGGATGTACACTGCAACAGTGACAGCTTCAGCCACAAATCAGATGAGGATACTTATCGCCAATTTCGGAGGAGGAACAGGCACAACAGCCAATGTGGATTTCGATAAATTCGGGAAATTCACGATTGCAAATCAGCCATTTATCGGCACTACAGAAAACGGGACCATTGAAGGTGATGGAATTAGCTCAACATCTCCGGGTGGCGACACTCTGACCATCAAATACAAACTGGTATGGGCAACATCAGGCACAGATTACAGCACAGGTACCTGGGTTAAAGCCAAATAGTTCCAGTTTAGGCTAACTAAAAAGAGGGTGTCTCAAAAGCCACCCTCTTTTTTTTTCATTAGAGACTAAATGCTAACATTTGTTTATAGCCCGCCAGGATATCATCTATTACCTCTTTAACAGTATTGATAATCCTTGCACGGAAAGCATTTGTTCCGGCAAATGCAAATCCTGAATTCATTTTGCCCAGATAAGCACTATACAATGCATTCATGATGCAATAGGGAGTTGAGACAATCTCACAGGACTTAATACAATGAAAGGGGCATTTCAGGGGGTGCTTTAATCCCATATCGACCTTTTCCAGAAAACTGTTCCTTATTGCCCTTCCGGGCATACCAACCGGGCTTTGGATAAGCTTAATATCATTTTCAGATGCATCAAGATATGATTGTTTAAAAGCTTCAGAAGCATCGCATTCCACAGTTGTTACAAACCTGCTTCCTAACTGAACCCCTTTAGCACCAAGCTTCATGATATTATACATATCCTCACCTGTATAAATTCCACCTGCTGCAATAACCGGGATGCTACAGTTATATTTATTCTCGAAATATTCGAGTTCTGTAATCACTTCAGTAATCAGAGTTTCCAGAGTATATTGTACATTCCCGATATCATCCTTCTTAAAACCGAGGTGTCCACCAGCCATAGGCCCTTCAACAACAACAGCATCGGGAAGATAATCATAAGCTGACTTCCACTTTGTGCATATCAGCTTTGCAGCCCTTGCAGAAGAAACAATAGGAACAAGCCTTGTAACACTATCCTCCTGCAGAAATGACGGCAGATCGAGAGGAAGACCGGCTCCTGAAAAAAGAATATCAACCTTTTCCGAGATTGCCGTCCTTACCATATCGGCATAATTGGTCATTGCAACCATTATGTTAACGCCAATAATTCCTTTCGTCAGAGATCGCGCTTTTCGGATCTCTGTTTTCAGTCCTTCAATATTTGCATGAGGATAATCGAGATTACGATTATTGTGTATCAAACCAAGCCCAGCTGCCGATATAACTCCTACCCCACCCTGTTCAGCCACTGCTGCAGCAAGCCCTGAAAGCGAAATCCCCACTCCCATGCCACCCTGGATAATTGGTATCGGAATGTTGATCCCGCCTATATTTAAAAATATCATTTCATTGCCCCGCAATAAATTAAAAATCAAGGCAAAGATACAAAAACATTATGAGCAAACTACGAAAACGTTATAATTATTATTTTGTCAACTCAAACAAATTTCCGTCATCATCCTGATAATTAAACTCGTTGCTCGTAAGGCGGATGATTTTGCAACTAGATGTTACATTCCCAATGATTACGTAAACCATCTCTTTGTTTTCACTGATTTCCCACGTTCCCTCGTATTTAACATCACCGGTTACAATGGATAAAACTTCCTTATATTTTCCATCACTCATAAATGTCTTAATCCATGGTGTGTTAATAACTCCACCATTGTATTTGTTGATTTTCCATTCCCCAACCAGGTATGATTTCATTTTTGCAAGAGATAAAGACCTGCCATCTTCAAATTTTTCACACCCTGATATTCCTAACAAAACAATAAATACAACAACCCATCCTGCAGTAAGATTTTTCAATTTCATCGTTGTTTAATTAAAATGATTTGTAGACACAAAAATAGTTAGTTTTAGATTGAAAATAGCTAGGTTTGTAAATCAAAAGAAAAAATATTAGCACATTGAATATCAAATACATAATGAACAAGAAATTTCTGGTGCTAATAATAGGGTGCCTTCTTACCCTACCTGCACTGTTCATTAACCTCGGTGTGATGCCATATACTTCTGATGAACCCACTCGTGCTATAGTAACAATGGAGATGATCTGGTCCGGCAATCTGATCACACCAACATTCACAGGAGAATACTATTACAATAAACCACCCCTTTACAACTGGATATTGATCCCATTTGCCTCTTTCAGCAGCGGCGAAGTTGAATGGCATCTCCGGATTCCTTCCATTCTGGCTCTTTTTGGCTTTTGCCTCACGATTTTTTTATTTACCCGAAAATGGTTTGGTAACAGGCACGCTCTGGTTGCCTCATTAATGTATATAACCTGCGGAAGGATCCTTTTCTGGGATTCAATGCTAGGACTTATCGACATCTTCTATTCATGGATCACGTTCACAGGCTTTGTGTTTATCATTAACGGAATATTAAAAAATGAACTCCGGCAACTCTACCTTGCATCATATCTTCTTGCTGCGCTGGGATTTTTGTTAAAAGGGATGCCTTCGCTGGTTTTTCAGGCTATAACTCTTATAACGGTTTTTATTGCTACAAAAAAATTTCGTCATCTGTTCAGCTTGTGGCATTTTGCAGGAATCGCCCTTTTTCTGATCATTGCAGGGTCATATATGTGGTTATATAGCCGCGAAAACTCCCTGCAACAGCTACTTTCGGTTCTCTGGGATCAGTCGAGCCAGAGAACTGCAATGCGCAAAGGTTTTTCTGATTCCATATACCATTTATTACTGTTCCACCCCAAAATGGTGTATCATTTTCTGCCATGGTCAGTTTTTGTCGTACTGCTTGTATTCAGGCCATACAGACAAAAAGTTTCAGGCTGGTTCAGAACAGAGGACAATCAAAATACGGATTGTAAATCTGAACTACATTATAATCAAGTTCTGAGGCTTATTATTCTGGTTTTTTGCGCCAATATTATTGTTTACTGGTTATCCCCTGCTACAATACCACGATATGTGCTAATGCTGGCACCACTCACTTTTATTCCTATAACCATCCTGTTGGAAAAATCAAGAGTTATCAACATCATAATACCTTTACTTGTAATATTAATGCTATCAGTTCGAATAGTGTTCAATATTGCCTGGTTACCGGAAAAAGCCAAAGAAGTGGCAGAATACAGACAGAAGAATGATGCTTTAAGAATATCAGAAATAACCAAAGGAAAATCTCTTCAGATTGTTGGAAACGCATGGATTGACCATTCAACAATAATATATCTGATGACAAATCGTAATGAACCGATTACCAGAGAGCATAAACAGCTGATTGCAGGCAACTATTATCTTACCAACGAAAAACAGTTTGCCCGCATCCCTTTCCCAGAAGAAGTATCTTACAAAGTTATCGACTCTACTTTTATCCGGCATCAGAATTTAAGAACCTATTTGTTAACCTTTGATAAAAATATAAAACTGCCATGATACAAAAAAAACCTGAAATATCAATTGTTGTTATTGCATATAATGAAGAGACCAATGCAGCAATACTGATAGAAAAAATCAAAAAAGAGCTGATTGATATCGACTATGAAATTGTATTTGTTGATGACGGCTCCACTGACAACACTTTAAAGGAGGTTCAGGGATTACATTGCAAGAAATTTAAGATCGTTGAGTTACAGCGCAATTTTGGACAGAGTGCCGCACTGGCAGCAGGCATCTCGGAAGCAAGCGGTGATTATATTGTCACGATGGATTCTGATCTTCAGAACGATCCTGCAGATATACTACCCATGGTTTCTGAAATAAAAAAGCATGGGTATGATCTTCTTGCCGGTATACGCAAACACCGTAAGGACGGCTATATTTTAAGAAGGCTGCCAAGTGTTATCGCAAATTCCATAATCAGGCGCACTACAGGGGTCAGGATCAAAGATTATGGATGCACCCTGAAGGTTTTTCGCCGGGAACTTGCACAAAGCATATCAATTTATGGCGAACTCCACAGGTTTATTCCTGTGCTTGCAAGCCTGGAAGGAGCTTCAATAGGCCAGATGGAGGTGCACCACCATCCAAGGATCCATGGAAAATCCAAATATGGACTTAACCGTAGTTTCAGGGTGATCAGCGACCTGCTGCTTCTGCTGTTCTTCCGCAGATATATGGACAGGCCAATGCATCTGTTCGGATTGATTGGATTGATTCTGTTCATTGCTGGTGGTGCTATAGAATTATACCTGTTGATAATAAAAATTATGGGACAGGATATATGGGGTAAACCGGTTATGATTCTTGGGGTAATACTTTTGATTCTCGGGATTCAGTTTATTACAATCGGCATAATTGCCGAAATGTTGATGAGGACTTATTATGAGTCGCAGGACAAGAAGCCGTACAGGGTTAGAAGAATAATGATTAATGATTAATGATTAATGGTTAATTAAATGATAATCTGTTAATTATTAGTTTATGAATGATATTGTTAAGAAGTGGGGTGGTTTGATTGGAAAGATTTTAGTTTCCGGGGGAATGCTTTGGTTTGTGTTTTCGAAGATTGATATTGGGAGCATCGTTGGTATTATTAAAGGCTCAAAGGTTGAATGGCTTGTGGTTGGGTTGGCCTTTTTCATTCTGTCCAAAGGAGTATCTGCGTACCGGCTTAATCAATTTTTTCGTTCAGCAGGGTTGCATCTTCCTGCGACAATAAATCTGAGGCTTTATCTGCTTGGTATGTTCTACAACCTATTTCTTCCGGGTGGCATTGGTGGAGATGCATATAAGATAATAGTTCTGAACCGGAGCAGCAGTGTAAAAGTAAGGTACATAATACAGGCTACAATACTTGACAGGGTTACAGGACTTATCGCACTGCTTATCATCACCCTGCTGCTGATTCTATTTCTGCCTTTAACCACTCCTTTAATAATGGTTACAGTAGTGGTCATACCATTAATATATATAGTGTCATGGTTAATTCTCCGGCGGTTTTTCAGGCGCTTTATAAGCATTTTCACAAAAACCAATCTGCAATCTGCAGCAGTCCAGCTTTTACAGCTTGGCACAGCATTGTGCATCCTTGAAGCACTTTCATTCAGTGGTGACAAAATGCTTTTAATGGCTCTATTTCTGATCTCATCGGTTATGGCTGTTTTGCCTGTAACTTTTGGGGGAGCTGGTGCCAGAGAGTTCACATTTGCCATTGCAGGTACAACTCTTGCCATGGAAACTATAACGAGAGACACCTCAATTGCTTTAGGTATGCTTTTCTATCTCATTACAGCACTCACTTCCCTTGCCGGTATATGGTATTTGTTTTTCCCGGTAAATATTGTTGAGGAATATCAGAATGATAGCGAGAATAGCAGTTGTGGTTAATGGTTAGTTTTGAAAAGTGAGAAAATCCAGGGTTTTCTCACTTTTCAAAACTCGTAATTCGTAATTCGTAATTCGTAATTCGTAATTCGTATTTGACACTACGCGCCAAGATTAGCGACCAACACTGCTTTGATGGTATGCATCCTGTTTTCGGCCTGATCCCAGACAACAGAGGCTGGTGATTCGAACACATCGTCGGTAACTTCCATGCCATTGAGGCCGTACTTTTGATAAATCTGCTCCCCGATTTTTGTTTCACGGTTATGAAATGCCGGAAGGCAATGAAGAAATTTGCAGTTGGTATTGCCGGTAAGATCCATCACCTTTTTGTTGACCTGATAAGGTTTAAGAAGCTTAATTCTCTTTTCCCACACTTCATCTGCTTCGCCCATTGACACCCAAACATCAGTATATATAAAATCAACATCCTTAACAGCTTGAGCCACATTATCGGTAATCGTGATCTTTGCTCCTGTTTCTTTTGCAATCTCACGACATATGGCCACAAGGTCTTCAGCAGGTTGTACCTCAGCAGGGGCAGCAGCCCTGAAATCCATGCCCATCTTTGAGGCTCCTACCATCAAGGAGTTACCCATATTGTTACGGGCATCACCCAGATATGCAAATTTTATCTTGTTTAATGGTTTGCCTGAATGTTCAATCATCGTAAGGAAGTCGGCAAGTATCTGGGTAGGGTGAAACTCATTGGTAAGTCCGTTCCATACAGGAACACCTGCATACTTTGAAAGTTCCTCAACGATCTCCTGTCCATAACCGCGGTATTCGATACCGTCATACATCCTTCCCAGAACCCGGGCCGTATCCTTCATCGACTCTTTAGAACCCATCTGTGAGCCTGTTGGACCAATATAAGTAACATGTGCACCCTGGTCAAAAGCAGCAACTTCAAAAGCGCAACGGGTGCGGGTTGAAGCTTTTTCGAATATCAAGGCGATATTTTTTCCTGTAAGCTTTTGCCGCTCATAACCGCCATATTTGGCCTTTTTGAGATCCTTTGAGAGTTCGAGTAGAAAACCTATCTCCCCGGGTGTGAAATCGAGAAGCTTTAACAAATGTCTGTTTCTTAAATTGAATGCCATTTTTCCCTCCTTTTTGTCTAATCGTCTAATTGTCTTATCGTCTAATTGCCATTAGACAGATTCTCTAATTGACAGATTGTTATTTTATTTAATTGTTTTGATGTTAAATTTTTAGCCGATGATGATTCTGGTGCCGGCATTTGGATCACCTAGTTTGTTGGCTTCGGTGATTATTGTCTCTTTGCCGCCGTGTTCAACAAAATATATTGCTGCACGTACTTTGGGAGCCATACTTCCTTCTGTAAAATGACCATCGTTCATATATTGCTTTGCTTCGGTCACAGTGATCTCCTTCAACCTTTTTTCCTGTGGTGTATTGAAGTTTAGACAAACATTGGGCACGTCAGTAAGTATATAGAAATCATCGGCATTGATTTCCGTAGCAAGAAGAGCAGAGGCAAGATCTTTATCAATGACTGCATCAATACCCTGGATTTTTTTCTCCCCAACCCAAAAAACCGGAATACCGCCACCTCCTACTGTGATAACAATGGCACCTGATCTTGCAAGATGTTCGATTGATTTTACATTATTGATATGTATTGGTGCCGGTGATGGAACAACGCGCCTGTATCCTCGATTGCGCGGGTCTTTATGAAAAACCCAGCCATTATCTTTTTCCATAGCGCTACTCTCTTCTTCAGTGTAGAAAGGGCCAACAGGCTTGGTGGGGTTTATAAATGCTTTATCGTTCTTATCAACAAAAACTTCGGTGATTATAGTAAGGATATCCTTCTCAATTCCTTCCTCAAGCAGGACATTTTTCATCTGTTGTTCAATAAAATAGCCAATGGATCCCTGTGTTTCAGCCACACAAACATCTATCGGCATCCTGGGAACACCGAAAATATTAAGGCCAGCCTCATGCTGAAGGAGTACATTACCAACCTGTGGCCCGTTACCATGGCCTATCACAAGATCATAACCCCTTTTCACAAGTTGGTAAACATTGGTACAGGTCTCGAAAACATTCCGTTCCTGTTCATCAATGGTGCCTTTCTGGTCTCCTCTTAAAAGGGCGTTTCCGCCAAATGCAACTACAGCTAGCTTTTTTGTCATATCTTATTTTATTATTAATTCAGGATTTATAAATATCACAATATCAAAAAGACACATCACTTGTATCAAGTAATAAAATAAATTCGAGATCAGAAGAGTTCCTTTTTGCAGACTTCATAACTAAATAGCAATACCTGTGTCTAATAACCAATACTTTACCTCCTTTTGCAACCTGTGGATATGAATGGTAAACGGGACGGCAAAGATAGTTATATGTTTAACACAACCAAACATTTGATCAGATAAAGAACTTCACCAGACATTAAATCAGATTGTTTATAGTTTTTTTATGAAGCAATTACAATACGTCTATTGAAGTACCGAAATCGTCCATATCGCAGGAAAAACGATTAAAAATTTTTATTTTGCAGATTGATGGGGAAACATTACTTTTGCAGCCTCAAAAGTGGAAGTTCATTATTTTCGGGGTGTAGCGTAGTCCGGTCAGCGCGCCTGCTTTGGGAGCAGGAGGTCGCAGGTTCGAATCCTGCCACCCCGACGAAAACAAAAAGCCCCGCGCCAGCGGGGTTTTGTTTTTTGGACGGAAAAACCAAAAGCTTGCTTTTGTGTTTTGACGAGCGAAAAACCAAATACCCTGCGAACGAAGCGAGCAGGGCTTTTTGTTATCTGCCCCCCACCTCACAGGATCAGCGCAGCTAATCCTGCCACCCGAATACTTCATCATTTAAAAGCCTGATTTTCTGGCTTTTTTATTTTGACTGTAGTAAGATTCATATAACATCGTCAAACGATGGCTCTTGTTTCTCCCTTTACCATTACCCCAAAATACTTACCTTTATGGCACTTCAACCCACATTCACTATGAAACCGATGCTCCTTCTACCGATACTGCTCTTCACCTTTACCGTCGCCAAAGCACAAAAGGTATACACCGTGGAGTACCAGAGTCAGGCGGACGTGAAGGGTTTGTGGTGCAATATGAAAGTCAGTGTGACCTGAAGGTGTACAAAGTGAAATATGAAAGTCAGGCAGGTCAGAACAACGGCAATTGGGTCTTTGTTGATTACCAAAGCCAAGCCAAGAAGAAAATATTCTTCGTTGATTACGAAAGCCAAGCCGATCTGAAAATCTTCTTTGTGGAGTATGAATCACAGGCAGGTTGGCGGAACCAGAAGAAGAAGCACCTGATGTACTAACGGATTGGTAACCTGACCTCCAATCTGACCGACAGATCGGCAATATCATCTTTACGTGCCAATTGATTGATTCAATTTTCCTGCTTATTTTCATGTTCATGATCAACTGCGACACAATTTGGCGTAGTGGTGTGCTATATTTGGCTCAAAATTGAAGCACATGGAACAGGTCAAAGATTTACAAATCATTGATATCATTGATCGTATTTATGAAGAAGCAAAGGACTGTAAATTGAGTCATTCGTTTTTCGATAAAACCAAGGATGATCTGAAGATTTTGTCAGAATATCTGAATGTGACACCAAAACAGGCTTTGTTGACCGCTCTGGTTTTTGTCATGGGCATCAAATCATCGGTAGATTTGAAGGACCTGATCGGTTATCTTGATTGCAGCCCTGTTAAGATATTGAAATACATTCATGAACTTGATTCACTGTTCGAGTTGGGTATTCTTTCAAGGGAAAAGTTACGCCGCAACAGTAAAATAGGTGACAATTACTCTGACATATTTTTGAGCAAGGATGTTTCGGAAGCAATCCTTTCGGGTAGTCTTCATTTTGAAATAAAAAAGGAAATCATTACCGATGTGATTGATTTGCTTAATAAAATTTATCAGTTAGCCGAGCAACGGAATAATGACGAGATTTCAAGCCGTGAATTGTTTGTTCAGACTGAAACCCTTCTGTCACAATGCCATCAATTCCCTTTGACCAGATGGATTGGTGAAATGAATCTGCGAAAGGAAGATACCTTCTTCTTTGTTTATGTCATCTGGGATGCCCTCACAGGTAAAGATACCACGGATGTGAGCAGAGTAACCGAAAAGATGTTTGATAATTCTCCCGCACAGGTGAAATACATGCAGCAACTTATTTCTCACCAAAGTCCATTGACAGAAGGGAAACTCATTGAAATTGAACATAGTTTCTTTTTCAACGAAGCGGCTGCCAAACTTACCATGCGGACTATTGGCAAATTTGGGGAATTTGGGTTAAAATTTATCAGGGAAAGGCAAGGGAATAGTTCCATCCTAACTCCAGAAAAAATAACCCACAAAAAACTGATATTCAATCAGGATGATCAAACCCAACTCTCTTTGATAAAGGATTTGTTGACGGATGAAAAAATCCATCAATTGGAGGAGCGATTGGTGTCAAGAAAACTCCCCAAAGGAATCACAGTCATGTTGTATGGGGCATCGGGTACGGGAAAAACGGAATTTGCGCTTCAGATTGCCAAAGAAACAAACAGGAATATCATGAAGGTAGATATAGCCAATTCAAAATCAAAATGGTTTGGCGAGAGTGAGAAACTAATCAGGCGATTCTTCACGGAATATAAAACCTATTCGCTGGAGTGTAGCAGAACACCTATTTTGTTGTTTAATGAAGCCGATGGGATCATATCCAAGCGAAAGGATGTTGATTCTTCAGCAGTTGCTCAGACCGAGAACGCCATACAGAACATACTTCTGGAAGAACTGGAAAATTTTGAAGGGATACTGATAGCAACAACCAATCTTGTGGACAACATCGATCCAGCATTTGAACGGAGGTTTCTGTTCAAGATGGAGTTTTATCTACCTGATGTCAAGACAAGAAGTATGATCTGGGGATTGAAACTACCCCATTTCCCACAGAAACAACTTGAATATCTTGCAACACATTATGACTTTACTGGCGGTCAGATTGAAAATGTGGCACGCAAGTATGAGATTGAAAGCCTGCTGAATGGTGAAACATGCAACATTGACAAAATTATTCTATATTGCGAAGCAGAAACCTTTAGCCAGCGTATACAACCCATAGGATTCCTAAAAAATTAGCATCATGTCTTGCAGAGAAACACTATCCCGTTACGTGCTTATCATCAAGAAACTTAAGAGGCACCCAGCAACATTTGAAGAGATTGCAGACCATCTGTCACTTGAATCGGAATTGCAGGAGTACAATTTCACAGTTTCAAAGCGCACCTTTCAGCGCGACCTGACTGACATAAGGGCACTCTATAACATTGATATCAGGTATGACTTCTCCCGAAAGGTCTACTATATTGATTATGATGACCTGCCAGAAATTAAGGAACGTATTCTGGAAGCATTTGATGTGTTTAATGCGTTGAATCTCAGCGACCGATTGTCACAGCATATCCATTTTGAAAAGCGGCGACCGCAGGGAACCGAGAATTTGTACGGGTTACTGCATGCCATCAAACAGCAGCATGTGATACGTTTCAGTTACTGGAAGTATGGCGATGAAGAACCAACGCAGCGTGAGGTGGAACCGTATGCGCTTAAAGAGTTTAAGAACCGATGGTACGTCGTTGCCAAGGAATGCAAGGGGGACAATATTAAAACTTTTGCGCTGGACAGGTTAACCGATCTTGAAATCACCAAGGGGCGGTTCACAACCAATGGTGACTTTGATGTGAACGAGCACTTCAGGTATTGTTTCGGCATCATCAGTCCCAATGCGGAGAAACCAGAAGAAATTGTGCTGGAATTTCCACACATTCAGGGGAAGTACATCAAGTCACTCCCCTTGCACGAAACGCAACAGATTCTGGAGGACACCAAGAAGTGCCTGAGAATCAAACTTAAGGTATATCTTACCCACGATTTTCTGATGGAAATCCTGTCCTACGGTTCAAATGTAAAGGTGATACAACCGCAAGTACTGGTCGATGAAGTTGCAAGTATTTATATGGAATCTTATCAAATGTACAGGACGGATAATGGGGATGCAGGAAGTGAATAAATCCTTCAGAATTAACCATATTATTGTTGAAGCAATGCTCATAACAAGAGATTTTGTCTTAAAACATACGAGCCAAAGTAGTTACGAAGGAATACAAATCCCTTGTCAATCCCACATAAGCCTATGTCTTAACCCCCTAATTCACTGGACAGATTTTGTTGAATCAAATTAGTACAGTA
>CAYXYB010000004.1:0-31660 GCA_964469215.1 uncultured Lentimicrobiaceae bacterium
GACAAGGATAATGTCCTAAACCATTTTGTTAAAAGTGTCCAAGAAATAGGGTGTTGAGACAATAGCTACATACTTTATATATGATTGGCAAAATGGCATTTACGTATATTTGTAAATTGTTGGCAGTGGTGGCAATCACGAAAACATCAGTGGTGCAGTTACCCTTACAGCAGATCGTTTTGGGTTTCCTAGTTACGCCTACGATTTTGATGGCACAGGAAAGTCAACCACAATCCAATACTGAAATAGCCGCAACCGTTGATGGGTTTAGTAAAAATAGAACCGAAACATTTTAAAGCAATTATAATTATGATTCAAGGTACAGAGGAATATCTCTTATGGTTAGAAAATTATTTAGAAGCAACGTATCAAAAGCCTATTCTGGAAAATTTTCTTAACCTTCTGATTCTTGGCATTGAAAAAGGTAAAATTACTTACAGTTGCACGATAAAAGATTATCAAACCAACTTTTATGGTTTCACACATGGTGGTGTTTTGGCTTCAATCTGTGACGTAGCAATGGGGGTTTCCTGCATTTCGCTTGGTAAGCAGGTTGTAACTATTGATATGAATATTAGTTATATAAAAAATGTTCCTCTTGGAAGTAATCTTATTGCTAAAGGAAAAGTTATCAGTGTCGGCAAATCAATAATGCGGGCAACAGGAGAGATTTACCACGACGAAGAACTTCTTGTGAAATCACAAGCATCATATTTCATAAAAGGAGATTTTCATAAGAACAATAAGTAATGGATCTTGGTTGCGGGTCCATAGAGCAAACAGATGGTAGTAGTTGTAGGCTTTGTCAAACACAACCATACTATAAGGAAATCAGTTCAATACTTTTCAGAAAGCTCTTGTCATGAGACTTCGCTTCGGTAATCTTTACAAACCGGCCAACCGACTGAACAGCATCGATGAGCATATGAACCTTGAGGCCTCCTTTCTTCATGCCATCTCCTTTCGGGTTTCTTCAAACTCCTTTCAGAATGTCGCTGAACAGTCTGATTGTCGTTGAGTCAATCAACAGTACCTCTTTGAACGTCAGACCAAATGTCCGGTTGTCCGACAAATTTAATTTGTTTACTTTTACCCATGTTGTTAGGTTTTGTCTGCAATACAAACTTACAACATTGGGGCGAATCCCTCGGGAAGTAGCTCCATCTTTAAAAATTCAGTCGGTCAGTAGTGAAAATTTTTAAATATTCCTGAACACAGAACAATTACTATATATTTGCATAGTTATCCTATTTTTATTACCTAAAATGAATCAGAAATGAAAAAAGTAAATTTAATTATTGTATTCCTGGCAGTATTTGCACTGGTTTACTCCTCATGTGGAAAATATGAAGAGGGTCCTTCTCTAAGCTTAAGGACAAAAACATCACGTTTGATAGGAGTATGGAAACTGGTGGAATTAACCTCAAACGGTCAGGTTCAGGAAATCGGAGAAGAGTCAATGATCTATGAATTCATCAAAGGAGGTGCGTTTAAATTGACAGGCAAAATTATGGGTATAAACTTTTCCGCTGACGGAGAGTGGCAATTTGATGATTCCAAGGAAAAAGTTGAAATCAGACTCAAACAAGGTAATGTCTGGGGTGAATGGAGTAAGTATGAGATTCTGAGGCTAACCAATTCGGAATTGTGGCTCAAAGATCAATATACTGAGGATGAGGAGTCGTTTGTGGACATATACAAATTTGAAAAACAATAGGCAGTACCGCATTCAGGACTCTTTGCCATTACACTATCCACAGGAAATTGTTTTCTTCTGCAACCGTAGTAACTTTTTGTTTTTATTTGATTCTAATATCCTAAACGAAAAATATTCCTCAACTTTTATGGTTTACGTTTGTTTAAATCTCTATAAGTAAAAAATGACATACTTTTGTGAACCTAAAAAACCTGTTATTTTCAGAAATAACATTATAGATATGAGAATCAAACACAGAATACACATTTTAAAGCTGGTCTTACTTACCTTCTCTTTTTCACTGAATTTCACTTTAGCTTCAGCTCAGGGTATTACAGGCATCAACCCGGATGAAGGTAATGCCGGAGGTACTCTTAATGTTACAATTACAGGGGCAAACACACATTTTGCACAAGCCTCTAATACTGTAAGTTTTTATTTTTTCGGGGCTACTACAACTGCCACCTGGCCAAACAGCCTCAATGTGCTTAACAACCAGGCCTTAATGGCAAATATCACAATCCCTCCGGGCACACCTACAGGCACATACAGCTTCTCAGTCTCAAATTATATCGATGGGTACCTTTTTTCCCTAAATTCGTTTAAGGTGCTTACGCCTTTTATCAACAGCATAGTACCCAGTGAAGGTGCCGAAGGCACTACGCTCAATGTGACAATCACTGGTATCAACACAAGCTTCACAATGGCTACAAATACCACGGTAAGGTTTTACTTCTCAGGTTCTACCCCTACTGCAACCTATCCAAACAATGTTACTATACAGAACGATCAAACACTTACTGCAAACCTTTCTATTCCAGCCGGAATAAGTGAGGGTTGGTATGATTTCTCTGTATCAAACACCCTGGACGGATATATGCTGAAAACCAATGGATTTAAAGTTAAGGCAGGGTCTTTTTCTGAAAATATTTTCCTCAGCAGGCAGTTCACAATCTACCCCAATCCATTTAATGAGTCATTCCTGATCAATATCACTAACCTTAGGAAAGAGAGTGCTGTAATAAGGCTTTACAATTCGGCAGGCCGCCTTATTGACCGCAGGGAGGTCATTCTTTCCCCGGGTGACAACAGTATTCTGTACGATTCCGATCTCAGTCAGGGGATCTACTTCCTGATGCTGGAGAGTGAAGATGGAAGCACCACTACAAGGAAGATCATAAGAAATTGATATAAGGCTTTGGATGCCCGCGATATAAACAAGCGGTTCGATTGGAATAAACCAACTTTTCCGGAGGTTGTAATCTTTTTTCTTATTGCAACAACCCCCTTAGTTTCCGTTTCCGGCCTGCTCGACACGAAACTGCTGCCAAGAGGCATCCTGCAAGGAGTTGCTTTATTGTTACTTATTGGTTATTCGATTGCTGCCCCTCAAAAAAAGGAGGGCGGCTTTCTTTTAAAACATTTTCTTTGGATAATACCATTCATCCTCTTCTATTTATCCTATCTCCTTTCATCACTGCATACGCTTAATCATCCCGAGGCGGTTCACTGGGGAAATAAAACCGGTCTTACCATGGTCGCTGTGATAGTGGTTTTATTTCTGTCAGAGAAAAAATATATAAATTTCAAAATCATCGCGCTGGCAGTACTCACCGGCGTTACAATAAGTATTATCCTGTTTACGGTAGAAATATTTTTATTTGATTTTCAAAAGCATACTATTCATGAGCTATCAACTCCTTTTGCCCATAAGAACCTTTTTGCCTCATATCTGGCTCTATCTCTCCCCTTCATTGTTTATTTAGTTTTTGAATCTGGCTTAAAAGGCCGGCGGATTTTCGCAGCCATGTTGTCTCTGGCTACCATTGCAATAATTCTTTATCTAAGGTCAAAGACTGCCATGGCAGCAATTCTTGCAGGTGGAATAATTGCCGCAGTTCCTTTTACCAGGAGATATCAACTTTTATCGAAAATACTTTTAACCGGGATATTCATCTCAATTTTTGCAATTGCGGCACTTCTGATCTTTTCCCCCGATTTGCTAACTCCGGTCTTTGATACAGGCTCGTTTAAAGAAAGGCTGATAGTATGGAATAACACATTGGAGATGATCAGAGATAATTTTATTTACGGAGTTGGGGGTGGCAACTGGCAGATATTCTTTCCGAAGTACAGGTTGCATGAGTTCTATGACCTGAATAATCAGGTATATCTTGGTTATGAAACCTTCCAGCGCCCACACAACGACTATCTGTGGGTGTTTTCTGAAGCAGGGATTGTCGGATTTATTTCGTATATAAGTATCCTCCTGATTCCTGTCACTGACTTCATCATCAACAAGAGATGGAAATCGGGAATAATAGCTGTTAATAACCTGATGTTCGCCGGGTTAATTATCTATTTCGTACTGGCATTATCTGATTTCTCAATTGAAAGGTTCGAACATCAGTTTATGATGGTTTTACTTTATGTATATGTTATTCCACATAAGGAAGAAGAACAAGGGATATATATCAATCCGATAGTGGCGAAAATAATGATGATCATATTAATGATAATGACGCTGGGTGTTCTGGCAAACTTCTTTTATCGGGCAAGAGCAGAGTCTAATCACAGGAGAGTTCTGAGTGCACATTCTTCAGGCAACTGGACTGAAATGTATATTAAGTCTGATCAGACAGATGAAAGCATTTTCAGTATAGATAATTTTTCCATCCCTGTTATTTGGTACAAGGGGGTTGCTGCATCTTCCATGGGCAATCATTCCGAAGCATTAAGAATTTTCAGGCGTGCAGCGGAAATTAATCCTTATCAGGTGCATGTTCTCAACAACCTCGCAGGAAGTTACCAGCAGACTGGCGATTCCAGGAAAGCTCTTTACTATTATCAGAAAGCGCTTGAGATTTCCCCTTTGCATTACGAGGTGCTTCTGAATAAAAGCATTACCGAGTTAAATACCGGTGACACCACAGAGGCATTTCAAACCCTTCTGGGGTTGATATACAAAAAAGAACATCCTCAGACTTATCATACTGCTATGCCCATTATATTCAATGCTTATCTCGAAAGCCTGAGGTCACCGGAAACAATTGGTTCCTATAACCAAAAGAGCATCAGTAATCTTATGAAATCAGACAGTCTGAAGATTGTTTTTCTTTACCATTACCAGATTGACCACAAACCAACAAAAACTCTTCTGAATGAGTTTATTATGGATATACCTCAGGGTTTATAACCGGGAGGGAGCCGGGAGTCAATCTTCTTACAAGTCAGGGCTTACCCTGATAACATTTAATGAGACATGTTAAAGTTCACAAAAAGTAAAGGTGATGACCTAATAAATCATTAACTAAAAAAGTACAATTATCGGAAAAAACAAGACTAATCCTGGTTAATGACCATTGATTCTGATTTGGTTCTGCTCTTTCTGATCAACAGATATATAATAGGCAAAATACCAATTGTATTGAAGATTGCAATGCAAATAAACCAGGCTAACTGATTGTCTCTTGCCGACTTCCACATCGCAATAAGTTTCCATACACATTCCCAAACCCCAAGAACAATAATCAATGGCAGAAGCCATGTAAGAGTTTCAAAAATGTAATTCTGATCCATAATAATCCTTTTTTTGATCCTACTCATATGGCTTTTCGGATTACGCCCCGTTTTTTTTTATGGTTACTGGTCTCCATCGGAAATTTAATCTAGCTAAATTACATTAATACGAAAAGAATGTCAAGCGATCTTCAGAAATTGTAAATTGATCAACTTCCAGAGCGTTGTTTATCGCGATTCTGTCTGCGAAAAATGAAATAAAACGGGATTCCGGTTGCTATAAGAGTTAATCCGATTGCAGCCTCCCTTGGTCTTGCAGTTATTGTGTTGATGGTAAGGAAAATGCAGAAGATAACAAACAGAGCCGGAATAACGGGATATCCCCAGACCTTATAGGGGCGTTCCAGTTCCGGTTCCCGGAAACGCATCACGAAGACACCCAGGGTTGTAATACCATAGAACAGGAATGCAGCAAATATCAATGTGTCAGTAAGCTGGTCGAATGTTCCAGAGAGGACAAGCAATGAAGACCAGGCTCCCTGCATCCAGAGTGATGCCGAAGGTGCTTTTGACCTGTTTATCTTTTTAGCACCTCTGAAGAACATCGTATCATTTGCCATCGCATAATAGATCCTGGCATTACTGATAACTGAGGCATGGGTACATCCCAGTGTGGTGACAAGGATTAGGAGAGAAATAGCAATTGCGCCAATATTTCCGCCGAAGGTTCTCACCGCTTCCACAGCAGCAATTTTATCAGAAGACGCATATATATCTTTTAGCTGATCCGTTGAAAGAACAGAGAGATATGCAGTGTTTACCAGCAGATAGATAACCACCACACCTGCCAGGCCCAACATCAGGCTTAGAGGGACGTTCCTTTTAGGATTTCTGATTTCACCTGCAACAAAACCAACAGAATTCCACCCTTCATAAGCCCAGAAGGCTGCAAGCATTGCCGTAAAGATTGCACCCAGGCCTGTGTTTCTTGCAGCAGGAGTGACCTCAAACACCTGTTTAATATCTGATCCCTTTGCTGACAAGCCGAAAACGGTAATCAGCATGATGCCCGCAACAACAAGTATCAGCAGTACTGTGCTTAGTTTCATACCACGACGTATTCCCAGGGTATTGAAAAATGTAAGAGACAGGATAAGCACAATTGCAAGAAACTTTACGTTGAAACCTGCAAACGGATAAAACACACCCGAAATATTAAGATGTGCCATACCTGGTATCACCTCCGGGAGTGGCGCCATGCTGTTTACCGACTGTGAAAAGACATATGCCAATGAGGCTATTGAGGCAGTCTTGATAATGGTAAAATTAGTCCAGCCGTAGATGAATGACAGGAACCGGTTATAAATCCTTTTATAATAGACCACCTCACCACCAGTATCGGCGAGCATTCCAGCAATTTCAGCATTACTGAGTGCACCAAAGAGGGTGATCATTCCGCCAAGAATCCAACAAATAATCACCATCAGAGCCGAATCAAGTTCGGTTGCCATTGGTGCAACTTTCTTATAGACACCTGAGCCGAGAATGTTTCCGATTACCACAACCACTGCAAGCTTCAATCCAAGCGAGCGGTTAAGGATGCTTTGCGGGGAAGAGTTTTCCATAGAGGCAAAAGTATCATTTTTTAAATTAGTTATGAGGGTTGAGTCTTTTTGACTTTGCTAATGCATCAGGATAGTCATTTGTATTAATGAATCGTGGAATTTTGTTTAATTTTGCGCCGGCAATTAAATGAGATGTGTCCCAGGTTTATTATTTATTTTTGAATTAATTTGGTCCCGTAGCTCAGTTGGACAGAGCAACAGCCTTCTAAGCTGTGGGTCCCAGGTTCGAATCCTGGCGGGATCACAACAATGAAGAGGCAACGCATGCGTTGCCTCTTCATTGTTGTTTTGTTCCTCAATACTCCACATTCTTGCTCCGGGCTCAGTGCGCACCTAATCTTTAATACATCTTACACCTTGCAAAAGATTGTCATTATATAATACCGGATACAGGGGATACAGAAAAAACAGGATCAGTTTCGGTTATCCCTCCGCTGACAGTTTCTGCCGTCTTTACATACACAGCATATGGAACGCTGAGCAACTGGCTTATGCCTGTAATAGAACAATTTGTACTGCCGGTAGGGTCAATTTAGGTCTTTGAGAAATATGATCCCGCCGACCAGTTAATAGATGCAAATGTTCCTGTCATTGTTATCCCTGAACCAATCTCAATTGTAATTAAGCCATTGGCATTTGTTGAAGGATTAGGATTGTAAATTTCTTAAAGACCTCCGTTCCCGTTACAAAACCTTGCAGGATGCTAATCCGTATTTCCTCTGATGTATTGGTTACCAACTGGTTGTTTCTGTTTCGAACAAACGCCTGGTAGCTCATCTTGCAGGTGATTGCCCAGATCCAATCTCACTAATCAAAATTGTTCCTATTAGTGTAGGTAGTTTTTTCATGATCAATGATTTTTAATGATTTTAAATGCCTGCACCACTTCGTTTCGGTACCTTTCATGCATAAAGGATATAGCTGATGGCAGTTTACGCATATCAACAAACGTCTGGTTTGAGTTTACCTTTCCTGTAAATAGAAATTTCCCCTGTGTGTCATAAACCTGATACTCCGTGTTTTCGTCAGAGAAATTGGTCACCCATAATGTAAGTTTGTCATCAGTGGGATTGGGAAAAACCGTCAATGAGATATCCAGGGTTGTTTCATTGACACCAACAGTAAATATCTCGTAAGCCATTTGTACTCCCTGGATTACAGAACCACCTGTTCCGGTATTGGTGGTGTAAACCACCTGCCCTACCTTGTAACTCACCGTCCCTCCGCTTCCGGAAGCGTTGCCCCCTGATGCCGGCACAGCTTCCTGTGCCAATGCCAGGTTGGCTGAAAAGATAGCCTTTTATAGCTACCGGGATAAAAGTGTCAATTATCCTTAATACAACGGACTGAAAACATGCCGTTAAAATTACATTACCAAGCTGTTATTCATATCTACGAAAACATTCAGATTACACCTGTGAATCTGAGGCAAAAATGCCTGTGAGGTCGTATATCTCCGGGTCGTCCCATGTATTCTGTGTTGGTGATGTTTTTCAATGCCAATGACAATCTGTATTTGTCAGTTATAGGATATGCGATGGCCGCATCCATCATAAAATAGCCAAAGTTATGATCATCCCAGTAATCGTAAAAACCCGGCAGGATCTCCTCACGTGTCAGAGGATTCAGAAAAACATCATCGATATCAAGTATGGCAGATCTGGCAGAACTGTGAATATTGATCTCAACTTTCCGGTAAACGGTTGAAATATTCAGGTTAAGTGCATGTTTCCTCCTGAATTTAAGATATTTCCCTGTGTTTTTACCGGTATGGATGTTATACTCCACAGGATACATAAAGAGGTATCCGCCATTGATGGTTATGGGTAACTTTCTGATTTGAGTATGCATGATGAACTCAGTTTCAACACCATAAACACGGGAAAATTCTATGTTAGTTGCACGAAACCCCCTTCCTGAAACCTGATTTACCGGGTCATAGTAATTGCTGAACACATACTCTATCATGTCTTTGTTCTGAGTATAAAACAGTGCAATGTCTGCCAAACCTGTAAAATATTTTGTACTGATTCCCTGTTTGACTGCGATTTCGGAGTTCCAATCAGATTCAGCTCTTATAGACGGATTTGGGAATATTTTAACAGCACCAAGTGTTGTTGCAGCATGTTTTGCGGCGATTGATGGATATCTGTGCCCCTGGCCAAAAGATGCCCTTATAAATGTTGAACGGAAGAACCTGTAGTTAACACCTGCCCTGAAAAGGGGCACCGGAATCTCTGCAAGGCCGTCGAGAGAATAATTTTCAAGTCGCATTCCGGTTACAAGTTTTAACCTGTTGAATGGTGTAATATCAGCCTGAGCATAACCACCGGTATTCGATGATTTGTGGTTTCCATAGAAAGGAGAAAATATTTTTGAAGAGTGCTGCATCACTCCGGTATTAAGGCTGATATACCGGGAGATCATATATCTGAATTGGTACTCGCTGAATAATGAGACAGCGTCGCTGTTATTTTGTCCTCCGTCAGGGAAGTCATTTCTGGTCATGTGCAGACGTGTACGGAGATCGTGGGTAAAGCGTTTTCCCCTTTTAAGGCTAATGATAGGGTCTAAGGCGAGGCTGTATCCTAACAGTTGCTGTGCCGTCGAGATATCCTGTTTAAGAGCTCCTGTAATGCCATCCTCCCAAAGAATAAAGTCCTGCTTCCGGCTATGCATTGCGTTCAGCGAAACACCGTATGTGAGGCCTGAAACCTTTTTGCTACGACGCCTGACAAGGAAGTTGATTCTGCCGACATTATCCTCATTTCTTGCACGGTAACCATTTTCGATATGCATAAAAAATCCGGCACCAATATCTGTATTTCCGTATTTTTTAAGGTGTGAAACAGACATTCCGGAGAATACACGTGGTGAATTCCACCATATCCACTCTTTGCTACGAGGATTTCCAAATATTCCAGGTTCGATAAAAAACCTTGTAACACCTTCGGATGTGGCTTCAGCAGTTCGGAAATTGATGATTCCATTCAGAGCTGAAGATCCATACATCACTGAGGATGCCCCTTTAATGATTTCGACCTGTGAGAGGTTCTCGAATGGGAGCGACTGCCATCTTACATGTCCTGCATCTGCCGACAGCATAGGAAGGCCGTCAATAAGCACCATTACACGACTGCCTGCACCATAGCTATATCCACTTCCACCCCTTATTGAGGCCTGCCCGTCAAGAACCTCAATACCCGGCGTCTTGTTCATCAGTTCCTGGGCATCAGTTGTATGGGCGGCCTGTATGGACTCCTGCTTAATGAGACTGACAGATACTGTGAGGTCTGCCAGCCTTTGTTCAGCTCTTCCGGCAGTGATCACAACCCTGTCGATTTCGGTTGCCTGAACGAACATTGGAATCTTCAGTTCTATGTCCTCACCTCCTGTGAGTTCGAGCTCCCGTACCTCTTCACGGTATCCGACATACCTGAATACAACTCTCAGTTTTCCGGAATTTGCCTGGAAATGGAACCTTCCATCACCTCCAGTTACAGTACCCCTGCCATCTCCATAAACAACATTTGCCCCCTGAAGTGGAGCTCCGGTACGTGCATCTGCAACAATGCCACTTACATGTGAAATTTTTACCTGTGCAGATATATCATTATAAATAGGTAAATGATTGCTAAAAAACAGCAGTATTAGACAGAACAACCTGGAAGATGACTGCAGTTTTATCATTTCTTTTTGAAAGTCATCCGGATATTTATCACCTCACCTGGCATAATTTCAAATGGAGTGGTGATCTTAAGAGACACCAGAGAAAGTTCAACAACCTGTGTCACGAAAGCAGGCATAGAATCGGTTTGAATTGTAATCTCCTTGTTGTCGGCTGAAAGATTCCATGAACCTGTAAATTCACCAAATGTTCCAGTTCCGTCGGTTCTGAATTCTGCTTCACCATTAAATTTTTCAAGGAGTTGCCCCTCCCCTCCTGCTTCCTGGCCGTTTGCCAGCAGGCTGTCGGAAAGCCATATACGGGTTGTAAGCATCTCATAAGGGGTAAGCACAGGCGCCTCCTCCTTTGTGTCGCATGAGAAAATCACAATCACAGAAAGAATCACCAGAACAGGCAGAATGTTTCTCATATTACTTTATGTTTGGTTGAAATCTATTACAAAAATATACGATTTGCAGTAAAATTCCTAACTATTTTGCATTTAAGATAAAATTGGAAAATTTGGATTGAAATTGATTAGATAACCGGAATCTTAGATTAAAATTACTAGTGTTTTTTGTATTTTTGCACCTTGATTTAATCCTGAAGACACAAATAATTGATAATCAAAATAAAAAGAAAAACATTATGAATCACAAGAAGTATGTTTATTATTTCGGTGGTAAGAAAGCCGAAGGGGAAGCAACGATGAAGAACCTGCTGGGTGGTAAGGGCGCCAATCTGGCTGAGATGGTAAACCTGGGCTTACCGGTCCCTGCGGGAATCACAATTACCACAGAAGCCTGCACCGACTATTACGGCAGTGGTTGTGTACTTCCATCATCTCTGATGTCAGAGGTTTGGCAAGGTGTTAAAAAAGTAGAAGCAGAGATGGGAATGATCTATGGCGACAGCGAAAACCCACTTCTGGTATCGTGTCGTTCCGGTGCCCGTGCATCAATGCCGGGGATGATGGACACTGTTCTGAACGTCGGTCTATGCTCTGCTACCATTCCGGGGCTGATAAAGAAAACTGACAACCCCAGGTTTGTTTATGATTCATACCGCAGGCTGATAATGATGTATGCCGATGTTGTAATGGAGAAGGCAGAAGGAATCGAATTGCCGGAAGGCAAAGGAATCCGTAAGCAGCTCGACGAGATGCTTGATCAGTTCAAGAAGGCAAAAGGTGTAGCCTCTGACACTGACCTCAGTGCAGATGACCTTAGAGAGCTTTCAGTGGCTTTTAAAGCAAGGGTTAATGAAGTTCTTGGCAAACCTTTCCCTGATAATGCCCGTCAACAGCTTGAGGGGGGTATTATGGCTGTTTTTAAAAGCTGGAATGGTAAAAAGGCAGTTTCATACCGCCGAATCGAAGGTATTCCTGATGACTGGGGTACAGCTGTTAACGTTCAGGCGATGGTTTTTGGCAACATGGGCAACAATTCCGCCACAGGGGTGGCATTCACACGTAACCCTGCTACCGGCGAGAACATTTTTTATGGCGAGTGGCTCATAAACGCCCAGGGTGAGGATGTAGTGGCTGGTATCAGAACTCCAAATCCATTGAACGATGACACAAAAAACGACCAGAATCAACATCTCCATTCGATGCAGGAGCTTATGCCTGAGATTTACAGGGAGCTTGATGATATACGCACCAACCTGGAGAAGAGCTTCACCGATATGCTCGACATAGAATTCACCATTCAGGAGGGTAAGCTCTACATGCTTCAGTGCCGTGCCGGCAAACGTACTGGTACTGCAGCCCTCAACATGGCAATGGATATGCTGGCCGAAGGTCTTATTGAAGAACGGAAAGCTGTTATGCGTATTGATCCTGCCCAACTTGATGAGCTTCTACATCCTATATGTGACCCTTCAGTTGAAAAGGATGCAACTATAATGGTCAAAGGCCTTCCGGCAGGTCCCGGAGCAGCTGTTGGGCGTGCTGTATTCACGGCTGAAGATGCTGTTTCCTGGAACCGCAAAGGTGAGAAGGTTATTTTGGTTCGTGAAGAAACTAACCCCGAAGATGTTGAAGGGATGCGTGCAGCCGAAGGGATTCTCACCTCACGCGGTGGCATGACATCACACGCTGCTCTGGTTGCCCGCGGCTGGGGTAAATGTTGTATAGTGGGAGCCGGTAAGCTGCATGTTGACGAAAAAGCAAAAGTGGCTAAAATCGACGGTTCAGACCATGTCATCAAAGAGGGAGACCTGCTAACCCTTAACGGTACCAGAGGGAATGTTTACAAAGGTAAACTGAATCTTATGGATGCTTCGGAAAATCCGCGCTTTAAAACATTCATGCAGATTGTTGACAAATACAGAACCATGGGGGTGAGGACAAATGCTGACACACCTGCCGATTCTCGTATTGCACGTGAATTCGGAGCTGAAGGGATTGGCCTGTTCCGTACCGAACACATGTTTTATGGTGAGGGTTCTGACCAACCGCTGTTTCTCCTGAGAAAAATGATTCTGAGCAATAACACCGACGAGCGCCGAAGTGCACTGAATGAGTTGTATCCATTTGTGAAGAAAGACATCAAAGACACTTTGCTTGCAATGGATAAGCTTCCGGTTACTTTCCGTCTGCTTGACCCACCTCTCCATGAATTTGTACCACAAAGCCCTGAAAAGCAGGCTGAACTTGCTGCCTCTCTCGGGATAAGTAAAGAGGCAGTTACAAAACGTGGTGAAGTACTGCACGAATCAAATCCCATGATGGGGCACAGAGGTGTGAGACTTGGCGTTACATATCCTGAAATCACAGAGATGCAGGTCAGGGCAATCTTTGAATCCACGGTTGAACTGATTCGAGAAGGACATAACCCCATTCCCGAAATTATGGTACCTGTGACCTGCGATGTAACTGAACTGGAATTTACAAAAAAAATTGTTGACAGGGTTTATCATGAGGTTTGTATTGCTATGGCTGTAAAATCCATTGATTACAAATATGGCACAATGATAGAAATACCAAGAGCCTGCCTTCTGGCAGACCAGATAGCGAAATCTGTGGAATTCTTCTCATTCGGTACAAACGACCTGACTCAGATGACTTTCGGCTTCAGCCGCGACGATATTGGAGGGTTTATGAATGATTATCTTGACGGCAAGATGCTGAATGCAGATCCCTTCCAAACCATTGATCTTACCGGGGTAGGACAACTGGTTGAAATGGCAGTTGAACGCGGCAGGGCAACACGTCCCGACCTGAAGGTAGGCATCTGTGGCGAACAGGGTGGTGATCCCAAATCGGTTGAGTTCTGTTATAAAACGGGCCTTACCTATGTAAGCTGTTCACCATACCGTGTTCCTATTGCACGCCTCGCTGCTGCACAAGCTGCAATTCGCGACACTAAATAATTGCCATCATCAGATATTACAGTAATACAACAGGCCGATCATATCAATTGGCCTGTTTTTTTTCTTTCATTCAAATATACTCTTAATAACACCGTTGTAATACATCACTAAAACACCTGAAAAGGCAGACTCCCTTTCATTTTTATATTTAGGTTTGCATCAGCCTTACAGGAAAAAAATTTAGATCCATACCGTTGGTATATGTATTGTAAAGCACACAGGCATATAAACAGAGCAAAACCAGCAGCATTATTTATATTGATTTTAATGCTCATAACACCATCTTTTCTGAAGGGGCAAAAGCATGGATTTATCTATGGCGTAGTTACCGACACTTCGGGTGCTCCGCTTGAAGCTGTAAATGTTGTGATACCGGAAGTAAAATGGATGACCTACACAAATGCCCGTGGTGAATACCGGCTAAAAACCCCATATGATCAGAGTTTTGCAGTTATATTCAGTCACACTTCCCATAATGACCAGTTGCATGAGTTTTTCATTAAGGCTAACGAAGAGCATGAATTCAATATCACTTTGGTACCCGGAACTGTGACACTTGCTCCACATATAATCACTGCCTCCGCCACAGGTTCTGGTGGGATGGTTCAGATCCCTATCAGGGCTGTAAACCATATACCATCCCCTTCAGGTAATGCTATCACGGAACTTATCGGACGTACAGGTTTAGGTGTCAGCCTGCGTAATGAACTGAGCTCACAATATTCCGTAAGAGGTGGTAATTTCGATGAAAACATGATCTATGTAAATGGCATTGAGGTAATGCGGCCTCTGCTGGTGAGATCAGGACAGCAGGAGGGTCTCAGTTTTGTAAATACTGACCTCACACAGTCGGTTTGGTTTTCAGCGGGCGGTTTTGGAGCTAAATATGGTGATAAAATGTCGTCAGTGCTTGATGCAACATATAAAAAACCAGATCAATTTGCCGGTTCTGCCCAGCTCTCCCTTCAGGGAGGATCGCTATTTCTGCAAGATATCAGCAAAAATAAAAATATAACCTGGATTATGGGCCTCAGGCAGAAGTCTAACCAGTACATACTCAAATCCCTCGAAACATCAGGTGACTACAAGCCCTCGTTCACAGACCTGCAAACTTATATAACCTACCAGATTCCAAACAGCAGATCTTCGCTGTCTTTTCTGGGAAATTATTCAAGGAACAAGTACTCATTCATCCCAGTCTCAAGAGAAACCCGATTTGGAACATGGAATGAGGTTCTAAGGCTGAAAGTATATTTCGATGGACAGGAGGTTGATATGTTCGAAAGTGGATTTGGAGCTATTGACTTCACATGGAAACCAAGTGATAGCTTGTCATGGTCAATGGTAATTTCCGCCTTTCGTTCAAATGAATACGAAACATTCGATATCATGGGGCAATACTGGCTTGATGAACTCAATGCCAACCTTGGTTCGGAAGAGTTCGGGGAGGTAGCATTTAATCGGGGTGTTGGAACATTCCTTAATCATGCAAGGAACTACCTGAAGGCTGATATCATGAACGCTGAGATCAAGGGGCAATATCAGACGGACAGGCAGTTTCACTGGGAATGGGGAGCGCGTTTTCAGCATGAACGAATAAAAGACAAACTTCTGGAGTGGTATATAATAGACTCAGCGGGCTTCTCCCTCCCCCACCCCAGAGACAGCGTAGGCTATACCGATCCCACTGCTCAGACAAGGCCCGAGTTGGTGATCAAAGATTATATGAAATCGAACATTTCTCTCAATACCAACAGGATGACCGCTTATCTGCAAAACACCTGGAAAAGCAGATCAGTCAAGGGGAAGCCATGGGTGTCGATAAATACAGGGATACGGTTAAATTACTGGACATACACCGATCAGCTGTTAATCAGCCCCCGGGTGGTGATTGCTTTAAAACCGGCAAGAAGGATCAACGTCCTCTACAGGATTTCTGCAGGAATGTACTATCAGCCTCCATTCTACAGGGAGATGCGCGACCTGGACGGAACCATAAACCCTGATATCAAAGCACAGGAATCTGTTCACCTGGTTGCAGGTACAGAATGGGACCTTCGGTTTTGGCAAAGGCCCTTTAAATTTGTGGGGGAAGTCTATTATAAGGATATGCAAAATCTTATACCTTATGAATTTGATAATATCAGGATTAAATATTTCTCAAGGATGCAGTCAAACGGATATGCATTCGGACTTGATCTTAAACTTAACGGTGAACTGGTACCAGGCATCGAAAGCTGGGTAGGTGTATCTCTGATGCAGACAAGGGAGGATATTAAAGGTGATTATTTTTACTATCACTTCAATAAATATGACAGCCTGATAATATGGGGTGAGACCGAAGACACGGAAATAGCATATTCTATAAAGCGGGAAGCCGGTTATAAACCCAGGCCTACAGATCAACTGCTCACTTTTAACCTCTTTTTTCAGGACTACCTCCCCAGCCTGCCAAGTCTTAAAGCCCACCTTAACCTTGTCTGGGGTTCAAAAATCCCATTCGGCCCTCCAAGTACCAAAAACTACAAATACCCTACTAGAACTGCTTCTTACAGGCGTGTTGACATAGGTTTTTCAAAGGAGGTTTTTTCACGCGGTAAAACCCCTGCCAGAAATTTTCCATTCAGATATATGGAAAAAATATGGCTTTCACTGGAGGTGTTCAACCTGCTTCAATTCAGTAATACTATGGGCCATACATGGATTACAGACGTAAACAACAATCAATACGCAATCCCTTCCAGATTGACCCCTAGGCAACTGAATTTTAAAATCATTTTCGATTTTTAACCACCCAGAGTAATCGATTCATTCAGGATCCTTTTGAACCAAACAGATTATTTTTTGTTATTATTTCAAATGAATATAAATAACAAAAAATATTAAAACTATGGAACACGCAATTAAAGATTTAAATTTTGAACCCCTTGGATATACCTATAATATGCTGGAGCCATATATTGATGCACAGACAATGGAGCTTCATCACAGCAAGCATCATCAGGCATATTTTACCAATATGCAAAAGTCTGCCATTGAAAACGGAGTTGAAGATCTCTCACTCAACGGGTTATTTGGCAATATGGAAAAGTATCCGATTTTTCTGCGCAACAACGCTGGTGGCCATTACAATCATGAGTTATTCTGGAGTATTCTAAAACTCAACGGTGGATCTGAGCCGGCCGGTAATCTGGGTCAGGCAATAGATAAGGAGTTTGGTTCATATTCTTCATTCCGCGAGAATTTTGCTGCAGCAGCGGCAGGTCGTTTCGGAAGTGGCTGGGCCTGGCTGAGCAAAAACAGGGAGGGCAACCTGTTTATTTCATCAACTCCAAATCAGGATAACCCTTTAATGAGTCTGACGCCTGAACAGGGTTTACCAATAATAGGGCTTGATGTATGGGAGCATGCTTATTATCTTAAGTATCAGAATCGCCGTCCGGAATACATCGAAGCATTCTGGAGGGTTATCAACTGGGTGGAGGCTGAAAAAAGGTACAATCTCAGTTTTTAACACATCTGACGCTGAACCCCAGGTCTTTGCCAGATGGGTATCGGCCTATTTTACCATTTCCTGTCTGCAACACCCTGCTCCATTTTTCATAATCATCAATTGATGAACATGACCAGAAGTATGCTATCAGTCCTTTAGAGGCATATCCTATTGCCGGGTTATAATTACCTCCAGGGAGTGCAGAAAAACCGGTCGTATTGGTTGCTTCTGCATTTGGTGCAGTCCAGTGCTCGGTGCCTGTTGTCTTTAGCATACCTCCTTCCACTGAACCACGCCATGCCATAAGGTTCACATCGGAACCGGTCATACCCAGAAAGGTTTCCAGTTGCTTCCATTCATCATCCGTTGGAATATGAAATCCTTTGGGGCATGCCCCCTGAACAAACCCTTTCTTGTCGGTTACACCTTCGCTGGTAGCAGCATTAAAAGTGTACAGCCTGCCATAAATCTCCACATTTGCTTCATCATCAGAATAAGCCATGATATCCGGAATGTCTGTTTCGTTCTGATATCTTTTTGCTTTCAGATTTTCGGCCATCCAAACCTGATCACCAATCCTTACAGTTTTATAGGTATTGCCGTCAATATCTTCCAGCGTTCCCCTGTAACCATCTTCCACTTCACATCCCAGAGCAAGAAACGAAAGCAATGTCATTGAAACCCAAAACAACCTGTAACTCTTCATAATTGATTTATTTGTTATACGAATTTTATCTGTTGATTATCAATTTGTCATGCTTAACAATTTCCTGACCTTTAAAAATCCTGTACAAATATAAACCACTTTGAATATCATTCAGTGAAATATTGTTTTTACCATAAACTTCCCCCTGCAAAACCAACCTGCCATGAAGATCATACAAAGCGAACAATAACGGGTCTGACAGTTTTTCAACATCTACATTGATATAACCTGAAGCAGGATTCGGATACACCTGGCAAGTGTAATCGGCAACAGCCGGTTCAACATTAATTATCAATTGAGTCCAGAATAATTCACCCTTTTCGTCCTGGAGCCATGTCTGGGAAGGATCATCAAAGAAGAAATAACTAAAGTTGGTAAGCATATGATTCAACAACTCTTTTGTTTCAGGATCGATAAAAAGAAAGGGGACAAGCAGATCGTTGAATGAAAACGAATTGTTGTAAGAATATTCACCTTTCCCTCCCAATACCCACATAGAGTTGGATTCGTCGTACCATGAAAACACCTGGGAAATCAGGTTGTTCTGAGCGTCGTAGGTTTTTTCGGTCTTATCCTGCGGAACCCAAAGTGTGGTCATATAATCGTATGAACTATTCAATAAAATTGTATTATTTCCCTGACCATCATATGTGTATTCACTCTTCCTCTCCGGTATCCATTGGGCAGGAGATGTATCATAAAATGAAGCCATGTAAAGACTTACCTTTCCGTTTGTATGGTACTGATATTCATCCTTACCCATTGGCTCGTAAATTTGCTGAGCATTATTCCACGTAGAAAACAGAATCTGAACCACCTGGTTCGATGCATTATACGAATGTTGCTCCATATAACCTATATACCACTGACTTCCTGTTTCATCCCAATATTCCCAGATTTTAGAGGTAAGCAATCCGGAAGTATTATATGCATAGGTTCCCTTTCTGTCGTTTTGCCAACCTGTTGTTGAGAAATCCCATCTCCAGATCATTTCTGTTTCAATCTTACCGGCATTCCATGTATAATCTGTTTTTATGTCTCCTTCCCACTGGCTGGTATTTTCATTATAAATCTCTCTTGTAATTTTAACTGGATCCCCGCTGGGAGAATACTCGTATGTTTCCCTATTACTAGGCACCCATATAGAAGCAGAATCGTCGTATGAAAACTCCTCCTGCTTGAGAATCTGATTTCCCGGCCCCCAGTCAAACAGAAGCTTATATCCCGGAACCCAGGCTCCATTCATAATTTCTGTTTTTAAACTATCTAAACGTTGTACTGCCTGAGACGCTGTTGCCTGTTGCATCATTTCATTCAGCATAATAACCTGATGTAGTTTTTGGTTCCTTGTGAACTCCTGATCGACTTTCAGTGCTTTTTCAGATAAAATTTTAAGTTGCGTTTTTTTTGTTGTGCCGGAATAACTCTCCTGTGCATTAATTTGTGTAGTGAAAATTAAGATAATAACAAGAGCTAGAATCTTTTTCATCGAAATTGATTTTTTAGGTTAAAAATTTAATTCATTGACATGGTTCATTTAACACACTATTGACTAATAAACATCTCACATGGTTGCTTCAAGGAAAATTAAAATAGATTTACATCTAAAAGCAGGTGGCATAAAAAGGGATTTCATGATCAAGGTATGGCTACTTAACGGATGATTTTCTCCTTTTAGCTGTCGGGGTTTGGTTTTCAGGTTGTTCATCATCTTTAAAATAGTACCCTTCTCTTGATAACAGCCTGTCAAGATTCGCCACTCCCAAAACGGTAACTGCCAGCACGATGGCAGAGTGTTCCTGGTATACAGGTATACTCATGTTATAGGTATCTCTTTCGGTATGCCAGATCTCCATATAATCGAAGTTATAACCTTTGGTATCTGCAGTGGTGAAATTAAGTGTAGGTACTCCTTTAACAGCAAAGGGGCCGCTGTCTGATGACCATGGTTTTGAAGGTAAACGGGCTGGTGTTCTTCGGGTTAATTCAAATGGGAATTCCGGATTTATACTGTTTAATGGCTCACATACCTTTTCCATGTCGTTCCACATTGAATCGGAAACACTAATTCCGGTAGGTACCAATGGTCCGCCATCACGATTGAACATATTGGATATTTTATCCAGTTTGTCTTGATTCCTGTCGATCCAGCTCTGTGAACCGAGCAGGCCAAACTCTTCACCGGCAAAAAGAATTACAAGTATTGTACGGCGTGGTTTACCACCTGCTTCCATTATAAGTCGTGCCGCTTCCATAACAGGTGATGCCCCGGATCCGTCGTCCACTCCACCTGTGGCAACATCATAAGCATCGAGGTGTGCAGCCATAATCACATATTCATCCGGAAAATCGGTCCCCGGTATAATGCCGATGATATTATGAAACTTAACGGGGCCGGGCCTCCAATGGTTGCGGATGTCAAATTCCAGGACTAACTCCTGACGTTCTTTAACCTTCTGTTCGATAATGCGATATTGATGTTCGTCAAGTTTGATGTCCGGTACCGGAGAAAGGCTGTCGAAACTCATATTCATGATGTTTTTTCTGTCATATAAGGCTGTGATGGGAACCGGAGCCGACTGAATTATTCCCAGAATCCCCGCTTCAACCATTTCGCGGTAAAACAATCCGGGTTCTTCAGCATAAGGCAGCAGGTCGCGCCTGAGGTCTATTGTTCTATTACTCCAGAACTCTCTTCTGGTGGCGTTATTTTTCTTCTCTGTTTCAGCATTTACATTTTTAACAGAGTCTCTTCTCTTATCAGACTCTTCAGAAAAGTCTACCGGCCATCCTTTGCTTTCACCTGAGACCAGTACCCATGCCCCTTTGAGTTTACCTTTCATCCTGTCGAATTCGGCTTGTGTTTTGGGTTCTATCAGAACGTGACCCCGTTGCACACCTTTTGTTCCTGAGGTATATGACGGGGTGGCAAAATGGAGATACATTCCATCAACATCAAGCATGCGGCCAAACCAGGGCCCGCGATTAAAACCAACCGGCACCTCTCCTGCCTCATCCATGACGACCTCCATACCCCATTGCCTGAACATGGCGGCTACCCATTCGGCAGCATTGTCAAAACTGTTTGACCCCACCAGCCTTCCTCCAAACCTGTTGCAGAGCACATCGAGGTGGTGCATGGTGCGGTTATCTGCCTGACCAATGCTGATTATCCGTGTTATAACGGAATCATATTGAGGAAAAACTACGGTTGAAATCAACAGCATACAACCCAGTAATCCAATATGTTTAATACGCATATTTAAAGTAGTTTCGGAAATTATTTATGGGGGCTAAATTAAGCAAATGATTGATCTGAGAAACTTATCTATTCATTACCTGATCAGCAATCGATTAATATTTTTTAATTACACGGTGTAATTTCTTTACTGTTGAATTATATTTGTAAGTCTGAAAATTTACCGGCAAATACAAATCCTTAAAAAACCATACCATGAATAGAGTGATTTTCTTTCTGACCCTGTTGGCTTTTACCACAATACTTGATGCACAGCCATTGACAGGTATAAAGACCATACCCGGTAACTATCCAAACCTGCAGGTTGCCATTGATTCACTGAATGCCTACGGTGTGGGCACTGGTGGTGTGACCTTCCAGGTTGTTGCAGGACAGGTGTTCAACCTCAATGCCAACATATATGCATTAAAGATCACCGCAACCGGTACTGCTGCCAATCCCATCATCTTTGAAAAATCAGGAGCCGGGGTAAATCCCTTGCTGCAGATCACCGGCGGAAGTGGTAATACTGATGCAGGAATATGGATAAACGGAGGTGATTATATCACAATCGACGGTATAGATATAACATCTATGGGCACAAGTTCATCCAACTATCTTGAATACGGGGTTTTTATAAACGGAACATCAACCAATGGTTCAAGCTTTAATACTTTAAAAAATATGCGCATCAGGATGTCACTGTCCCACGGAACTGCTCATGGCATCTATGGCCTTTCAACTGCGACCACTGCAGCAGGAAGGAATTCATACAACACTGTTCAGGATATCACAATAAAAAATTCCGTCCGTGGAATCTGGTTTGAGGGAACAGCCAACCAGACGGATGTTGGCAACAGCGTTCATCAGGTTATTGTAGATTCGGCAGGTTTACAATCCACCAATGCATACGGTATTCACATGTATTATCAGGACAGCACCCAGGTCACCAACTGTTTGATTTCTAATATTATTGGCAATTATCATTATCATATCTACATGAATACTTCTAAAAATTTCACTATAATGGGAGATACTGTCAGAAACATATCATGTACATCCACAGGGACAGTATATTGCATTTATGCTGCAAGTTGTTCAGGCAACAACCTTATCAAAGGAAATGTTATCCATTCTGCCACAAGTTCTGCAGGAGGTATCAATCCCATTTTCAGGCAGATTGGATCTGCCACGACCCACATCACCGAGAATCATATTTACAACATAACATCAACATACACTGCAGGGCAGGTTTTCGGCATTATTGCACGGGATGGAACAGCCATTGATTATATATTCAGAAACACCGTTCATAACATTACATCACAGGGAAATCTGGGGGCTATAGGAATACTATTTACCAGTGCAGCCTCCAATGTGGAATACATTTACAACAACATGGTTTATGATCTGAAAGGTCCTTCGACGCCTTCAACTTATATGATTGCAGGATATTATTTCCTGGGGGGATCTGTGAAGTTTTACTACAACACGGCCTATATGAATTACACAAGTGCATCCGCCACCAACACCTCTGCGGCTTTGTATGTAAATCCTGCCAATGGAACCACTTTGGACTCAAGGAACAATATCCTTGTAAACACAACCAATGTAACCAACGGTTTAAGGGCTGCGGCATTCTGGTGGGCAGGTACATCATACTCAAATATAGCATCCACCTGCAACAACAATCTGTTGTATGCAGGAACACCGGGAGCCAAAAATCCGATCTTTTACGACGGAGTAAATTCCTATCAGACACTTCCCTCATTCAAAACTGCCGTTACACCCAGGGAATCAGCATCAGTGACAGAGATGCCACCATTTATCAGTGCTGTTTCACCATATAATTTACACATCAATCCCGGCATAACCACTCAGGCTGAAAGTGGAGGCCAACAGATTACGACACCGGTGATTTCCAATGATATTGACAACGATGTTCGATGGGGGCATACCGGATATATAGGGAACGGCACTGCACCGGATATCGGTGCTGACGAGTTTACCATCCTCAATACCGATTGCGGACTCACAGGAATGATAGCACCACAGGACACTTTCTGCAGCGGACTTCAACCTGTCACAGTCGTGCTTAAGAATTACGGACCATTCCCACTAAGCACCGTTAAGGTCAACTGGAAGGTCAACAACCTTTCTTTTCCACAATACACATGGAACGGCAATATTGCTATAAACGGAACCGATACGGTAACCTTAGGCAACTTTTCATTTCATCATGACACAACCTATGTTGTCTCGGCATGGACATCACAACCAAACTGGGGCTCCGACACTGCAACCTGGAATGACTCGACAGCCAAATCCGGATTCCAGATCAAGGCTCCTCCCACCCTGACCCTGACATCAACAATTATTGATATATGCCAGGGTGATACAGCCACAGTGACCGGTACACTTACAGGCACTCAGCCATGGAGTGTTATAATATCTGACGGAACAACCGCCCATACCATCTCCAATATCACTTCCACAAACTTTTTAGCTTATTTGACACCTGTGACAACAACCACATACACAGTCTTGAACATTACTGATGCAGGAGGTTGCCCGAACACAACCCAACAACCTCTTCAGATAAACGTTCACCCGGCCCCTCCGGCTATCATCTCAACCTCAGGATCTACTACTTGTTGTGAGGGTGATTCGGTGAACCTGTTAGGGTCCATTGGACTCAATTTCAGTTATCAATGGCGAAGGGACGGGGTAAATATCCCGAATGCCACCAGTTATGTTTATGCAGCAAAAGTTAGCGGGGCATATTCAGTAATTATCACCAGTGCTGTTGGTTGCTCTTCAACATCAGCCCCGGTCACAGTAATTGTCAATCCGTCACCCCCGGTCTTCATCGGCAACGACACTACTGTTGCAGCAAATGCAGTCTTATCGCTCAATGCCGGAGCCGGATTCACCGGCTACCAATGGTCAACAGGACAATTGACACAGATTATCAACGTTGACTCATCCGGTACAGGGCTTGGCACCAGAACTGTATGGGTCAGAGTCACCGACAATCTTGGGTGTAAAGGGTCGGATACCATCCGGATTACATTTGTAACAAACCCTGGTATTGCAGATCTGTTCAATGAAAACTTAAATAATATGTTCCCCAATCCGACTACGGGGATTGTCAATATCAGACACAACGGAAATAATTCTGCAAATCTTAATGCAGTCATTTACACCACAGATGGCAGGTTGATTTATGAAATGCCTTTAATAACAAATCATACAGGAGAAACAGTTCTGGATATAAGCGTTCTACCTGCTTCACTTTACCTGATAAGGCTTATCTTTGACAATGGATCCTGGAATTCTGCCAGGATATTGAAAATTTAGCATATCGGGTTTAAAAAAGTTCGAAGAATATTGCGGTATCAAAAAAAAAGCTATTTTTGCACACGCATTTTGCAAAAGTTCTTTTTTATTACGGTCCGGTAGTTCAGTTTGGTTAGAATACATGCCTGTCACGCATGGGGTCGCGGGTTCGAGTCCCGTCCGGACCGCAAAGAGGTTGCCTTGATGGCAACCTTTTTTTTGTTCAGGGTTCAGGGTTCTTTGGCTCGCTGCGCGAGCCTGTTCCGGGTTGTCTTGTCCTTGAATAGGTTTACACTAATTCTTGTAAAAATGGACAAAAAGAGTAAAGTTATTTCATGATGCCGCCCCACTATTTTAACATTGGCATATAATAAACATTACCAATTGCCCAGCAGCCCCAACCACCACCAGTCCCAACCCCACGCGAAGCCAGAGGTTTCTACAACGGATTCTTGCCTGTATCTTTGCCGTATCCTGCGTGAAGGTGCCCCCGTCAATCATTGTAAGGTTAACAGGTGAGAAAATCAGAACCAACACAGCTCCGATGAATGTAACTGCTGAAGGGATGAATTGAAATATGTCGTTCATTGTTATTGGATTGTTGGTTAAATTAACTTCTTACACTCCTTCTCAACAATACACTCCCCACACACCGACACCCCCGGCTTACACCAGTTCCGGCCTATCTCCCAGCACGAAAAGTCGATGATGCCGGGGAATTCAGGGTTGAGTTCCCGCGCTTTGTAGATCATCATTTCGTTGGTGGCTTATTTGGGGACGAAACCCATCCGTTTCATGACCCGGACGATGTGGACATCGGGTGAGATATTCGACACAGAATCCTCCAAAAAATAAACGATCTGGTTGGCGTGGTTTTCAAACCGGGCTTTGGCGAGACGAAGGAGGAGGGCGTGGAGAATGGGGGGTATATACGTTTGTTTCACTTGCGATGATCAATATTTACGGTGGTTAACATCACATTCTCTATGCTTTTCCCATTGGGCAGAAAAATTTCTAGATCTAGAAACTCAATCTTATCCTTTAATTGTCTATAACACTCTAATTGCCGGTTTCTTACAACATTATTCAGAAATCGAAGAGATCTATCACTTGTGAACTTCAGCCTACCACTATAATCATTTTGCGTTTCGATACTAATTTCCGGAACTGGGCCGGCATAGGTCATCTGATATTCATGATACTCTTCATTTTGCCATGGAATTTTCACCAAGACTTCCATTGAGGAAATTGTTATTGACTTCTTTCCACGATTTTCGAAATAGAAGTTTCCTTCAATAACCAGGTTTTGGCCACCTAGAGAACCTGAATGTATATTGATTACTGTTTTGGCAAGATCAAGACTGACATCAACTTCATAATCTTCCAACTCCCCATACCGCTCCCTGTACATCCTATCCAGATCACCTCTTGAAGCACAATTCACCGATGTGTTTTTTCTAATGAAAATACGGTGGTCTTCTGGCCTACCTTCTTTGTCTGACTTTGAGAATCGCATGAATTGCTTGATTACGTGGGGCTTGTTGGCAGATTCCGGAATGTGCAATACACTGATCGGGTGATCCTCATACAAGAAATCCAGGATGTTTATTTCGAACTCCGGGTCAACCCTGCTCCTGACGATGCCATTTAAATCAGAAGTGTCTCTAAGCCCGGAATCTGAAAACCGGGCCGGATGGAACTTCTTATTCTTCTCATCAAACCCAAACACGATAAACCCATCTCCATCGGGAGTGTTGGCGATGGCACAGGTGTCTTTCAATAATTCATTGATACCTTTGGGGGTTGTGAAATCATACCATTGGCGCTTGAAGTCGAATTTGGATTTCTCCTGAGAGAGACCCTGGATTGAGTTTGCGATAGATTCTTCGACCTTCTTTTTTACCTCAGTTTCATTCATTGTTTTGATCTTTTCTTCTGCGCGTTCAATTCTCAAATTGTCTTAATGACCTTTGGCTATAATGTGATAAGGCCAATCATATAAATTCCCTCGGCCTCTTTTTTAATATGAATTTGCCTTCTATTAAGAACCAGCATATTGTCTTTTGTCAACTCTTCAAACATCATATATGCGGGAATTTTATTATTAATTATATGATCCAACAACCTCTGTCTTAAGATTGATCTGTCACAAGATATCTGATCTTTCACTGTCAATGTGGCTTGTGTTGGCTTTGTTAAATCAGGTCTATATTCCGAAACTGTAAAGAACCTCACAGCAAGGGTGATAGACCTTACAACCTCAGGTGGATAGTCGATTAATCGTTCTATTGCTTCGTTCTGATCTATATCAAACCTCGTATCGGGAATCTTCATGTCCTTTTGACTAATAACAAAATACCGCCATTCATTTTCTGTTTCCCAAAAGGTGCCTTTCACTGTTATGTTAAACAATAATGCATTTAATGCATCTTTAAATAATTCCCCATTCACTCTCTTTAGTTCTGGCAGATATATGCTTTTTATCGGACCTATAAAATTTATCGGCAAGTGGGTTTCAATTTCTAGATTAAATCCCTGATGCCCCGTATAGTATGACCAAAGGTGTAAGCTATCAAGATTATGACACAATGACAAAATCCCCATTGTTCTGAAATGAAGGTTCCAAAGTGTAACTTGGAAGGTCTGTATAACCAAAGTTCTATTTTTACCGTATTCTTGAATAATCTCATTTTTGTCATAAGGAGGACATAAAAATTTCAGTATATTCTCAAGAGGGAAAGATGAATAATCGATCAGATGGAGACTGCAATCAAAGGGATCATTAAGATCAAGTGGGTGTGCTATATAAAATTGCAGTTTTGTAACTGCGTCAATACTAAATTGATTCAAAGGGTAATACTTGACCAGTGTTTCTGGAGTTCTTGGTTCTACACCATTATGCAGCACCTTAAAAACAGGCGGTTGACCTCTTTGAACATCGCTGATAAATGTATATTCATGAAATATAGTAGAAGTCATATCTAATAATGTTTATTGCCCATTAAATCCTATGAAATAATACCCCTTCACCTGCTCCCCGCCTTATCCAATCTCTGTTTTACAAGTTCTGCTGTGGCCCAGTACACCTCTTTCCGCTCCTCCTCCGTTAAACCCAGCTCATCAAAGATGATGTCGTCCAGCTCCTTCCTGTCCGGTAAAGGATTCGGCTCCTGGTCACGGATCGGTATCTGTCGGTTAAAGCCGAGTTCAGTGAAGATGTCAAAAACAGATCGCTGAGCAAGTTTAAGTAATTTTTGTTTGCATAATTCTTCATTAAACAATACAAAATCAAGATGATAAATGTAACTGTAGTCAAATCCATATGTGGTAAGAACACCTTGGGCTAAATTCGTTCTTCCCATCACCTCGATCTGCAAAAAGTGAAAGGTGGAATTCACAAAGGCTTTTCCTGCCCATTGTTTAGAATGGAATGAGCCAAAAAAGAAATTGTTTGAACAAGTTAAAGGTTCCAAAGCTATTGGCGACCAAAATCTCTTATCCCAGAATATCAACAATATAACATCGATTATTGGTAAATCTAATGTATACCAATACGGCTTATTACTCGCAACTGAGACTACTCTGTTAATCTTATTTGATTCACCGCTTTCTATATACTTTAATGCACCACTTCCTCTTATTTCAGATTTTGGTTTACCACAATAAAAGATTTTGCCACTTGGCTTTACGAATATGGAATCCAGATTTCGTGTTGAACTGATTATAGGAAAAAGGAATTCGTCTTCAATTATATACTTTTTCTGTACTTCTTCACTTACATAAAAAAAATTAACGCTACCTGGTTTAGTTCCATAATCAAAAGACATCAATGATGTCAAAGGACGAAAGTCAATCTTTCTATTAAATAATGCCTTAACAAGAATATCCGGTGCCCTCAGGTACTTACCTCCC
Source organism: uncultured Lentimicrobiaceae bacterium (assembly GCA_964469215.1). Lineage (GTDB taxonomy): Bacteria > Bacteroidota > Bacteroidia > Bacteroidales > SKPS01 > SKPS01. The sequence continues at coordinate 28,571 of CAYXYB010000004.1, forward strand.
CACTTATTGCTCTGATACTGCATTGTCGCCTCATCAAAGCCTTCATCCCACAGCTCTATCTGAGTTTTCACGATCACCCGGTAGTGGTCTCGGAAGGTGTTGGTGGTACAGTGCTCTTGTTCCACCAGCAAGGGGGCGTAGGCGGTTTCGGTATAGTCTGCTTTGTTCATTACAAACCGTACCGGCTCATCCGTGGGGGTGAGCCGTTTGAATGCAGCATCGGAGAGTCTGGTATTTTGTATGGCAGAGTGGAGATAGATGATCGTGTTTACGCTGGCAGAGAAGCTGCGAACGTTACAGTCGTAAATGGCGTGCAGCCGTGTATGTTTCAGTAGGAATTGCTGCACAAAGCCACCATACTCCACATCGAGCCAGGAGTTAGAGATGATAAAGCAGAAGGTCCCTTTGGAGTTGAGCAGTGCCGGACAGAGCAACTGAAAATAGACATACAGGTCGCTGCGTCCGGGTACCTTTTTGCCGTAAAGGTCAATGCTTCGGTTTTTGCCATCAACCACTGTGTTGGCTTTAATCTTCAGGAACGGATAGGTGCGGTAAACCTTGTCGCTCAACTTTCGTTTGTAATCGGCACTGATCTCCCGTTTCTCATCCTTGTTCTCCGGTTTCAGCAATCGCTCAAGTTCAAGTGCATTATCAGCAGGCAGAATGTCTTCCTGTCTCACATAGGGAGGATTGCCGATCACCAGATCAAACCCGGGGTCTTCTTTCGTGAGAAATATCTCCATAAAATCAATATCAAAGCTGAATGGCAGCCGCCTCGTTGACCGTATATAGCTAAGAATTTGATATAACTGTTCATTCTCCTGTTCCAGTTCACGGATTTCAGCCTCAAACAAATTCTTCTTCTCATCACCAAAGATTGTTTGCTGACCATTGCCTCTGGAATACTGGAAAATCTTCTTGCTGTTTTCAAAGATATGATCTTTCAGGAACTCCTTAAAAGCCACCAACTCCTCCTCTTTCAATTGATTATAACTTATATCAGCCTCTGCCTGATTACGCACAAACTGTTTTTTCCTGCTGATAAACCGATTAAGCTTTCCGGCAGCGCCTGAGGTTCTGTTTTTATTGACAAAGAGCCCTTTCAGGGAGAATTCCATATTTCCCATTTCCTGAAGCAGGCTGTTCCCGGGCCTCAGTTTAAAGTCAAGGTTGGGTAACAGAGGGGTTTTTGTGAGATCTTCGGCAGAAAACTCTGCATCGGCAATCATATAGAGCCAGAATCGCAACTCTGCAATGCGCACTGCCCACTCCTTTACATCTACTCCGTAAATCGATTCGGATATGATCTGTTTCTTCAGCTCAAACTGAGCATTATTGCTATAAGGCTTACCGGAAAACAGGGCAATATCCCGGAGTATTTCTGCCATAAGTTGAATTGCTCCCAGCAACATTGAGCCTGAGCCACAGGCAGGATCGAGTATTGTAATGGATGAGATGGTTGACTCCAGTATTTTTATGTCCGGTTTGTATCTTTTCAGTAGTTCCAGTCGCTCGCTGGAGGCATCGAAACATAAATGGTAGAGGAATTCACGTGAATAACCTGTTGGCAGTTTGTTGTTCAATACCTCAACAAAACTGCGCCTTGTCATGAAATTGATTTCAGGCCGTTCGGTATATACGATACCATGCTCGGCATCCACATCGTCGAGGTCAGTGGCATTAATCATCCCTTCGTACATCTTTCCAAGCAACAACGGATTGATTTCCAAACTAACATCCTCAGCAGTATCTTCATCAATGGTGAAGATATATCCCTGCAGAAAGCTGTAGATTGATTCAAACTCAGTATCAGACAAAAGGAATTTGTCTTCATCTGTTTGAGTAAACAGGCCACCATTCAAGTAAGGGAATTCGAGTATGGCTTCATGGTATTTCTTGGGCAGAGATTTATACAGTTCACCGCCGGCATCACTGAAAGCGTTACCATTAAAGGCCAGGAAGAACAGTTTGTTGAGCCAGTGTTTATGGAAATTATCGTTTGGTCGATGGTCTTGCAGATAGTCCTGCCAATAGTGGTAGAGAAATTCCGGGTCACTCATTAGCCAGCCTTTCTTTTGAATGAAGCTGACAAACATCATCCTGTTCATCAGGTTTAGAATTCCCTGGTGGGTTTTCAGCTTGTTATCGATTTGTTCCGGATAAACCTTATTAATAAGTTTACGCGATAATTGCTGATAATCTTTGTAGAACTGCTCGTTAAGCACATCGGTGCTCAGAACCTTCTGCCAGCCCTTGTATAGATCTGCGAACGATTCAACCCGGTTTCTTCTGTCATATTCCCGGATAGCACCGACACTTAGTGATGATATTATCCTCACATGTCCTGCATGCGGATTTTCCAGGTCAATATCTTTGATTAGACTCACCTTCCCCGCATTCTCCCCCTCGCGCCAGGCTTGTTTATATTTCAACCGTTCAGCAGCAGCGAAAGATATAGTTGTATGATTGTTATATCTGAAGATTACTGCCACAGGGGTGTAGCAAAACTCACGGTTAAAGGCACGGGTGATCTCTGCCAGCATAGTTCTGGTGGGTGGATTGCCACAATGCCGCTCCATCAGCTCCACACCAAAAATCAACAAGCCGTCATAGTCTTGCTGCCCTTCGCGCAACTCGGTCAGAGGTTTATCCTCGCCTTCACCACTAAACGCTTTCTCATTAACCATCCCGAGAAAATAGACCTCCTGCATCAACCGGAAAGCTTCATCGCCATCACGCCAGGTTTTTTGTAAAATTTTCTGTGGCTTAGCGGGGTACTCGGTTACAAGAGATACTGGTATCTTCAGATCCTCAAATAGTTGCCGCATCGCAACAAAGAGAGTCTGATTACGAAAAGGGGAAAGGTCCATAATAGAATTTTTAAGAATATTCAAAATTAATCTATATTCATAAACCCCAAAACCAAGATATTCAAAAGATTTCAACACAAAGATATTATTCTATCATATTAATTATACCACCTCTTCGGGGTTTGTGATTGTGGAATATGTTCATGTGCTATAATCCTACCACCCCTTCGGGGTTTGTGATTGTGGAATATGTTCATGTGCTATAATCCTACCACCCCTT
>CAYXYB010000004.1:31760-168082 GCA_964469215.1 uncultured Lentimicrobiaceae bacterium
GTGGAATATGTTCATGTGCTATAATCCTACCACCCCTTCGGGGTTTGTGATTGTGAAATATGTTCATGTGCTATAATCCTACCACCCCTTCGGGGTTTGTGATTGTGGAATATGTTCATGTGCTCAATAACCCCGAAGGGGTGAAAGGATTATAGCACGATGAATCACGCCAAAACCCCAAAACCCCGAAGGGGTGATATGATTTTTCTGCCATTTCATCATCATTAAAATAAACCATTACATTTGCAATAAAACCAATCCTATGGCAGGAACATACACCCAAATTTACATTCAATACGTATTCGCCGTAAAAGGGCGTCATAACCTTCTGCAACCCGAATGGCGTCAGGAGGTCTTCAAATACATGTCCGGTATCATCCGTGAGAAAAACCAGAAAGCCATTATCGTCAACGGAGTAGCCAATCATGTGCACGCATTTGTTGGCTTAAAACCTTCCATGCTAATCGCCGATCTAATGAGGGATGTCAAAAATAACTCCACCCGGTTTATCAACTCAAAAGGTTGGCTGGCTGGAAGGTTTCAATGGCAAGAAGGATACGGTGCCTTTTCTTATGGACATTCCCAATTGGATGATGTGTACCAATACATCCTTAACCAGGAGGCGCATCACCAAAAACGCACATTCAAGGAAGAATATATAGAATTGTTGAAGAGGTTTGAAATCGAATTTCAAGAGCCCTATTTGTTCGAATGGCATGATGATTAGGTAATGATTAATGGTTTGATAAACAATCACATAATGCGACTTGCTTTATATATCACCGATAATCTTATCACCCCTTCGGGGTTTTTGGGGTGTGGTTGTTTCTTTCACTATAATCCTTACACCCCTTTGGGGTTTTTGGGGTGTGGTTGTTTCTTTCACTATAATCCTTACACCCCTTCGGGGTTTTTGGAGCGTAGAATTGCAGCAAATATGTCCATCTTTTACTGTATTAGCACCCAGGCAATAAGATCATAGTTTCCTGGTTTTAACTGCTCTTCAATTGTTTTATTCATGGCAATCCGGATCAGGCTTTTCCTGTCACCAGACTTTATCTTCTGCAGAATGTCCCTGGCTTCTGATCCCATTTGTACTTTAACCGAGCCATCCTCCCGGGTTTCTTCGGTCCGGGTCTGTGATTCCAGCCATACCGTGATGATCCGGACAAGGTTGGCAATGGTCTCTGAATCACCTCTGTCTATCTCATCTTTTACTACCCTGGGCAAATCCTTGTGGTCTGACAATGCATCCAGCACCTCCTTCTGATTCAATACAACCTTTTCTCCCTGATGGTTCAGATAGACGAGTTCATATTCATGGTAAAGGTAATCCGGAGTTTTGGGTGGACGAGATGGGTACCCTAATAATGCAATCATGCCTGGCTGGAGACAGGTGGGATGCTCCCGAACAAAGCCGGAATAGACCCCTTTGGGCATTGATTTGTAGAATATTTCCCTGTCATTGAGTTCCTGTAGTAGATCCTGTCTGAATCGTTCCAATGAAAAATCGTCGAACCCAACCGACTGGTCACTTACATCGATGTCATCCCAGGTGGTCTCCATCAGGCGTAACATTCGTTCATTCAAGCGATTCTCAAAGTCCACGTCATGAGCCATCTCCTTGAATGATTCTGAGAATTCCAGATGAACCTCAGCCCCGCCCAAACGCATGGCTGCCATCCTTTGCTCTACCCTCCCTTTGAGGTTCAGGTAGCTTTCAATATTGTTTGATGGCCAGAAATTCACACCATAAACATATTCATTGGGGGATCCAATCCTGTCAATACGTCCCATACGTTGAATGACCCTTACCGGGTTCCAGTGGATATCGTAATTGATCACCAGGTCGCAATCCTGAAGATTCTGACCTTCACTCAATACGTCTGTTGCTATCAAAATGTCAACTGGATTGTTCAGGCTATCAGCAACTTTGATATCCTCTCTGGTAACCCACTTCTTCCACTCTTCGAAACGGATCAACGGGTCGGAAGCCGTTTCAGAAGGCTCGTAACTCCACTCCCTCTCCATGAAAAGTTTAGTGTATGGGCAAAACCGCTCAAGAATGTGTTCGTAATTATTTGTTATCCCTGCGAAGCCCTGAACCTTGCTTTCATCTCCTGAAACCATTGCAGTGTTGGCAAAACCCCGTGCAGTAAGTTGCTCAAACAGATATTTGGCTGTGTCATGATACACTGTAAAAATCAATACTTTGTTGTTTGATTCATTCAGAGTGTATTCTCTTTTTTGCTTTATCTTCTCTATGAGCACCTGTAGTTTGCTGTCTTTACTCTCTTGTGCTCTCCGCTGCTTCTCTTCCTGAATTTTCACCTCGAATTTACCCAGGTTGCTGACCAGTAGCACAAGGGCATCTATATCTGTTTTCAGATCTGTTTTATATGCCTCTAGTTTCCCGGATTTCTCAATATCCTCAAGGCTGATCTTTCTTCTTTTTCCCAGGGTAAAATCTTCAACGTCATTCCGTAAGTCATCATCCTCAAACAAGTCAAGCTGACTTTCCAATTCAAGTTCTCCATCCGCGAGCTTTGCTTGAAAAGCAATGATCTTATCCAGAGCATTCTGATGATGATCAAGGATTTTCTTTACAGTTGTCTGAAAAGAATACCACGAAGACTCAAGGCGCTTTACCAGGAGTATGTACATCATTTTAACAAGGAACCGGTCTCGCTGCTGTTCATCATGCAGTACATCCGGATCCTCCGGCATGGTAACATAGTAAGCCGGTTGGTAACCGGACAGCATAGGTGGGAAATGATCGAACAACTCTTCAAAGCTTTCGAAATTGCCAATTACCATCGGAGTGACGAATATGTTTTCTGAGATAGTTCCTTTCCTGGGGGGAACTTTCTCCGGGAACTTTAGATCTGGCTGAAGTTTAGCTACCATCTGTCGTGTTCGAGCTACGGTAAGGCTGTCGGTGAGTTTGAAGAATACGGAGGGGAGCATCCTGATGAAATCACCTATTTTAGGATTCGGTAATTCCTTCCATTCATTAAACGATTTCTGGGCACTCCTGAACAGGAAGTCCAGGCTCCGCACTCCCAGGGTCTCATCGAATCCCTGTGGATTACCACGCACCATCAATTGGAACTGGTTCCGTATGTCAAGTAATGTATTATTGATTGGGGTTGCAGACAACATCAATACTTTCACATCCTCATTCTTCTTCAGAATCTCATCCACCAGGAATTTGTAGCGCTGAGATTTGTTGTTTCTAAGATTGTGGCTTTCGTCAATGACGATAAGCTTTGGCTTTTCATTGACAAAGAGTGCATCTGCCCGGTCAATGTATCTCTCCATCCGGTCTGCCTGGAGATCTGTGTGAAACCGTATGAAGAACTCCAGTTGATCCGGCTCAAACCTGGAACTCTGGTTTTTAAGGTACCTATGCCAGTTGTGATGCAGTTTTTTAGGGCAGATCAGCAGCACTTCACGCCCCTGCATTTGGTAAAACTTCATGACTGCCAGGGCAGCCCAGGTTTTACCAAGGCCAACCGCATCAGCCAGGATAGCACCATCAAACTTCTGAAGCATTTTGATAATGCTCAGGACCCCTTTCTTTTGAAATTCGTATAAAGCTTTGCTGTAGATTACTGTGTTTTCAAGCCTTCCTACTTGTCTGTTGAACTTTGGGTCATCCTTTTCCAGGAGCAGTTGCAACCCAAACAGTTCAAACAGAATCTTGTAGTAGATTTGTTTTGGCGAATACTTGATGAATAACTTTACAATCTCACTGATCAGGTACTCCTTAAAGGGTAAAGTCGTTTTTTTTCCATCTGGAAGGAGTACCGTTTTATTCTTATGGGCCTTTTCATTCTGCCAGAGATCATCAAACCATTGCGCTAATTCCTTATACTGATTGCTATCACCGGTTTCAGCGATGTTTAATTCTACATTGTGTGTGGTTTTCAGGCCAATGCCTGCTTCAGTAAGATTTGAGGAGCCGGAGATAAAAAAGTTAAAGCGTTCATCGGTTTCAGCCCTGAACAGGTAAAGTTTTGCATGACAAAAGTTGGGTTCCAGCGTTTTAGCCAGCACTATATCCTGTCTGAGAAATTCAACCGCTTCCTTGGCTAGTCTGCCCAGATTCAGGGCTGCTTCAACCGTAATATTCTCGTTAAGCAGGTCAATAGTCCTCTCTTCAGGCGTGCTTACACTGACAATATCACCAAGTACAAGGCGAAATTCCCGGATCCTTTCATTGATGGAGGCTGAAAGAAACGCCAGGGCGCCAATGGTGAAGTAACCTGTTACGACATCCATCCGGCCAGATTCTACATACCTGGCTATCCAATGATTAACAGATAGATCATTTTTTTCGTTATCTAGGAGCATAATTAAAATTAATCGTGTGTTGGAATAGGAATTTGCCTTTACAGGTTACAAATATCGACAAACTTAATTAAAACTAATCAGGCTGATTTACTCGTTAAATAAATCCGAATAAATCTGTCTCAACCATGTAATCTGTATGCAATCCAAACTGTTCAATTCACCTACACATCACTTTGTATTAAGGCTTTCCCCAATCTTTAGCTATACTTCCAAATTCTCCGGAAATGAGTTTCCCGGCCTCCTTTTTAAGATCTTCCGCTCTGGTTTCATCCCCCTTTTTTTTTGCATCATCGGCCAGCAGTCTAAGGCCAACTCCACGGTAATATCCGTATGATCCTTCGACAGCTTCCATATATATATTGACCCATGGGATGGGATCACCAATTTTATATTTGTTTATAAAACGGTACATCCGACTAATAATTTCCGGATTTGCAGGATCGAGTTCCATGTATTTAACAAACAAATTCATAACAGTATCCACATAGGATGAATCGTCTTTGATAAGGCGTGAGGTGGGGCCGATCAATTCTTTTATCAGCCGGGGATTATCTGGATCTGTCAACCTGATCTCCTGTAACCTGGCCAACAGATCAAATGGATGCTTTTTATCAGCCATATCTACGTGTGCAACCGCTCCGTGAACCGGATACAACTTATCCAGTGTGTCGAGATGGGCAAGTGCCAGTTTTCTGTCGCCTCCCATGAGCCAGCCAAATCGGGAATATTCAACAAGAGCAAAGCGGTATTCCGGGTTTTCAGGATCAAGAAGCACCGCTTTTTTCTCAAGCTTCGCTGCTTTTCCAGACCTGTATGTTATTAAAGGCCATTCCCAGGGAGTATAAAAGGCTGTAAGCGCAAGCACTGCATAATTCCCTCCAGCCCAGTAATAATAACGTGCATTCCAGGGATCAAGCCTGATAGCTTTCCTAAAGCATCGCTTGCTCTTACGGATCCGTGGTGACATCTTGGTGTACAAATGGATGAATTTGTTGCAATCATTGGTTAAATTCCATTGTATAATCCGACCTTTTTCAAACCAGAACCTGGCTGAATCGGGATAGATCCGCAAGGCTGAATCAAGAAGCTGCATTGCTCGATTCGCATCCCCGTTCATACGCAATTCATAAGCCTGTAATGCGATGTCCTGATGCTGGCAGTAAATCGGGTAAAGCGGCATCAGAATAATTCCTGTAAGGATAACAACGAATTTTTTCATGATATAAGAATTTTGGTTATGAGTTATGAATTATGAGTTATGGATTATTATTATTAATCATGAATTACAAGTTGTAAGTCAAGAAAATAAGAAGACAAGAATAATGAAGAAGGAGATCTAGGGGAAAACAGGACTGTAAAGGTACGTCATTTTAACCCCTTTTTAACATACAGACATCAACATTTCAGAATTGATTTTAATACTGTTTCATGTCATAAAAAGCAGGATACTATAATGCAGAAAAGATTGATTTAACGTATAATCAATCAGCGAAAATCAGTCACATCTGTGTCACCTGGGTTCTATTGAAAATAATTTGTTACCGCCAGGATCAATCATATTAATTTAAGGTCAATCCCTAATCACAAGTTATGTGAACAGGGTTATGGTGCACAGATTCCAAACTAATTCTTGTTCAGAAAATGTATGTTAAAACTGGCGCCCACTTTTTTGAGGGTATGCTGTGGGTGTGATATTATTATCACAAAAACCATAAAGAGTATAGCACTTATGAGTTATTTATTGATTTCAGATTCTGCAGGCAGTTGCTGTGTTAATTTTTTTATTCCATGAAAGCAGGATGTTGCGAAAGATCTTTCAATACTTTGGCGGGAACACCTCCGACAAGAGACCGTGGTGGAACATCCCTGGTAACGACAGATCCTGTTGCAATCACAGATTCGTCTCCGATGGTGACACCGGGGGCAATGACTACATTGGGCATAATCCATACACCATTACCTATCCTGGTTTGCATCACCTGGCGCGGATATATTTTCTTCAATCTGGTGTTTGACGGTATATTAGCATGCGCTGTTATGGTTGTCCTGTCCCCTATCGATGTATAATCACCAATGTAAATCTGGTCAGTAAATACCCTGTCGAACATCACCTCATGCCCTATGTAAACACCCTTGCCAATATTCACGCCACGCCAGCGATGTATAACCGTTCTCCAACTTTTAATAAAGCAAAAGAAAGCCACCTTGTCAAGAGCAAACCGCCACACAAACCTGAATCCATACCTTATACGTCCCAATGGCGAGTTCATACCATAAAAATCCAATACTTCATTTGCCGGCATGTTTGATTTTTATTAGTTCATAATACTGTGAGCAAGATACAAAATGAAAGCCTTTCTGACTAAAAAAACGGAGTTCTCTTTCTAAAAGGGGTAATGCTTTTTCTCCCAGATTCCTGATTTTCAGCCTGTGACGTAGCAGATCGCCAAAGTAATAAGAGAACCAGTTGTTACCCCTTCTTTCTATATTATCAAATTCCCTCTCTTCATCAATAAATTCGTTCGGATGAGTAAGAAACACAAAAGGGCGGTCATTGAGTTTTGTTTCAATATGCAGAAGGTTTCTGCTTAACCTGTTCAAAGCCGGAGACAAACGCATAAATGTTCCTATGTATGGAACCCCCATGGCTGTAATAGGTATCTCCAGAAGATCACTCCCACCCTTCCTGAAAATGTTGTTCTCCTCTGTGAAATATGGTTTTCGGGGTGTGATAAGCCATCTCATCTTTTTTGCGGCACCAAACGACATAAACATGTCGAGCCTCTGAGATGATACTGAGCTGTCGATCAGATAACCTGTATCCAGAAGAGCTTCTGCGATGCCCTTGTTCACCCTGGCTGCCGGAGCTCGGAATGAAATTATTTTGTGGCCTGCTATATCCTCTATAATCTTTTTTGATTTTGTTAGATGTTCCCTCTGTTCATCGGGGTTCAAAACATCGAATGCTCTGTCTACCTCATGAGTATGACCATGCGAACCAACCTCGTGACCAGCATCAAACGCCATTTCCACTACCTTTGGACACAGTTCCGCTATCCGGCCTGTGAAGAAAAAAGTTGCCTTTACACCATATTTAGAGTAGAGGTCAAGCAGTCGTGGCATCCCCTGATCCAACACATACCCTGCAATTCTATCGTCCAACCGGTGGTTTAAAATCGAGGTTGTTTCAACATCGTTTGTTATCATGCAGTATTTCGACATGCTATCTGCTACGGAGTTTTGTTACTATGAAAAACAATTTCCTCAGAAAAGGCAACCTTAAACTGAAGATCTTAAGCCTGTTCCTTAAATACTCCCTTAACTCAAGCCATCGCCATTCTGCAAGGTTGTCAGTCCATAAAGTATGGCACTGGATAACTGACACATCCGGATATCTTCCTGTTTTGATTAGGTTTATCAGCTCTTTGGTTTTTCTGAAACGGAGATTGAAATGGTCAGGCACTTTATCTCTTACACTATATTTCATTCCATCCCAACGCCTTGCTGTGTCGGAAACATAGAATACCTTTGAGTAATCGACAGAAAGATATGGTTCACCTGTAAGCATAAAATCTTCCAGTGATTGCTTCTTCCATATTGCCTTATTATCATACTTTGAGAAAGAACTGCCATGCTGGCAAACAGTTGCAACCGGGTAAAACTGCCTGAAATACTCCAGATTCTTTCTGAACGATGACAAAGCTGCTTCAATGTTTCCATTTGCTAACGATAAATCTTCATAATGATATCCTACCTCATGGCCCATCTCTGCTATTTTACGGATTATGTCCGGGTGATTGCTGATTCTTACAATGCGAAAATAGTATGTAGCAGAGATATTCATCGAATGTTCAATTTCGGCCATTTTTAATGCATTCCGGGGCCTTTCATCAACATCATGCCTCAGAACGATAACCTTCTGTTTTGGTTCTCTGATAAAATTCGAGAAGGTCTGTATGGTGTATCCGGCATCAAGCACAGACTTGAGAAAAATCCTGTATGTTTTTATCGTGAAGTCTCTCATGCATCTCAAACTAAGCAGTGTTGCCTATTGACAAAAATAATGACAAATAGCATCAGAGATAATGAGGCAGATAAAACTTTTGAACAATGTAGGCTTAATTTGTCGTCATTTTTTTGCTGAATAATCACAACACCATCTATATAGAATGCAATCAATGTAGTTGTATCTCTACCATAAGGAGGAGTAATATAGATATTGAATCATCTGATTTGTCATTATTTCCTTGACATTCACCTGTTTATTGTGTAACTTTGTATGATCGTAACAACACTGCCATACTATGAAAACACTACTCTCCTTCATGGTTATATTAGCATGTTTCCAGGTGCATTTGAAAGCCCAGACAACCATAACACTTTCTTTTTCGGGAATACAAAACGGGCTCAGTCAACCACTGGACAGCACCAAAATTGAAAACCTTACCCAGGGTGGAGACACCATGCTCCATGCTCCTGACACTGCGCTTGAGCTTACGTATATAAGTGGCATCCACAATCTGGATGTCCAAAACAATGCAGAAATATGGCTTTATCCTGCTTATTACCTGACCAGCACAGGTGTCATTCAGGTGTGGCTGTTTCTGGAAAAACAGAGCCGGGTCACCTTACGACTTTTCGACATTGCAGGAATTGAATATACTGCACTAACTGAAATGTTGCAGGTGGGGCAACATCGCATTTATGTTCATACAGGAATTAAAACCTTTCTTATCCTGTCAGCAGAATCGAATGGCCGGCGCAGCGTTTGCAAGATTACAGGGTTTGGCACTGATGACAAAGAGATGCGGCTGGAGTACGGAGGACTTATCGGAAATTACAGCACAGCGAAAATTCAGTTAAGCACCTTCCCCTGGTTTCCCGGCGACCATCTGAGATTTACCGGGTTTGCCGGCAATTATTCTGATACTATCATCGACGACCCAATTCAATCGAAAGTGTATGTTTTCGTAATACCGGGTTCCCAATGCCCTCCTACTGTTACTGATACAAACGGTAATGTTTACAATACAGTACAGATAAGCTATCAGTGCTGGCTCAGGGAAAATCTAAGGGTAAGGCATTACAACAACGGGCTTGCAATACCCAACAACATTACAGATTATGTTTGGTCAAGCCTGACGACAGGAGCTATGAGCTGGTACAATAACGACTCTGCAACATATTTCAGCACCTATGGTGCCTTATATAACTGGCATGCGGTAAACAGCGGCCAACTATGTCCAACGGGTTGGCACGTCCCTTCCGATGCTGAGTTTAAGACACTGGAGATATCCCTTGGGATGACACAGGCTCAGGTAGATTCGTTTGGTTGGCGGGGCACCGATGAAGGGGGAAAACTGAAAGAGACAGGAACCGCTCACTGGAATGCTCCCAATACAGGTGCAACAAATTCAGGCGGATTAACTTTGTTGCCGGGTGGATGCCGCTTTGGTTCCGGTGGCTATTACAATCACATCGGCAACTACGGATATTTATGGTCTGCAACATCATATGATACTTCAGGTTCATGGTTTAGAGAATTCTCTAAATCCGAGCAAAGGATTAACAGAGTCTACCCAATAAAAACCTTCGGCTTCTCTGTACGGTGCATCAAGGATACATGAAATAACATATAATACGGACCTCTGATTTTAATTTAAAGAGTGTTTAATAATCCTGTAATCCTCAACTCCAATCTCCGGTTAAGCTGGTGAACCTCCTCTTTTTCATTGTTTGCCTTCTGAAATAATTATTAATGGCAGACGTTCAATTCTGAAAATACCATAGGGTATTAAATATTACGCATTCAAACGATAAAAAAAACAAAAACTTTCTGAATGAAGATCAACTCTATCCATCTTTCAGGATTAATTTTCTCAATAATTCTGAACATTGCCGGCTACCAGACTGCAGCACAAATCAATGAATGCCGAACTGATCCCGAATGGATCAGGACTTACGTATCAGGTGATTTCTGCTGGGCATACGATATACAGGTAGATAATTTCGGAAACAGCTACGTTACCGGCTATTTCCAGAGATACCTGAATCTTGCTTCCGGTAAGTATATCGAACCCAAAACAGCATGTTACTCACGTTGCCCTGATACCTGGTTCCTGATGAAGCATGAACCCAACGGAAACCTTTTATGGGTAAGATATGCAGAAGGTAATGCAAGGCCAGCGAAGATTGTGATAGATCCGAACGGTTTCATACTGGTAGCCGGAAATTTCTATGGGGGTAAGGTAGAATTCCTTTCTTCTGAAGGAATAAAACATTCCCTGACCGGTACAGAAGGTCTCAATTCCTCGTTATTCATAGCTATATACAACACACAGGGAGATTTACTGAATCTGATAGCACCACAATTTAGTTTTGAAATTGAATTGTTTGAATTTAAGGGAGATAGAGTAGGAAATTATTATCTTGCCGGAGCCAGGTTATTCAGAACATGGGATAAATCTTACGAAGTGAAACGAACTTTTGCCCTGATGAAATTCGACAGGGAATTCAGGTTCCAGTGGAGTATTTTTGGCGATACAATCGGACAATCACACATCAATGCGATATGCATCGATAATAAAGGTGCTGTAATTGCCACCGGGGGGTTTAATAATGATATCAAAATCGGAAAGAACCATTTTTCAACCAGAGATTATAACGCCATCACTTTTGCTTTTAAAATCAACAAAAAGGCGGTCATTGAATGGGCTATCGACTCTCTTGGGATATACCGCATTGGAGCCGGTGCTTCAATGGATGTAAACAACAAAGGTGATGCGTTTATAGTAACTACATCCTCATATTCCAGGACATGTCTTAACAGGATTAGCAAAAAAGGAAAGCCGGAATGGTCGGTGGCCATCAACGGAAAGGCTTCAATGTACCATGAAAGGCTGCTCCTCGATCGCCATGGTCAGATCTGGCTGGCAGGTCAGGGGTATGGAGGTGAGATTGTGTCACGGAATGGCCAGACTTCTTTCCTGTCAACAAAAGGGGGTACAGACCCCTATATGCTGCAGTTTTCTCCTGGAGGCAATCTGCTCCAGGTCTGGGTTGGTGGTGGCCAGGGAACCGATTATCTCAAGGCTATAGCACTCCACAACGACAAGCTTCTGGCCTTTGGATGGTTTGGCGGATCTATGACCTTCGGGGATACCGCCATTAATACCCGGGAGGGTTATGTTTTCTGGCTGGGAAAGTTTAGCACCCTGCCAAATAAGAAAACTAATTTGTAAATATTGGTAGATCTGCAGCATTGCTATGCGACTCTGTTCTCCAGCTTTGCGGTTTTGCTTTGAATGTGCCAAGCACCGGTGTGGGTAAATATCTCTTGTAAAGACGCAAAGAAATTGAAGAAGAAGTCAGCGACTTTATGGTTCCGATCTTTCATATCCTGAAATAGACCTGTTCAAAAGGGATCCGGGTTCTGTCACCCCATACGCCCTGTTCATCGCGGATTCCGCAGGAGACGATCATATTGATCTCTGCACCTCGTGGCAGTTTCAGGATACGTTTAACCATCCTGCCATCAAGCCCCTCCATAGCACACGTATCATACCCTTCTGAGGACATGGCCAGCATAAAGGTTTGTGCAGCCAGGCCGCAAGTCTTATGTACCACAGCTCTTACATCAGCTTCTGATACAAAGTAGGTGATGGGGCTGAATAGTCCGATTGCATTGGACACAAGCCTTCTGAACAGTCCCAATAGCCCGAAGAAGCGGCCGTACAAAAAGGGCATCACAAAGCCATAATACGACTCAAACCGTTTGATACGTTTTGGCTGCTTCTCCAACGGACTGTTTCTGCGCACATTATCTATCTGAAGTTGCTTCATCGCCCTTGCTCTTTTCCGGAACAGATCCTGCCGTGTCACAAAAACCACCATCTGCGGGGCAGTAGAGGCTGCGGTCTGGTCAAGACATGCGCGGGAAAGTTTTTTGAGCATTTCCGGCTCGGTTACATGGTAAAACTCCCAAAGTTGCATGTTGGAACTGTTGGGGGCCAGAACAGCCAACTCCAGACAATATCGCACCCTTTCCGGGTCAATGGGGACATCTTTGTACTTCCTGATGGAACGACGGTAATGAACAATTTCCTGAAATGTCATACTGTTTTCGTTGGATACATATTGTTAATCAGTAACGGATTACTTGATGACCACCCGGACTTCCCGGTATCAATCATTGACACATACGAGGATGAAGCCAGCGGTATGCTGTCTCCGATAAATATGGTTTGATGGGCACCAGAATCAGGCTGAAGAGGTTGTGCCTGGGTGATCTGAACGGATATATAGATTTGTGAATATCCTGAATCAGCGAAACAAAAGAGGGTCAGCAACCCCGTCTGGATCAGTGAAATCAGTCTGTTCTTATTCATGATGCATTTTTTGAAATGATATAATCTGATCAATACATGAGAGACAGCAAATATAGCGTAACATTGCGCTAGTTCAATATTTATGTTTAGGAAGTATTGATGGTTTAAGAAGATTAGATGGTTTAGGATGTTTAGTTTAAGCTTAAATTCCTATGTGAAACTCTGTGTTACCTTATATGCCTTAATTGTTTAAATATCTATTGGAAGTTGAACGAGTTAAGATGGGTTAGGTTCTTTAGATTTGGAAGGCGAAAGGGATGCGCGATGTTCATTGACTTTCTGATTTCCAGCGATGCCACTACCTTAAACCTTTCCCTTTGAAACATGGGACACGATATTACCGCCTTCAAGTATCTACTCATGTCTGTGTACTTAAAGCTATTTTAAAAGCAATTTGCGTTGACCAATTTGCAAACGGGGTTTCTAACCACCACAAAGATAGCCGGCCTTTACGCGCTAATTCTGCAACAGATGGGTCAGTCTGTCATTCTCTTGCTAATAGTGTCTCTCTTTAGCTCGAACTTTGCCTGGGGCAAGCAAAATAACACTATGAGGATTATGCGGTTGTTCGTATGCAAAAACATTCCAGATCAATACACAAATTTTTCTCGCAATGGCTATCAATGCTTTTTATTAGACTTCTTCATAGCCAGCCTGAGATATTTCTCTTTAAAATATGATCCTTTGGAGCACCAGACTGCCCAGATAATCTGAACTAACACAGCATGTAAAAATCGATTACATTTCTTGGTTGCAGCGCTTTTGTATTTCCCGAAGCGAAGTGGCTTAATCCATTCCTAAAGTGAACCCCCGATTAATATTAATCCCCACCAGGAAATTCCTATTTTTGCAAAAAAGAAAACTTTGGATCTGCAACTGTTTATTGCACGAAGGCTTTTCAAGGGTGGTAAAGGATCATTTACCCGCCCTATCATCAATATTTCGGTGGCCAGCGTATCACTCGGGATTGCTGTGCTGTTACTGGCAGTTGCTATTCTGAAAGGTTTTCAGAATGAGATCCGTGAAAAAATTATCGGCTTTGGAGCACATATCCAGGTATCATATTACGATAACAACACCTCTTATGAAGTTGAACCTATATTTTTTGACACATTGCTGGCACAACGTATTGCATCAATCCCCGGGGTTACGGATGTACAGCCATACGGCATCAAAGCTGCAATAATAAAAACCGATGATCAGATTGAAGGTGTTGTGCTTAAAGGTGTTGGCCCCGGCTACAACTGGAATTTTTTTAAAAACAAGATAATCGAAGGCAAAATCCCCGATCTGGATACAAATGCCCGAAGCAACGAAATACTTATCTCAGGATATACTGCCCGGAAACTGGGATTCAAACTAAATGACAAGGTGATACTCCATTTCGTTCAGGATCCTCCCCGCTTCAGAAGCCTCACAATATCGGGCATATATGAAACCGGGCTACAGGATTTTGATGAGATATACCTGTTTGGCGACATAAGGCATATTGCAAGGCTTAACGACTGGAAGCCGGGGCAGGTTAGCGGTTTCGAAGTGCTGATAAACGACTTCAGAAACCTCGGAAAAGTAACTGAAATGGTGAACGACATAATTCCTTACGATCTGGTTGCCGAAAGCATTCAGGACAGGAATCCTCAGCTGTTCGGATGGCTGAACCTTATGGATCAGAATGTGATTATAATATTGATTATTACAATTCTGGTTGCCCTTATCCACATGACTTCCACCCTGCTCATAATGATAATTGAACGCACCAATATGATTGGTATACTTAAGGCGCTGGGGATGACAAACCGTGCCCTGAGGAAACTGTTCCTTCTCAACGGTGGTATGCTACTGCTGAAAGGGATCATCATTGGGAATTTTGTTGCCCTCACAATCAGCCTGGTGCAGAAGTTCACCGGTATCATTACCCTTGATCAGGAGAGCTACTACCTCGACAAGGTGCCGGTTCATCTGCAGGTTGTTGATGTATTGCTTGTAAACCTGGGTGTTATCGTTATATGCATGCTCATCATGATTATTCCTTCATATATTATTGGCAAGATATCGCCAATAAAAGCTATCCGATTCGATTAATCGGAACAAGGTTGCAAAATTTGTTTGGTGTGTGTTTGAAGTTAACCGTGGATTGGATTCCTTATGGGTTGCTTGAATAATGATTATTATCGTATTATCTCCAGAAGCTCAAGATCGAAGGTAAGGGTTTGCCCCGCAAGCTCATGGTTGCCATCTAGAAGAACTTCGTTGTCTGTGATATCAATTACCTTAAGTGTAAGCACACCAACCTCTTCATTGGGCAATTCAATGATCTGCCCCTTCTTCACCTCAAGTTTACCAAAAACTTCTTTTCGCTTAACCTTGAAAATCAGCTCCTGGTCAACATTTCCGTATGCCAGTTCCGGTTCAACAACTACTTTTTTTAATTCTCCCGCTTCCATTCCAACCAAAGCCTCTTCAAGACCCGGAATCAGAATTTCTCCTCCGATCTGAATATTTAATGGTTCTCTTGCAGTTGTAGAATCGAATATTGTCTGGTCTGCACGATACCCTGTGTAGTGGATTTTAACATTATCCCACATTTTTGCCTTCATTGATGTTTCCATACTTTGAGTATTGTTGGTGTTAAGTTTTTTTTTATTGCAACAAAGCCTTCTATCTTTGCAAATATAATTCAAAAATCAAAAATCAACCTCATCATGGGAAAAGAAAAAATGGGTATTAACTCAAAACTTATTCATTCAGGAGGCTTTAACGACCCTTTGGGAAGCGCAGTAACCCCTATATATCAAACATCTACATTCAGATTTAAAGATGCAGACCACGGAGCAGCATGTTTCTCGGGTGACAGCGATGGATACATTTATACACGCATTGGTAACCCTACGATTCACGATCTCGAGTGCGCAATGGCGAAACTGGAGGGTGGTGTTGGCGGAATTGCCACCTCATCAGGGATGGGCGCTGTGACCACAGTCTATGCGGCCTTGCTGTCGCAGGGAGATCATATGATAAGTCATAACTCAGTTTATGGACCTTCAAGGGGAATAATGGATAACGTGTTCAGCAGATTCGGTATTGAGAGCAGCTATATCGACACAACCAATATCGCGAATGTGAAAGATGCTCTTCGTAGCAACACTAAGCTTATTTATCTTGAAACACCTGCCAACCCTACAATGGGAATTACGGATATTAAAGCAATATGCAAGCTGGCAAAAGAAAAGGATATCCCAGTGTGTGTTGACAATACCTTCTGCAGCCCCTATCTGCAGCGCCCGATAGAATTTGGCACCGACATCGTTCTTCACAGCATGACAAAGTTTATAAACGGCCATGCCGATATTGTCGGGGGTATGCTGGTTGCTGCCGATAAAGCACTTTATGACAAATTGAGGTATGTTATGGTTAACCTGGGATGCAATATCGACCCACACCAGGCATTTCTGGCACGCAGAGGTTTGAAGACTCTGGGCATTCGCATAGACCGTGCGCAGGAGAATGCCATTAAGATAGCTCAATATCTCGAAAACCATCCTAAAATTGCCTGGGTACTTTACCCCGGACTTCAATCACATCCTCAGTATAATCTTGGAAAAAGGCAAATGGATGGACCGGGCTGCATGATCTCTTTCGGATTAAAGGGTGGTCTGGTAGCGGGTAAAGTACTTATGAATAACGTAAAACTTGCTATCCTGGCAGTTTCACTTGGTGGCATCGAAACCCTTATTCAGCATCCTGCTTCGATGACACACTCTAAACTTTCCAGGGAAAAACGGGAAGAAGCCGGCATCTCCGACGGTCTGGTGAGGTTCTCTGTGGGTATCGAAGATTGCTCCGACATCATCAACGACCTGGAACAGGCGATGGAGCAGATATCATAAAAAGTACCAGATCAGAAGCCGGTTTGACGATAATCAACCTGCATGTTCCTCTGTTTGTTTCTCGGATAATTAATGACTAATAGGTATTATCGCAGATTCTGATTGCTAAAAAAGAAAATTAACCTATCAGGAAATAGCTGCGATATATCTGGATTAGTAACTTATTTTGTATTTGCGATTTTAGCTACGATTGTACTAATGAATGTTTACATTCCATAAAATTCGTGCATTCGTGGCTGATTTTATGATAATTATTTACACTATATAGCGCTGATTTACATAAGCTTAATAGCTCTCAATTAAAGTAAAAAAATTTAACATTGTTTCGAATAAAAATTAGATCGTGCAGGGTAAATATTTTCTATATTTGCAATCCTGTTTGAAAGACAGGCTGAATGAGCCGGGCATTCACAGGCAATCCTGAAATAACGGCTTGTACCAAAAACTCTGATCCTTTTTTATAGGGGAAGGGATACTTTCAGAAACACCTTACGGAGTTCCGGAAAGTGTTTATATTTTTTTAACCATCTAACCTATCCGTCATGGAAACAAAAGAAAACAAAGAAGGCTTTGCAAAGCCTACATCCGAAAACAAAGAGGTGACTATTACGCCTCTTTTTGATGAAGAAGGAAATCTGGTTGAACCGGATACCGGAGTTTATATGAAGCAAGATGTTGTAGCCGTTGACCCGGAAACTGAAAAAACTGAAGAAATCAATATAGAATCTGCGTCAGATGAGATTCATGAAGTAACTAAAGTTCCCGCTGAAATATCTGACGAAATCCCAGAAAACGATAGTGAACCCAGGATAAAGGCTGAGGTTGGAATTAAGGATGAGGATGAGACTGAGGTTGAGGTTGAATCTCCCAAAGCGATAGAAGCTGAGACGCCTGAGGTTGTTGAAGCCGAAACCCCTGAAGCGGTAGAACCTGAGGTTGAGGTTGAGGTTGAGGTTGAATTACCCGAAGCGATAGAAGCTGAGACGCCTGAGATCGTTGAAGCCGAAGCCCTTGAAGCTAAAGAAACCGAGGTTGAGGTTGAATCTCCCGAACCGATAGAAGTTGAAACTCCTGAGGTTGTTGAAACTGAAACCCCTGAAGAATCAGTAACTGCAGAATTATCTGATAGTATTGAAACTATTTCGCCTGATGGTGAGAGTGATGCCGATTCAGAAGAGCTGGAAGAGATTGAAGATCACGCTGACTATACATCGCTTAGCAAGGAGGAAATAGTGACGGCTATGGAAGAACTCGTCGCACACGAAAAGGTTATGCTGTTTCGCCAGAAAGCTGGCAAACTTAAGATTGCCTTCTTTGAACTTATAAAAGCAGAAAAAGAGCAAGCTCTGAATTTTTTCGTTGCTGAAGGAGGTTTGCAGAGTGATTTTGCATATACACCAGACGAACTGAGTCAGAGGTTTGAAGCTGCTCTGCACCTATATAAGGAAAAGAAACAACAGCATCTTGAAAAACTCGAAGAGGTCAAGAAGGAGAATATGGTCAGAAAGCTCGAGATGCTTGAGAAGATAAAAGAGCTTATTAACTCTGAAGAGCCTCTTAAAAAAACCTATGACGAGTTCCGGAGCATACAGGATAAATGGCGTGAAATAGGTAATGTCCCGAAAAATGAAATTGGCAATCTTTGGCAAAGTTACCATTTCCTGGTAGAGAAATTCTTCGATAAAGTCAAGATCAATAATGAACTACGCGATCTTGATATGAAGAAAAACCTTGAAAAAAAGATTGAGCTATGTGAGAAGGCGGAAGAACTTCTTCTTGAGACCTCGGTGATTAAATCATTTAAGCAACTTCAGAGATACCACCAGGAGTGGAAGGAGATTGGAGCGGTTCATCACGACAAAAAGGATGAGTTGTGGGAGCGTTTCAAAGACACTACCGAAAAAATCAATGAGAGGCGTCGTGAATACTATGAACAACTTCACTCGGAACAGGAAAATAATTACAGTGCAAAGAAAGCACTTTGTGAAAAAGCATCAGAAATAGTCGCAAACCTTCCGGAATCCATTTCTGATTGGCAGAAATACAACGAAGAGGTAAATGAATTGATTAAAATGTGGCGTTCACTTGGCCCGGCCCCAAGACAATATAATGATGAGGTTTGGAAAAGGTTCAAATCCCTTGTGGACGAGTTTTATAACCAGAAAAAAATTCACTTCACTTCAGTCAAGGATGAGCAAATCAACAATTACAACATGAAGCTGGACATTTGTCAGCAGGCAGAAGCTTTAAAAGAGAGCACAGAATGGCGCGAGACTACCGAAGATCTCATACGGTTGCAACAAGAGTGGAAGAAGATAGGCCCTGTTCCAAGACGCCATGCCGACAAGATATGGAAAAGGTTTAGAACTGCATGTGATTACTTCTTCGAACAAAAACAAAAGCACTTCTCAACACAAAAGGAATCTGAAGAGGAAAACCTCAAAATAAAGGAGGGTTTGATTGAAAAGATCAGGCAACTGGAGATTTCCGACAAAAAAGAAGAGGCTCTTAACACCATAAAGGATATCCAACGGGAATTTATTGAAACCGGACATGTGCCATTCCGCAGGAAAAACGAGATCCATACTGCATTTCGTGAAGCGATTAACCAGAAACTTGATCTGCTGAAAATAAGTTATTCCGAAATCAACGCCGGAACATTCAGGCCACGGGGAGATAGTCGCTTCGAAAGAGGTGATCGTCAGAGCAGAATTCCTGCAAGAGAGAATATGTCGTTGCAGAACAAGATCAGTAAATTGAAAAACGACATCGCTCTCTGGGAAAATAATATAGGCTTCCTTGCAAATTCTGCTGCCGCTGAGGTGCTAAAAATTGAATTCGAAAAGAAAATTGAGCGAACCAAAGAGGAAATTATATTGCTTGAGACCAAACTTAAAATGCTTCAGGAGTAGCAATAGTAATAATATTTGGTGAAGGTTAATGAACTTCACTTATCCAATTGTTGAATCTCTTATCTGTTCTACATTGATACAGATACCGGGAACTGTTGCTGATAATAAATAAACAATCAACTAAATAATATTCAATCATGAAAAACATTTTCATTTTACTACTGATTATTAGCGGAGTCAGTTCCTCTTTGAATGGCCAGGAAGAGATGCGGCTGTTACGTTTTCCCGCAATCCATGGAAACCAGGTTGTTTTCTCTTATGCGGGAGACCTATACACCGTTGGCACAGAAGGTGGAATCGCCCGTAAGCTAACCTCCGATCCGGGATATGAGATGTTTCCACGGTTTTCACCTGATGGCCGTCACATTGCTTTTACCGCTCAATACGACGGGAACACTGAAGTATATGTAATGCCCTCCTCAGGTGGACTACCTAAAAGATTAACCTATACGGCCACCCTTTCCCGTGATGACATATCTGACCGGATGGGTCCCAATAATATTGTGATGACCTGGACACCTGATAGTAAAAAGATCATTTACAGATCCAGAGATATCTCATTCAACGATTTTGTTGGCTTTTTATACTCTGTTGATATTGAAGGAGGACTGCCTGAAAGGCTGCCGCTGTCGACCGGTGGATTCTGTTCATGGTCACCTGACGGAAAACAGCTTGCCTTTAATCGTGTTATGCGCGAATTCAGAACCTGGAAATACTACAAAGGAGGTATGGCTGATGACATAAGGATATTCGATACAGTTACAAAGAAGATCACTACTATCACTAACAACATATCTCAGGATATCTTCCCCATGTGGCATGGAAGCAAAATATTCTATCTGAGTGACCGTGACCGGATAATGAATCTGTTCGTGTACGATATCAACACAAACACTCACAGGAAGGTTACCGGCTTTACCGATTACGATATCAAGTTTCCTTCAATAGGAACAGGTAAGATAATCTTTGAACAAGCAGGTTATATTCATATTTTTGATATTGCTACCGAACAGATATCACAACTTAAGATATTCATTGCCAACGATGTTGAACCGGGAAGAATAGCCAGGAAAGATGCCGGTAAAAGCATCCAGAGTGCATCCCTGTCACCTGATGGAAAAAGACTGGTTGTTTCTGCCAGAGGTGACGTATTTACGGTTCCGGCAGAAAATGGTATAACAAGAAACATAACCGCCACCTCCGGCTCTCACGAGAGAGGTGCAGTGTGGTCCCCTGATGGAAAAAGCATTGCCTACCTTTCAGATCAGAGTGGTGAATATCAAATATATGTGAGAGATCAGGCAGGTACATCTCCGGTTAAAATGATAACCTCACAAAACGATAATTATATATACCGTATCAGCTGGTCACCCGACAGTCGTAAAATTGCCTTCAACGACAGGAAACAGACTCTGAATTATGTTGAGGTGGAATCAGGAAAAATCACAAAGGTAGCACACAGTAAAGTCTGGGAAATTACCGACTTCGTATGGTCACCCGATAGCCGTTGGATTACTTACACCATGCCGGTAAGAAGCGGAATGAACCAGATTATGATATATGATCTTAACACAGGCCAATCCCATGAAATTACCCAGAAATGGTATGCATCATCCGACCCTGTTTTTAGCAGTGATGCCAAATATCTGGCATTTGTTTCGCAGCGTGAATTTTCTCCGATATACAGTAACACTGAATGGAATCATGTTTATCGTAACATGGCCGGAATTTATCTGGTGCCACTTGCCAAAGCCACAGAAAATCCTTTGAAGGAAAGGAATGATGAAGTAACTATCAGCCAGGGATCAGACGATAAGCAGGGTGATAAACCCTTACCAGCAAAGAAAGGTGGTCAGGAACCCACGAATGAAGCAAAAGAAAAAGTCACCAAGCCTGTTGTTATTGATTTTGAGGGTATCCAGGAAAGGATAATAGCATTACCAATTCGTCCATCAGGATATTATAATATTCAGGTTATTGGAAATAATGTTTATTACAATGAAAACTTCTTCGGAGAAAGCGGAACAAAGCTCAATCTGTATAGCCTTGATAAGCGGGAAGAAACTGAGTTAGGTCGAAATATGGGTTATTCTGTTAGTGCAGACGGGAAAAAGATGCTTGTATCTACCGGTGGATCACGTTACATTATTCCCCTGCCGACTACTAAAATAAAGACAGAGAAACCTGTTGATTTCAGTAATATGTCGGTAAATTCAGATCTCCTTAAGGAGTGGCAGCAGATATACACCGAGAGCTGGCGTCAGATGCGCGATTTCTTCTATGATCCAGGGATGCATAAGGTCGACTGGAAAGCAATGCACGATAAATACGCTGTTCTTCTACCTTATGTAAGTGACAGAAACGACTTGAATTACCTGATCGGAGAACTTATAGGAGAATTAAATATAGGCCACGCTTATGTCAGCGGTGGTGATAAATATTCACCTGAACGGATACAAACAGGATTGCTTGGCGCAAAAATATTAAAAGATAATAACGGATATTGGAAGATAGCAACAATACTAAAAGGTCAGAATTGGGATAAAAAACTTGTTTCGCCTCTGACACAGGTTGGGTTGAACATTAACGAGGGTGATTATCTTATAGCTATTGATGGCATAGATCTTAAGGATATTTCAGATATTTACATGCTTCTTGTTGGCAAAGCAAATACCGCTGTGGAACTTACAATAAACACAAGACCTACGGCAATCGGAGCAAGGAAAGTTATTGTAAGAACCATTTCCGATGAGTCAAGCCTTTATTATTATAACTGGGTCCAGGATAATATACGTAAGGTTACTGAGGCCACCAACGGACAGGTAGGATATCTGCATATACCTGATATGGTTCAGACTGGTCTGAATGAATTTGTCAAATACTATTATCCCCAACTTACGAAGAATGCTTTGATAATTGATGGACGCGGCAACGGAGGAGGAAATGTCAGCCCAATGATAATAGAACGTTTACGCAGGGAAATTATCAGAATAGCAGCTCCAAGAAATGTAGAGGAACCTTACACCTCACCCGGTGGCATGATGACAGGGCCAATGGTATTGCTGATAAATCAATACTCTGCTTCTGATGGAGACCTCTTCCCTTACGCATTTAAGAAGTCTGGTCTGGGGCTGGTGATTGGTGTAAGAAGCTGGGGAGGTGTAATCGGAATCAGAGGGTCTCTCCCATTCATCGATGGTGGAGTACTCCAGAAACCTGAATATGGTACATACTCCTCAGAAACAGGTGAATGGATAATTGAAGGTCATGGCGTTGATCCTGATATTGTTATTGACAACGATCCTTACAGGGAATTTACAGGTATTGATGATCAGCTTAATAAAGCGATAGAGGTGATTATGAAGCAACTGGATGATGCTTATATCATTCCTCCTGTACCGCAGGGACCGGACAAAAGCAGGTAAGATTTCCTGTCTTCTTATTTGAGTCCATTAATTTTTTCGGCAGTATCATACTGCATTACCTTATTCTTTAAACAGGTTCTGAACAAGGTATTTCCGTCAATAGAAAACACAATGAGGGCATCTTATAAGAGACGCCCTCATCTATAATAAAAGGGGTTATAATAATCAGGCCTGACCTTTGGGGCCTGTAATCGGAAATGGCATCATACCTTCGAAATCATCCGGCACAACAATCTCACCATGCATGGCTTCAAATTTCATGATGTTATCTTTTAATGCCTTAAACAATCTTTTAGTATGTTGGGGCGTCAGAATAATCCTCGATTTTACTTTCGCCTTGGGAATGCCCGGCATCATATTAACAAAATCAACAATGAATTCAGCCTGTGAATGGGTTATTATTGCCAGATTGGCATATGTGCCCTCAGCGACTTCCTCTGAAAGTTCAATATTGATCTGCTGTTGATTGAAATTATCTTTTTCCATAATCGTCTTTTCTTTATAAGTTGTAAGATTATTCTATATCATTTGTAACTGATTCCACCACTCTGTTTTGCATAAGTGCTTCATACTCCTCCATTGATCCGGTTATCAGATCCTGATATTCCCTGAGTCCGGTTCCGGCTGGTATCAAATGACCCACAATAACATTCTCCTTCAACCCGTCCAACTGGTCACTCTTGGCATTCACCGCAGCCTCTGTGAGCACTTTTGTGGTTTCCTGGAATGAAGCCGCTGAAATAAAACTCTTTGTCTGAAGCGATGCCCTGGTAATTCCCTGTAGTATTTGTGTACCTGTTGCAGGTTGTGCATCCCTCGCATCCACAAGTTTTCTATCACGACGCTTCAGTTGAGAGTTTTCATCCCTCAGTTTACGCTGTGAAACAATCTGGCCAGCTTTAAATACTGCGGAATCGCCTGCTTCAACAACAACCTTCTTGCCGTAAATCCAGTCATTCTCTTCCATGAAATCGATTTTGTTAACCATTTCACCCTCAAGAAAACGTGTATCACCGGGTTCATTTATCTCTATTTTCCGCATCATCTGCCTTACAATGATCTCGAAGTGTTTATCGTTGATCTTTACACCTTGCAAACGGTATACTTCCTGCACTTCATTGACAATATATTCCTGAACCTTGGTTGGCCCTTTTATAGCCAGAATATCTGATGGTGTAATTGCCCCGTCAGACAGTGGTGTACCAGCTTTAACAAAGTCATTCTCCTGAGCCAGAATCTGCTTGGTGGTAGGGATTAAATAACTCTTTTCCTCTCCGGTCTTGGATGTTATAATAACCTCCCTGTTACCACGCTTCAGTTTCTTACCGAATGAAACAACACCATCAATCTCGGCAACTATTGCAGGATCCGATGGATTCCTTGCTTCAAACAGCTCTGTCACTCTTGGTAAACCTCCGGTGATATCCCCCGATTTTCCAATGGCACGAGGTATCTTCACAATAAGCTCCCCGGCTTTTAGTTCACTACCCTCCTCAATAACAATGTGGGAGTTTATTGGAAGGTCGTAGGTCTTAATTATTTCACCATCCTTAGTTAAAATGTTGATAGACGGGTTTTTTGCACGCTGCCGTGACTCAATCACAACCTTTTCATGATAACCGGTCTGTTCATCCGATTCAATCCTGTAGGTTATACCCTCTAACAGGTTTTCGAATTGTACCAACCCGGTAACTTCAGAAACAATGATCGCATTATATGCATCCCAGTCACAAATCAGGTCATCCTTCTTAACCTCATCACCATCCCTGAAATACAAATGAGAGCCATAAGGTATATAGCTAGATGACAACAGTATCCGCGTATTCTTGTCAACAATACGTAATTCTGCCGAACGTCCCACAACAACATAATATGAGCGCCCTTCAATGCTTGTGTATTCAATAAATCTGAGTTCATCAATTTCAAGAATTCCATCATATTTTGCAATGATACTAGAAGCAATTGCAATATTAGAGGCAGTTCCCCCCACGTGGAAAGTCCTGAGAGTAAGCTGAGTTCCAGGTTCGCCGATCGACTGGGCTGCAATAACACCGACAGCTTCACCCTTCTGAACCATCTTGCCTGTCGACAGATTACGACCATAACATTTGGCACATACCCCTCTCCTGGACTCACATGTTAATACAGATCTGATTTCAAGCATCTCAATGGGGGAATTCTGAATCTCCGATGCGTAAGTTTCTGTCAACTCCTCACCTGCTTCAATAATCAACTTGCCTGTGCTGGGATGATATACATCATGCAGTGTTGTACGTCCAAGTATCCTGTCATACAACGATTCAACAACCTCCTCATTACGTTTTAAGGCTGTGACCTGTAAACCACGTAAGGTTCCGCAATCCTCTTCCGATATGATCACATCCTGGGCTACGTCAACAAGCCGGCGTGTCAGGTAACCTGCATCAGCAGTCTTCAGGGCTGTATCAGCAAGACCCTTACGGGCTCCGTGTGTTGAGATGAAGTATTCAAGTACCGATAATCCCTCCTTGAAGTTCGAAAGAATGGGATTTTCGATGATCTCCGCTCCGGTTGCTCCAGATTTCTGAGGCTTAGCCATAAGACCCCTCATTCCACACAACTGACGTATCTGCTCCTTCGACCCACGTGCCCCTGAATCAAGCATCATATAAACAGGATTGAACCCCTGCTTGTCGTTCGACAACTGATCCATAAGTGTAGTGGTAAGCCTTGAGTTGGTATGCGTCCAGATGTCAATGATCTTGTTGTATCTCTCATTGTTTGTTATCAACCCATCCTGATAATGTGAAATTACCTCATCAACATCTTCATTTGCTTTTCTGATCAAATCCTGTTTCACTTCAGGAATTATAACATCATCAAGATTAAATGATAATCCACCTTCATATGCCATCTTGTATCCCAGCATTTTAATATCATCAAGAAATGCTGCGGTGGTTGCTGTGTCGGTATTCTTTAAGAGATCCCCGATAATATCACGAAGTGATTTTTTTGTAAGAAGCTGATTGATATATCCGTATTCCTTAGGTACCACCTCATTAAAGAGAACACGACCAACTGTAGTTTCAATCATTTCCTTTTTTTCATTATCCTTTGAACCTGTGGTTATAATCACCTTTATCCATGCATGAAGATCAACAATCCTTTCATTATAGGCAATTATTACCTCCTCAGGACTATAAAAAGTCATTCCTTCTCCCCTTATCGGGTTTTCGGATGAAGATTTTCTCCCCTTGGTCATATAGTACAAACCTAAAACCATGTCCTGGGAAGGAACAGCAATTGGAGCGCCGTTTGCAGGGTTAAGGATGTTATGTGAAGCAAGCATAAGCAACTGTGCCTCAAGAATAGCGGCATTCCCAAGAGGAACATGAACCGCCATCTGGTCTCCATCGAAGTCGGCATTGAATGCAGTACAAACCAAAGGATGAAGCTGAATGGCTTTCCCTTCAATAAGCTTGGGCTGAAATGCCTGTATACCCAACCTGTGAAGTGTCGGAGCTCTGTTGAGCATTACCGGATGACCCTTGAGAACATTCTCAAGAATATCCCAAACCACAGGATCCTTGCGATCAACAATTTTTTTGGCTGATTTCACGGTTTTAACAATCCCTCGTTCCATCATTTTGCGGATGATGAATGGCTTAAACAGCTCCGATGCCATGTATTTAGGTATACCACACTCATTAAGATTCAGTTCCGGCCCAACAACAATTACTGAACGACCTGAATAGTCAACTCTTTTCCCCAGCAGGTTCTGGCGAAAGCGACCCTGCTTGCCTTTCAGACTGTCAGAAAGAGACTTAAGTGCTCTGTTAGAATCTGTTTTAACAGCACTGGACTTTCTTGAGTTATCAAACAATGAATCAACAGCTTCCTGAAGCATCCTTTTCTCATTCCTCAGGATAACATCGGGTGCCTTGATTTCAAGTAGTCTTTTTAACCTGTTGTTTCTGATAATCACCCGCCTGTAAAGGTCATTCAGGTCAGATGTTGCAAACCGTCCACCATCCAGTGGAACAAGCGGTCTCAGTTCAGGTGGGATTACAGGCACCACCTTTACTATCATCCATTCAGGATGATTTTCAATTCTTTGCTGCCCTTCCCTGAATGCTTCAACAATACGCAGCCTCTTAAGAGCATCTGAACGTCGCTGTTGCGATGTTTCAGCAAATGCCTTGGCACGAAGATCATACGACAAATCGTCAAGATTAAGTCTTTTCAGCAGATCGTAAATCGCTTCAGCTCCCATCCGTGCAATGAACTTGTTAGGGTCAGAATCGTCGAGATACTGGTTTTCGGCTGGCAAAGCGTCAACAATATTAAAGTACTCTTCTTCACTCAGAAAATCCATGTATGAAATACCATCCTGCTCTTTGACACCCGGTTGAATAACCACATATCTTTCATAATAGATGATCATATCCAGCTTTTTCGATGGCAGGCCAAGCAAAGCTCCTATCTTATTGGGAAGTGATCTGAAAAACCAGATGTGAGCCACTGGTACAACGAGTTGAATATGGCCCATCCTTTCTCGCCGAACCTTTTTCTCCGTGACTTCAACACCGCATCGGTCACAAACAATACCTTTATATCGAATCCTCTTATATTTTCCACAATGGCACTCCCAATCCTTTACCGGCCCAAAAATCCTTTCGCAGAACAATCCGTCACGCTCAGGTTTATAAGTCCGGTAATTGATGGTTTCCGGTTTTAAGACTTCACCACTAGACCGCTCCAAAATCATCTCAGGTGCAGCCAGGCTGATGGTCATTGATTGAAATGAACTTTTTTCAACCTTGTCTCTTCTGAAAGCCATATATTGATTTTTATTGTTTCGTTAAATATTTAAACACCATTAATCGAATGAAACATTTAGTCCCAGTCCTCGCAATTCATGAACAAGAACGTTAAATGACTCGGGTATACCAGGGGTGGGCATCAGTTCACCTTTTACGATAGATTCATAAGCCTTGGCACGCCCAGTTACATCATCCGATTTAACTGTTAGTATCTCCTGAAGAATGTTGGCAGCACCAAAGGCTTCGAGGGCCCAGACTTCCATCTCGCCAAATCGCTGACCCCCAAACTGTGCTTTACCACCAAGAGGTTGCTGTGTAATTAAAGAATATGGACCAATGGAACGGGCATGCATTTTATCATCCACCATATGGTGCAGCTTCATCATATAAATCACGCCAACTGTAGCCTGCTGATGAAATTTCATTCCGGTTCCACCATCATACAATTGAATACGTCCATTTTCCGGAAGTCCTGCTTGCCTTATATATTCATTTATCTGGTCGAGATATGCTCCATCGAAAATCGGTGATGAAAACTTAAGGCCAAGGCTTTTCCCTGCCCAACCTAATACAGTCTCATAGATCTGTCCCAGATTCATTCGCGAAGGTACTCCGAGCGGATTCAGTACAATGTCCACAGGGGTACCATCTTCCATGAATGGCATATCCTCCACCCTGACAATCTTTGCAACAATACCTTTGTTACCATGGCGGCCTGCCATCTTATCACCAACCTTCAGTTTTCGCTTTCTGGCAATATAAACCTTGGCAAGTTGAACTATACCACTTGGAAGTTCATCGCCAATAGAGATAACAAACTTCTTCCGGTTGAAAATACCAAGAATCTTCTTGTACTCAATATTGTAATTGTGAAGCAGATCACGTATTGCATCATTCCGTTCCTTATCGGTAGTCCACTTATTTGGATTGATATTGACAAAATCGGCAATAGATGTGAGTATCTTCTGGGTGAACTTGGTTTTCTTCGGAATAACAAGCTGTTTATAATTGTTATAAACACCTTGTGATGTTTTTCCACTTACAAGTATCAGGAGTTTGTCAACCAGCTTTGCATTAAGATTTGCTAACTCTTTATTGAAATCCTTTTCGAGTTTTTCAAGTTCAAGCTTCTCTTTGGCTTTTCCTTTTTTATCCTTTACAGCCCTGGTAAACAAACGCTTGTCAATAACCACACCATCCATCGAAGGTGGTGCTTTTAGAGAAGCATCTTTAACATCACCTGCTTTATCTCCGAAAATCGCTCGTAGAAGTTTCTCTTCCGGTGTAGGATCTGTTTCTCCTTTCGGGGTAATTTTACCTATCAGGATATCACCTTCTTTAACTTCGGCGCCAATCCGAATCAGACCATTTTCATCAAGATCTTTGGTGGCTTCGGCGCTTACATTTGGTATATCGTTGGTAAGTTCCTCGATACCACGTTTTGTATCACGAACCTCAAGTGTAAACTCTTCAATGTGGATGGAGGTGTATAAATCCTCACTCACAATTCTCTCAGAGATCACAATAGCATCTTCAAAATTATATCCCTTCCATGGCATAAAAGCTACAAGAAGATTTCTCCCCAGAGCCAGCTCCCCATCACTTGTTGCATATCCTTCGGTAAGGATGTCGCCTCTTTTTACCTTCTGCCCTTTATGAACCATTGGATTCAGGCTAACACTTGTATTCTGATTAGTCTTCTTAAATCTTATCAGAGGATAACGTTTCACATCATCTTCAAAGCTTATGAGTCGTTCATCATCAGACCTGGTGTATCTCACAATGATCTCATTGGCGTCAACATACTCAACAACCCCATCTCCTTCCGCAGCTAATAATACACGGCTATCGCGGGCCACCTGCCCTTCAATACCTGTGCCGATAATGGGTGCTTCGGGTTGAATGAGGGGAACAGCCTGACGCATCATATTGGATCCCATCAACGCCCTGTTTGCATCATCATGCTCAAGGAAGGGTATCAGTGAAGCAGCAATGGAGGCTATCTGATTGGGTGATATGTCTATAAGGTCAACAGCCTCACGCTCTAAAATCGGATAATCAGCCAGGAACCTGGCTTTGATCTTTTCCGGAACAATGTACCCTTTGGAATCCAAAGGGGTACTCGCCTGGGCTATGGTCTTGTTTTCTTCTTCTTCGGCAGTTAGATAGACCGGTGGCTTATTTAACTGAATAATCCCATTATCCACCTGCATATATGGAGTTTCAATAAAGCCAAGCTCATCAATCTTTGCATATACACATAAAGAGGATATCAAACCAATGTTTGGTCCTTCGGGTGTTTCAATTGTACATAAACGGCCATAGTGAGTATAATGTACGTCACGAACCTCAAATCCCGCTCTCTCCCTTGAAAGACCACCCGGCCCTAATGCAGATACACGACGTTTATTGGTTACCTCAGACAAGGGGTTTGTCTGATCCATAAACTGAGATAACTGGTTAGTTCCAAAAAAAGTATTAATAACCGATGAAAGTGTCTTTGCGTTGATAAGGTCGGTTGGTGTGAAAACTTCATTATCCCTTACATTCATTCTCTCACGAATTGTTCGGGCCATCCTTGCCAGACCGACACCAAACTGAGAATATAGCTGTTCCCCAACTGTCTTAACCCTACGGTTACTAAGATGGTCAATATCATCAACCTCTGTTTTGGCATTTATCAGCTCAATTAGGTGTCTGATAATAGCGATAATATCTTCCTTTGTAAGGATTCTGATGCTTGTATTAACGTCAAGATTCAGTTTTCTGTTTATCTTGTATCGCCCGACATCCCCAAGGTCATAACGCTTATCTGAGAAAAAGAGATTGTTCAGGATGCTTCTGGCAGTCTCTTCATCCGGAGGCTCGGCATTTCTAAGCTGCCTGTAAATATACTCTACCGCTTCCTTTTCACTATTGGCAGTGTCTTTCTGAAGAGTATTGAAAATAATTGCAAAATCGTTGGAATTCACATCCTCACGATGCAATAATATTGATTTGACTCCTGCATCAATAATTAATTCAATGTGAACATCTTCGAGAATGGTTTCCCTGTCTATGATAACTTCGGTACGCTCAATTGAAACTACCTCACCGGTATCTTCATCCACAAAATCCTCAATCCATGATCTGAGTACCTTTGCAGCAAGCTTCCGGCCTAAAAGCTTCTTAAGGGCAGTTTTGCTTACTTTCACCTCATCAGCGAGCTGAAAAATCTCCAGGATATCCTTGTCACTTTCAAACCCTATTGCCCTGAGAAGGGTTGTGACGGGAAGCTTCTTCTTCCTGTCGATATAGGCATACATCACATTATTGATGTCGGTGGCAAACTCAATCCAGGAGCCCTTGAAAGGGATAATTCTGGCCGAATAAAGATGCGATCCGTTCGCATGAAGGCTTGTCCCAAAGAATACACCCGGAGATCTGTGCAACTGTGAAACAATCACACGTTCTGCACCATTTATGACGAAGGTTCCCCTTGGTGTCATATAAGGTATTGTTCCGAGATATACATCCTGGATGATGGTTTCGAAATCCTCGTGTTCCGGATCATTACAAAACAATTTGAGCTTGGCTTTCAGTGGTACTGAATAAGTAAGTCCCCGCTCAATACACTCCTCAATAGAGTAGCGTGGGGGATCAACAAAGTAATCTAGAAACTCTAAGACAAAATTGTTTCGTGTGTCCGAAATAGGAAAATTCTCATCAAAGACTTTAAAAAGGCCTTCATTTTTCCTGTTTTCAGGTGTTGTTTCAAGCTGAAAAAACTCCCGGAATGATTCTAGCTGAATATCCAGGAAATCAGGATAATCGGCATGGATCTTTGCAGTTCTGAAGTCGATCCGGTTGCTATTTTTTGAAGCCAATGTTTTTGGGATTTAAGGTTTAAGAAAATACAGAACTCTTAAGGTATATTAATAAAACAGGATCAGACCTGAACGGCCGTAAAGCAGAACAGGTCTTCATCCTGTAAGTTACTGGAGGAGCTCTTATAGGACTTCAACCTCTGCTCCGGCTTCTTCCAGTTGTGATTTTAGTGCTTCAGCTTCATCTTTCGACACACCCTCTTTTATAGCTTTGGGTGCAGCATCAACGAGCTCCTTTGACTCTTTAAGCCCCAGGCTGGTAAGCTCTTTTACAAGCTTAACAACTGCAAGCTTAGCCTGACCGGCTGATTTGAGAATCACATCAAAAGAAGTTTTCTCTTCAACCACGGCAGCTTCAACACCGCCAACAGGTCCTGCAATTGCCACTGCTGCGGCTGCGGGTTCAATACCATACTCATCTTTAAGAATCTGTGCCAGTTCATTTACCTCTTTAACTGTCAGATTAACCAATTGTTCTGCAAAAGCTTTTAAATCTGCCATTTTTCTATACTTGTTTAATAGTTTTCAATAAAAAAATTGTAATTCATATAATCCACATTCATATCAGGCATCCTTCTCTGAAAGAGTTTCCAGGATACCAACAAGTTTTTGTCCCCCACCCTGCAGTGCAGAAATAACATTCTTTGCAGGCGATTGCAGAAGAGCAACCACATCAGCGATAAGCTCCAGTCTGGATTTTACATTTACCAGTCTTTCAAGCTGATCTTCACCGATGTAACATGTCTCTTCAACGTAAGCCGCTTTCAGAAGTGGCTTTACCTGATTGTGCTTTTTCCTGTACTCCACGATCAGCTTTGCCGGCAGGTTACCTGTTTCGGCAAACATCACAGAGGTGGGTCCTTCAAGAATCGGGTACAACTCAGTCAGATCCTTGTCAGAACGCTCCATTGCCTTACGCAGAAGAGTGTTCTTAACAACCTGCAACCTTACCTCCTTTCTAAAACATAAACGTCTTAAATTGGTGGTGTTTTCGGCATTTAGTCCTTCAATATCAGTGAGATAAAAGTATCCTGCCTCATTGAGTTGTGTTGTCAGGGAGTCTATAAATTCGTTTTTTTCCTCTTTATTCATAATAATTCTTCCTTACTGTTCAATTATTGTCTGGACACCTGACTCTTATAGATTAACCAACTTTGTATCGACCTGCACGCTGGGGCTCATTGTGCTTGACAAATAGATACTTTTCATGTAAGTACCCTTTGCAGCGGCAGGTTTTAGTTTTACAACAGTCTGTATCAGTTCAACAGCATTATCCATCAGTTTATCCTTTTCAAAAGATACCCGACCGACGGAGGCATGAATGATACCGAACTTATCAACTTTAAAGTCAATCTTTCCTGCTTTGACATCCTGAACCGCTCTGGTAATATCCATTGTAACGGTTCCGGTTTTGGGGTTTGGCATCAGACCGCGCGGGCCAAGTATCTTTCCAAGGGGCCCAAGCTTAGGCATAACATTGGGCTGCGTGATAATAACATCAACATCAGTCCATCCCTGTTTGATCTTCTCAATATACTCGTCCAGTCCGCAGTAATCCGCACCAGATTGTTTCGCCTCGTCCTCCTTGTCAGGAGTGCAAAGGACCAAAACTCTTTTAGTCCTGCCGGTTCCATGAGGTAGTGTTACAGATCCGCGTACCATCTGATTAGCCTTACGTGGGTCCACACCCAAGCGTATGTCAACATCAACGGAGGCATCAAACTTAACATTTGTGATCTTCTTTATTACCTCAACAGCATCAGCTAAAGTATGTATTCTGGTCTTGTCGTATTTTGCCAAGGCCTCTTTCTTGTTCTTTGTAAGTTTACCCATTACTTTTCCTTTTGATAATCAATGAAATCTTAAATAATAACCAGATGGCTATTTATCTGCAAAGGGTGACTCACCTTTAACCGTGATTCCCATACTTCGGGCTGTACCGGCAACCATTTTCATTGCTGATTCAATCGTAAAGGCATTCAGGTCTGTCATCTTATCTTCTGCAATCTGACGAACCTGATCCCATGTTACGGAAGCCACCTTTGCCCTGTTAGATTCAGAAGAACCTTTCTTAAGTCTGGTGATCTCCATAAGCTGAACAGCAGCGGGTGGTGTTTTAATGATAAAATCGAAGGATTTATCCCTGTAAACAGTTATAACTACAGGAATTACCTTACCGGCCTGATCCTGCGTTCTGGCGTTAAACTGCTTACAAAACTCCATAATGTTCACACCCTTGGCACCTAATGCAGGCCCTACAGGTGGAGATGGATTGGCTGCTCCTCCCTTTATCTGTAACTTTATCAATCCGCTTACTTCTTTTGCCATGTTTTGTAATTTTCAAAATTAAGAAGTGAAATATAGGTTTACCTGGCCCTATTCTTTGGCCACCTGCATAAATCCCAACTCCAATGGAGTTTTCCTCCCGAAGATCTTAACCATCACTTTCAGTTTTTTCTTCTCTTCATTGATTTCTTCAATGACTCCAGTAAAACTGTTAAACGGCCCATCGATCACTGTAACAGTCTCCCCAACCAGATAAGGTATTGATACCTCTTCTCCGCGTTCAGCCAGCTCATCTACCTTTCCTAAGATCCGATTTACCTCGTGTTGACGCAAAGGACTTGGTTCTCCACCTTTTTCTGTTCCAAGAAAACCGATTACACCGGGAATAGATTTGATAATATGAGGTATCTCTCCTGTCAGGAAAGCTTCAATCAGCACGTATCCGGGATAATAGTTGCGCTCTTTGCTTATCTTTTTACCCTTGCGTACCTGATACACTTTCTCTGTTGGGATGAGCACCTTTGAGACATAGTCGGCGTAGTTCAGACGATTGATCTCGTTCTCTATATACTCTTTCACCTTCTTCTCCTGACCACTCGTTGCCCTGACTACATACCATCTTTTTTCAATCTCGCTCATAACCAAATGTTCCCCGTTACCCGGATTGTGAGATTTAAACAGTATTGCAAATGTTCTTTGTTTTGCGGTCCATCTTGCAGTCGTCCGGGTTGAATAACTACATAGGAAGCAATGGAACCACCCGACAATGAACGAAAACAGCAAGTACCTGCAGTTTGCATCTTTTAACTGCCGATAAGTCTGTAGAATAATTCAAGTATGCCTGACCACCACTTTATTCCAGGATGAACACCAAAGATGAAGTCCATCAGGAAGATCATCAGCGCAAAGACCAGTGCGGCAACAGATACCACAATGGCGCTACTCTGAAGTTCTTTCCATGTAGGCCAAGACACTTTGTTGACCAACTCGTCATAGCTTTCCCTGAAATATTCTACAATTCTTGCCATGATTCTCTTTATATTGTTTTTATTCTTTCATTTCTTTGCACGGGTGGAAGGACTTGAACCCTCAACCAATGGTTTTGGAGACCACTACTCTACCAATTGAGCTACACCCGTGTGACAAACAGACGATTACCCTTATATACGGGTAGTCACCTGCCTGAATTATCTCGCTTTCAAAGCTCTTAGTCGAGGAGTTCAGTTACCTGACCGGCACCTACAGTACGTCCACCTTCACGGATTGCAAAACGTAACCCCTTGTTCATGGCGATCTCAGCAATAAGATGACCGGTGATTGTGAGGTTGTCACCCGGCATAACCATTTCCACTCCTTCAGGAAGTTCAACTTCACCCGTTACGTCAGTTGTACGGAAATAGAACTGCGGCCTGTACCTGTTGTGGAAAGGCGTATGACGTCCACCTT
Organism: uncultured Lentimicrobiaceae bacterium; assembly: GCA_964469215.1. Classification (GTDB taxonomy): domain Bacteria; phylum Bacteroidota; class Bacteroidia; order Bacteroidales; family SKPS01; genus SKPS01. The sequence goes on from CAYXYB010000004.1 coordinate 67,128, forward strand.
CCTCTTTCTTGAGGATATAAACCTCAGCCTTGAAGTTCTTATGCGGCTTAACTGAGTCAGGCTTGGCTATAACCATACCCCTGCGTATTTCATTCTTGTCGATACCACGGAGCAAAAGACCAACATTATCACCTGCTTCACCACGGTCAAGAATCTTCCTGAACATTTCAACACCGGTTACAACTGATTTCAGCTTCTCTGCACCCATACCGATGATGTCAACCGGATTTCCGGTTAAGATTACGCCGGTTTCAATTCTTCCGGTAGCAACGGTACCACGGCCTGTAATTGAGAATACATCTTCTACAGGCATCAGGAATGGTTTGTCAATTTCACGCGGTGGCAATGGAATGTATGTGTCGCATGCAACCATCAACTCATATACTTTTTCCATCCATTTGGACTCTTTGTTCATAGCACCAAGTGCAGAACCCTGGATAACAGGAGTGTTATCGCCATCGAACTCATAGAATGAAAGAAGCTCACGAATTTCCATCTCAACAAGCTCCAGGAGCTCTTCATCGTCAACCATATCAACCTTATTCATAAAAACAACCAGTTTGGGAACACCAACCTGACGAGCCAGAAGAATGTGCTCGCGGGTCTGAGGCATTGGTCCGTCGGTTGCTGCTACAACAAGTATTGCTCCGTCCATCTGTGCTGCTCCCGTAACCATGTTTTTAACATAGTCAGCGTGACCCGGACAGTCAACGTGTGCATAGTGCCTGTTCTCGGTGGTATATTCAACGTGAGCAGTGTTAATTGTTATACCACGCTCCTTTTCTTCAGGTGCATTGTCAATTGAATCAAATGTTTTGATCTCAGAAAGTCCCTTATCAGCAAGACACATGGTGATTGCTGCAGTAAGTGTTGTCTTGCCATGGTCAACGTGCCCGATTGTGCCAATATTGACATGTGGTTTCGACCGATCAAATTTTTCTTTAGCCATACTGTTTAATTATTAAGTTGATTAATTGATTAATAGAAATAATCGTCTGTTTGTCTTTTATTATCTCTTTAATTCATTTTTGAGCCGTTGATGAGAATTGAACTCATGACCTCTTCCTTACCAAGGAAGTGCTCTACCCCTGAGCTACAACGGCATAACTGTTTTGATGCACAAATCACCTGTCCTTTCTATAGCAGTTATGCCATCAGAGACCCTTCTACTACATGGAGAGCGGGAGACGGGACTCGAACCCGCCACCTACAGCTTGGAAGGCTGTCGCTCTACCGGATGAGCTACTCCCGCACATCAATTCCACTACTATCTTTTCGCTCAGCGACTCAAACAAGTGGGGAGAGAAGGATTCGAACCTCCGAAGGCTTCGCCAACAGATTTACAGTCTGCTCCATTTGACCGCTCTGGTATCTCCCCTGATCTCATTGAGCCGATGGACGGATTCGAACCGCCGACCGGCTGATTACAAATCAGCTGCTCTGGCCAACTGAGCTACATCGGCATGAAGTTTAAGAACGAAAAAATGCAGCCCTTAAAAAGGACTGCAAAAATACGAAGATTTAATTTATTACCAAATCTTTTTTTTAATAAAAAAAACGAAACCCTGCCTACTTTGATCTTATCTTTTCCTTATGTTTTGAAAGCTGACGCCTTAAAGCCGTAATAGCTTGATCTGCCGCCTCTTCAAATGTTTTAGATTGCTTTCTTGCGAACAAATCCTGCCCCGGAATCATTAATCTGATCTCAGCAATCTTGTTATTATTGTCATCTACATTCTCGAGACGGAGAACAACCTCACTTCCAATTAGGCTTTCATATACTGCACCCAGCTTCTTAACTTTGGTAGTGACGAAATCCTCTAATTTGCTATCTGCCTTGAAATGAAGACTCTGAATCGTTACTCTCATAATTTTACTCTCCTTTTTTAATGATTATATATTATGGTATGTCTGTTTTATTAAGCACGTGGATGAGCCTGCCTGTAAACACGCTTTAACTTCTCAACACTATTGTGTGTATATACCTGTGTTGACGCTAAAGAGCTGTGGCCAAGCAACTCCTTCACAGCATTGATGTCTGCTCCATTGTTCAACATTGCAGTAGCAAAAGTGTGCCTTATTATATGAGGACTCCTGCGGGTAAGTGTTGTTACAGCCGATAAACTTTTATTCACAATGTTATAAACAAATTTTGCATACAATGGTTTTCCTTTGTCGGTAAGTATCAAAGGTTCAATCATTTCAGCCCCAAATAGTTTATCCCGGATTTCAATATATTGATTAAGCATTTTTATTAGATTGTTTCCTAAAGGAATTACCCGTTGCTTGTTGCGTTTTCCGGTAACCTTGATGGTGTCTGACCCTTGTGTAATTTGCCCGCGACTTATCCCTAACAGTTCCGATAACCTTATCCCAGTCTGATAGAACAGTTCCAGAATTACCCTGTTTCGAAGAGAGGTAAAATCATCTCCGGTGCAAACCACATCCAGCAAGTGAATCATTGAGGTGTCATCCACAAACTCAGGTAACCTCCTGCTTGTTTTCAGCATCGACAGCCCGCCAGTAGGATCTGATGAGATCTGACCTTCACGGTTGCAATATCTATAAAACGACTTCAATGCAACCAGTTTCCTGTTCACTGATCTTGGCAAAAAGCCTTTGTCAACCATTAAAACAATCCAGGAACGGATGTGGTATGTTTCACCCTTAAGAATGTCGTCGAGATCATACTCCATCCTCAGATAATCCGAATACTGACATAAATCGTTCTTATATGCGGTGATGGTATGCTCAGAATACCTCTTTTCAAACTTAAGATGGTCAAGAAAGTCGCTTATTCCCATAACCCTCACTTATCCCTTTTTCTTTCAGATGCGATCAATTATTGTTTAACGAATCACGGCTAAAAATAATACATTTTTCAGGAAAAAGCAACGATTTTAACAAATATTAACCGGAAAATTATCCACAATATAATTTCAGAAATAAAAAACCGGCCTGAAAAGGAATAGCCGGTGAAGTTTCTGTAAGTAAAAGCCTTATAAATTCTCGGCTTCCGCCTGCATTCTGTTCTTGTAAACAGCCTTGATTTTCTGCTCACGTTTGATAACAGAAGGCTTTGTGAATTTCTGGCGCTCTCTGAGTTCCCTCACAACCCCTGTCTTCTCGAATTTCCTTTTCAGTTTTTTCAGCGCTCTTTCAATGTTTTCACCTTCTTTTACAGGAACAATGATCATAAATATACCTACCTTTCAAAAATCGTTACTAATAATTCATTTTTTGAGGGTGCAAAAATAAAAGTTTTTATCGTATGACGCAAATTTTTTTAATAGTAAAGTTTTTAGGTTCATTTCTCCTCTTTCAATTATCATTCTGTCTGTTATAATAATACTGTTCTGTTGAAAAGAACCAAAGAGTTTAAAAGGAGTTTCTCATAGATACACCTCTTTGCAACTCTTTTCTTAACTCCTGATCTTCTCTGTGTAATTTAAAAAACCTAACCCTCTAAGCGATTCATTTTAAAGACAAAGCAACCTGCAAAGCAAAAAATAAATCATCAAACAAAAACCACTCCCCGTAATACAGAGAGTGGCCTGAAGATTTCGTGGGACGTACTGGAATCGAACCAGTGACCTCTTGCCTGTCAAGCAAGCGCTCTGAACCAACTGAGCTAACGCCCCAATAGATAATGAACTCCTTTTAAGGGGTACAAAAATATGATAAAATATGATAGCCCTGAAATATTTCATGGACACTGTTGCCGGCCAGGTATAAAAAGAAGATTTTTTTGTGCATATTTGACAAATAATTTTTAACAACAGGGTTATTCATGTTATGTTCTGAAAACTAATAAAGAAGATATGAAAAGATTAATGCTCCTTGCCACATGTTGTATTTATCTGGCACATGCTTATCCTCAGAATTTGCATTTTACAATTGAAGACCTGTGGACAACGTTCATCTTTCGTTCAAAAGGGATCAATGATATAAGGTCAATGAATGATGGTAAACACTTCACCGTTCTTGATGAAAACAATATTTTAAAGTATTCATACGAAACAGGAGAGATAACCGACACACTTGTTAAGGGTAACCTGCTTCTGGATGAATCGGGGAAAGAGATTAATATAATGGAGTATGAGTTCAATTCCGATGAAACAATGTTGTTGTTGGGCACAAACCTCAGGAATATTTACCGCCATTCCTCCAGTGGGTTCTTTTATATTTATGAAATGTCGACAAGAAACCTCTCCCCACTGGCGCATAATGAAAGAGGCAGGCAGCGCCTGGCTGAGTTCTCCCCGGATGGAAAGAATGTGGCTTTTGTCAGAAACAATAATCTCTACTATAAAAACCTGGAAACCGGAAAAGAACATCCTGTGACAAACGACGGTGAGACAAATTTCATCATCAATGGTACCTGCGACTGGGTCTATGAAGAGGAATTCGGGTTTACAAAAGGATTCTACTGGTCTCCATCTGGGAGATACCTGGCATACTACCGCTTCGACGAAAGCAGGGTTAAGGAGTTTACTTTGACCTATCACGGAGCCCTCTATCCCAAAGAGGTCAAATACAAATATCCAAAAGCTGGTGAAGACAACAGTTTTGTAACCATACACACATACGACCTCTCTCAGGGAATTCATACCCTTGTAAATACGGGAACAGAAACAGACCAGTACATACCACGCATAAAATGGACATCATCCGACCAGTCACTCGCATTTCTAAGACTCAACAGGCTACAGAATCATCTTGAAATTCTGCTTGCTGATCCCGCTTCAGGTTCATCAAACCTGGTTTACGAGGAGAGTAACAAATACTACATAGATATAGACGACAACATCTTTTTCCTGAAAGATAAACTGGTACTCACAAGTGAGAAAAGCGGTTACAACCATATCTATTCAATAGACCTGAAAAATCGTAAAGAGTTCCGGATCACAGCAGGTAATTTTGATGTGATTGAAATTATTGGTATTGATGAAAAAAATCAGATCTGCTATTATTCTGCCAGTAAAACCACTCCATATAACACTGAAATATATTTTGTTAAGCTAGATGGAAAGCGCGACACACGATTAACCCAGAGAATCGGGTCAAATTCGGCCACTTTCAGCAGAACTTTCGATTATTACATTCATCAATGGTCAGATGCCAATACTCCACCCCGGTATTCTATTGTAAACAAAATCGGAAAAGAAATGGTTGTTCTGGAAGCTAATGACACATTAATTAACAAACTGAGTCAATATGCTGTCCCTGACATTGATTTCGGCACATTCGTAACAGAAGATAATATTATGCTTTATTACTGGATGATGAAACCTGTTGATTTTGATCCTCAAAAGGTCTACCCGATGTTAATGTATGTATACGGTGGGCCGGGAAGTCAGACTGTTGAAAACTCGTGGAGTTATCAGAACTTATGGTTCAGGCATCTTACCCAGCTCGGATATATTGTGGTATCGGTTGATAACAGAGGTACCAGCCATCGTGGCGAGGAGTTTAAAAAGTGCACATATCTGAACCTTGGGAAACTGGAAACCCTGGACCAGATCGAAGCAGCTAAGTATTTTGGCAGCCTTTCATATATCGATAAAGAGAGAATAGGAATCTGGGGTTGGAGCTATGGCGGTTACATGTCGACCCTCTGCCTGACAAAAGGAGCTGACTATTTCAAAACAGGTATTGCTGTTGCTCCGGTAACAAACTGGCGGTACTACGATAATATCTACACCGAACGGTTTATGCGTACACCGGCAGAAAACGGTGAAAATTATGACAACAATGCACCAATAAATCATATAAACAAACTTAAGGGCAATTACCTTCTGATCCACGGACTTACCGATGACAATGTTCATACTCAGCAAGCTTTCGATCTTGTTACTGCTCTTGTTGCCGCCGACAAACAGTTTCAGATGTTTATCTATCCCAACAAAAACCATGGGATTTCAGGTGGAAATACAAGGAATCATCTGTACAAGATGATGACAGATTTCATAAAGGAGAACCTCTAAATGGTTAATGGTTAATTAATCGTTAATTAATTGTTAATTAGAGTTTTAGTTTGTTTTTGATCTTTTTGGAAACTCCATCCTGATGCATCATTACAGAGATAGTCTTGTATTTAACAAAAGCCTCTGAAACATAAAGATAACCACCATAAGGGTTGTTGTCTGTACCCCAGGAATTTTTGACTATATAGTATTTTGTTCCGTTCTGATCTTTAGCGATACCTATAATATGCATTGCATGGTCATCAGTGGTTGAATAATTGTCGAATCCCTTTTGCCGTTCCTCCTGTGTGATTTTCTTCTCTTCAACAGGTTTCTTGAAACTAAACAGCACATCATCCTTCTCCTTTTGTGTCATTTGTTCCCATCTGGCACGTTCCATTCCGGCAATCTCAGCAGGATTTGTTTCAGGAACAATAGCCACACCATTTCTATGTGAAAAACCTTTTTCGCTGACATCAGCAGCCCATACTACAGTGTATCCTTTTTCCAAAGCATTGTCAATAGCTTCAATAAGTTCGTCGAGCGGAAGGTTATATGCCACTTCATTATTCCAGTTGTCTGGCACTTCAACAATAAAGGGTATATAAAACTGGTGATGGGTAAAAGATGAAAGCTGGATATAATCAGAAGCCTTTATTCCAAGCATTTGTCCAAATGAACGGGGCGAATACTTTGTTTGATTATGACTGAATTCACCCGGATATTTGCCCAGATATACCTCAAGCAGCGCCCTGAAACCATCGAGCCAAACAGGTGTAAGCTTCCTGTTTGGATTCTTTATTACAGCATCCGCATACGCCTTTAGTACCTCATCCATTTCACCGTGAACATGATTATCCTCGCCAATAACCTTCCCATTGTACGCCTCTTCTGTTACCAGACCATATTTATCCAAAACATAGAAAGCGTCGGGCAAAGCACCGCCAGAGCCAAAGTTCAGGATACCGTGCATACGCACATATTTATCAGCTTTGTCAGCGTATGAATGCCATACTATGAACATCTCGGATATATCAAACTCACCTTTTCCCATCCGCAACAACTCCGATTCAATAAGTGACACTGTGCCAAAGCTCCAGCATGTTCCCGATCTGAACTGGTTTTTTACAGGAGTTGCTGCCAAACGGATTTCATCTTTAAAAACATACCCGGCAGTCGTGTCTTTCTGAGCCACAACTGAAAATACCAATGTGGTAAAAAAGATAAATAATGAGGCTTTGAGGATCAGAAGCCAAATTCTGAGTAATTTCATGTCGTACTTGTTAAAAGGTTAATTATTTGATTTCACTGCAAATGAAGAACAAATAACTGAATTAAACAAACCGGTTTTATAACATTAAAGTTGAACAATATCTCCGTTCTGATTGCTTAGGTGTGTTAGTTTTGCAAAAGATTATAATATGTTAGTAATCATGTTCATTCTTTTAATAATCGCAATAATTAAGGTATTGTCTGGACAGGCTTTTCCAGGTGGAGCAAAGATCAGAATGGGATTTTATGTTGGCCTGTCATATTAATTATCTGTCATTATCTGATTTTATCTATTTTTGACTTCCGGTTCCGTACGGTTTATTGTGTCGGGTATTATTGATAATGAAGAAACTCTCTGTTGTTATAGTCAATTACAATGTTAGTCACTTCCTAGAGCAGTGTCTGCTTTCCGTGCAATCGGCCTGCAAAGGGATTGATGCTGAAGTTTTTGTTGTTGACAACAACTCTGTTGACGGTAGTGTTGCCATGATCAGGGAGAAGTTTGCCTGGGTTAGTTTGATAGCCAACACTGAGAATGTTGGTTTCAGCAAAGCCAATAACCAGGCAATCAGGATTTCACAGGGCGAATATGTTCTGCTGCTTAATCCTGACACAGTTATTGAAGAGGACACATTCCGAAAATGTATCAGTTTTATGGATGATCATCCTGACGGAGGTGGGCTTGGTGTTTATATGGTTGATGGAAAAGGCAGCTATCTTCCTGAATCTAAAAGATCAATGCCAACTCCCTCAGTTGCATTCTATAAAATTTTCGGCCTGTCTGTATTGTTTCCACGATCAAAGCGTTTTGGCAGGTATCACCTTGGATACCTCGATAAAAACCAGACACATGAGGTTGAAGTTCTATCAGGAGCTTTTATGATGCTCCGCCGGAGTGTACTTGAAATTACAGGATATCTTGATGAATCCTTTTTTATGTATGGTGAGGATATTGATTTGTCATACAGAATTATAAAGGCCGGCTTTAGGAACTATTACTTCCCCGGAACAAGAATCATTCACTACAAAGGAGAAAGTACCAGGAAAAGCAGCCTGAACTATGTTTTTGTTTTTTACCAGGCAATGATAATATTTGCACGAAAACACTTCACTGGAAAAAATGCCAGGCTACTTTCACTGATGATACATTTTGCAGTCTACTTCAGAGCCGCAATTGCAATTGCCAAAAGGACACTTAACCGCCTCATGACTCCTCTTACAGATGCTGCTTTAATCTGGGGAGGCATCTTCATAATTAAAAACTACTGGGCATCACATGTTAGATTTGGAATTGGAAGCGATTATCCTATTGAATTGATGTTTATCGCTGTACCCGTATATACCCTTATCTGGATAACCTCAATGTTCTTCTCCGGTGTATATGATCGTCCATATGTTATGAATAAAATATGGAAAGGAATGGGAGCCGGTACTATTATTATTCTTGTGGCATATGCACTATTACCCGAATCGATGCGGTTCAGCAGAGCATTAATAATACTCGGATTTTTCTGGGCATCCCTGGCTCTTCCTTTTTACAGGCACCTTCTTGGCTTGATAGGCTTAACTACATTCAGACAGGATACCGGGAAACTATACAGGATTGCAATTATCGGAAGCACTGACGAATCAGAGAGGGTAGCAGAAATTGTCAGAAAATCCCGGCCTGATGTCGGCTTTATCGGTATTGTCGGTATACACCCTGATAATCTGAAAAGAAACAATATAGGAAACATAAGCCAGATTTCTGAAATAGTTGCTGTTTATAAGATCTCAGAGCTGATCTTCTGCCTTAAAGATATTGAAGCAAGTGAGATTATTCAGCTTATGACAACACCTCTTGAAGGAAGCCCGGAGTTTAAAATTGCACCTCCGGAAAGTTCTCTTCTCATAGGTTCCGGATCTTTGGGTTCAACAGGCGAAATCCAGCTCCTTCAGTTCAATACTATCGGTTCAAAATCCAACAGGAGAAACAAAAGATTTCTTGATTTATTATCATCCCTGATACTTATTATACTTTCACCATTATTGTTTCCCCTTCAAATAAACCCTCTGGGTTTTTTACGAAATGCCACCAGTGTAATCAGGGGAGCCAGAAGCTGGGTTGGCTATCATACATCTGGTTCAAAAGAAGATAAAAATCTACAGTTACCTTCAATACGAAATGGCGTTTTTGGTCCAGCCGACGGAATAAAGACCACCATTGACAATGACCAGATGCTTCAGGAATTAAATCTTATCTACGCAAGGGATTACAGAATGCTGACAGACCTCAGAATAATATTTAAAAACATACGTAATCTGGGACGGCTATGACTTCAGTCCGGAATGATTCCTTTATCAGCTTATGCAAACCTGAAATCAGATTATCCTAACCATTCATAGAAACAAGAAATTCCTCATTAGTATCTGTAAACTTCATTTTATCCTTGAGGAACTCCATTGCTTCAGTAGGGTTCATATCGGCAAGATGATTTCTAAGAACCCAAATTCTCTGAAGTACTGAATTTTCCAATAAAAGATCATCCCGTCGTGTGCTTGAGGCAACAATATCTATTGCAGGATAAATTCGTTTATTGGAGAGCTTGCGATCCAGTTGAAGCTCCATATTGCCGGTACCTTTGAACTCTTCAAAAATAACTTCATCCATTTTTGATCCCGTGTCAATCAAAGCTGTAGCAATTACAGTAAGGGAGCCCCCATTTTCTATAGCTCTGGCGGCACCGAAAAATCTTTTAGGTTTGTGAAGAGCATTTGCTTCAACACCTCCTGAAAGCACTTTACCTGATGCAGGAGACACGGTATTATAGGCTCTGGCAAGCCTGGTAATGGAGTCAAGAAGGATCACAACATCATGTCCACATTCAACCATACGTTTAGCCTTTTCCAGAACAATATTGGCAATACGTACATGACGCTCTGCAGGTTCATCAAAAGTTGATGATACAACTTCAGCATTCACACTTCTTGCCATATCGGTAACCTCTTCAGGTCTCTCGTCAATGAGCAGAATTATCAGGTAAACATCCGGGTGATTTGCAGCTATTGCATTCGCAACCTCTTTCAATAGTACTGTTTTACCTGTTTTAGGCTGTGCTACTATCAGGCCACGCTGTCCTTTGCCTATTGGCGTAAAAAGATCGATGATTCTGGTTGAAATGGTTCCCCCTTTATGACCTGTAAGTTTAAACTTCTTTTCCGGAAACAGCGGAGTAAGAAAGTCAAAAGGAACCCTGTCACGCACCTCTTCGGGGGTGCGACCGTTAATCCTGAATACCTTGATTAGAGGAAAGTATTTTTCCCCCTCTTTTGGTGGCCTTATAGTTCCCTCAACCGAATCTCCGGTCTTAAGTCCAAAGAGTTTTATCTGTGACTGCGAAACATAGATGTCGTCAGGTGAGTTCAGATAGTTGTAATCTGATGATCGAAGGAAACCATATCCATCTGGCATGATTTCCAGAACACCCTGAGCTTCAGCGAAGTCATCAAATTCTCCCACAAGTTCGTTGTGTCGGGGACCCCGCTGGAATGCACCTCTCCTGTCATCGGTCAGCTCTCTTCCCGCAGCAGTCAGTTCCGTGCTTTCATCACCTTCTGGCAAATCAGAATCTATTCTGTCTGAATAATAGTTATCAGAAAAACCAGAATCCGGTTCCTCTCCATCCTGAATGATAGCTCCGGTTGGCAAAAGTATGTCTGTTGATTCAGCTTCTGTTAGATCTGGGTCAAGACCAAGCTCACTTTCAATATCGATCACTTTTGGATTATCCTCACTTTCAGGTAACATATTCGCATTATTAACTGCCAAAAGGTCTTTCTTTTGTTTAGGTGGCCTTCCCCTGCCCCTCTTTCGCTTCTCAGATGGCTTGTGTTCTTCGGGCTTCTTAGTATCAATGGCATTGCTGCTTTCAGATGAATCCTTCTTATCCGCAATTTCAGCAGATGCACCCCGCGATTCCAACACAGCCTTCTTAATGATTGTTATAGGCCTTCTGGGTTCATCAATTTTCTCAGCAACTTCCCTTACGGGATGTTTTAATTCCGGAACACCTTCATTTTCCGATTTAGATACCTCATGTATGGCTCCTGGCGATTTAACATTAACCTCTTTTTGAGGTGAAGGTTTTTTTTGTGTGTCAGGTCTTAAAGCTTGCTCATCCAAAATTTTAAAAATCAATTCCTGTTTCTTCAGGCTCTCAACACGCCTGATATTAAGATTTTTTGCAATCTCACGCAGCTCGTTTACCAGCTTGCCGTTAAGTTCTACAATGTCGTACATAAATTATAAACTAATAAATTTTTATTTTTGATATTCAGGATTCTAAAACCAATTATTCCTGAGCAGATAATGTCTGAATACTAATGAAAGGTTGTGGAATAACAGAAAGAATTGTCGATAAAAGACGGTGCAAATATACATAATTTTTTAAATATACCATTATTGTCTGATTTTTTATGTTGATAATTGAATCATGCTTCCTATTTTTGCTAAGTACAGGAAAAATCAAAAAGACAGATCTATGATCATGCGTATTCAGACTCTTTATTTATTGGCAGTTGTTGTAATAATGGGATTACTTTCCCTATTTCCCATTGCATATTTCGAAACCACTTTGAATGGACTTTCATTCAGCCTTGCCGGTTTCAGTAATCCTGACATGCTTTCCGGGCTGGATGTACCCCCATGGTGGATCCCTGGAATTGTTGCACTTCTTGCTGCTGCTTTTTCTATCATTTCTATACTGATGTATAAAAAGAGGTTAATGCAGATAAGAATAAACCGTTATATTCTGATGCTGAACATTCTGCTTATTGCATCAATTTTTTACATTGCGGATAGAACTGCTGCCCTTGAGATGGTTACGAAACATGCCTATTCGCTTGGTGCTTACCTTTCACTTGCACCTCCTGTTCTGGTGTACCTGGCAACTGCAGGTATCAGGCGTGACGAAAAGAGGGTCAGAGCAGCGGATAGGTTAAGATAACCAATTGCATCCGGATAACGGATCGACAACTACAGAGAATCATATAATCTCCAGATCTTTTCCGGAAACCCAACCAATATGCCCATCAGCAGTTTTCACTTCAAACCAGTCTACATCTTCCTTCAATACCTTCACCCTGGTGCCTGCATGGTACTCTCCAAGACTATTCGCTATAATTCCGGGGCCACTTCTGACCACTGTACTTTCTGACATAATAACAGCCTCTTTCTTAATTTTTGTATCATATTGACTCTGAACGGATATAGCAAGGAAAAGAAGCGAAACAGACATGATTAAAACTGCAATGCGAAAACCGCGCAATTTGTTTTTTCCTGACCTGGTAATCAGGAAACGGGCTGTAAAAAACAAACTTAATATGAACAGAATTATGTGAACTATTAACCAGAAGGCAGAAGGTAAAAGGCTAGCAACTTTGTGCCACCAAACAAGTATAAAAAGGGGTTTTGCTGTTATAATTTCATCTTTAATAAACCCGTTTGCCAGATTCAGGTTATACCTTACATTAGCATCTCCGGGCCTGATCCTCAAGGCACGTTCATAATTAAGTATGGCTTCAGCAAACTTCTGTTGTCGATAGTAGCTGTTGCCTAGGTTATAATAGATGTCAGCTGAAATAACTCCTGAATCAAGCATCTTCATGTATAATTGTCCTGCTTCAGCAAAATCTCCATTCTTATATGCATCATGCGCTTTTCTAAACAACTCATCATGATCCTTTCCACCCGCAATAACCAGCAGGTTGAAAATCATAAATAGGCTTATCCCCAATACTCTTACCATGACAATGTTCTTTCGGTTATCAAAAAACTCTAAATTCATTGAAGAAGTTTACTGTTGAACTTACTATGTATCTCTGTAATATAATTATTGGCATCTTGATAACATTTCTCCATTCTCATTGATTTATCCACAGGTGCATATCTGTAAAACTCACTATCCTCAATTAATGAAATGAAGCGGTTAATAATGTCTTGATTAACACCTTTTACAGCAAGTTCATCCCTTACTTTGTTTTTACTCAGCTCTGAAGGCATAATATTCAGCTTATCAGCAGCATAACCCCATAAAGCGTCCAGTAAAACTTCATAAAACCTGGATTCATCATTATCCTTCATTGCTGAAGCAGCCTCTTTGATTTTTTGTCTTGCTGATTGTTCTGCTTTAATAAACCTTATCTTTTCTTTATTAGCATACATTTTGACCCGTTTGCGATACCGCCAGAGCCACAACATCAATATCAGTATTGACAGCAGAATTGCTACAAGGTGCACCAGTGAACCGGGTGTTAACCATTTAAATATTGGCGTTTTGTAATTGAGGCTGAGAAACCTTATGTCTCTTCCAAAATACTTTACATCCTCTTTCCCTATATTAGCAGTACGAAAGTGCTGTCCCTCAGCATTATAAACAACCTTCAGATCTAGTTCATCAGTTCTCAATTCTGAATATTTGCCGGTTTCCGGATTAAAAAAGCTGAAAAGAATCTCCGGGATTGTGAAAAATCCTGTGTCACGAGGAATAATGATGTAAAGATAGTTTCTGTATCCAGACATCCCTGTGACAGTGTTATTAGTTTTACCGGTAATTTCCGGTTCAAAAAGGTCCATCTGCGAAGGAAGTACAACCTTTGGATTGTCAATGAGTTTAATGTTCCCTGAACCCGATATCCTGATATTGAGTTCAATAGGTTCACCAACCTCAATTCGTTCTGTTGATATATTTGACTCGATAGTAAAATTGCCGACTGTTCCGCTGAAAGACAACGGTTTACCGTTAACTGGCAGCTCTTTAACATCCAGAACAAGATTACTGCTTTTAATCTCATTATCTGTTAGTTCTCTAAGCCTCTGCTGAATTACCCCACCAAAGATCTGCCTGTTAACAGTTCTTTCCACAACTCTTTGTATCATCACCGAAGAGGGTTCAATAACCATCCTTCCCGTTCGCTGCGGGATAAGAAGAGTTCTACTTAGAATCAATGTGTTATAAAGTTTTCCCTTATATTGCTCCTGCACTATCTCGTAATTACCGATTTCGAGGTTTTCAGTCCAGAAACCACTGAAGGATGGTAGTCGCACTCTGCCAATATTATTTATGGCCAAACGTGTATATAATTTCTGTGTGAAAAGTACCACTTCACCCTTATAGGGCGAACGACTGGAAACAATACTCAGAATAAAGAGGTCGCCTCCACCCTCTCCTTCGGACTCCTCATTGGAATATTTTCCGGCAAATGCACTACCGACCTTAATTGTAACAGGTTTTGATTTATAAGTATTTCGTCCTATTCTGATCAGTGCTGATCCGATTTCATAATTACCACTTTTTGGAGCCATCAGTGCATAGGTATAGGTGACCTTTACTTCACTCATTCTTCTTCCTCCTGCAATCTTCATCACACTACTTTTTGAATATCCCGGACCACCAAGAACTTCAAATCCGTTTAGATCGGGGCCTTCGAAATAATCTACATCATTATTGATTTCAAATACAACCTGAAAAGCACTTCCCGGCTCAACAAAATCAGGAACTTTTGCCTCAAAGGTTACCTTTCTGTTTTGTCCGCATAAGACGCTGGTTGAAGCGATTAGCAGAAACACTATGACTGAAGTATATAACCGGGTTTTCATTCTCATAATAATATTACCAATCTTTCAACTTCCCTCTTTCAATAAGCTTTCTTTCACGTGCATGAATCTGTTCAGCTGTGCTCATCTCTTTTTCCCTTATTGCATTAAGCATCCTCTCTGCATCCTCTCTGCTTATCTTTCCTTTCTCATGTTCCGGCCTGGTTTGCTCACGTTCTTCCTCCTTAAGCTTTATTTCGGGAAGTGGTTGCTCCTGCTTCTTTTGGTTCTGTTGGTGCTGCTCTTGTTGTTTTTGTTCCTGCTGCCGTGAAGTATTACGAAGCTTGAGTGACAGAGTCAGGTTATGCCTCGCATCTTCATCTTCAGGACTATACCTCAACGCCTTACTGAAAGCATCAATACCTTCACTTAAATACTTACCACGATCTGGTTTGTCTTCACCGGCACCAAGATATCTTTTAATTGCTGCATTACCAAGATTATAGTATATCCTGCTCATGATTATTGAATCGTGCTTCTGGCCTGCCAATAGCCTGAACTGATCGTAAGCATTATCGAAATTATCCTTTCTGTAAAGTGTGTTTCCGAGATTAAAATTACCCTGTAAATCTGGGCCTTTTCTTCCCAAAGCTTTTCTGAAGTGGTCTTCTGCCTTCTTGTAATCACCTCTTTTATATTCCCTGTTGCCTGATCTTATCTCCCATCTGCCTCTTGTTTGCGCTTGTAAACATCCGGAAAAAAGTACTATTCCTATAAACAATAGGTATAATATTCTTAAAGATATTTTTTTTATAAACTTTCTGATTTTCATGATATAAATCCATTTATCCATTCAACGAGCTTTTTCCTGCTTCCCCTGTAAGGTATCATCCTTTCCAGGGCAAGTAATAGAAGTGCAAAACCGACAAACCAACGATACTGTTCTTCAGCCTGACCATGAAAAGACACTGCTCTTTCTCCCCCTTTATGTTTTAAAATCTCAGCTCTAACACGTTGCATCGAAGTGTTAAGGTTTGATGACAGAAAAAATTTACCACCTGTTGTTTCGGCAACGGCAGTAAGAAATTTTGGGTTAAGAGCAGATATTACAGTATTGCTCTGAGAATCTTTTCTATAACCGGTAAGAACTCCATCAGTATATACAGGAACAGGAACACCTGTTGGTTCACCAACACCAACACTATAAATAGTTATACCTTGTCCGGCAGCCAGTTTAGCCTCTTCAACAGCACCCCCTTCATGGTCTTCTCCATCCGAGACTAAAATTATAGTTCGGCGAACCTTGCCAGATTGCCCTGTGTTAAAAGTTCGGACAGCAAGAGTTATTGCATCCGCAATTGATGTTCCCTGATTTGTTATATCACCTGGACTTATCGTGTTTAGAAGCATTAGTGTTGCTGCCTTGTCAGAAGTCAAAGGTATCTGGATATAGGCTTCTCCGGCAAATACCACAAGGCCTGTCTGCTCAGTATCGAGTTGCCTGATAAAGGAAGCTATTGCCTGACGAGCCCTTACAAGCCTGCTTGGCCGTATATCTTCAGCAAGCATGCTGTTCGATACATCAAGACAGATTACTAGCTCCCCTCCGGAAATCATCTTTTTTCCGGTTTTTCCTGCAGCCTGGGGTCGGGCGCATGCAAGCACAATAAGTGTGAAAATTGCTACTTGAAAGATGAACTTATAGAAACCGTTATGATTATCAGCACCTGTAAGCAACTCACGCAAAACAGCGGAGGTGCCAATAGCCCTGAGTCTGCTTCTTCTCCATCGTATAAAACCTAAATATATCAGGAATGCTACCGGAAGAAGGAGCAGAAACCAGAGAATAGCTATATTGGCAAACTGAATCATTATCAGGGTATCATTTTAACAAACAGGTATCTAATTAGCCAGGCTGCAAAAATAAGAAGAAATGCCGGCAACAGTGTCCACGCAAACAGATCTATACGTGCATGATGCTCTGTTACTTTAAGTCTGCTCTTTTCTAACTTATCAATTTCCTTGTAAACATCGTAAAGGGCATTTTCATCTACTGCCCTGAAATATTTACCATCAGCAATTGATGCTGCTTTCTTTAAAGCAGGTTCATCAATATCGACTTCAACAGGGCCGTAAATTATATTTCCTCCAATAATCTGAACAGGTCCCAAAGCTGTTCCGCGAGACCCTACACCAATTGTATATAGCCTGATTCCATACATAGAGGCAATTTCTGCTGCCTGCAGAGGGTCTATATTACCTGCATTATTCTCCCCATCAGTAAGAAGGATGATAACTTTGCTCCTTGCTTCACTATCTTTCAACCTGTTGATAGCTGTGGCTATACCATCACCTATTGCTGTACTTCCATCTTCAATAAAACCAGCCTGAGCTTGTTGAAGGAGTGTGATCAAAGCAGCTTTGTCTGCAGTAAGAGGACATAAAGTAAAGCTCTGGCCTGAAAATATTACTATACCTATCCTGTCGGGTCCGCGATCTTTAATAAACCTTGAAGCTACATCCTTGGATGCATCGAGCCGGTTAGGTTCGAAATCACGGGCAAGCATGCTCAAAGAGATATCCATGGTTATTATGATATCTATGCCCTCTGTATTGCTTTCAGAATTTTTCAGCACCATCTGAGGCCTGGCCATTGCAATAACAAGCAGAAACATTACAAAATATAAAATCATCCTGGTTATCACCGGCCATATAACCCTCCGCTTGTTTACGGATCTTTCCGCTACTGAAAGATCAGCAATGCGGATTGCAGGATACTTTTCCTTCAATCGCCTGTCTGCAATATAAATAAACAAAGGAATAGGCAGAATGGCAATAAGCCATAACGGCTCTGCAAAAACAATCATAGATATATTCATGATGGTTATCATAATATATCCTCCTGCTCTTTAATTGGGCTAAGATGATCCGGAGCTGTTCCGATCACAAAATCAATTGCATCATCCAGAACTTTTGTGTTCTCTTCTGAAGAGGGATTAAATTTCGCAAACTTAACCATGTCAGCTACATACAATATCCTGCTAAGCGTCTCTCTCTGTTCAACGGGTACCGATTTATGACCTGTAAGCCTTTGCAGCGTTTCTCTTGTGGTAAGTTCAGGTGCATCTATTCCCAAACCATCCCTTAAATAAATCCTGATTATTTCAGACAGTGCTGTATAATAAGCCTTTACTCCCGTTACCCATAAAATATCCGAACTTCTTAATGATTCAAGTTCCTCAATTGCTATCTCCCACGGATGGTGTTCAGTCTCGGAAATATTGATCCTTTCGTTCACATTAATTTTCTTCTTCCTTCTTATTCGTAAGATAAACCTGTACACCAACAAAGCAATTAACGCTAATGCTGCAAGTATCAAAAACCATGGGATAATATCCTGAAAACTAAACGGAAGCTTCATAATATCTTTAATATCCCGTAAATTTGCGTTTTCTTCAATCTCCATAAGGCTGAATTTCAGTCTTATAGTATCCGGAATCAATTCTCCGTTCAAAGAATAACCATCGTAACTGTATCCAACTCTGATATTATCAAGAACAAAAGTTCCGGAGTCAAATGCTGTGACTGTAATTTGTTTGTTGTAATGAATTATGCCATCGGGGGCTTTGATGCTGTCAACATTTCCCACCCTCAGCACCAGCAATCCTTTTGTCAATGTATCAGCAAACACCGGCCATATCAATGTTGTCTTCCTGTCAACTGATACTTTCATCCGGAGAATAACATGTTCACCAATCAGAGCATCTGTTTTGTCTGCTTTTAGGGAGAATTCATTTTTCTGAGCATTAGTTTTTAAAGAGGCCCATAGAACAAAAGCCATCACAAAAGCAATTGCCGGTAATTTAATTGCCAGTATATCTGAACTGACAGATATGAATCTCATTGTCTTGCCCCCCTTTGTCTGAAAAGTGAAAGAAGAGGCCTGATATAGTCATCCTTTGTCGAAATCTGTACGAAGTCAACACCAGATCGCCTGCACGATTGAACTATCCCCTGGCTAAACTCTTGCTGCAAATCCCGGTAATTTTCTCTCCCACTGGATGATGCAGTGTCAATCCAAACGGTTTTACCTGTTTCGGAATCAGTCATTCTTACCAACCCACAATCAGGCATGTCTTTTTCAATAGGGTCATACACTCTGATTGCAACAAGATCGTGTTTCTGGTTGGTAATTTTTATTGGATCCTCAAAGTTTGAATCAATAAAATCGCTGATAAGAAATGCAACACAACGTTTTCTGATAATGTTGGTGAGATAGCGCAATGATTCAGCAATATGTGTTTTTGAATTAGCTGCCTTGAAGCTTATTAGTTCTCTTATTATCAGCAGAATATGTTGAACGCCTTTTGCAGGGGGAATAAACTTCTCTATTCGGTCAGAGAAGAATATAACTCCAACTTTATCATTACTTTTTATAGCAGAAAATGATAGCAATGCAGCAATCTCAGCAATTCTCTCCTGCTTAAGCCTATCCCCCGAACCTGTGAGGTTTGATGCACTTACATCAATCAGCAGCATCACGGTTAGTTCACGCTCCTCCTGGTACTGCTTAATATACGGGTGGTTGAAACGTGCAGTTACATTCCAGTCAATATCTCTTATGGCATCACCATAATTGTATTCACGCACTTCGCTGAATGACATTCCTTTACCTTTAAAGGCAGAATGATAATGACCCGTAAACAACTGATCAGTCAGTCCACGGGATCGTATTTCTATCATTCGTACCTTCCTGAGTATTTCGGACGTGTCATTCATATCATCACGGAACCTCTACCTGGTTAAGGATTTCTGTAATAATCTCCTCACTGCTTAGGTTTTCAGCCATTGCTTCATAGGTAAGTCCGATACGATGACGAAGTACTTCATGACAAACACTTCGGATATCTTCAGGTATTACGAACCCTCTGTGATTAACGAAAGCAGCTGCTTTTGCTGCAAGTGCCAGTGAAATACTGGCTCGGGGTGAAGCTCCGTATTGTATCAACCCGTTGAAGTGGTCGAGGTTGTAATTAACCGGAAATCTGGTGGCAAACACTATATCAGTTATGTATTGTTCGATCTTTTCGTCAAGATATATCTGTCTTACCAGCTTTCTGGAATCAATGATGACAAGAGGATCTACTACCATATTCGCTTCGGGCAACTCGTTCACTGATTGCTGACGCAATATTTTCTTCTCCTCATTCTGATCAGGGTAGGTTATCAACACTTTGAACATAAACCTATCAGTTTGAGCTTCAGGCAAAGGGTATGTACCTTCTTGTTCTATTGGATTCTGTGTTGCCAGTACCATGAATGGATCAGGTAATGCATAGGTGGTGCCACCAATTGTTACCTGCCTTTCCTGCATAGCCTCAAGCAATGCGCTCTGAACCTTTGCAGGTGACCTGTTTATCTCGTCAGCAAGAATGAAATGTGCAAAAATCGGCCCTGTCTTAACCCTGAATTCCTCATTGCGCTGAGAGTATATCATTGTACCAATAAGATCGGCAGGCAGCAAATCGGGTGTAAACTGTATCCGGGCAAACTGGGCATTTATGGTTTTTGCCAATGTGTTAACTGCCAATGTTTTAGCTAAACCAGGAACTCCTTCCAACAGAACATGTCCATTTGCCAGTAATGCGATTATCAGGTTTTCTTTTAACCTCTCCTGGCCAATGATCACATTGTTCATCTCGTTCCTGATATCATCCACAAATCTGCTTCGGGATGCAATAAGCTCATTAAGTTCCCGGATATTTATCTGATAATCAATCATATTATGTTAATATTTTACAAATTTCAAAATTAGATGTATCAACTGAAACCTGCTGTAAGTCAATGTTAAATTATGTTAACAGCAAATCCCCTGAGGAGCTACTAACAAATATCATATATGACAGGAATGTATTCCCGAATAAAGGATAACAGATAAAAATGATTTCTGATTTAAAGGTTATTTAACCTTCATTGAAAGCATAAGGTGTTTCCCAATGTAACCCTCAATACGATCACCAATCGAAAGTGGTCCAACTCCTGCAGGAGTTCCTGTAAAAATCAGATCCCCTATTTTCAAAGGGAAAAACGTTGAAACAAAAGAAATGATTTCGTCAACAGTATAGATCATATCGGCAGTATTACCTTTCTGGACTGTCTTACCGTTAATATTCAGATGAAAATCGATATTATTGATATCCATGCCTTCCTGCACCAAATCCAGGAAATGGCTTAACGGAGCAGAATGTTCAAAAGCTTTACATATTTCCCAGGGTTTACCCTCTTTTTTACACTCTTTCTGGATATCGCGAGCCGTGAGATCAAGGCCAAAAGCTACTTCATTGTAATAGTTACCGGCATATCTCTTTTGAATATACTTTCCTGCCCTGTCAATACGCACAACAATTTCAGCTTCGTAATGCAAATCTTTGGTGAATCCTGGATAATAAAAGGGTTTGTTTTTAAGCAGCAAGCTTGTATCCGGTTTTATAAAGAAAAGAGGCTCAGAAACAGGCTTGGAATTCATCTCTTTAACGTGGGCATGGTAGTTTTGACCGACACAGATGATTTTCATTGACTTTGTTTTTTATGTGGTTGATGATTGCTTATTAAAACCTCGCAACTTAATAGATGTTATTACCTTCTTTGTACTTCTTGGAAAATCTCCTTGCATCATCCAATCGTAATATGAAGGCTCTTTGGCAAAAACCTCTTCAACCGATTTACCTTTGTGTTTCCCAAAGTTAAACACTTCAACTCCTTCGGCATTTATACCTATATGACCAACCAGGTCAGCTTTGGGAAGGATTTCTGAGAACCTGGCAAGATCGTCAATCCTGTTAACAACAGGAATACTTACCTTGCCCTGCTGATCTGTGTATTCAGTATCCTTATAACGCTCAATCTGAGCTTTAAACACTTCAAGGGTAGCTCTGGTGTCAGCCTCTGCATCATGTGCGTTTTCAAGGTTACTATCACAGTAAAACCTGTAGGCTGCCTTCAATGTTCGCTGTTCCATCTTGTGGAAGATATTCTGTACATCAATAAGATGCCTGTTGCTCAGGTCGAAATCAATATCTGAGCGTAAGAATTCTTCGACCAGCATTGGCACATCAAACTTATTTGAATTGTACCCTGCAAGGTCACTGTTGCCAATGAATGATGCTATCTCACCAGCCAATTGTCTGAAGAATGGTTTGTCCTCAACATCATCGTCTGTAATACCGTGTATTGCCGTTGATTCAGCGGGTATTGGAATTTCAGGATTTATTAGATATTTCCGGATAAATTCCTTTTGATCGGGCATCACTTTAATCATGCATATCTGAACAATACGATCATGGCCAACATGAACTCCTGTTGTCTCCAGATCAAAAAAAACAATAGGACGGTTAAGGTTTAAATGCATATTGCAAATATAGAAGAATATCTCAGAAAATCAATAGAAAAAAACCAGAATTTTAATATTTATACAACTCTGTTTGTATCAAAGTTTTCCAGATAATATGCCACCTTTTTCAGGAAAAGGCCACCAAGGCTTCCGTCTACAACCCTGTGATCATAGGTTAGTGCAAGGATCATCTTATGTCTTACTGCTATCATGTCCCCTTCAGGAGTCTCAACAACTGCCGGCATTTTTTTTATTGCACCTACAGCAAGAATGGCAACCTGTGGTTGGTTTATAACAGGTGTCCCGGTTATGGAGCCGAAAGTGCCAAGATTGGTAATGGTAAATGTACCTCCTTGGATCTCATCAGGTTTGAGTTGATTGGAGCGTGCCCTCCCCGCAAGATCGTTTACAACTTTCGAAAGTCCTGACAGATTTTTTTGATCTGCATCATTAATCACCGGTACAATAAGATTACCATTGGGAAGAACTGTTGCCATCCCAATGTTCACTTTCCCCCGAATAATAATGCTATAACCATCAACAGAAGCATTTACACCAGGAAAATCACGCAAAGCCCTTGCTGCTGCCTCTATAAATATCGGAGTGTAAGTCAGTTTCTCACCTTCCCGTTCTTCGAAAGCAGATTTGGCAGATTCACGCCATTTTACAATCCTTGTCATATCTGCCTCAATAAATGAGGTAACATGAGGTGAAACCTTTACTGACATTACCATATGATCAGCAATCAACCTCCTCATCCTGTCCATCTCAATAATCTGATCATTACCTGACAGATTCCTGGTTAGAATAGATGAGGCTAAGCCATCGATAGCATTCTCCTTTAAATTCAAACTACGATCACGGTTCCTCAGATATTCTAGCAGATCACGTTTTGTCAACCTGCCATCTTTACCTGAGCCTTTTATCTTTTGGATGTCTCCGTCAGTTATTCCCTCGCTTTTAATTATGCTTATTATAAGTGGAGATAAAAATCTTCCCTTGAATGATTCCCCATTGCCAGGTTTTTCATATTCTGTAACACCATAAGTTTCAAGATTTCCTTGTTCAACTAGTGTTCCTTCAGATCTCCGGTTGCTGTCAGAATCATCATCCTTCTGAACGGAATCCCGGATTTCCGAATCTTGCTCACCCGCAACTTCAATTTCTGCAATAATCTCACCCACTGGTACAATGTCTCCCTCATTGAAATAAATCTTATTCAGTAAGCCCTCTACAGGTGAGGGTATTTCAGAATCAACTTTATCCGTTGCTATCTCTACCAAGGCATCATCCTCATTTACATGTTCACCAACATTTTTCAACCATCGCGTAATTGTTGCCTCAATAATGCTTTCACCCAGCTTGGGCATTCTTATTTCAAAAGCTGCCATTGATTAATGATTTATATATGATTTCGCAAGAAAACAATTCATTTATATTTTAGATTATTTATCTGAATACGCTATTGAGTTGAAAAAAATTATCATTTTCAAAAATATCATTTTCAAAAATAAACACCATTTCAGCGAAAATGTTTCTTAAAATTGTCAAATCAGCACTGATAATAGAATCATTCATTTCCGTGTTGCAATCCAAGCTTCTTACCCTCTTCAATCATGAGATCGAATGCAGCATTATATTCGTTTGGTATAATTCCTTCAAGAATTGCCTCTCTGATTACATTCTTTATCTGCCCTACGGTCTTTGATGGTTCTAAACCAAAGGTTTTCATTATTATTTCACCTGTAATTGGTGGTTGCCAGTTTCTAAGCTTGTCTTTCTCTTCAATTTCTACCAGCTTCCTTTCCACAAGCTCAAAGTTATTTCGGTAACGGTTCTTTTTATATTGATTTTTAGAAGTTATATCGGCTTTACACAACATCATCAGATTGTCAATATCATCCCCGGCCTCAAAAAGAAGTCGCCTGATTGCTGAATCGGTAACATAACTTTCAACCAGAGCAATTGGTCTGAGATGAAGAAGCACCATCTTCTGAACTAACTTCAATGGTTCGTTTAACGGCAATTTGAGACGTTTGAAAATGCTGTAAACCATTCTGGATCCAATATGCTCATGGCCATGAAAGGACCATCCGGTTTCGATTGAAAATTTTTTAGTCAATGGTTTTGCTATATCGTGCAATAATGCACTCCAGCGTAACCAGATATTGTCTGTTTCCCCGGCAATATTGTCAAGAACCTCAAGGGAGTGAAAAAAGTTGTCCTTATGTTTGATGTTATTGATAACTTCGACTCCTTTCATTGCTGAGAGTTCAGGTAAAATCAACTGTAACAAACCGGTTACCTCCAACAAAATAAAAGCTATCGATGGTTTTTGGGTCATCATTATTTTATTCAGCTCTTCGGCAACCCTTTCCTGTGAAAGAATTCCCATTCTTTCCCTGTTCAAGGAGATTGCCTGAAGGGTGTTTTCTTCAATTTCAAATCCCAGTTGCGCCGAAAACCTTATCGCCCTGAGCATACGTAAAGGATCATCGGAAAAGGTGGTCATAGGGTCACCCGGAGTGCGGATTATTTTATTATGTAAATCCATGAGACCATTGAATGGATCATTCATGGCTCCAAAGTCGGCAGGATTGAGGCTGATACCCAATGCATTTATTGTAAAATCCCTTCTGAGCTGGTCATCCTTCAGAGTGCCATCCTCAACAGCAGGTTTGCGGCTGTTTTTCCTGTAGGATTCCTTTCTTGCCCCTACAAACTCAACAATATAATCGCTGTATCGTATCATAGCAGTGCCGAAATTCCTGTAAACTGTAACCTTTACACCTTTACCAATCATCCCGGCCACCTTCTGTGCCAGATCAATGCCACTGCCAACCGTTACAACATCTATATCTTTCCCCGGATTTCCCAGCATCATATCCCTTACATAACCACCAATGATATAGCTCTCCTGCCCCAGGGCAACCGAAGCTTCTGTGATCAACCTGAATAGTTTGTTGTCAATGATTTTAGTTAGGTTCATGTTGAAGCAAAAACTGTTTTCTAATCCCTTATTATGGTAAACTGATTGTTATAGTCTACCCTTACTATTGTAGATGCTTTCATTTCAGTTACATTTTCCTGTCGTATTTTAACCACATAGTCCACTCCATTAATGATGTATTGACTGATCACCGAATAAGTCAAAGGTGCCGGCATCCCCGAAACATTTGCCGAGGTTGAAACAAGCGGTTTTTTAAGAGCTCTTATCAACGTTTCGCAGAATTCATTTTTCACCACCCTGATACCTACTGAGCCGTCTTCGGCTATCAGATTCTCAGGCAGATTTCTGGCACCAGGATATACAACCGTTAATGGCCGGTTGAAAGAGTTGATGAGGTCAGGAACAACATCAGGTATTCGTTCTACATATATAGCGGCTTCTTCGAGTGAAGTAACCAGAATTATCATGTTTTTACGTTCAAACCGTTGCTTCAGCGCAAACACCTTTGCAATGGCTTTTTTATTGAGAGCA
Source organism: uncultured Lentimicrobiaceae bacterium (assembly GCA_964469215.1). Taxonomy (GTDB): domain Bacteria; phylum Bacteroidota; class Bacteroidia; order Bacteroidales; family SKPS01; genus SKPS01. The sequence continues at coordinate 92,810 of CAYXYB010000004.1, forward strand.
TCACAACCAATCCCCCATATTGTGTCAGATGGGTAAAGGATAATCCCCCCTTTTTTCAACACTTCAACAACCTGTTTTACTGCATCTTCGTACATGGTTCAGTATGATATTTTAGATAATAATGTTGATGGTCTGATAAAATATGCACAGTGAAAATGTTTTTCATGACAAGCTTTAAGTCCATGAACACCGCATGGGCGACATCTCAACGGTGTTTCTGTTTCGGCAATAAATGATACTGATGATAAAGGCCCAAATCCAAATTCAGGTACAGTTGAACAAAAGATTGCAGTTACAGGTGCATCAACAGCAGAGGCCAGGTGTAAGGGAGCTGAGTCGTTTGTAAAATTCATCACGGCACCTTTCATAAGCGATGCTGTTTCAAGCAGAGTCAGCTCTCCGGCAAGGCTTATTGTATTCCTGTTAATAGTATTTTCGCATAACCTGTTTGCTAAAAGAACATCATCTTTGCTGCCAATTATGTAGCAAGTCAAATCAGCGGGTACAATATCAAGAAATTCTACCCATAATTCTTCAGGCCATTGTTTGGTAAACCATAAAGATGACGGAGCAATACAGATCCATGGATTTTTTTCTAAAGAATCCGTTCTTTCAAAGGCCTTTAGTGAAGGATATAATTTTGGTTTTACATCACCGGTAACACCCAAAGGCTTTAGCAGCATCAGGTTTCTTCCTGCTTCATGAAGAGAGATATCTCCGATTGAATGTTTTATCCTGTGATTAAACATAAAAGAGAACGGATTTTTATCAAAACCCGTTTTAACAGCCGCTCCGGATAACAAAGTGACGAATCCGCTTGAGAAAAAACGCTGTACTGTTATCACATGATCATACCTGCACCTCCTGACTTCAAGGATAACCTTCAACAGATTCCTGATTTTGCCTTTTCTTTTGTTCCAGATTATCAGATTATTTACAAATGGATGTTCATCAAACAGTTGTTGCATACCATCTTTAACCAGAAGATCCAGCTTCATCCCCGGATTGTGTTTGTGGAGTGCTTCGAGCATCGGAGTCACAAGAATCACATCACCTATAGATGCAGTCTGAATGATAAGTATTCTCATTTTAAACCCGGTTAAATTGACTATACTGCAATACCAAATTCACGAAGTGTATTGTTTAATGAGGTTTTTTTATCTGTAGACTCGCTTCTTCGGCCAATGATCAAAGCGCATGTAACCTGGTAGTTTCCCGAACCAAATGTCTTTGTATAGCTGCCGGGTACAACAACCGACATTTCAGGCACCCTTCCCCGGTAAACAATCTCTTCACTACCGGTAACGTCAATGATCCTTGTTGAGGATGTGATAACCACATTTGCCCCAATAACAGCACCCTTTTCTACGACTGCTCCTTCAACAATGATAGACCTTGATCCTATAAAACAGTCATCTTCAATTATTACCGGTGAGGCCTGAATAGGTTCAAGAACACCTCCTATTCCTACCCCTCCGCTAAGATGGACATTTCTGCCAATTTGCGCGCAGGACCCAACGGTAGCCCAGGTATCAACCATGGTCCCGGAATCAATATATGCACCTATATTAACATATGAGGGCATCATTATTACTCCGGGTGCAATAAAGGAACCATATCTTGCTACTGCGTGCGGTACAACCCTTATCCCAAGTGAAGCATAGTTGCTCTTCAGCGGTATTTTATCATTAAACTCCAGAATTCCCGCTTGTGAAGTGCTGGTGCCCCGCATAATAAAATACAGAAGAACTGCCTTTTTTACCCATTCGTTAACCTTCCATCCATCATCTGAGGGTTGAGCAACACGTATCTTACCCCGGTCAAGCATAGACATAACCTCTTCAACAAGTGCTTTAGCTTTCTGTGATTCAAGTAACTCAGGTTTTTTCCAAATATCCGTTACACCCTTAATGTATGGTTCCATAAACATAATATAGTATTACGGTTGCGAAGTTACATCAAAATTGGGTATATCCATAATTCATGATATTGTGATATCTTTGAACCGTTACTTTATCAAAGATGAAAACCAGAACAGAACATGATTTTTTGGGTGAGGTTCTGATACCTGAGGGAGCTCTTTATGGCATTCACACCCAAAGGGCAGTCAACAACTTTCCTGATAAAAATAGATTCAACATATTGTGGTATAAAGCTATAGGCAAAGTTAAGCTTGCATGTTACAGAACCTACAAATCATTTAAAAATGCTGTAATCAGGCAGCATCCTGGAAGCACTTTTACAGACAAACTGTTTCCGGATGAAATAATAGAAGCTCTGGTAAAATCAGCATCTGAGGTTTCTGAAGGCCTACACTTCGATTCCTCCTTTTTGGTTCCTGCTGTAAGTGGAGGTGCCGGCACGAGCATCAAAATGAATATCAACGAAATAATTGCAAATCGTGCACTTCAGATTCTTGAAAGTAAACCGGGAAATTACGATCTGGTTGACCCATATTTTCATGCAAACATTTATCAAAGCACAAATGATGTAATACCAACTGGTTTAAAACTTGCTGCGATCTATGCTTTGAAAGATCTGGAGGAGGCAATAAACTCGCTAAGATCTGCAGTTGAAGATAAAGAGAAAAATTACCGTCACACTCTACGGACAGCCTATACACAAATGCAGGCTGCAGTTCCTTCCTCTTATGGAATTTTCTTCAGTAATTACTCCGATGCTTTATCACGTGACTGGTGGCGGGTGTCAAGGTGCCTCGAAAGGCTAAAGGTCGTAAATCTTGGAGGAAATGCAGTTGGAACAGGTTTGTCAGTGCCACGGTTTTTTATTGTTCAAGCAACACCAACTTTAAGATCACTAACAGGATTGCCACTGACACGTTCAGAAAACATGTGCGATACTACATCTAATCTGGATATATATTCCGAGGTTCACGGTACGATTAAAGCTTTGGCTATAAATATGGAAAAGCTGGCAGGTGATCTACGGCTGCTATCATCTGACATGACCGGAATGGAATTGAAAATACCAATGAAACAGGTTGGAAGCTCAGCAATGCCCGGCAAAGTCAACCCTGTAATATGTGAATATGCAATTTGTGTTTCGCATAAAGTATATGCCAATGACAATATTATAACCACCTTATCTGCCCAGGGATGTCTTGACCTTAATGCTTATCTTCCGGTTATAGGTGATGCACTTCTGAATTCAATAGAAACATTAACCGGGGTTTGCAAAACCATCGAAACAAATCTTATTAAAGAACTTGAGGTGAAAACACAAGAATCAGAAACAATGGTTTACAACAATCCTGTTATTACAACAGCTCTGATTCCGGTGTTGGGATATAATGAAGCCAACCGGATTTCTTTATTAATGAAAGAAAAATGCATCTCGGTTTTTGAGGCTTTAGAAGAACTGAAGCTCTTATCACAGGAGAGAGCAGCTAATTTGTTATCATCTGACATGCTTCTGAAAATTGGTTTTTCGATAAAAGAAGGAGGTATCGATGAATAAAACCAAAGACTCAAAACCACATGTGGGAATCTTCGGTAGAAGAAACAATGGAAAGAGTTCTATTATTAATGTGCTTGTAGGGCATGACATCGCAATCGTTTCAGACCATCCCGGCACCACAACCGATCCGGTAAAAAAATCTATGGAGATTCCAGGAGTTGGCCCGGTAATACTTATTGATACAGCAGGTATAGACGATACTGGAGATCTGGGTGTAAAAAGAGTGAAAGCAACAATATCTGTGATCAGAACCATTGACTTTGCCATTCTTGTTATTGCTGAAAACCGTTTTGGTGAATATGAAATAAACCTGGTTGAATTGTTTAATAACCAATCTGTACCGTTTATTATAGTCCATAATAAATCTGATGTTCAGCCAATAACCGAAGAAATCAAACTGAAAATCAATGAAGTAACCAGCGCTAAGGTTCTGGATTTCAGTGTTGCAGAAAGGTCAAATCCTGATCCAATTATCTCATTGATGAAGATGATGATTCCTGAATCTGCATATAAATCACATTCACTTCTTGGTGACTTTTTATCTTATGGTGATCTTGTATTGCTTATCACACCTATAGATATAGAAGCACCTGAAGGCAGGTTGATTCTTCCACAGGTTCAGGTTCTTAGAGATCTTCTGGATAACGACTGTATTGCAGTAGTTGTAAAGGAACGTGAAGTTGATACAATTATTAAGAAGATCAGCCCCAGGCCGAAACTTGTTATAACAGACAGTCAGGTATTTCTGAAAGCTGATGCCAGCATCCCGGCAGATATTCCCCTTACAAGCTTTAGCATACTATTAGCAAGACAAAAGGGTGAATTTGATGCTTGCATTAAAGGTACGCCGGTTATTGGTAAGCTAAAAGATGGAGACAGAATTATGATTTTGGAATCATGCACTCATCATGTTAGCTGTGACGATATCGGGAGAGCTAAGATACCTCGGTGGTTGAGTAGTTTTACCGGTAAAAAACTAAATTTCGATGTCGTTACAGGGCTTTCCGAACCTACCCATCCTATCGGCAGTTACTCACTGGTAATCCAGTGTGGTGGTTGTGTACTCACCAAAAAACAAGTGTCTGGCAGGCTCAGGCCGGCAATTGAAGCAGGTGTACCTGTTACCAATTATGGTATGGCAATTGCCTGGGTTCATGGTATCTTTCACAGGGCTGTAGCACCATTCATCAGGATATCTACTGCAGATGCTGATCATTATCTCTAAAGATGCAACAACAGATATTTCCAGAGATTTCAGAAAACCATGAACGTTTATTTTGCGTAAGCAACGGCTCTGGTTTCACGTATTACGGTTATCTTTATTTGTCCCGGATAAGTCATCTCCTCCTGAATCTTTTTTGAAAGATCCATTGAGATACTCGCTGCTTCTTCATCTGTAACCTTCTCTGCACCGACAATTACGCGTAGTTCACGGCCTGCTTGAATGGCATAGGTTTTTACAACTCCTGGATGCTGCATGGCAATTTCTTCAAGTTGTTTAAGCCGGTTGATATATGCTTCGACTACTTCACGCCTTGCTCCTGGCCTTGCACCGGAGATTGCATCACAAACCTGAACGATGGGGGCCAGTAAAGTGGTCATTTCAACCTCTTCATGATGGGATCCGATGGCATTACAGACTTCCGTGTGTTCCTTAAATTTTTCTGCAAGTTTCATTCCCAGCAGAGCATGTGGTAACTCCGGCTCATTATCGGGAACCTTTCCAATATCATGTAATAATCCTGCCCGTTTGGCAAGTTTCGGGTTTAGCCCAAGCTCTGAAGCCATGGTCGCACATAATCTGGCAACCTCTTTTGAATGCTGCAACAGGTTCTGGCCATAGGATGATCTGTATTTCATCCTTCCAACCATCCTTACCAACTCATGATGCATGTTGTGTATTCCCAGGTCTATGGTTGCCCTCTTCCCCGCCTCAATAATCTCCATCTCAACCTGTTTTTTTGTTTTTGCAACCACCTCTTCTATTCTGGCCGGATGGATACGTCCATCGGAAACAAGTTTATGCAACGACAGCCTTGCTATCTCACGTCTTACCGGATCGAAACCTGACAGAATGATAGCTTCAGGTGTATCATCAACAATAATCTCAATTCCCGTTGCCGCTTCGAGTGCTCTTATGTTACGCCCTTCACGGCCAATAACACGCCCTTTTATCTCATCATTTTCAATATTGAATACCGACACAGAGTTTTCAATAGCATGTTCTGTTGCTGTACGCTGTATTGTCTCAATGACGATTTTTCTGGCTTCGCGGTTGGCTGTAATCTTGGCCTCTTCAATAATTTCCCTAACCTGAATTGCAGCCTCAGAACTTGCCTCCCCCTTTAAAGCATCCACAAGTTGATCTTTTGCCTCCTGAGCCGATAACCCAGATATTGTCTCAAGTTGTGTAACCTGTTGTTTATGAACTTTTTCTAGGTCAGCCTGCCGTTTTTCAAGAATCTCAAGCTGATTATGCAGATTTTCTTTGATAACAGCTATCTCCTTCTGTTTTTTCGATAACTCTTCAAACCTCTGATTAATAGCACTCTCTTTCTGCTTAAGCCTCGATTCATTCTGCTGTATTGCCAGATTTCGCTCATTTACCTGATGGTCGTGCTCTGACTTCAACTGAAGAAACTTTTCTTTTGCCTGTAAAATCCTTTCCTTCTTCAACACTTCAGCCTCTGCATTTGCCTCTTTGAGTATCTGTTTACTCTTCTTTAATACTGACTGCCTGAGTAAAGTAGTAGCCAATACAACACCGGTTCCAGTACCGGCTAATGCTGCAATAATAATAAATAGTATTTGCATGGTTTTCCTCCATAAAATTATGATGGAGCAGGATGAAAAAAACCCGCGAATAATCCAGAGGAGTCTTGATAAACTCCATTTGACATCTTAGAGGTGCCTGTTCCCTTTGGAGTCCACTGTCCATTAAAAATGAAACCATGCACGCATGGTGAGGCCTTCCATTGCTGAACCTGAGCTTACCACTAATGTTTATTCTGTTGAGTTTATAAACTGTTTTGAATTACCGCGGGTAGATATCTTTCAAAGAACTAGTTGCCGGTTGTCATCTTCAGACAATAATTCGTTCATGATCGCAATCTGATTCTCAATCCCTTCAGATGCCATTTTCAATTCAATATCACATTTCAACAAGCCTGTCGTTTGCTGCACTGCCACCATCGCCAAAAGGTCTTGATAGTCTCTGTGCCCATAATGTTCCGAATAAAGTCTCAACAACTCATTTATGCGATCTGCAGCAGCTTTTATGATCTCCTTCTCCTTTTCATCAGACTTTAATCGATATTGCCTGCCGGCAATGTGTATTGTAATCGAAATTTCTTCCATGAACCTTCATAATATCCGTCTACCTATCCAATAACAACAAGCAATGATCTATCTCCCGCATCATCTCATTAATAATTTGCTTTGTTTTTATATGATCTTCTCTTTTTTTATCTAACGTTTGATACTCCTGTTTTGTTTCCTTACCTGATTCAAGTTTTTCTATTAGTGTTTTTTGTTGGTTAATTGTTTCTATTATCCTGAAATACTCTGTCCTCAATTGCTTATGATCCTTCTCCAACGCCTTGTAACGTCCGACAATGGTTTCGACCATTTCTTCAAGCTCCCGGATCCTGTCTGATAAATGGTACATACCAGTGAGTCCATAAACAATGATGTTACAAAGATAGTGATTTTTTGATGGCAATTCATTTTTTTATTGACACATTCCTGAAGTTTTTCACCACTGTGCATCATTGGATTGCAGTTTTGTATTGTGATTTTTTTCGTTAAAGTGCTGAAAGTAATCTGTTTTTAGGTGAAATGAATAAAACGGTTTTCTTTTTTCCTTTTTCTGCAATACAGGCATATATAGAATAAAAACTCATGAATGAAGCATTTATCTCATACCTCTGGCAATATGGTCTTTATTCCTGTGATGCTGCTCTTCATAATGGCTGTAAGTTTAAAGTTGAATCCCCCGGTTTATTGAACCGGGATTCCGGTCCCGATTTTACCGGTGCCAGAATCAGAATTGATGGCACTTTGTGGGCAGGTAATGTTGAAGTACATGTCAGATCTTCAGATTGGTACCTGCACAGACATGATGATGATCCTGCTTATTCAACAGTAATACTGCATGTTGTATATCAGCATGATTATGAAGTGGTAATGCCTGATAAAACTAATTTACCGGTTTTTGAGTTACAGAACCATATCGATTCTCAATTATATACAAGGTACCTTCAGTTTCTGGCTTCATCAAATGATATCCCATGCTCAGCTCTCATTAATTATCATAAGTTGCCTGTGCCTTCCCACTGGCTCATCAGTCTTGGTGTCCAGAGATTGATCCGGAAAGGTGAAGAGTTGTCTTACCTTTTCGACCGTCTTAAATATGACTGGAACGAAGTTTTTTATGTATCTTTCTGTAGAAGTTTCGGAAACAAGTTAAACGACGACCTTTTTGAGATGCTTGCACTGAAAATCCCTTATAAACTGGCTGTTAAGTACTCAGTTAACAGAACTGACCTTGAAGCTCTGTTTTTCGGTCAGTCAGGCTTGTTGAAACCTTTCCTGAATGCCGACAACGACCTCTATACCCGACAACTGATACAGAACTATCAGCAAATGCAATATCAGTATGATCTTGAACCAATGGAACCATATTTATGGAGATTTCTTCGTACCAGACCTGCAAACTTTCCAACAATCAGGATTGCACAACTGGTAGCTTTGTTAGGCAGTTTCATAAATATCAACCCATTATCGGTAAATGAACTTGAGAATTGGTACACAAAGGCTATTGATTCAAAGGTAACAGACTATTGGCAGAAACACATTCACTTTAACCGTAAAGGCTCCGGGTTACCTTTAAATATCGGGGTCGAAAGTGTGAGAAAACTGGTTATTAACGGGTTCTTGCCGCCATTACTGCGATATGGCAAAGCATATAAGCATCATAATATAATCAGCTCTTTTATTGATCTCGTTGCATCTATGCCATCAGAAACAAACCGTATCACCAGGAGATGGAAAAAGATCGGAATTGAATCTAAATCAGCACTTGAGTCTCAGGGTATTACCGAGCTATATAATGAATATTGCCGAAATAAACAATGTCTTGAATGCAGATTCGGCCACCATTTGCTTGCTAAAGAGGTTGCTCAGCCTGATACATAAAAAGCTTGCTGGAACGTATTATTGTATTGCTGTCTCAAAAAAAATATGCATGTTTGTCTTCTGAAAATTAACCTTGACAAATGATATGAAAAGATTTCTGCTAATAGCTATGATCTTCTTCTTATTTCATAATTTATCCGGCCAGGATAAGATCAAGCCAGGAAAAGAACCGGTTTCGGACAGAAAAACGGAGAAAACCATCAGTGAACGGATTAATGACCGTTTTGAACCTGCTGTTGAAGAAATGGAACGGTTTCTTTTCTTTGATCCTTTAAAGGAATTTAAACTATATAATCCTGAAATTAAGGACGAAACCGGAAAAATAGTCGCTGAAAACCATATTCCAATTATAATATTATGGTTGATATTCGGTGCAGTCTTCTGCACAATCTTCATGCGCTTTATAAACTTAAGAGGATTTGGACATGCCATAACTCTTGTAAGAGGAAGATATGACAATCCAGATGACGAAGGAGAGGTAAGTCATTTCCAGGCATTAGCTACTGCACTTTCCGGAACTATTGGGCTGGGAAATATTGCGGGTGTGGCGGTAGCTATTGTAATCGGAGGCCCCGGAGCGACAATCTGGATGATAATTGCCGGCTTGTTTGGAATGTCATCAAAGTTTACCGAATGTACCCTTGGAGTTAAATACCGAAATATTGACGAGAATGGAGAGGTCTCAGGCGGGCCGATGTATTATCTGAGCAAAGGTCTTGCAAAAAGAGGCAAGTCCATGGGTGTTCTGGGAAAGGTGCTGGCTGCCCTGTTTGCTTTGATGGTAATTGGTGGATCATTTGGTGGGGGAAACATGTTTCAGGCAAATCAGGCTTATGCTCAACTCAGTACATTTATACCGATGCTTGAAGGCAATGGGTTCTGGTTTGGACTTATGCTTGCCATACTTACCGGTGTGGTTATAATCGGAGGTATAAAAAGCATTGCCAATGTAACCGATAAACTGGTACCCTTCATGGCTGTATTATATGTTGGAGTGGCCCTTGTAGTTATCGCCATAAACTACCAGCATATCCCAGGAGCATTTGTGGAAATCTGGAATGGGGCTTTTAATCCGACTGCACTTAAAGGAGGAGTCATCGGAGTGCTCATTATGGGTTTTAGAAGAGCAGCATTCTCTAACGAAGCCGGCATCGGATCAGCCCCGATAGCTCATTCGGCTGTGAAAACAAAGGAACCGGTTACTGAAGGAATTGTATCACTTCTGGAACCTTTTATTGATACAGTAATAATCTGCACCATGACCGCCCTGGTTATTGTAATCACAGGTGAATATCACTCTTTTTCCGGCGAAACAAGTACTTCGGGTGGTGTAAAACTTACATCGGCAGCATTTGAACACACAATATCATGGTTCCCCTACCTGTTAACTTTCGCAGTCTTTCTTTTTGCCTTTTCAACACTTATTTCATGGTCTTACTACGGATTAAAGGGGTTTGACTATCTTTTCGGAGGATTCAGCCAGAAGTTGTTCGGCAACAGGAAAGTGGCCAAATATACCTACCAGGTTATATTTCTGGGATTCATTATTGTAGGATGCTCTTCAACAATGAACGCTGTAATAGACTTCTCAGATATGATGATCTTTGCAATGGCATTCCCTAATATCATCGGCCTGATAATTCTTGCGCCTGAGGTGAGAAATGATCTTAATAGTTATCTCAGACGTGTCAGATCAGGTCAGATAAAAAGATACTGGTAATTTTTTCCTTTTTTCTCTCTTTAAACCAATATACATTATGGGCTATTGGCAGCAAGCCCATCCTGGATTGCGTAGTATTAAAACTGCCATAAAACCAGGTGATTTGTTTACCATGAGTATTGGGTTATACCGAAAATGCAATGGATCAGTGGAAAAACATTCTGGCATTTAACAGGGCCGAAAGAAGGGGAATATGGATCCTGTCAGTGTTAATCCTGATAATTTCCGGGATAAATGTTTATTTAAGGACTATCAGAAGTGAGGTATCCGAATTGAAAATTGAGGTTATACTTGCCAAATCCCGGACAGACAATACCTGGAGCAACAGGAAAAAATATTCTGCCGGATCTTCAGGAAAAGTATCTGGAAAAATTGATTCTCTTTTCTTTTTCGATCCCAACACAATCACATCAGATAACTGGCAGAAGCTTGGCCTCTCTGAGAAACAAGCTTCTGTCATCAAACGCTACCTTTCAAAAGGTGGCAGATTCAGAAACAAAGAAGATCTGAAAAGAAGTTTTGTGATATCCGAAAGTTTCTTCAAAAGAATAGAGCCGTGGATAAGAATTGATGAACCTATAAAACCCAATTATGAAAAAGCTACGGGAATGATGCAGGAGTCAACTAACCGGAAAACTAATATTTGTATAAACACAACCGACAGTATAGAGCTTACTTCCCTTCGGGGTATAGGGGGAGTATTGGCTAAGCGGATAATAAGTTACAGAGATGCACTTGGTGGGTTTCATTCAGTGAAACAGCTTGAGGAGGTATATGGCCTTTCTCCTCAGGTTGTGGAAATGAATAATTCAAAAATCAATATTAACACTGAGGAAATCAGACTAATCAGTTTAAACCTTGCCTCACAGCAAACTCTGGAATTGCATCCATATATTTCAAAGCGCCTGGCCTACATAATCATCTCCTTAAGAAAGGAAAGAAGGATCTTGTCTAAAGAAGATATGATATCCAGGCTTCCTGATGGCACAGATATCAACCCTAATCTCTGGCGTTATCTCGAATACTGATTATTTCAGGAAGAATAAGACCTATTTGTTATTTTTGTACAGATTTATTAATTTACCTTCCTCAGAATATAATCAGATGAATAAACGACAGCGTCTAAATCGTTTCCCTACTGTATTCTGGCTCTCAAACCTTATGGAGCTCCTTGAACGATGGGCTTACTATGGTGTTTTTGCATTACTGTCTGTATATCTTACAGATCCGAAATCATCCGGAGGGTTGGGATTCTCCAGTGGCCAGAGCGGTGCACTAATGGCTGTGGTCACCTTTACCATTTACTTCTTTCCGATGGTTGCCGGTGCCATTGCAGACAGGATGGGATACCGAAGGATCCTGCTTTTTGCATTCGGGATACTTGCAGCAGGTTATTATCTCATGGGGCAATTCTCGTCATATCATGGAATATTTCTGGCTTTCCTGCTGGTTGGTTGTGGTGCGGCTCTCTTTAAGCCTGTAATTGTAGGTACCATCTCTAAATCAACCAACAGCACAAACGATACCGTCGGGTTTGGCATTTTCTATATGATAGTTAATATTGGTGGTTTTGTCGGGCCTTTCGTTGCTTCAAAACTAAGGGACATTGAATGGCAATACATATTCTATTTGTCGGCGGCAATTATCTCAGTAAACCTTATTCCAACACTCTTTTTCTATAAAGAGCCAGATAGATCCGTTGAAAGACTGGCAATGCCTATAAGAGAAAAGATCAGCGAGATTTTCAGAAACCTCATAATGGTTCTTTCAGACTACAGGTTCCTGGTTTTTGTGTTGATTATGTCAGGATTCTGGGTAATGTATATGCAGATTTTCTTCACCCTGCCGGTCTTCATAACTCAATGGATCGACACCACTGTCATCTATAACTCATCAGAATGGATTGCCTGGGCAATAGGAACAACCAAAGAAGGCACCGGAATTATCAGACCGGAAATGCTGCAAAACCTTGGTGCAGCCAGTATCGTGTTTTTCCAGATTCTTATGTCTAATATTGTCAAAAGGATATCCCCTTTACGATCAATCACCTTTGGAATCTTGATATCCGCCATTGCCATGACATGTATGAGTTTTGGAATGAACGGCTGGATAATAGTTCTGGCTATATTTTTCTTTGCTATTGGTGAAATGATCAGCTCTCCCCGTACACAGGAATACGCAAGTCGTATCGCTCCGAAAGGCATGATTGGTGTATATATGGGTTTCAGTTTCCTGCCTCTTGCCTTTGGTAATCTTTTAGGAGGTTTTTTATACGGCAGATTGTATGGCAGAATGTCTGACATATACTCAATAATTATCCGGGAACTTGAGAAAAGAGGATTTGAAGATGCACAAACCCTTCAAAATCTGGATAAAACAGAAATAATGGCTGCAGGAATGGACTACTTCAACATGACCTCAGCGGAACTGAGACAATACCTTTACATTTCATACCAGCCATTCAAGATCTGGTGGATATACGGAGCCATAGGAATTGGAACAGTTATTCTGTTTATTTTATTCGATATAATTCTGAAAAGAAGAGAAAGATGATCTTTGTCAAACAGAAACACTATTTAAAGCACTATATAAAGAAAAAAAATGCTGTCATCCCATCAAAATACTTTACCCCTTAAGAGACTATTATACAGTGCCTTCATCCCATTATCCCTTCTGATTTTTCCATGGGCAATACACATATGGGCTCATTTTGAGGATTCATCAATACTTGCTTATGGTCTGAGGCCATGGAATCTTAACGGTCTTGCCGGTATATTTACGATGCCATTTCTCCATGGAAATACAGATCATCTGATTTCCAACTCCATACCCTTTTTTGTGCTTGGAAGCGGACTGTTCTATTTTTACCGGGAGATCTCATGGAAAGTGATTCTGCTGATTATAATTCTCAGCGGAACTATCATTTGGTTCATTGGTAATCGCGGAACAATTCATATAGGGGCAAGCGGTGTTATTTACGGGATGGCAGGTTTTCATCTCACAAGTGGAATTATCAGGCGTAACAGAAACCTTATGGCTTTTGCCCTCCTGGTGGTTTTTCTTTACGGGGGATTGATATGGAGTATCTTCCCCGATTTTTTCCCCGGCCGCAACATCAGTTGGGAGGGGCATCTGGCAGGATTGTTATCAGGTGTTGTGCTTGCGGTGATATATCGTAATTCAGGCCCTGGAGCTGATCCCGACCCTTCAGATATCGAAGAAGAAGATGATGATGATAATCCTGATGTTGATTTACAAAATGAATCAGATATTAAGGGCTCCAGAAAGGATGATATTGATAATCGGGGAAACATATCCACTACTTTTCCCGGTGGGAATCACGTTCGATATCACGTGAACGAATAGTTTCCCTTTTGTCAAAAAGTTTTTTCCCCTGTGCTATTGAAATTTTCACTTTGGCATATCCATTATCACTGATGAATAACAGCAATGGTATTATTGTTAAACCTTTTTCAACGGTTTTAACAATAAGCCTTTTAATCTCTCTCTTTGAAACCAAAAGTTTACGATCACGTTTGGGATCATGATTTGCATATCCCCCATGGCTGTATTCGGCGATATGCATGTTTTTAATAAAAAGCTCACCATCTTTAAGATAACAATATGCTTCCGCAATACTTGCCCTACCCTCTCTCACTGACTTAATCTCACTCCCCGTGAGAACTATACCGGCAATAAATTCCTCGAGCAGAAAATATTCAAATCCGGCTTTCTTGTTCTTTATCTCAATCTTTTTCACTGCCTTTCTCATTCGGCAAAATTAATGATTGTATCGGTACCACTCCTGACAATCCGAACTGAGGTTATTTATTAATGCTGATTAACCCAAAAATATTCCGGCATTCTCATCGTCTGCAAAATATGCGGCAAGCCTTTTCGCCGGCTTATGAATAATATCCATTACAACTATTCCCCTGCATTTCATTACTTCTGTCAGTTCCGCCTTAAAAGTTTCTGCAACCCCTCCGCAAAAACCAATCGGCAAATCCGGTTTTCCTCCGATAAGAGGAATTAAAACAATGTCTACCATCCTGTTGAATGAATCAAAAACCAGGGTCTTTATATCATCTTTTTGAATGAATTGATTGAGAAACGGCAGAAATGAGGCCGCAAAAGCCTGAGGTCTTGGTGCCGAATAAAGGTTCGTTATCAAGCTTGTTTTATCAAGCCCGGTTTGTTCAAAAAATGCATCAATTACTTGTGAAGGCAATCTCCCGGAAAGTAATGCCTTAAGAAACCTGAATCCAATATCTGCCCCACTTCCTTCATCTCCAAGCAAATAGCCCAAAGAATCAGTTCTTTTATTGATCCTTTTATCCTGATAAATGCCCGCGTTTGAACCTGTCCCTAAAATCACGGCAACACCATTACTGTTGCCAAACAATGCAATAGCTGCACCTGTAAGATCGTCAGATACTTTTATTTCTGATGCTGATAAGAAGATCTTTGAAAGTGCTTCGAATATCCTGGAACATTGTTTTTCAAAAAGACAACCTGTCCCAAAGTAAAGGATCTTCTTGGGTTGGGGTTTATTAAGATTAACGAAAGCTCTAGTGAAGTTGGCAATCAATGTTATATCGGAGTCGAAATAAGGGGAAACACCGGGAGTCTGATAATAAGAAATCTTATTTTCCCGGCTGATCAACGCCCAGTCTGTTTTACTGTTACCTGCATCTACTATAAGCATCATGCATCAAAGATACAATGTTTATCAATATATCAAAGTAGTTGAGCCTTCTTTCGCTATCGAAGCATTTTTATATTTAAACGCTGAAAGGGAAATGCCGGTTTTTTATACTTTTACATCATATTGCCAATATTGTAACATGAAGCAGAGTGTAAAGAAAAATATTGATCATTCAAAGAAAAATAAGTTGTTGAATGACAAGAGATTCATTGCGTTCATTTATATTGTTGTCATCTTTATTCTTTATGGGCAAACACTGAATTTTGGCTTCACCTGGTTTGATGATGATGTTATTCTTCTGAGAAACAAAGATTATATCTCAGACTTTGGAAACCTCCCGGGTTCCATTATACGCGATGCTGAATTCAGGAAGAATACCATTGAACTTTACAGACCTTTGCAAAATGTGAGCTTCATCACTGATGCAGCAATCGGAGGGTTCAGACCCGGTATGTTCCATCTGACAAATATGCTTTTGCATCTTGCATCTGTGATAATGTTGTTTTTTCTGCTTGAAACTATTGGATTCAACCTGCATGTTGCATTCCTTGGAGGGCTTTTACTGGCAATGCACCCTGTATTTGCGTTTACCGTAAACTGGTTGCCCGCCAGAGGGGACCTGCTTTTTGCCTTTTGGACTATTCTGTCTTTTTACCTATTTATTGTTTTTCTTAATAGAAGGAAAACCAAATGGTTATGGTGGCATCTTGCTGCATTCTTTTTCGCTATAATGTCGAAAGAGACTGCCATTATAATCATACCTGTCTGTACACTATACTATGTTTATATTCACAACAAACAGGAGTTTTACCGTTGGCAGTTGATACCTGCAGCAGGTTATTCGGTTATAGTTTTGTTTTACTTTTTCCTTAGAAAAATGGCAGTACATGGGATCCAGGGAGATGCATTTGGTTTATCGCCTTTTATTTACAATTTACAAGTTATTCCTGAAACGATGTTTCGTTTTTTTGTTCCATATCCGATTGTAGCTTTACCCTTCTACTCCCTCTTGCCAACTATAGGAGGTGTTGCAATTATCGCTATAATAACATGGGTTTCTCTGAAATTTGCAAAAAATCAACGCTTGATTTTATTCGGCGCTGCCTGGTTTGTTGGTTTCACTATCCCCTCAATGTTATACCGGCCAGAATGGTCAGATTATATATACGACTATATTATACACCGAAGCTATCTCCCCTTTGTTGGATTAATAATTATCGTACTTGAAATATATGATCACAACCGTCGGTTGATTAACAGCCGATTACCCGGCAGAATAGCCGCTTTTCTTTTTATCATCTTTGCCATTCTTAACTATTCGTTTACAAGAGAATTTAAAGATCCGATAACTTTCTGGAAATATGCCGTAAAGACAAACGAACGATCGGCATTTACACATCTTTACCTGGGTGGGGCACTTTTCTTTGAAAATCAACATTCCCCGGCTATTGAGAGCTATAGTAGAGCTTTGAAAATCAAACCTGACCTGGGGGAGGCTTTAATCAACAGAGGTATTACCTATGCATCTGCCGGAGATCATAAATCAGCAGTGAAAGATTTCTCTGCATACCTCGATCTGTTCCCCGGTGATACGATGGCTATACAATACCGTTCCACATCTTTCATGGAACTTGCAGACTATTCCGGAGCATTGCCGGATCTGATTTTCCTCCGGTCGGCTGGATACCGCACCGAGAAAGTAATGTATTCTTTGGCTCTTTGCAAACTGTTGACAGGCAATTACCCTGAAGCAAAACATGAATTTGATAGCCTTCTCAACATCTATCCCGACAATTTTTCATACCTGAAAGCCGGTGCACTTGCTGATCTGATGAATGGCGAAGCCGACCAGGCTATAGCAAAATATCAGAAAGTACTGAAGGTTGACCTTTCAGCAAACATCCTGTCGAACCTGGGATATGCCTACTGGCAGGCAGGGATGTATAATGAATCACTTGACAACTTTGAAAGAGCAGAGGTGCTTTCCGCGGAAAACCTTAGTGTAAGTCTCGGTTTGATGCTGGCATACAGTTCACTGGGCAAGGATGATGAGGTTAGAAAAGCCAAGGATAAAGCTTTGAAAACAGATCCGTCACTTAGAGATGGCACAAAATCCCTGGAAGCTTTGCAGCAAGGGGGATATCTTTTTACACCAGAGCAACTTGAAAAGCTTAAAAGGCTATTCTGATAAACGAGACATCCAATTTGAGAAAGTTTTAAGGTACTGCTACCTGGTTACCAGGAATTTTCCGGTTGCAAAACTATTTTGTTGATTGATACTGATAAAGTACAAGCCTGGTTTTAACCCATCAGTTTCAATTGTCAGTAATCGTTCGGAACCAGCATCTGCTTCAAACTGTGATACCAGTCTGCCGGAAGAATTAAAAATGCTGACCATTGACAATCCTGAAGCACTTATAGAAACATTCAGTACATCATTTGCGGGATTTGGAAATATGTTTATCTCTCCGGCCAGTTCACCATTTGATTCCACAGACACATGAGCATCGTCCTTTATCTCAAACTGCCAGTAACCAGATAAAGTGTCAGGTATAGCAAATCCACCTACCATTGCGTGGTATACTATTGAAATACTGTGTATTCCAACATCTGAAGCAGCTGGAGTGCCAAATATCCGCATGCACCCTGCCGTTCCACCATTTATCCAACCTGAAATGGTATTATAATAATACTGAAAACCTGCAGGAAAACCAATGAAAGATTGTACGCGTATAGAATCTATCGGAACGGGCGAAGGAAGTGGCGGTATGATTGTATCGGAAGGGACAACAATTGTGATGTTGAGATCGTAAAGCTGTGTTGCTGCTGCAGGATGAATCCCTGTTTGACTTGTTGGATAAAAACCCGGCTGAGAATGGGATGAAACAGTACATTGTGCATTAACTCCGGAATAAACCGAAAGAATCATAATAAATACAATAAAACAAACAGATAGCTTTTTCATATGGTTAGGTTTAATATTTAAGCAGGCAATGTTACAAAAATTTGCAACATAAATAAAAAAAACCACCAGGATCGACCCGATGGTTTATTCAGATAATTAATAAATAAGCTTTAACTATTCCTGATTTTCGGTGTTCTTTTCCTCATTGGGATTCACCTCTTTATCAGCTTTTTTTGAAGTTGATTTCTTAGCCGGAGCCTTTTTTGCCGCAATAGACTTTGGTTTTTCAACTGCCTCTGCCTCATCACTGATCTTCTCCTTCTTTTTTCCGGTCTTTTTGCCCTTCGGAGCTTCTTTAGCCATCTCTTCAACCTCAGTAGCAGTCAACACCTCAGAGGAGTCAGCTTTTAAAGCTTCATCAGTTTCCACAGATTCCTTTACCACTTCCTCTGTTTTTACGTGTTTACCTTTGGTCTGACGTGCTTTCTGCTTCTTCTCCATCTCTTCAAGCTTGGCTTTTGCATCAGCAACCTCACCCTCTTTCATCTCTTCTTTAAGTCCGGCAAGAACACTCAGATCACCCAATGTTGTCTTTTCGAGACTTTCCTTAATCTTCTTCACTGCTTTAGTTGCAGTCTGCTCCTTCTTCTGTTCTTCCTTCTTCTCTTCCTCAAGTTGCAGGTTAATACGGTCCTGAATAGCTTTAGTATGTGAAACTATAATCTTCTTATTTTCTTTAGAGAATTCTATCACCTTGAAATCAAGAGTTTCATCAACCCTGGCAAGGGTATTGTCTTCTTTATGCATGTGCCTTAATGGTGCAAATCCCTCAACACCGTATGGCAACGTGATAATAGCCCCTTTATCCATGGTGCTCATCACGGTTCCTTTATGAATAGAATCAACGGTAAATACAGTTTCAAAAACATCCCAAGGGTTTTCTTCAAGTTGCTTGTGGCCGAGTGACAGCCTGCGATTATCCATATCCACCTCAAGAACAATTACTTCCAGTGTTTCGCCAATTTTTGTAAATTCTGCAGGATGTTTAATTTTCTTTGACCAGGAAAGGTCAGAGATATGTATCAATCCATCCACACCCTCTTCAAGTTCAACAAATATTCCAAAATTGGTGAAATTCCTTACAGTAGCATGATGTTTGGAATTAATAGGGTATTTGGCAACAATATCAGCCCATGGATCAGGTATTAACTGTTTTATGCCAAGTGACATTTTCCTGTCTTCACGATCGAGCGTCAGAATAACTGCCTCTACCTCATCACCAACTTTAAGAAAATCCTGGGCAGTTCGCAGATGCTGCGACCATGACATTTCGGACACGTGTATGAGCCCTTCAACACCGGCAGCAATTTCAACAAATGCCCCATAGTCAGCAATTACAACCACTTTTCCTTTTACCTTGTCGCCAACATTCATATCCGTGCTAAGGTTATTCCATGGGTGAGGTGTAAGCTGCTTAAGTCCTAAAGCAATGCGCTTTTTATTATCATCAAAGTCTAGAATTACCACTTTGATCTTTTCATCAAGAGTAACTATTTCCTCAGGATGATTTATCCTTCCCCAACTGAGGTCAGTAATATGAATAAGGCCGTCAACACCGCCTAGATCGATAAACACACCATAAGAGGTAATATTTTTAACTGTTCCTTCAAGAATCTGACCCTTTTCAAGCCTTGAAATGATGTCTGCCTTCTGTTTCTCAAGTTCATCCTGAATAAGTGCTTTGTGAGACACAACCACGTTTTTATATTCATGATTTATCTTCACCACCTTAAATTCCATGGTTTTACCAACGTAAACATCATAGTCACGTATGGGTTTCACATCTATCTGAGAACCCGGAAGGAAAGCCTCTATACCAAATACATCAACGATCAATCCACCTTTGGTTCTGCATTTTACATAACCATTAATGATCTCATCCTGTTCCATCGCCTGGTTAATACGCTCCCACGATCTTAATACCCTGGCTTTCTTGTGTGAAAGAACAAGCTGTCCATTTGGATCTTCCTGATTTTCAACATAAACTTCAATGGCATCCCCAAGTCTTATTTCATCCCTGTATCTGAGTTCTGTAAGATTAATAACACCGTCAGATTTGTAGCCAATATTAACAACAACTTCACGCGAATTCATTGCAACAACGGTTCCGTCAATAACCTGCTGTTCATTAATGGATTTGAGTGTATTGGTATAAACTGATTCAAGGCGATTGCGCTCCTGCTCATTATACATGTCCTTCTTCTTGTCAACTGATGACCAATCGAAGTCTTCAGGTTCACGCAGTGTTCGCTTCGAAAATTTAGGTATAAGTCCATCACTTTTGATATCTTCTGAATGGAAGTCGGAATCTAAAGACACCTCAGAATAAGAGGTGGTTGATTCAGGTAATGAACCTTCCGGTTCTTCTTCATATTTTAGTTCCTGTTGATCTGCGCTAACCTCCTGATGATCAAATTCAGGTGTCTCAACAGCATGCTCTGCAATAAGCCCCTCAACTGCTACTGCTACTGCAACTGTTACTGTTCCTGTTCCCTCGGATAGCTCACCTGAAACTGTCATCTCTTCACTTTCTGCTGAGGGTTCATCAGGGTATGATTCAACATTATTCTGATTTTCCTGAACCTCATTGGCAGTAAAATCATCAACTTCTGCCTCAAATGATTCTTCGGTGTGATTTCCCTCTTCCTCAATTGAGGATTCCAGGTCGTTTTTTACATCATCAACAGATTCAACAACTTCTGATTTTTCTGTTTCAGAATTAATTTCTTCATTTTGATCTTCTTTCTGAAAATTCAAATTGACATCACCTTCAAATTCCTCGTTAGTCAATTGATCTTTAATCTCTTCCGACATTCTTTTAAAGTTTTATGTCTTTCCGGGCTTGCCTGATGCATTTTTTCCGGCAGACGGTTAATAATAAATGAATTACCATTCAACCCTGAATTACTCTTACAATCCGAAGGTTAGCCATCTAAAAGATTTGAAAACAAATCTTTTATTCATTCGGTGCTTAATTCTCCATTTCAGGGATTTAGAATTTAAGCATCATCATGAAAATGGGGTGCAAAGGTCGGTATAATTTTTTAAAAAGCAATGATTCTTTTCTTAATTTCTTCCATAAGCCAGAGAGGAGTAGAAGTGCCACCGCAAATACCGACTCTTGCAACTCCGGAAAACCATTCGGGTTGTAAATCATCTACTTTACTTACTAAATATGTTGAGGGATTGTAAGCTTTACAAACTTCAAAGAGATATTTTCCATTTGAACTTTTCGGATCGCCAGCAAATACGACCACATCATAACTCATAACAAACTGGGAGAGTTCATCTGCACGGTTTGAAACTTTGCGACAGATCGAATCAAAAGCCATAAAATCATATTCCTCATCAGAATCAATCTGTTTCATCCTATCAATTATCCCTTGCTGAAGATATAAAAACTGATCATGATTCTGAGTGGTTTGGGCAAAAAACCTTACAGGTTTTCTGAAATCAATCTTATCAAGATCCTCAATCTTTCCGATCACTATTACCCGGTCCGGAGCCTGCCCTTTTAAACCAATAACTTCTGCATGATTCTCTTTTCCGAAAATAACAATCTGCCCATCAACGTTTTCCATATCCAGATAAACATTCTTTATCCTTCTCTGAAGATTCAGCACAATAGGACAGGTTGCATCAATAATCCTGATATTGTTTTTTCTGGCCGTTTCGTACGTTCCTGGGGGTTCTCCGTGAGCTCTGATCAACACGGTTTTATCTTTAAGCATTTCAAAATCATCAAGATCAATTATCCTGAGGCCCATCTTTTTGAGACGTTCAACCTCCATATTGTTATGAACAATGTCTCCAAGACAATAAACCTCATCGGCTTCTGACAGAGAACTTTCTGCTGCTCTGATTGCGTGAACCACCCCAAAACAAAAACCCGATTTCGGATCAATTTCAACAACCATTATTTTTATTCTTTCTTTTTAATTCATCCATAGAGATTGTTAACCATTCCAGGTAAGACTCAATATCATCCGGATGATACCATTTTATGTTGCTGTCGCGTCTGAACCAGGTCATCTGCCTCTTGGCATACCTTCTTGTATTGGTTTTTATCTTTTCAACAGCCTCTTCAAAGGATGTCAAACCATCCAACCAGTTAAATATCTCCTTATATCCAACACTTTTCAGGGCATTTTTGTTCTTCACATGATACAGGGTACGACATTCATCAATAAGTCCTTCAGATATCATGCGATCGACGCGAAGTTCAATTCTGGCTGATAATTCCTCTTTGGGTCTGAGAAGACCCGACTTGATTATTGCAAAAGGTCTTTCCCTTTTCTGTGCAATACGAAGACTGCTGAATTTTTTTCCTGTGGTGACTATCACTTCAAGTGCACGTAAAAGCCTTGCCGGATTCTTTTGGTCAATGGAACTAAAATAATCCGGATCCCTGACAGCCACCTCCTGCTGCAACCAGATCAACCCCTTATTTCTATATTCTTCGTTTAACCTTTTCCTGACTTCTGGATCAATATCAGGCAGATCATCAATTCCATTTTCAAGCACATCGCAATACAATCCTGAACCACCGGTCATTACGGCTACATCAGATAACTGATGTAGCGTATCTATCGATTCCAGCGCTTCCAGTTCAAACAAAGACACATTGTAATTATCCATAATTGACCTATGCCCAATCTGGTAATGCTTAACCATTGCAAGCTGCTCAGGTTCAGGTACCGCAGTACCAACCAACATCTCTTTGTAAACCTGTCTGGAATCTGCTGAAATAATTCCCGTACCAAAATACCTGGCCACTTTTATGGCAAATTCAGTTTTACCGACTGCAGTCGGTCCGACGATCATCACCAGGTACTTCATTTAATGATAGCTTGTTAAGAAAATTTTTATCATTTAATGCTTGTCAGCAACACTCCAGACAACCTCTGCAATATCCTTAACCGGTTTCATTGTTCCATAATTAAAACTCTTTTTGCATTGAGGACAGCCGGTAACCAGGATATCCGGGTCCGATATAAGCAATTCTCCTAACGAATTATCACGCATCATCTGCCTCTCTACCTCAGGAGTAATCATATCTGCCAAACTATTTCCGCAACACAGAGATTCTGATTTCTGATGACCATTCACTATCAATCCACCACAATATGCAAGAAGAGTTCTTGGTTCATTATAAATTTTTAACCCCCTGCCAAGATCACAGGGATCGTGATAAACCATGGTCTCAGCACTCTGATTGATATGAATCAACCCTTGTTCTATTAACCTGAGCAGGTATTGTGAATGATGAAGTACTTCAATGCCGAGATTATAATCTTCAGAAAAGACTCTGAGGCAAATCGGACATGAGGTTACCAGAGTAGAAATTCCACTCTCTCTGATAATTCTTTTATTTTCCTTTATTAGTGCTCTCGCCTGCCGCTCATTCCCAGACATCATCAAAGGTCTTCCACAACAAATTGTTGAATCTCTGTCGATAAAGAAAACTTTCACTCCTGCTGTTTTGAATAATCCCTCCATTGCGATTTTTATCGTAGGTGTCAGATGGGTCATGCATCCTGCAAAATAGCCGACCTGAACAGATACAGGATCAACAACTACACGCTCTTCAACATATTTATAGCTAAATCCGTCTTCCAGAGCATATTCATTCCTCTTAATCTTTCTGATATCATTGACTTCGATACCTACAGGGCAGTATTCTGTGCATCTTCCGCACAACATGCAGTTGAATACTTTTTCGGATTGGAGAATATTTCTTCTGATATCCTGAATAAAATATACAGCTTGTATTGGTTCAGGCCTCACCTCAGCCAGCTGGCATTTATCGATGCAGATTCCACAACGGGAACATGAATAGATCTCAAATTCAGTGTATCCGTTGAATTTTTTGCAGGTCTTAATCCCGCAGTTTCTCATAAAGATCAGGAACAGCTCAGTTGGGATGTGATTATATCGTGAAAAAGGAATAAAGACAAAGAACAGGAATAGTACAGAAGAGTATGCCCACCATGCAGGATATTCAAGGTACTGAAGTGGCAGTGTCGCTGAAAACACCTGACCGGCAGTACCTGTAAGGAATCCTCCATTTTGGTGCAGCCCCGATGTAAAACTTTCTGCAAGGAACCTTAACGGAAAAATAAGCCACAAACTGTACAGGGCAATTTTATCACCTGCAACAAGCTTAGTTGTTCTTTTCATTCCAAAGAACTGGCTTCTGATTCTCTTAACAACTGCAAAAATTGTTGCAGCCAACAAAATAAGAAGAAGCAGATCCATTATGAAGCTGAATCCTTCAGCGAAGAAAAAACCATTAACATCATGTTCAAAATACCTAAGGAATATGGGATCCCAGGGCATATTAAAAACTTTGTGCTTATGAAATTTCGACTCGAAAGTTCCTGCAACGATTAACAAAAACCAGCCAAAAGCAAGGCTCATATGCATCCATCCGAGCATGGCATTAACCCTGAATACTTTTCTATGCAGAAGGCTTTCTGAAAAAACCTCCCATAATGATCTGAAGAATGCAGGCCGGAAAAAGCCCATCCATGCCTTTCGCCTGTCGGACCTGGGCATTTGTACTATCCAATAGGTATATCGGGCAAGCAATATTGCAAACAGGATCAATGAACCTGCAACGAAGGGTATTACAAAAGGATCATAATTCATATAGCTCTATTCCTTTTGCGATATTAATTATCACGTTTCTGGTATTTACACCTTTCGGGCAAACCAACTGGCACTTCCCACATAACATACAACACTCAATCTCTTTTTTAACAATGTCATTCATACCCCTCCGTAGTAAAAGTGACACCCTTCGAAGGCTTAAAGATGTAAAATTTCCTGCACTACACGTGGCAGCACATGTACCGCAAAAAATACACAGGTTAATTGATGGCTCATGGGCATATACATAATTGTATAGCCTTTTATCGGTTTTGTCGAAATCTATCTGCCTGTCATTGTGCAGGGTATAGCCAAAATTCCTCATGAGATTTCATTTTGCGGTTTGCGAGTATGTTATCTGAAAGATAGATGTCGATTGCTGTTGCTGCAGCCCTGGCATCAGTAATGGCATTTGTAATGGTATTTGGCCCGATACAGGTGCCGGCAAAGAAAACGCCGGGTAAAGTGCTGTAATTTGTCATGGTATGCTGGTCTGCTGTTTTAAAAAAGCCATTCACTCCTAATGTAAGGCCAAGCATTTCTGCAGTTTTTCTGGTTCCTTCCGATGGGATAAAACCCACCAGCAGAACCAGTATATCCACATTTATCTTCATTGGCCGGCCGGCAAGTGTGTCTTCAACCTTCAGGGCAATGCTGCCATCAAAATTTTCAGATGCTTCAGACAAGCGACCCCTGACAAACTGTACATTGTAATCCTCCTGTGCCTTTTTGTACAATGCTTCAAAATGCATCCCATACATACGGAGATCCATATAAAAGTTGAAGATTTCAGCATCAGGTAACTGTTGTTTTAACTCTATTGCTTGTTTTACACCTGTAACACAGCAAACTTTTGAACAATACGTATGGCCGGCTTTTTCGTCACGTGAACCCACACAGTGAACAATACCAAACCTTTCAGGCACTTTCCCCGTCGTAGTCAGAATTGGTTTTCCCTCAATAAATAACTCTTCAAGTTCTGCCGACGTGATTACATTATTATATATGCCATATCCGTACTCCTCCTTCTTTCTCGCATCAAACAAATCATAACCCGTTGCCAAAAGAAGCGAGTCTCCTTTCAGTTGGTATCCTTTGGTGGTTGTTAAAAAAATCAATTCCCCTTCTTTCCTGATATCTGTAATATCGGTTTCAAGATGCACAGTAACACTCTTGTTTTCCACACCCTGTGCAAGAAAATCAATAACCTCACTACCACGCCTCATGGTAGGAAACAACCTGTCCCAGTGAGCCAGCCTCCCTCCCAGCCTGGAACCCTTTTCAATGATGTCAACGGTATAACCCTTTGCTGCCAGAAAGGATGAAGCCTCCATCCCGGCAATACCCCCTCCTATCACTAAAACATTCTTCATCAGACAACCTTTTTTAAATGATAGCCACTAAAGATAATCAATTATATCTTAATTAATATAATTCTTTGATTATCTATAATTAAACTATCACAACCCATTTTTACTCAGATGACTTTTTACTTTTAATTTTTGCCTTTAACCTTTTGCCTTTTTACAGGTTAAATGTTTACAAATTTCGGTTCACCAAGATCAATCCCCCCTACCCCTTTATATTTCATGCCAGGATCATAGTCAATGCCAATCTTGTCGAGCAACGGCTGTACATCAACATGGTGCAACTGTAATCCGAGATCCCAGGGATCATATCCCAATACAAGGCCGGCAACCTCTTCATAAGTAAAAACGGGTATCCCCTTTCCGTTCTCTCCATAGGTCTTTCCCTCCATTTCCCTGATAACAAATTGCCATCTATCAAGGAAATAGGGACATCCAGGACAGTTTGTTATGATCATATCTGGCTTAAAAGGAGCCATTGACTCGAATTTCTTTCTTGAGCATGACAGAGAATATCCCCGGTTGGCCTGAACAAGATACTGCCTGAAACCAAATCCGCAGCAATGTCTTCTTTCCGGATAGTCGATAACCTCGCCTCCCCAGGCTTCAATCATACCTGCCAGTACATAAGGGTATTCGGCACCACCTATACCTTTATGTGGAAACATCCGTGCATAATGACATCCGATATGTTCAACCACCCTCAAAGGCTCACCCGTTGATTTGTTGACCAGTCGATACTTACCCTTGTCCGCAATGTCATCTCTGAATTTATAGATTATATCACTGGTATGGGCAAGGTTTTCCGGGATTTCAAACTCCCTTCCTGTTGCCCGCATGAGCTGAGTCCGTGTACGTTCTAATGTTTCCGGGAACTCATGCCATGTTTCAAGAATTTCGGTGTATATGCCAAAGGATGTAATACATGAGGGGACAAAGTTTCTATAACCTGCTGCTGTCATGAGAGCAAATTGTCTGGCTACCACTGTCATGGTTGTCTCCAGTGGAACAACATCAGAATGGTAGGCTATACCTGTGCAGGTAGTATGTGCAGGATCATCAAAAACATCCAGTTTCAACTCCTTCTGAAGGATCCTTAAAAACGCAGCTTCCGAACCCGGAAAGAAGTTCTGCCTTATGCAGCTTCGTGCATAGTAGTAATGATTTTCAGCTATCTCCTTCTGATACTCTTTCCAGATAATTTGTTTACCCTCTATTATCATTGCTTTTAACCGATATTAGTGTTTACTGTCGTGAAGCTTCGAATTTGCAGTGTATACATGCATAAAATATTCATCCTTGCCTTCACTGAATTCCAGCCCCATCTCTGCAGCTTTGAGTTCAGAGATCTGCTCTATCTTGTCCCACCGTTTAAGAGCACCTGTCTCTTCAAAAATCGCATGCAATTCATCAAGTGATTTCTTTGAAATTTTCCTGAGCGTTCCTGACCCTTCGCCATTATAATTACCTCCGAGCCTTTCAATGACCTCTTTTACATTTTCACGGAACCAATCCCAAATTGGTCCCTGTTCAGGGTGCATTGTGGTTTCAACCTCGTCAATATGAACGCAATATCCATACTTCAGTATCCATTCACCAACGGTTCTTTTTATAGCCAGCTGCTGCCTCCCTTTTTCAGATTCTGCAAAATATCCCAGATCCTGTGACAGATTTCTCAAAGCGATCACTATCAGCCCCGGTGTATTACTTCGCGGACATCTGGTTCTGCACGACATACACTCTCCGCAAAACCAGATAGTTTCACTTTTAAGTAATGCTATTATTTTTGAGTCATCCCTGGTCTGAACCGTATCGGCTATTATCCTGGGATCATAATTATAGAAAGAGGCTGCCGGACAGATAGCTGTACAGGTTCCGCAATTGATACAGGCATTAAGTCCCTCCTCAAACCTCACATCCTTACATAAACGATCGTATAATTTCCCCATGGTTTTGTACTGCTGTTAGTATATAGGAAAAGTAGACAAATGTATGAATATTTTCATTAAGACATGGTATCTATACATTTTTTTACATATTCCGGTTTCTTCTTGTTTAGCAAGCGTTTGGCTCACATCGTTGGCGTTCAGGGTTCTTTGCTCTCGCTAAACTCGGACGTTCTGAGTTCTTTGTCTTCGTTACGCTCAGGCGTTCCGGGTTCGGATCGCTTCACTTGTGTTATGGTTCATTGCTCACTTCGGTCGTGCGTTCCGGCTGTTGCCTTTAAGCCTGACAAATAGACAAAAAACAAAAGCTAACAGACAATAGTCTTTTTAGTAGAGATTTAAAAGAGTTGCCCACTCTATCTCAAATACACTACCTTTGAACTGCAAAGTTATGTCCCACAAAACCGTTCAGTTCGAAATCAAAACCTTACAATCATGAAGATCCTCCTGGTGGAAGATGACCCAAAAGTTGCCTCTTTTATCAAGCGCGGCCTTACTGAAAACAATATGAAAGTTGACCTTGCCACAGATGGCCAACAAGGGGAAGTCATGGCAAACGACAATTCATACGATCTGATAATTCTTGATATTTTGTTACCGAAAATTACTGGGTTGGATATTTGCCGCAAAATCAGATCTCTCGACAGCAAAACCCCAATCCTGATGCTTACTGCACTTGGAACTATCAACGACAAGGTTACAGGCCTGAATGCCGGAGCAGATGACTATCTTGTTAAGCCTTTTGAATTCAGAGAATTGCTGGCAAGAATAAATGCTTTAACAAGACGAACCTATGATCTCAATTCCAACACTTTACTTCAGATTGCAGACATGGAGGTGAATATTGAAGCAAAGACTGTTAAACGAATGGGTAAAGAGATACGTCTTACCGCTAAAGAGTTTAATCTGCTGGTTTTTCTTCTCAGACACAAGGGAAGGGTAATTTCCCGAAGTGAAATCGAAGAGAAGATCTGGGGCACAACCTTTGAAAGAGAAAGTAATGTTGTAGATGTTTATATCAACTTTCTCAGAAAGAAAATTGACAGGGATTTTGAATCAAAACTTATTCACACAATTATTGGAATGGGATATGTACTAAAACTCAAAGGGTAATGAGTATAAGATTAAGATTGATGCTGTTATTTACAACGATAACAGCAGTAATCCTTGGGGCATTTTCCATTAACATTTATTATTCTACTGTCTATATCCGAAAGAATGCCTTCCTCGACAGGCTTTGGGAAAGATCTGATATTGTTGTACAGTTGCTGAGAGATAACCCGAATCCTGATCTAAGCTGTATTCATCCATCTGCCCGCAATACATACTGGACTATCCTGCCGGAAGAGGAGATCGTTGTTTTCGACAATAATGGTCATTCTATGTTTATAAATGAATTTACCGCCCTCAATATCAATTATTATAGAATAATTGAATTGCTTAAAAAAACGGAAACGTCTGAATACATGCTTGGGCAGAGAAAATTCGTCGGGGTAAGAGAAAGAATCAATGGCAAAACATATTACGTGATAGTATCAGCATGGGACAAAAATGGGCACCGGTTGCTAAATAACCTTAGAATCACAATTGTATCCTCTTTTATTGCCTCTATTATGGTCATTATTCTGGCTGGATGGCTTTTTGCAAGAAAGATATTCCAACCAATAGAAAAAATCATTGAGACAGCAGGAAGAATAAGTGAAACTGATCTTCACCTGAGGGTTTCTATACCACGAGGCAAGAATGAACTGGTAAGACTTGTAAATACCATCAATGAATCTTTTGACAGACTACAGAAATCATTTGAGGTTCAGAAAACTTTTGTTGCAAATGCGTCTCATGAACTTCGCACACCATTAACAGCTTTGCAAGGGGATCTTGAACTGGCTCTCTACAAAGAACGTTCAGCCGAAGAATACAGGCAATATCTTTCTGCTGCTTATGAAGACTCCAGGCAATTATCACGGCTGGTAAACAACCTTCTTCTGTTTGCGCAAACAAGTAACAACCCGAATAAACTAGACTTCCAACCTGTAAGGGTAGATGAGCTGCTTCTTGATGTTATTCAGAAAACCCTTATCTCTTACCCGGGACGAAATATTGATTTCAGGTTCAAAGATAAAACATCTGATGAGAGAAGATATGCTGTATATGGAATTGAAAATCTGCTAAGTATTGCTTTTGCAAATATTCTTGAAAATGCCTTGAAGTTTTCAAAAGGCACGCCAGTTCTGATAGAAATATCAACAGAAAACAACCTTGCAATAAATATAATCGACCACGGGATAGGTATTTCACTGGCTGATGTGGAGAGCATTTTTGTCCCTTTCTACAGATCAAAAAGATCCTCAGATGTAACTGGATTCGGTCTTGGACTGCCACTTGCCAGGCAAATCATTGAACTCCACAATGGAACAATCTCAGTAGAAAGCAAAATAAGCGAAGGAACAAAAGTAATGATCATTTTTCCCTCAAGCCTTTAATCGCTTTTTAATCTCTTTATAATCATTCTTTAATTCTTAAATGCTAATTTTGTCCAAAAGTTTATTACGTGTGTGGTCTTGCCGGAATATTTGATAATAATCTTAGCAGAAACGAATCAGAAGTATTGATTGACAGTATGCTGAGTGTACAGTTGCACCGCGGACCTGATAATTCAGGTACATATTTCGACCTCCCATTGGTTTTAGGCCACAACCGTCTTTCGATAATTGATCTTTCTGTTGAAGCAAACCAGCCTTTTCATTATGAAAATGTGGTTGTGGTTTTGAACGGAGAGATTTACAATTACCGGGAACTCCGGTTGGAACTGGAGAGAATGGGTCACATATTCACTACTCATTCTGATACTGAGGTCCTTGCAGCTTCCTATATCGCCTGGGGAGATGCTTGCGTTGAACACTTTATCGGGATGTGGGCATTTGCTTTATGGGATAAAAAAAACAGAAGACTTTTCTGTTCTCGAGACAGATTTGGTATAAAACCTTTTAACTATGTGCTAAACGGCACAAGCCTATATTTTGCATCGGAGTATAAAGCGTTGAGAAAGGTGCCGGGTTTCACTCCTGAAATCAATCAGGAACAGATTGCCAGAGGATTACATCTCGGCTGGGTTACATATAAAGATGAAACCTGCTTTAAACAGATTAAAGCACTTCCGGCTGCATGCAACCTGGTTTTTGAAGGAAATGATATCAGGATTGAAAGATACTGGAATATTGATCTGAATAAAAAAATCAATATTTCCGATGATGAAATGGTATCAAGGTTTCTAGAACTATTCAGGGATTCCGTTAACCTCCAGTTGAGAAGTGATGTTAAATTGGGGACTTGTCTCAGTGGAGGGCTTGACAGCTCTTCAATCCTTTCAATGGTATCACATCTATTAGACAATCATCCAATAGATGCATTTACCATATTTTATTCAGGCACAAATGATGTTGATGAAAGACCCTGGGCACAAAAAGTTATAGAAAAATACCCGGCAATAAAATGGCATACCTTCGAGCCAACAGATGATATGCTTCTCGAAGCATTTGAGAAGACTCAGTATCATGTCGAAACACCACTTGCCAGCTCTTCTCCGGTTTCGCAATTTTTTGTAATGCAAATGGCATCCGAACAAAAAGTCAAAGTTCTGCTCGATGGCCAGGGAGCAGATGAGTATCTCGCTGGTTATATGCATGCGTTCGACAGACTTATCGGGCAGAAAATTGCCAGACTACAACTTAGTAAAGCATTAAAAGCTATTTACTGGCATCAGAAACGACATAAGCTTACTCCTGCCCAACTCATCTACTTTATTGTTAAAAGCCTTATTGCAAGCACTGCGGGAGAGCAGAAATTTTTTACTTATGCTTATAAGAATAAGCATAAACAGGTGATTGCCCTTGAAGACGTAAAAATTCCTTTTAAAATAAACGGGGCAACATCAACTAACCAATTCGATCAATATCTTTACCATCAGATATTTACAACCAGCCTCCCCACATTGCTGCATTATGAAGATCGTAATTCAATGGCTTTCAGTATCGAATCACGAGTTCCCTTCCTGGATCACAGATTGGTGGAGTTCTGCTTTCAACTTGGGAACAATGAAAAGATAAAAGAGGGAGAAACAAAAAAAATCCTAAGAAATGCTATGAAGGATATAATACCTGATGAGATTAAAAACCGTCAGGATAAGAAAGGATTTGTTACCCCGGGTGAGGATAAATGGCTGAGGGGGCCACTGAAAAGTCTCTTATCAGTTGATTTCAAGGATTATAGTTTTATTGATTACAGGCTGGCAAAACAGGCAATAACAGATTATGTAAACGGCCAACGCAACAGCCTCCTGGTATGGCGGCTAATTTCTCTTAATTATTGGCTAAGAATGCTCTGAAAAATTTATATCACATTTTTTCTTACTTTCGTTTTTTATTTCGATTCATTTTTTACATTTGTACACAACTATCTATTTCAATATCTATATTATTGAATAAAACAAATAATTATGCGTCATCTTATTCAATTGATTTTCCTTGTTCTGGTTCCGGTAACCTTAATTGGAATTCTTATTTATGATATCCAAAACCTACCGGGATATAACAACCTTCCTGAATTGAAGGACACCTATTCACAACAGGAGCATGGTAAAAAAGATCATTCCGGGTTCAAGGAACTTCAGGTCAATTTCTCTGATGCTCATTCAATTACTGCTGCCTGCCTTATATGTCATGAGGAACGTGGCCATGAGCTTTTAAAAAGTCATCATTTTACCTGGGAGAAGGAGGAATATATTGAAGAACGAGGGGTAGTTTATTACGGTAAGAAAAATGCTCTGAATAATTTCTGCACAGGTATTGCAGGTAGCGAGGCGACATGCAACCGTTGCCATGCCGGGTATGGTTATTCTGATAAAAATTATGATTTTACTAATCCTAAAAATATCGACTGTCTGGTCTGTCACGATAATTCCATGTTGTATGAAAAAGCAAATGGAGCGGCAGGTTACCCGATTGACGGAATTGATTATTTAAAAGTATTTGAATCAATATCATCACCAAAGAAAGCCAACTGTGGATCTTGTCATTTCCACAGTGCCGGTGGGAACAATGTAAAACATGGAGACCTGGAGGCAGCCATTCTTACATCAAACCGAGATGTTGATTTACATATGGGTCTGGATGGCGTTAACCTGGAATGTATTGATTGTCACAAAACAAAAAATCATGTTATGAAAGGCCGTTATTATGGTCTTTCCTCCACAAACCACCGTCGTGCACAATGTGAAGACTGCCACACCCATTTCCCTCACAAGGATGATCTAACAAATGAGCATACATTAAAAGTATCATGTAAAACCTGTCATATACCCTTCTATGCCAAAGTTAACCCTACCAAGATGAGTTGGGACTGGTCAACCGCAACCGAGAAACTTGATTCTGCAGGGGGAAGTTTATCCATTTATAATGAAGCCGGCGAGCAGGTTTATTTAACAGATAAGGGTACTTTCACATGGAAAAGGAATGTTACCCCTGATTATACCTGGTTTAACGGCACCGCAGATCACCACCTTCTTACTGACAGTATCACAACTGTACCTGTACAAATCAACACACTCTTCGGCAATTACAAAGATCCCTCAGCTAAAATTATCCCTGTTAAGATTCATCGGGGTGCACAACCTTGTGATCTGGTTACCAACAGGATTGTTCAGGCAAAACTCTGGGATGCAGAGAAAGGCAAAGGTGGCCTTTGGGTTGATTTTAACTGGGATGCTGCTCTGAAAGCGGGTATGAGTTATCTGGATCTCCCTTTTAGTGGTAAATTCGATTTCGTACAAACTGAGATGTATCTTCCTGTAAGTCATATGGTTTCTCCGGCAAGCGAATCTCTTAAATGTATTGATTGTCACTCAAGAAACAACAGCAGGCTGGCCGGACTTACCGATTTCTATTTGCCGGGTCGCGACCGGAATGCTTCATTAGATATCTTTGGCAGGCTACTTATAATTTTCGCTTTTGCTGGTGTTGTGGTTCACGCACTTTCGAGGATTATTATCAGCAAAAGGAGGAAGACAGCAAATAATTGATAATCTCAATAAACCAATAGAAAAAAATGATAAATAAACGGGTTTACATTTACAGGTTATTCGAGAGAATATGGCACTGGACGCAGGCATTGCTAATCTTTATTTTGATTTTCACAGGATTCGAAATACACAGTTCCTATAATGCAATAGGTTTTGAGAATGCTGTAAGATATCACAATGTAGCTGCTATCTCATTGATAATTCTTATAATATTCGCAATATTCTGGCATTTCACAACCGATGAATGGAAACAGTATATTCCTACTGTCAAGAACCTTAAAGCTCAGATTAACTATTATATAACCGGTATCTTCAGGAACGCCCCCCACCCTACCAGAAAAACCCTACTTTCAAAACTGAATCCTTTACAAAGATTGGTATACCTTGGATTAAAACTGGTTCTAATCCCATTGATGGTTATATCCGGATTGCTTTATCTGTATTACCGTTACCCTGTAAAAGGGAGAATTGAATCTCTGGAATGGATTGAACTGCAAAACGCTGCCTGGGCCCATACTCTGGGTGCTTTTCTGCTTTCAACATTTGTCATTGTTCACCTGTATCTCATAACCACAGGTCGGACGGTAACCACAAACATCAAAGCAATGATCACAGGTTTTGAAGAATTAGAGGAGAATGACAAAGATAATCTTGTTGATGATAATCCGGACTTACCGCAAGGAACCGGAAATGGTAGTGATTCAAAAAGAGAACACACAGACCCGCTTCCTGATGCGAATGATTTATGATGACAAAATAGTTTTACTGAAATCAAAATATAAGAAATGACTACTGAAAAGAGTAAACAGTACATAAACCCCTATCTTGGTGGTTTTCTTCTTGGACTGGTGTTGCTTTCGGCTTTTGTAGCCGGTGGGCATGGCCTTGGCTCCAGCGGAGCAGTTAAAAATCTTGTTATTGCTGCCGTTAATAATATTGCCCCGTCTTTGGGAGAAGGGCGACAGTTTTTCGCAAAACCCGCTGAAAGTATCTGGTCATCATGGATTGTTATCATGTTTATTGGTGTGATAGCTGGCGGATTTATTTCAGGGGTGGTTGCAGGGCGGTTAAAATTCACAATTGAACGTGGTCCCAGAATCAAACCTGCCACCCGTCTGCTGTTTGCTCTTATAGGAGGCGCACTTTTTGGATTTGGTGCACAGTTGGGAAAGGGTTGCACCAGCGGTGCGGCTCTCAGTGGCATGGCTGTTCTTTCAACATCAGGAATTATAACCATGATGGTAATATTTGGCACCGGTTTTTTGATTGCAGCTCTTTTCAGGAGGTTGTGGGTATAATTAGTTATGAGTTATGAGTTATGAATATTAATAGCAAAAAATCAATATATGGCTCCTTTGTTTCCATTGGGAATTATTGATCAGGGATGGTATCTGGTGATCATCTTTCTGATAGGTTTGTTCTTTGGGCTGGTTCTAGAACAATCTGGATTTTCTTCATCAAGAAAACTCGCCGGTGTTTTCTACGGCTACGACTTCGTTGTATTGAAGGTCTTTTTTACTGCCGGAATAACAGCTATGTCCGGGCTTGTTATCCTTGGGTATTTTGAATTAATTGACCTTAACCTGCTCAACATCAATTCCAATTTTCTGTTAAGTGCTGTGACAGGCGGGGTGATAATGGGATTTGGTTTCATCCTCGGGGGGTTTTGTCCGGGAACAAGCCTTACCGGAGCAGTGATCGGGAAAATTGATGCTATGGTTTTCGTGATTGGTGTTTTCCTGGGGATATTTATCTTTGGGTTAACTGGTAATACTTTTAATTCTCTTTTTTCGGGATATTACTTCGACAGGGAACTGATATCAGAAACACTGGGTGTTGGTAAACACTTTATGGTTTTTGTATGGATTGTTATGGCGCTTGCATCATTCGGTGTGGCTTCATGGTTCGAAAAGCGTTCAACAAAAGGCCTTGTTCCAACCAATAAAAAATTTCATGGATTGTTTATTGAAGTTGGTTTGGCAATTGCAATAGCTGTAATAATACTTATTCTTCCACAGAAAAAGGCTAAAGGTTTGCTGGAAACTGATGAATACAGAGTGACCACCTCAATAAGTGACTCAAAACTTCTAATGAGTCCAGATGAATTGTCGTATCTCATGATCAATAACCCCGGCAGCATTAAAATCATTGATGTCAGGGATCAAAAATCATTTGCAGAATTTAATATTCCGGGTTCTGAAAATATCCCTATTGAGTTAATTACTCAAAAAGAATACAATGATCTATTTAATGATAAATATAAAAAAACAGTTCTGATTTGTAAACAGGGCATTACATCTGCAAGAGCAAGAGTTTTACTCGCCAGAGAAGGTTTTGATCAGATACAAATTCTGGATGGAGGGTTAGACAACCTTGTGAAAACAATTTTCTTCGACAATACTGCTCCGGATGGTACATTCGCTTATGATGAAATAAGTCGTTACAGGTTCAGGAAAAGGGCAGCAGATATATTCTCCGGAAAATCGGAATCGGAATTGCCTGCCACGCTAAGATCTCCTGCCACAAGAACCACTCCCGTTACCGTTTTAAAACCCTCTTCGGGGGGATGCTGAGCCGGTTAAATACAATAATCCAACAGATGTATTACATGTCAAAATCAATAGATAAGAACAAAAATTCATAAAAATATCATGAATCTTACAGAGATAAATCCATTAAGAAAAGGAATGATAGCGGTGCTGGTGCTTTTGGTTTCAGGTGTTATTCTATTGTGGCTTTGGCCTGGTAAATATAAAATTCCTGTTTCTGAAGCAGCAAGCCTTGCAGCAGATATCAAAGGTATTCATGAATCGGACTGGGTTGAATTTATTTCATCTTCAGGAAACCGTTTGATGATAGTAGATATCCGTAACGAAAACCTATATAATGCCTCACACCTTGAAAATGCTATAAATATTCCTGCAGAAAAAGTATTCGAAAAACGAAACCTCAGAAAACTCAGGAAGAATCCTGTTGTCGTTTATGGATCTTCTGTTTATGAAGCTCATCAGGTTGCCCTTCTCCTGATTATGACAGGGGTTGATGCCACTCCCCTGAATGTTGATTATATTTATGGTAAAGAAGCTTCACTTACAAAACCGGATGAATCGGATTCCGTTTACAATTACCGTGAAATATTCAAATCATTTGAAATAAAAGAACCGGCGCCAGTAGTGATTAAGGTGCCGGTTCCAAAACCTCAGGGGTGCTGAGAAACTTTTGTTCTATTTTGCTTTTAACGCAATGCCATTGAGCACTTCCACCTTTTCGCGAGCAACAAATACAGCAACCCTGCATTTATCAATATCAACAACTCCACCACCCGGAGGTATTGTAGCGCCGTTGTAATCATCCGGAACCACATAAGTGAAAGTTTTGGTGTATTTTCCATCTTTTACGGTCTTGTCAGATGGAATCTGCTCTCCCCACTGGCCAGTTATATAATGTCTCAACATATTATTATGCACATAGTTGTCGCCACCTCCGGATTGTTTAGCCACAGTACCATCCTGCAGTAAGGCTACGTTTAAATAATTCTGTATTGTTTCTGCAGCAGTGTAATACAGGTCGACCTTTACGGTAAGAGTTCTGGTTGCTGCGTCAAAAGTTGATTTGGCACCAATATTTACAGGAGCATCCTCCTGCATTATGGTGTTAGCGGCAGCCGTCCAGCCACTTCGACTCATTGCAAGAGCATTTCCGCTATTCATCACAGCATACTGAGAGCCAGTAAACTTATGTCTGTTTACAGTACCCGCAGGTACTCCTGTTAATCCTGAATTTGTAACAAGTGCCGCACCAAATGGTGTGGTAAAATTTGCCCATCCGGCCTGTGGCGTTGCATATGATGTAGAATGTGTGGCTATGACAATAACTTTTCCTGGATTATTATCCATCAGAGTCTTGGCAATAGAAGAGCCATCAGGGCAATTAGGGCACCGAACACCGGTAAATTGCTCCAGAACGGCATTCTTCTTCTGTGGAGTTGTTGGAGCAAGGAACTCATCCTTTGGCTTGTCGTTGTCATCAGTACCATCCTTTTCACAGGAAAAAAATGCAAACGATAAACCTAAAATCAATAACAGCGCAAGTTTCTTCATAGTATTTTCATTTTTTTATTTATGCAAATATAGACATAAATTATTATCCAAAGATCAACCTGAAAAAAGTCTAACCGAACACATAATTATTTTAGGATACCAATACGGATTCCGGCAGTTGGCAGAACTTCTGAATAATCAATGTTATTCAACTTTTTATATCTGGTCAGATGTCTTTCGCCTCCATACTTGCTCAACCGGATTATCCCTCCAATATAAAAATCAACGGCTAATACTCTGTAAACCGGCAACTGGTAACCAAGCATAAAACCTGCACCAATTACACCAAGATGCCTGTTAACCTTATGAATCTTATATTGATCTCCAATCCATCGACCCTCCTCACCTCTGATTCTTACATAACGATAGTTCAATACAGGACCGGCATACAATCCAAGAGGAGCTTTTTCCAAAGAATAGAGTCGATTAAGTAAAAAATTATTAAACCTGAATTCTACCCCATAACAAGTACATATCTCACAAGTATATTTTTGCCAGAATCAGTTTTTGAATTTTTATCATTATGTGATTAAATGATTGATTATAATTAAGATGAATATTTCGTATGAAATGTTGCTTCATCTTAAGTTAATATGCTAAGATTGAAATCCTCTCCTATTAGGAAGGCAGTGCTTTTAGAATAAATGTTAAAATTTGTTAAAAAAATTGTGGCTAATAAAACATATTTTACTTTTGACCGACCGTTCAGTCAAAATATTCTGGAGCAATAACACATGGCACCAAAAACAGAAATTCAATTTGAAGAGATCAGGCTTGAGAAGCGCGAGAAAATTCTGAATGCTGCTCTTAAGCTGTTTGCCGGGAATGGATATCATGGAACTTCGATCAGTATGATTGCCGAAGAAGCCGGTATTTCCAAAGGTCTAATCTACTCATATTTTAAGAGCAAGGAGGATCTGCTACTGGAACTTTTCGAGGGTTACCTCGATATCTTTACCAGTTTACTGAATCCTGACAACGATGAAGAGATCACCAATGAAGAGATGGAAAGATTCTTCCGGTTGCTTAAAGAGTCATTGATAAAGAATAACGACTTCTGGCAATTGATTGTACAACTCACAGTTCAGCCACAGGTTTTGAAATTGCTGACAAACAGAATGGAGACCCTTGAGATATTACAAAAACACCAATGGTTAATCAATAAGTATTTTGAACAACGTTTCGAGAATCCTGAAATGGAAATGCTGATTTTCATGTCTCTGATCAAGGGTTTCTCAATAGTTTATGCCCTCACCCCACAAATGGTTCCGGAAGGCAGTGTTGATATTTTCATTCAGAGGATGATAAAAACATACATCACAGATAAAATAAAATAACATGTATCCAATTACAAAAACGATACTCACTTTTATTGCGATGATTCTGCTTTTTTACACAGAGCAGGCCAATGCACAACAGATTACGGCAAAGGGAATACTTGAGAAAATGGAGCTGCAGATGAAGGGAAACTCCATGTACGCCGAAATGAGTATGACAACCGTGCGGCCACGTTATTCAAGGGAGGTGACAATGAAAACATGGCTTAAAGGTGACGATTATTCTATGATCCTTATCAGTTCACCAGCACGGGATAAAGGTATCACGTACCTGAAAAGAGGAAAAGAGATCTGGAATTACGTTCCCAATATCGACAGGCTCATCAAACTACCACCATCCATGATGTCACAATCATGGATGGGAAGCGATTTTTCAAATGATGACCTTGTAAGGGAGAGTTCAAGCATAAATGACTTTAATCACCGTATTGTTGATACAGTGAAGTATCAGGGATTTGATTGCTGGATCCTGGAGCTGATACCCAAAGCAAGCTCTTCTGTTGTTTATGGAAAAGTAAAAATCTGGGTCTCCAGGACTACCTTCCTTCAGCTAAGGACAGAAAACTATGATGAAAAAGGTGTGCTTGTCTCAACACTTCTCGCTTCAGAAATAAAGTACATGGGTGGCCGGACTATACCGACAAAAATTGAGATAATACCTTCTGATAAAAAGAACCAAAAGACAATTCTCAGATATATTGATGTTAAGTTCAATACCCCCATAAACGACGGTTTTTTTTCGGTTCAAAACATGAAGAATCTGAGATAGAATATTTTACAAATTACTATCATACATAATAAACAACTATGAGAATAATTTTAAAACTAGCATGGAGAAATATCTGGCGCAATAAGCGGAGGTCGTATATCAGCGTTGCATCAGTTTTGTTTGCTGTCTTGTTTGCAATTGCTGCAGATTCAATAGAGAGAGGGTCATATGAACTTCAGATCAACAATATGGTAAAATTTTCAATCGGTTACCTTCAGATCCAGGATGTAATGTACGAGGATGAACCTTCGATTGACAACATTATGGTTTATGATACCGAAATAAAAAACAAGCTTGGCCGGTTTTCAAAGGAAATCGACTATACTGTTCCCCGATTACAGAATTTTGCCCTCGCAGCCACAGAACATAAAACAAGAGGGGTAATGATAATGGGTTTCGATCCGGATAGTGAAAACAGGTTTAATTCCCTTGCAGATCAAATTGTTGATGGTGCATATCTGAAAAACAGCGATAATTCTGTTATGATTTCAGAAGGTTTAGCCGAAATACTCGGATTATCGGTTAATGACACACTTGTTCTCATTGGCCAGGGATTTCAGGGTGTTAATGCTTCCGGTATGTATCCGGTAAGAGGTATTGTGAAGCTTTCCTTGCCTGAAATGAACAATAATACTGTTTATATGCCTCTTGCAACAGCACAATGGTTTTATGATGCAGGCAACAGAGTTACATCGTTGATAATAATGCCGGTAAGCACAAAAAATATCGGGCAGCTTGCTGAAAAGATCCGTGTAGAGCTTGATGAAGAATGGTATAGTGTATTGACATGGCGGGATATACTAAAGGATTTCCTTAGAATGATGCAGATTGATGTTGCAGGAAACAAGATTATTTCAATGATTCTATATATAGTTATCGGGTTTGGGATCTTTGGGACAATACTCACCATGATGCTTGAACGCACAAGGGAGTTTGCAATGATGATTGCAATAGGAATGAACCGGACGAGGCTTGCACTGATGTGTCTTTTTGAAAGCATAATGCTTAGCTTTACAGGGGTTGTTGCAGGCTTGTTGATTTCATTTCCGGTTGTCTTTTATTTCAACAGACATCCAATTCCCTTGAAAGGGGAAATGGCAGATATGATGGCTGAATACGGCTTTGATGCAATAATGCCAACTTCGGTCGATCCTGTAGTTTTTTATTCCCAGGCAGTAGCAATCTTCATTATTGCCTTTCTCATTGGGTTGTACCCGGTATATAAAACGCTTAGATTAGAAGTGGTTCAAAATGCAAAGTAGTATTTTATGAAGACTATCATAAGAATTTCATGGAGAAACGTCTGGCGTAACAGAGCCAGAAGTATAGTAATCATTCTTGCAATTGCTTTTGGCTTGTGGGGTGGTACATTTGCAACTGCCTTTATGAATGGAATGATCACACAGATGTTCGATTCAACAGTAAGACATCTGGTATCACATATTCAGATTCACCATCCTGAGTTTGCAAAGGAAAGAACTCTGGACCTGCAAATTGCTGGTGCTTCAGAGATTGTTTCTCATCTCGAAAACGATGATCAGGTACTTTCATATTCCCCCCGCACAATAGCAGTTGGAATGGTTAACACTGCCTCTTTGTCTGCTGCATGTGATATTATTGGTATAGTGCCAGATTTGGAAAATCGCACAACAGAATTGGGTAAGAACCTGAAAGAAGGCTCTTTCTTCCCTTCTGATGTGAAACACTCTGTTCTGATAGGTGCCAAACTTGCCGAAAAGACAAAAACTGAACCCGGAAGCAGGATTGTGCTAACGTTTCAGGACATTAAAGGCAACATAACCTCAGCAGCGTTCAAGGTTTGTGGCATTTATAAAACCTCAAACAGCATGAATGATGAACGGAAAGTATATGTAAGGTCAGACGACCTGGCAGAGATACTTGGAATGGAAGGAATTGTGAGTGAAATTGCTGTTGTCCTGCACAATATCGATAACGCCGAATTGTTAAGGGATAATCTTGCCTCCAGATTTCCGGAGAACCAAGTCAGAACCTGGGGTGAAATTTCCCCGGAGCTTACCTTTATGACTGAATTCTCAGGGATCTCAATGATGGTGCTTGTTATCATAATATTGTTTGCAATGGCGTTTGGCCTTCTCAACACAATGCTGATGACTATTTTTGAGAGAACACGAGAGCTTGGTGTACTGATGGCTGTTGGAATGAATAAGTTAAAGGTATTCCTGATGATATTACTGGAAACAACTTTCCTTGTAATCTCCGGATCATTGCTCGGTGCAGTGCTCGGTGCATTGACAGTTGCGGCAACAAAATCCACCGGAATTAACCTGTCATCCGTTGGTGGTGACACTCTCTCTGATTTCGGAATTGGTGCTGTTATATTCCCTTCCATCGACACAGGCTTTTATTTCAACCTTGCACTCCTTGTGCTGATAACTGCCATCGCAGCATCGGTGTACCCGGCATTTAAGGCTCTAAGATTAAAGCCTGCAGAAGCAGTCAGAAAAGAATAATATTGTTTATCAATAGAAAGATTCTTCAATATTAATAAAAGAAAAATCATAAAGAATTAAAGAAGAACTCATAAAACGAACATACAATGGCAATAATTAAAACAGAAAACATTGTTAAAATTTACAATTCAAAGCATCTGCCTGTCAAGGCAGTAAACGGAGTAAATCTTGAATTTCAGGAAGGAGAATTTACAGCAATTGTAGGCCCTTCAGGTAGTGGCAAAACCACTTTACTAAATATTATTGGAGGCCTCGACAAACCGACCGAAGGAAAGGTCTTTATTGAAAATACTGAGATTACTGCGATGAAGGAGAGCAAGCTCATCGACTTCAGGTTAAAGAACATTGGCTTTGTCTTCCAGTCGTTTAACCTGATTCCTGTCCTGACTGCAAAAGAGAATGTTTCTTTCATAATGTTGTTACAGAATAAATCTCAGAAGGAGCTGAACCAAAGGGCTGAGGAATTGCTCAGACAGGTGGGGATGGAAGATAAATTCAATGTTCGACCCAATAAACTATCTGGAGGGCAGCAGCAGAGGGTTGCAGTTGCCAGGGCACTGGCTTCACGGCCAAAATTCATCCTTGCCGACGAACCTACGGCCAATCTCGATACTGAAGCTGCCATGAATCTTCTGGATATTATGTGGAAACTCAATAAAGATGAAAATATCACCCTGATTTTTTCTACCCATGATAAGAGGGTTATTGACAGGGCAAGAAGGGTTATTACACTTGTAGATGGTACCATTGCCAGTGACGAGGTAAAAACTGACATTTAAGATTCTTTATTGTAATGAATAATTATTTGTTGATCATAAGCCTTTCGATATTCCTGCACCTGGCACCGTTGACAATACTCTCAGGCCAGGATACTCTTGTCGCAACCGAAACTCCGGCAGTACAGAAAAAGTTCATGGCCGGTGGATATCTTAAGGGGATGCCGTCAGCCGGATATGATAACCTGACTGACAAGGTATTGTTCAATAATATTGTTCATAACAGGCTTAATTTCAGATATAATCACAATAGCCGATTATTCATGGTATTTGAAATTCGCAACCGGCTGCTGACAGGTAATACTGTAAAACATTACCACAAATTGATCTCAGAAACACTCAAATATGACGATGGATTGGTGCAAACCAATTTTGTTCCGGTATCAAATGAGAACATCTTGTGGCATGTCAATCCCGACCGTTTATATGTTGACTGGCGAAATGAAAAGTGGCAGGTAAGGTTAGGAAGGCAAAGAATTAATTGG
The DNA here is from genome assembly GCA_964469215.1 of uncultured Lentimicrobiaceae bacterium. Lineage (GTDB taxonomy): Bacteria > Bacteroidota > Bacteroidia > Bacteroidales > SKPS01 > SKPS01. Next base: position 136,875 of record CAYXYB010000004.1, read on the forward strand.
GGTATAAACATGATCTCCAACCCTAACGACCTTTTCAATAATTTTTCTTTCTTTGATTTTGATTATGAGGAGCGTCCAGGTGCCGATGCTCTCAGAGTACAGCATTACACAGGGAATATGTCACGTATAGAACTGGCTGTCAGCCCATCAAAGAATGCCAAAGAGTCTGTGGCAGGTATGTTGTGGGCATTCAACAGTAGGGGCTACGATTTTCAGGTTATTACCGGTTATTTCAAAAACCGATCTGCAATAGGAGCAGGATGGGCAGGAAATATAAAATCAACTGGTTTCAAGGGTGAATTTACACTCTTCAATAATTTAAACTATCCGGATTCAATGAATCTTATTCTATCTGTAGGATTCGACCACATGTTCAAGTGTGGAATATATGGTTTTGCAGAATTTCTTTATAACGGAGGGCATTCCGGATCAGCAGACCCCCTGAAAATCACAGAACCTATGAGAACCGACAATCCATTCATTTCGAAATATTCTACAGCGATAAGTTTTATGTATCCTTTGTCTCCTGTATTATCAGCTTCTTTTGCTGCATTGTATATGCCCGATATCAGAGGAGGTTATTTAATGCCGAATATTGGGTGGTCAATTATTAAAAACCTGGATGCATCACTTGTCGGACAATATTTCACATTCATTGACAAAGTTGAACAGCATAATATCAATATATATGTTCAGGTAAAGTGGTCGTTTTGATGTAAACAATCATCCCTTATTGATGTGTTTGCCGGAAATGTTCAGATTTTTCTGCAATGATAATTGTATATTTCCTAATTTCGTTCGTCTTCTGAGAAATAAATCCTGAAAATAAAACATGGCAATATGAAAAAGATCCTAACCCAAATCCTTCTTGTCTTGATTCTGGCGGCAATAATAATTCTGCTGGTGCAAAACATGGAGATCATTGAGATCTCCTTTATCAACCAGAAGCTGAATATTTCACTCTTTCTTGCTCTAGCACTTTTTTATATACTGGGAGCCATTTCAGGTGGAATGTTGACCTCCCTAATAAGGCAGGCAATCAAAAAGGAACCGAAAAAGGAACCGGAAAAGAAAGAGGAAGCATCAATCTGATACTGCATCACATACTCTGTTTATACCCGCTTCAAGGATGTCGGGAGGCAAAGCAATATTAATCCGTATATAGTTTTCCCATTCCCGGCCAAAATGCTTTCCGGGAATTACTGCAGTTTGTTGATTATTATAGAGATTTATCGCAAATTCAACCCCAGAACCGACTTTTTCAGGGCAACGAGCCCAGATAAAGTATCCCCCCTTGATTGAGGGGATATAGAAACCTTGATCAGAAAGCCTTGCGCTTTGCATCAGATAGTTTTGAGATATCAGTTTTCGTATTTCGTCTAAATATTCCTTCTGGCAAACCGGATCCTTAATAAACCCGGCAATTGCTGCCTGGAGGGGAGCAGGAGAAGACAACCCGATATAGTCATGTATATCCTCAAGCGCAGCCATATTATCGAGGTGAGCTAAAAGATATCCTATCCGCCATCCGGTTATCGAAAAGAGCTTTGAAAATGAATTGATATAGAACACAAACCTGCTTATCCTGTCGGTAGGATACCATGGTAATTCCGATGAGAAAGGGAGTTCACTATAAACTGCATCTATGATCATGTAGCACTTGTTTTGTTCACAAATATCACACATTGTGGAGAGAGTAACCTTATCAATTATCCAGCCCCGAGGGTTTCCGGGGGAACACAGGAAAACAAGCTTTATCTTCTCTGTAACAATTTTGCGTTCAAATAACTCCAGATCAATTTTTCCATTATCGGATACAGTTGTAAAAAAAACTTCATTACCAAACAGTCGTGGAAGATGGATGTATGATTCATATGCCGGAGAGAATGTCAGCACTTTAAGTTCGTGTTTGTGCAGAAAGTATAAGTAGGTATATATAAGAGAAATAGCTTCGGTTGCTCCATTGACAATAAAAAAGTCTGAAACTTCATGATTATATCTTCCGGCATATTTTTTCCTCAATTGCTCAAGAAGTTCAAGATTACCGGTTCCCGGAGCATACTGATGTGCTCTCTGGTGTTTTATCCCGGATAGAATCTCCAGTAGTTTAGCTGGGGGGGCAAATCCTGGTATCCCTTGTGCCAGATTGATACCTCCGTGCTTTTTAACAAGGTTACTGAAATAACTGATATAGCTTCCTCTTATATCTATCGCATTGGCTATGTTCATGATTGGAAGGAAAAAATTTAACTTTAGTAAATCAAATTGCCCAAAGCAAATTTAACTATTTCACCTTTGAATTTTCATGAATAAAACCGGCAGAAAATGAATATTTTTGCGCTGATACCTAAAAACTTAATCATGAGCTGTTTCACTGATGATTTTATCATATTTTTTAAAAAGCTGAAAATCAACAGTACAACTGACTGGTATCATAGGAACAGGAACCTCTAGGAAAAGGCTGTTAAGAAATCATTCAGAAACTTAATTGATGAGGTAATAACCCATATCAGAGGGCATGAGCCCGAGCTCAGCATCATGCCCTCAGTTGCAATAATGCGAATTAACAACGATATCCGGTTTTAGAAAGACAAAACCCCTCACAAAACTCATGTAGGTGCAAATACTTCACTATATGGCAAGCGGGACAAGGGTTACCGGGTTTTTTACATGCAAATGTCAAATAATGGGATTGATGTTTTTGGAGGGGTATATATGACAGATAATCCAAATCTCCATAAGATAAGACAGCATATAATCCTGAATCAAGAATCACTCAGAAAGGCTTATCAAAATTTGGACTTTGTTGAAAAGTTCGGACATATTCAGGGTGAGAAAAACAAACATATTACTCCAGAGTTTCAGGGTTACCTTGCCATTGAACCCTTTATTGTCAACAAACAGTTCTACTTCGCTGCATAATTACCTTACGCATTAATCACATCACAAACTCTGGTTGATAAGCTGATGTTTTTTTTATCATGCAGGTTTTGGTATAAACAGATTTATTCGAAAGTCAATGAAACAGAAAACATCTTGGCTTCTGATACTGAAATTTTCTCTTATTGCCTGACTATTCAAAGACTTTTGCTGATCGAACTCCTCGGATAAAAATATGCCGGATGAATCGTAAATCGGAAATCTGCAATCAGAACACAAAATTGAATGACAGATTATATAGTGCTCCCCGCTGATTTCTGTTGTTCTGGAACGGCAGAAAATACCCTATCTTATTATCAATGATAATATTCTTGCTCTTAAACAGTTCAATCCCAATGAATGGATTCACAAACCAGGAATTCGACTTTTTTGTTTCGCTTGATGAGATATAAAAGCCCAAATTAAAACTGGTATATAAATTCAGAAACTTACGCTGTCCCCTTCCCAGTCTGCGGGAATAAAAATCCTGCCCGAGAGCAAAAATGTAGGTCTCATTTACAGAAGTATTGTCAACTCTGCCAACACTTTTATACAAGCCCAAAACGGCATATGACTTTTTGTAGTTAAAGAGATATTTTAGGTTGTAACCAATCATATATTTTGGGCTGACTCCTCTTTTTGGTTGTTCAGTAAAAAGAAGAGAACCCTCAATACCAGGCATATTAACCCACGAATTATCATAGCTGTCACCAACCTTTTTATCCTCCTCAAACCTTATCTGCAATGCATATTGTTTAATTGCCAGATTATCCATATTGATCTGAAGCTCTTTTCCTGATATCTTTATGTCGATATCTATTATCTTCTGCCAAAACTCAAAGTATTTTAAATCAGAAGAGTCAAGTTTCGTAACCAGTTTCTCATATTGGGCTTTCTCCTTATTCAGGTTATCTATTTCATTCTGTAATTCAACTATTCTATTTGCATCGTGAGTAAATGTTGTTTTTTCACCAGTGATATAACCCCATTTTTTAATTTCATCCAGAATCCGGTAGTAGGTGACATCTTCTGTATAGAGGTTGATATTGAAACTGGTTGCACCGGTCTGGTAAAAGCTGGGAGTTATACCATAGAAGGAAAGCAAGGAATCAAACTCACTTTTTACGACCTCGACACTCTTTACTGCAATGCTTACAGATGTTGAGAATTTACTTGGCTTATCTACGACCTGGCAGAGAGCGAATGTTGATAAAAGTATCAACGAAAGTATAATAATTGACTTTTTCATCAGATGTGAGTTTAGGTGATTTGAATTCTCCAAAATTATCCTGAACAGCCTGAGTTGTTTAATGATTTCTCAGATATATTAATCAATAAAGCTTCTTGAGCAACACATCACAACAAAGATAGTAGTTTTAACCTGCTCTGTCAATAAATGCATCAGAAATAATTGAACAGCAGTTATAATCAAGAAAATTCTCTACCTTTGCACCTGCAAAACCTGATACAGGTAAACTATCCTCTTCACCATAAATATATGCTTATGTATGTTTCTGGTCATGTAAGATCGGGTTAAGATTATTTGCCATAATTCAAATCACATAACTATAAATCATTTCATTAGACCACTAAACTCTAAACCTTTAAACCATTAAACATTCATGATCCCGATAAAACAGAAATCTTTGATTTCATGTTTTTTGAGGATCCTCGAAAAATAAGAAAATCGTAGATTTTCAATTTTTCGGGACTCATAACTCATAATTAAAAAATGACTCATTTCATTGAAACCGGCCTTGGCGACAAGATGCTACGGGCCATCAAAGAGCTTGGCTTCGAAACACCTACCCCTGTTCAGGAGGAGGTGATCCCTGCTATTCTAAATACGACAGAAAACATAATAGCACTTGCACAGACAGGAACAGGAAAAACTGCAGCTTTCGGACTTCCTCTTCTGGAAAACACAGATATAAATTCAGGATTTACATCCGGATTGATTCTTTGTCCTACACGTGAACTTTGCATACAGATAGCAAAAGATCTGGAAAACTATTCAAAATATCTCAGTGGCCTGAAGGTTTGCCCTGTTTATGGCGGTGCAGATATTGTCAGGCAGATTAACCGGCTAAAAGATGGTGTACATATTATAGTTGGCACTCCCGGAAGAGTGCTCGACATGCTTGGCAGAAAGGTTCTTAAGGTACAAAACATAAAATGGCTTGTACTTGACGAGGCAGATGAAATGCTAAACATGGGTTTCCAGGAAGATCTGGATACAATTCTGGCTGAAACTCCTGAACAAAAGCGTACCCTCCTGTTTTCTGCCACAATGCCTCATCAGATCAGGAAGCTGGCAGAAAAATACATGAACAATCCGCTGGAAATCACTATTGGTAACAAGAACAGCAGCACTGAATTTGTAAACCATGAATTTTTCATGGTGCATGCAAGAGACCGGTATCTGGCTTTGAAGAGGATTGCTGATATACACCCGGGAATTTATAGCATAATTTTCTGCCGCACCCGACAGGAAACCAAGGATATCGCTGAAAAGTTGATACAGGATGGTTATAATGCCGATGCACTTCACGGGGACCTGTCACAAGCACAGCGTGATCATGTGATGGGAAGATTCAGAAACAAAACATTACAGATGCTGGTAGCAACTGATGTAGCTGCACGTGGCCTCGATGTCAGTGATCTTACCCATGTTATAAACTATAATCTCCCGGATGATCAGGATGCCTATATTCATAGAAGTGGCAGAACGGGCAGAGCCGGAAAACAGGGTGTGTCAATTTCAATAATTCATACCCGTGAAATGGGCAGGATACGTGAACTTGAGAGAATTACAGGTCATAATTTTAAACGCAGGATGGTACCTTCAGGTAAAGATATTTGTGAGAAACAACTATTTAACCTTATTGACAAAATGGAACACATTATGGTTAATGATGAACAGATAGAACAGTTTATGCCTTTGATTTACAGGAAACTTGAATGGTTGAGTAGAGAAGATCTCATAAAGAAGTTTGTCTCCATAGAGTTCAACCGATTCCTGGATTATTACAAAAACGCTTCCGATATCAATGTAAAAGCTGAACAATATAATCCTTCAGACAGACGCTTATCTGACAGGAACAGAGACAGGGGTAAAGGAAATCGAAGCGACAGGAATGAAAACACCGTCTTCGCAAGACTCTTTATCAATATCGGATCAAAAAACAACCTTACACCACCAAAGCTAATAGGTCTTATTAATGACCAGGCCAGAAGCAGGAGGATTGTTATCGGAAAAATTGACATTCAGAGAAACTTCTCATTTTTCGAAGTTGCAGCTTCCTCTGCAGGAAAGCTTATCAACGCTTTCAACGGAGCAGGATTTGAAGGGATTACTCTGGAGGTAAACTTTGCAGAACAAAACAAACTGAAGAACTCGTCTCACAAAAGACAAATAGATATTTCAACCCTGAAGGCCGACAACTCTCAAGACCATATAAAAGGAAAATTCCAGAACAATAAGGCCAAAGAGAGAAATCCTTTCTACCAGAATTTCATGGATGAGATAGCATCTGCGCCTCCTCCACCCAAACGTAAAGGCCGTAAACGTTAAATGGCCGGTATTACATTTAACATTTTACGTTTAAAAGCTATCGTATGTTATCAGATATGTTGATATCTATTTCACCTAAGATATATCTTTGCCGGGATTTTATCCTGAACCTTTTTAATATAATATATGAGAACTTATAAATCTTTTATTTGGGTCTTTCTAGTGATGATCACGCTTGACAGTTTTGGTCAGATATCACTCAGAGCACTCTTCCTGGGCAATAGTTATACAGCCGCCAACAATTTGCCCCAAATGATTGCTGACGCAGCATTGTCAGCGGGAGACACTCTGTTGTTCGATAGTAATACACCCGGGGGGTATACATTTCAGGGTCATTCCACAAATTCCCAGACACTGAGCCTGATATCACAGGGCAGTTGGGATTTTGTTGTTCTTCAGGAGCAGAGCCAGTTTCCTTCATTTCCAATATCACAGGTCATGTCAGATGTTTATCCCTATTCAGTTCAACTGAACCAAGCCATTAAACAACATAATCCATGTGCTGAAACAACTTTTTTTATGACCTGGGGAAGGAAATACGGTGATGCTTCAAACTGTGTAGCCTGGCCACCTGTTTGCACCTACGAAGGAATGGACAGTCTGCTGCGTTTAAGGTATTTGATGTTTGCCGACAGTAACAATGCTATAGTTTCACCTGTTGGAGCAGTCTGGCGTCATTTGCGCATTCACAACCCGGACATTGATCTTTATGAAGCTGACGAGAGCCACCCTTCAACAGCAGGATCATACGCTGCTGCATGCACCTTCTACGCAATTCTTTTTAGGAAAGATCCCACATCCATTACCTGGAACAGCTCCCTGAAAGCTTCAGATGCAGCAATTATCCGACAAGCTGCCGCTGATGTCGCTTTCGATTCATTATCCTACTGGTTTGTTGAAACCTACAACCCTATTGCAAATTTCAGTTATACATCATCATCCTTCGATATCATAACCTTCACCAACCTTTCATCAAATGCCTCTGACTTTTTATGGGACTTTGGCGATGGTAATTCATCAACTCTCGAAAATCCGGTTCACCAGTATGCAGGCAACGGACAATACCTTGTGCAATTAAAAGCAATACACTGTGATCAATCAGACTCCACATCCCAGACTGTCAATATTGCAGGGATTGGAATTGACAACTCTACCAATGTTGATCGTTTTCTGGTTTATCCCAATCCTTCCGGAGGGTACCTGTTTGTTGAATCAAATTGCTCTCAACCTGCCGACAATCTCCGAATTGAAATATTTTCTTTAACCGGTGAAATTCTGCATACACAAAGTATTGATCAAAACACTGTTTCAATTATCCCGACTGAACATCTAAATAATGGCATTTATTTTTTTAGAATAACCGGCACAAAAAACATCTTTAAAATCGGCAGAGTTATAATAAGCAGGTAAAGTTAAAATTATCATGGGATTCATTCAATCAGGAAAGATTAAAACATTTTTTCTGTGGATTTTATTTCACTGAATATTTGTCTGTTTTGAACAATCAAGATATATTCTTACACCCTGATAACTGAATATTTTGAAGTAATCCAGACGGTTGATTTACTTTTCATATCTCTTTTCTTCCTTCTTTCAATCGACAAACCAATATACTTCTGATACTGCCATTTTTTTAAACTCATAGATCATGTATTATTTACCGTAGAAGACACAGGTACAGGGTTACCATAAGATTACAAAGTTGGGATTATGCAAGAGATGGAGCATATTTCATAACAATTTGCACTGAATTTCAAAAACACTACTTCGGTGAGATATTTAATGGAACAATGTACCTATCCAATACAGGAGTTGTGGCTGATATTCTATGGCAAGATATCATAAACCATTCAAAAAACATAGATCTCGGATCTTATGTAATCATGCCGAATCACGTTCACGGCATACTGATTTTGAAAAACAATGAAGAATTCGTAAACGTAGATCCTTCAGACAATCGTACTCCGGGTGAACGGCGTTTCCAGAATCAGGGGTGCAACACTGTATCTTCCATAATTGGATCGTATAAATCTGCCGTCACAAAACATGCAAACCGTTTGGGTTATGAGTTTAAATGGCAATCACGGTTTTACGACACCATAATCCGTAGTCAAAAAGCATACGAAAACATTACGAATTACATCATCGACAATCCCCAAAAATGGGAAATTGACCGATTTAACCGTATCAGGTAGGGACAAGTCGTAACACCAGGCAGGGACAAGGCGTAACACCAGGCAGGGACAAGGCGTAACACCAGGCAGGGACAAGGCGTAACACCAGGCAGGGACAAGGCATGCCTTGTCCCTACCTGGTGTTACGCAACCGGTATCCCATCTTCGCCATACGGTTAACTTCCACCGACGGAAAGCCAAAATCATCGACAACCTTTCCCCTTATAAGGTATATACCATCTCCGCGAAATGGGTATTGTTTCAACGATTGCGGAAAATGGACGGTGTCAAAAAATTCTCCGTGCGCATCAATGAATGCTGCAAAATGCATGATCTCCCTCTTCGATGTCCAGACATATTTAATAGTAACGAGTTTGCCAAGCATCCGCACCTCTTTCCCAACCCGGCTGCTAAGATCTTTTGCGGCAATATCTCCCCGGTAGCGAGTCTCAAGCATATCGAACCAGGATAGTGACACGGGGAAACCCAGCAGTTCAAGCTCATCATACGCATCTTCCAGAATGTCGCGGTTAAGCTCAGGCAGTGAGAATGGCTGCAGAGTATTTGCAAACAGTTTTCCTGTTGCATGGTTTTCGGTTTTTTTACCTGTAAGCATCCGGCTCTCCCAGAGAAGTACCGGTTTCTTTTTCCCTGTGAAGTTCAATGCTCCCGCACGTATCAGTAAAGTGATCTGTTCCGGTGCGGGATTGGCTCGTTGTATAAAATCCTCAAGCGAATGAAACTCCCCTCCCTCATCGCGCACTGCAAGCACTCTTTTTACAAACTTCTCCTCTAGTCCGGCTACATGGATGAATCCGATACGGATGGTTTTACTTTTTATACCGGTAAGATATTCCCCCTTGTTAACACATGGCAATGCAATGGTGGCACCCCATCGCCTTGCCTCGTTGAAATACACCCAGGTGCGGTAAAACCCGCCAAAATTATTTATCACTGCAACCATAAACTCCAGTGGGTAATGCACCTTAAGCCACAGGCTCTGGAAACTCTCTACGGCATAGGATGCGGAATGGGCTTTCGAGAAGGAGTAACCTGCAAACGACTCAATCTGACGCCACACCTCCTGTGTAATGGCTTCCGGATATCCCGACTGCCTGCAGTTATCGAAGAACTTCTGAACGATAAGCCGGAACTCCTTCTTCCCTCTCCCCTTTCCGCTCATGGCTCGCCGTAACACGTCGGCATCAGCAAGGTCAAGCCCTGCAAAATGGTGGCATATCTTCAGCACATCCTCCTGATAGACCATCACCCCATAAGTTTCACGAAGCTGCTCTTCCATTACAGGGTGGATATAGCTGAAGTCACCGGGATTGTGGAACCTTTTTATATACTCCTTCATCATTCCCGATTTGGCAACACCGGGCCTGATGATGGAGCTTGCCGCCACCAGTGTAAGGTAATCACCACAACGGAGTTTCTTCAGCAACCCACGCATCGCAGGGCTCTCTATATAAAAACAGCCGTTACATTCCCCATCCCTGAGTTGACGATGTACCTCCGGATCACGCTTGAAACGATCAACATCGTGCACATCTAATGCAATCCCCCTGTTCTGCTTAACAAGCAACGCAGCATCCCGGATATGACCTATACCCCTCTGACTCAGGATGTCGAACTTTTCGAAACCGAGCTCCTCGGCTACGTACATATCCCACTGGGTTGTCTGAAAACCCTTTGGCGGCATATCCAGGGCGGTGTAATATGTTATCGGCTCCTCCGACACAATTATCCCCCCGGCATGTATGCTGCGGATATTCGGAAAATCGGCTATCTTTTCAGCAATATCTACGATGCGCCTTGCAATTGAATTATCTTTAGCAGCTTCTTCCGGACGCTCAACCAGATTGTCGATCTCTCTCACCGGCAAGCCGTAAACCTTGCCAAGCTCACGGTAAATGGACCTGTTCCTGAACGTTGATGTCGCACCCAGCAATGCGGTATGACCCGATCCGTAACGCTTGAAAATATAGTCCTGAACTTCATCGCGCTCTTTCCATGAATAGTCAATGTCGAAATCGGGTGGCGTGGAACGGCGCGGATTAAGGAACCTTTCAAAGTAGAGATCGAGCTCAATGGGATCAACATTGGTTATCATAAGGCAGTAAGCCACAATACTGTTGGCACCACTCCCCCGCCCCACATGGTAAAACCCGCGCGACATAGAGTACCGGACTATATCCCATGTTATGAGAAAATATGATGCAAATCCAAGCCTGTCGATGATGTCCAACTCATTTACAATGCGTTGCCGGGCGGTTTTATTCTTTGTACCATACCGGTACTTCATCCCATCATAAGCAAGTTTCTCCAGAAGTAACCTGTCATCGTATATGTTCCCCGTAAAAGTCTTCCTGTTTTTTATTGATGTAAAATCCATGTCGATGCTGCACTGCGACAACAACCTGAGGGTGTTTTCTATCAACAGTGGTACATCTTCGCACACTGACATCAGTGCATCGGATGACAACAGATGATCACCGGGAGATGCAGTATCATCAGGTTTTAGTTTTGAAATCAAAGTATTAAGGTCAACTGCTCTGAGGTTTCTGTGGATATCATAATCATCCGGAGCAGCAAACGATGCAGTGGCACGCAGAATCAACCTGTCACTTCCTTTACCACGCAACGAGAAACGGTTTTTACTGATCTCCTCCGGTTTTATACCAATGAATTCATTCTCTTCAAGGTGCACAGATGCAGATCCTTTAAACGGATACACAATAAATACATCAGAAAACCCGGGAGGCTTGTCAGGAAGAGGTATTCCCCTGACGTTATGGTCACTTAGAAACATATTCAGCTCGCGCATTCCATGACGATTGCGTGCTATCCCCTGGTAAAGCATCTCCCCCTTTCGCCGGAAATCAATACCGCAAACCGGAGCAACACTCTCATCCATGCAGGCTTTAACAAAGTCGGGGAACGCGCTGCAGTTGTTTATGTCTGAGAGAACAATAACCTCATGCCCATGGCACCGTGCATTGGTTACCAACTGCTCCGGCGACATGATGCCGTATCTCAGGCTGTAATAAGTATGGCATTGCGTCAGCATTAAATGGATAATGGTTAATGACTAATGGTTAATTTTTAATCTTTTTTTTGATGCTAATTTAATCATCATTTCAAGAAAATCACCTTAGTGGGAGAAATTTTTATAAAATATTATCAACAATCAGCAGGATTATTTTACAGAGGGATCAACAACCTCTATTTTCAGGACAACATTTCTTATGGGTGTACGGTGTATTTCGATAAAATCATCCAGATCAACCAGGTTATATTGAGCCTCCTGCAGGAGAAATTTTTCTCCTCCGGCAATAACAGCATATTTAACAACAACCATTGAATACAGGTCTTGTCTGTCTAAATAAGAATACTTTTCGGTAACCGGCAGCCAGCTTATAATTTTTTCACCTGCAAGGATCTCCTCACGTAGTTTTCTGGTGACAAGCCAGTTAAGTATCATTACTATCAGAAAAAGGAGAACGAAAAGTAAAACTTCACTGCCCCTGATAGACCAGTTTTCAGTTATTGCAAAGATTGCAATGTGGATACCGAACAGCAGAGTCAGGAAAAATACCAGAGCGATGTTACGTGAACCTTTAAGTTCTTTTTCAAGTTCCAGAAGTTCTGTATCAGAAAGCTTTTCAGTTCTTGTTTCTGTTTTCATACATAACTAATTTGTTAAAAAAATCGGCTATGTAAGAAATGATATCAGATATCAATCAAGAATACAGCGTAAAGCATAACCAAAGTTCTTGGTAGAATTAACCGGGAAGCTTCCTGCTGATGAATAGCGGAAAGAACCTGCGGTGTTGTTTGAGTTCTGGCCTGATGACCAGAAGTAGGCATAATTACCTGCATTCTGCAGTAATCCATCACCTCCACCCAGGTTGCCGCCTGCATGAATTTTGAGAGTTGAAGCATAAGCATCCGTCAGATATCCTGATCCGACTCCACCCTGAGCAATCGGAGCGGTAAGGAAAGCATTCCATTCAGCCTGGGTAGGTATCCGCCAGTTGCCTCCCAGCAAAAGTTTACAAGGGTCACCTAATGAAACCCAGTCGGAGTTTTCGTTGATGGGATTTATCCAGGGTGTGTTTGGTATCCTGTTCACACCGTCATTGAAATATGCCTGCTGACGGTTGAACTGGAAGAACCATCCGGCAGAGGCCGTGGAGGGATCTGTAGCGGTGGAGGCTTCCGTGGTCGCACCCAGATTCATTTTCAGCCAGCACTTATTCCCCCCGGCACCGGTCCACCCTGCCTGGACTGTACTGTAGGTGCGATTAGCAAATTGCAAAGAATTGTCGGGAGTTACCCCTATAACATAACCATGACTTACAAGATTGCCGCAGACAAACGGAATTATCTGTGTGACCTTCAATTGTTCCGAGTACCAAGGTTCACATTCATCCTCGGTTATTGCAAGGCGATACCAGACAGGGAAGCTGTCAGCAATTACCTTTAATGCTGCTGAGACCTGACCTGTAACAGGGTTCCATGACAGGCTGTCGTATGACACCTGCCACTGGAGTGTACCTCTGTAACTATTGATATTGATTTGTATTGTATCGTTCAGAGCCACCTGTATATTCTGTTGTCCCCTGAGAGGCAGGAATTGAAATGACAACAGGCTTAAAATTATTATTGTGAATATATATTTTTTCATATCGATATTTTTTTAAGATCCAACGGCTATTCAATTACTATTCTCAGAGTTTGCCTTAACCCATCCCTGGTGTAGACCAGAATATACAGCCCACGGCTAAGGTTCTCGAGAGCGAGTGTGTTTTTGGTTGTGTTAACATTCTGTTTATGTATGAGTTTTCCGCCTGGTGTGTATATTGCAAGTTCACCTTCCGGTGTCTCCAGATCCACAGCAAGGAAAGATGTTGCAGGCACAGGGTAAACCTTCATAGAGGGCTCCATCGGTTCATCGATATTGAAGTATAACAGAGTGATGGTAACACTGTCGGATGCCTGGCAGCTTCGGTCATCCGTAACTGACAGAATGTATTGTATTGAGGGATAAGTACCGTTGTGGGTAAATGTGGGGTTGATCAGAGTGTCAGAGTTGAGGTCGGTAGGTGGTGACCAGAGAAATTTATAAGGGGAAGTACCCCCGCTAACGGTTGGCATGCCACCCAGCAGGTATGTGCCGGGTGCACCCAGGGTTGTATCGGGCCCGGCATTAGCGAAGAGCTGTGGTGGCTGGTTGGAGGATAAGGTAACCGTATGGGTGGTTTGTGCTGAAGATATGCAATGATACATTATCAGGAACATAATAATGAAAGTGAGATGTTTTTTCATATTGGCATGGTTTTGTTAATGGATGTGTGACAAAGGTAATGAATTATGAAGGGAATCGTGTAATCGGCTTTTGGCTGTTGGCTATTGGCTTTTCCTCCACAGAGGTGATCAGGAGTTAAAAATGAGAACCACAGATAGAGTTCTGTGAAACTCTTTTATAGCTTTTTTTCTCTGTGTAAATTAGAACTTTTGCAACTTTATGCGGAATTTCTGTGGTCCTCTACGAGAAAATAATATTCAGAGTTTTACTTGCTGAATCGTGTGAGGTCTGTTCTGATGCTGAAGTAGTTTGGGGCACCTGCTATGTGGTTGCGGGTACGGCTGAAGTCGAACTGGTATTTGCCGAGCCTGAGGCCAAGCCCCCAGGAGAAACCCACCATACCCATTTTAGACCTTACGCCTGCTTCCTGCCTTGTGCGGTAATCATAGCCCAGCCTGAAACGAAGCACCTCGCCCGGCATAAATTCCACACCGGCAGTAACATGTCTCATTGATTTGTCGAGGAGGTCAGTTATTTTATTCGGCGATTTCTCTTCACCGGTAATAGGATCTGTCTTTGTCTTTGGGTTTAGTGGATCGTTGTATGTAAGATCCCATTCATTCAGAGCATTAAGAAGCAGATAAAACCTTAGTGGTGCATGTTTAAGCTTCTGACTTATGCCTGTAGCAAGTTCAAATGGTAGTTTTTCACGCTCATCATCAAATGGATCCAACTGCCGACCTGCATTTCTAATAATAACGGAGGTGTTGAAAAGGCCGGATTCATTGGTGTAATGCCCGGAGATATTAACAGCAATAGCAAAAGCAGACCATATATCATAGCTTGAAAGAATAAAGTTAACATCTGCTCCAAGCCTTAAACCGGGATGGAGCTCTCTCCCCCACCCTAAGGCAAGGGCAATATCAGATGCGGTAAAATTTCCCTGCTCGATACCTGCAGCATCAGTACGCTGAAATGTTCCGTAGTGCATGAATCTTACCGAACCAAGGAAGCTGCCATACTTTTCGAATGTTCTGGAATAGGCGACGTTACCTGCATTTATGCCTGCATAATGGTCGAGAAAGGTGAATCCCACATGGTTGTGCATTGTAGCTTTTATCAAGGCCGGGTTGTGCATCGCCAGAAGCAGGTCATTATCATCAAGCGGCAGAAAGGTGCCACCAATCGACGAAACACGGGGTGAGGATGCTACATTCAGGAAATGAAATACATACTGACTGGTACTCTGGGCAATTGTTGTGTTTATGCTGATAAGAGCCCCAAGAATGATTGTTATGATTAGCCTCATGAATCTGTAATGAAGGTTTGAAAACGCAAAGATGGCGGATTTTATTGTTATGAGTAATGAGTTATGAGTAATGAGTTATGAGTTATTTTTTAAGAAGTGTTGCCGCAGTATATCAGCATTAATAACATAAGTGATAATGAGTGTTAGAGGAAGAAGCCAGATTACTCGTGCCTGAAAACGTTCACATGGTGTAACAAGGCCTGCTGTAATAAAGCTGTTTATGAAAATGAAGAGGATAACGGATATCAACAAGAATTTCGATATAGGATCTATTTTTTGCCATACTGTTTTCGTAGCAATAAGCCAGACAAGAGCAAATACGGATAACATAACAAGGAGCCTGTGAACCAGATTCAGTGTGTCTAATTTAAGTCCCCAGCCATCCCAGAGGTTCTGCCTGCTGTTAAGATAATTGTTGATGCTGAGGTTGAAATGGTTATAGATATGGGGATATGGTGCACTATTTTGATTATATGCAGAAAGCCCTTGTCCGATATCATTCTGAGTCAACTGTATCAACCCATAGAAGAAGGACTGGTAAATATTCATCAGCAGATATTCAGGCTCTGAAAGTGAGGTACGTATTATTTTTCTGAACTCTTTTCCGCTTCCTTTCCAGCCTCCCGTGTTTTCCAGGATGTCGCCGGTCCACATAAAAGATGCAAGATCTCCGGGAAGAGAATCCTTATAGCGGCATAATTTCATATCCCTGAAATCGTCGCAGCCACATTTGTCATCGAGCAGTCTTTTTAATATTCCTGTGTCTGCCAGATGTGCAACCAGGAACACATGGGAACCTTTGGTTAAGGTACCTTTTCCCTCAATCAGCACATTGATTCCCGGTATAATTATCCATGAAAGAAAAATTATCACCGCGGCTATATATATCCTTTTAAAAGATATCATGCTCAATCGTTCTCTAAGAACCAGCCTTGCACAAAAGATCGATATCAGCAGGAGAGAGATTATCATCAGATGTGAGAAGTGCATTATCAGAGAGATGGAAAATATGAGCCCGGTGATTATCAATGATAATAAGGTAGCGTCTCTTTTCAAAAGAAGAACCATCAATGCAATAAACGCAACCGGAGTAAAAAAATCGGGCATAAGCTGATTTGAGTACCAACCTATTCCTGTAAAAAATACAAGGAAAAAGATAGTAACAAGGTAAACTTTTTTTAAGGCCGGAGCATGGATTCTGAAAGTGATAAAGAGTTGAAGCAGGATATATGCTGTGATAAGGTTCTGGGCTATAACTACGAACCATGGTGAGAGTGTCAAAGATGTTAACCTAAGGAACAAGCCATAGGTTATGGGCCTGTCGAAGGGAACAAATAGATTGAACCCGCTGTTTATGTATGTACCGGTATCGGAGTAAACAAGAGGGAATCTGTTATATAGAGCAACAACAAGCAGAATAAGTGTGCCAAGTCCGATCAGTAATGCTATCTGCAATTTTTTCATTTCTTTGATGTTTTTTTTTGAAATGCTGTTAAGTGCAAAGTTACATTTCCAGATGATTGATGCAAAAAAAACCGGGAGAATTCCCATCCTCCCGGAGCACACTATGAGTTGTTAACCTAAACTACTATGATCAATTAAACCATTAGAGTACACCCTGATCCAGCATTGCGTTGGCAACTTTAAGGAATCCGGCTATATTTGCCCCTTTCGGGTAGTTGATATAACCATCCTCTTCCCTTCCGTATTCGACGCATGAATTATGGATGTTGATCATAATTTCCCTAAGCCTCATATCCACTTCCTGAGCTGACCAGTTCAATTTAAGTGAATTTTGAGACATTTCGAGCCCTGAAGTGGAAACACCACCTGCATTGGCGGCCTTACCCGGCCCGAATAATATTTTATTTTCGAGGAATACTTCCACAGCTTCAGGTGTTGATGGCATATTAGCACCTTCACATACGCAGATAACACCATTACGCACCAGTGTTTCGGCATCCTCTTTATTGAGTTCGTTCTGTGTGGCACATGGAAGAGCGATATCGCATTTTACTTCCCAGGGGCGTTTTCCCGGAACAAACTTGGCGCTTGGAAACTCATACGAAAATGGTTTTACGATATCTTCGTTAGTAGCTCTAAGATCAAGCATATAGTTGATCTTCTCGCCACTGATTCCTTCGGGGTCGTGTACATAACCGTCGGGACCACTGATAGTAACAACTTTACCACCCAGCTCGGTTGCTTTCGTGGCTGCGCCCCATGCAACGTTTCCAAAACCTGAGATAGCTACAGTTTTTCCTTTAAAAGATTCACCACGTGTTTTGAGCATCTCATGGGCAAAATAAACATTACCAAAGCCTGTAGCTTCAGGGCGAATCAAAGAACCACCCCAGTCGCGGCCTTTTCCGGTAAATACACCAACATGTTCGCGGGTAAGTTTCTTGTACATACCAAACATATAACCTATCTCCTTCTTGCCGACACCGATGTCACCTGCAGGCACATCTGTTTCAGGGCCGATGATCTTCCACAGCTCGAGCATAAATGATTGGCAGAAGCGCATAATTTCATTGTCTGATTTACCCTTTGGGTCGAAATCGGAACCACCCTTTGCACCACCCATTGGCAGTGTAGTAAGGCTGTTTTTAAAGATCTGCTCAAATCCCAGGAATTTAAGGATACTGAGGTTTACACTCGGGTGGAAACGTATTCCCCCTTTGTATGGCCCTATGGCGTTGTTATATTGAACCCTGTATGCACGGTTTACACGCACTTCACCTTTATCGGTTACCCAGGGAACTTTTACCGTTAATACTCTGTCAGGTTCAATAATCCTTTCGATGATTCCGGAAGTTTCGAACTGAGGGTTTTCATTTACGACATCCTCGATTGATTCCAGTACTTCGTGAACAGCCTGAAGGTATTCCACTTCACCTGGATTCTTCTTCTCAAGGTCGTTCATGATTTTCTCTACATTCATAGCATATATTTTTTTAGGGTTGGATAATATGAACAAAGTCTGATGCGGCAAAATTAGGTTTTATAAATGGCCTGGCAACTGTAAGCATTTATGAATTAACCGGCTTTAGGGCTGATAAAAATCAATCTTAATGATGATCACCATCAATTTATAAAACAAAACCTTTCGTATTCGCAGAATATTTACCTATTTTTGGCATCCAAAACCTGTTCAAAAACGATGCAAAGAGAGGAAAAGGATACTGAACGGATTACCC
Organism: uncultured Lentimicrobiaceae bacterium; assembly: GCA_964469215.1. Lineage (GTDB taxonomy): Bacteria > Bacteroidota > Bacteroidia > Bacteroidales > SKPS01 > SKPS01. The sequence continues at coordinate 155,365 of CAYXYB010000004.1, forward strand.
ACCTGGTAGAGAGTTTAAATGAAAGGCGCAAGGAGCTGAATTGCCTGTATCAGGTCAATGATATCCTGAGGGATTATAATGTTGACCTGGATTCGGTTTTTTTACGAATCGCTGAGATTCTCCCCGAAGCATGGAGGTATTCTGACATTTGCCAGGTTTGCATTGTTTATGATGGAATCCTTCATGAGACTTTACCTTTCAGGAAGACCAAATTAAAGCAGTCGGCCCTGATCATGGTTGAGGATATGAATGTTGGTGAAATACAGGTATATTACACCAAACCCGTCACCAATGAGAAAGGGATATTTCTTCAGGAGGAACAGAAGTTGTTGAATTTGGTAGCAGAAAAACTCAGCGACTTTATACTGCTTAAAAGGCTCAGGGAGGCATTTACTCAACAGCAGGAAGGGCCTCAGAAAACCACAACAACAGACACCATAAACAACTGGTTAGGCCACATAGGATTATCTGACGATGAAATAAAGAGGCTGACAAGGGTGAAAATCGATTTCAGGCGAGGCGAAACCATCTGTAAACAGGGAGCCCTCAACGCATATATCATGTTACTGAGCAGCGGACTTGCCAAAGCTTACATTGAGGGATACCAGGAGAAGGGTTTGAATTTTAAGATAATCCAACCCTTTGATTTCATAGGGCTTTCCGCTTTAAAGGATACTGATTGCTACCGGTTTTCTGTTTCAGCAATCACACCATGCACAGTTTATCTCGTAGATAAAGAAGAGTTCTTGAGCATTGCCATCGATAATTCCAGGATGAACAGTTATCTGATCGAATTTTTTTGTAGGTTTACAGGTCAGATCTTCAATAGATTGCATTGTGTTGCCAACAAGCAGGCACCCGGGAGGGTATCGGATGTATTACTGTATCTTGCAAATGAGGTTTTCAAGAAGAATACTATCCCTAATGTTATAAGCAGAAAAGATATTGCAGAGCTGGCAGGTATGTCGACCGAGAGTGCCGTAAGGATTCTTTCAGAATTGAAAAACGACGGCATTATCAGAACAACAAAAGATGGGATAGAACTATTAAAGCCCGATCTGATCCGGACAATTTCAATTGCTGGATGAATGAGGTTTCAGAAGCACTCCCCTGTTTTTTTTGCCGTCTATTCTTATGATAATTTCATCTTCGAACCTGACATGCCTGAGATGTTCATCCTCGAAAACAGCAGGTTGACTATTAAGATATTCGATATCATAGAAACCCTCCTTAATATAGGCATTTATGGTAAAATAGCCAACATGGAAAGAGGTGAGATTCTGAAAGAAATGGGTTCCCTGGCTTGGGTCAATCCTGTAATTTTCAAGTCCGGCTTCAACAATGAGTCGGGCACCTGAAATCTGAGGCCATTTTACCGGGATACCCAACCATGGATCGGAAGAGCCCCACCTGCCAGGGCCAATAAGAATGTAGTTAATCTGTTGATCAAGAAAATGTTGATTTATCACTCCCACTCTTTGGGCAATTTCCTTTGTGTTGGCCGGATCAAAAGCATCGGGTTTAACATACAAGATATCATGCAAACCTCTGATCTCACCATTTCCGAGTGCATGTTCTGACCACAGAATTCCTGTTTCCTTATCAACTTTGTCAATGTTTATTTTTGACGCATCCTTGTGTTCCATGATAGGCCTTATCTGGAGGAAACTGAAAATTCTGGGGTGACCTTTTGGAACATCGAGGTTAACGGCAAACTCAATTTCAATTGGTTTATTCATGGCCTTTGATCCGGTTGAAAGTAATTCCTGAAGGATTTCGGCCAGGGGGAATTGTTTGTGCTTAAGAATATTAGCGAAGGTTATCACCTTTTTCCCTTTTATATAGGTGCCTTCACTGATTGTATCATGTTCAAAACTGTAGGTTGAAGCGGCATGTCTGAGGGTTCCGTCAGGTTCAGCTTCATCAATCTTGAGTTTGAACAGATTGATGCCATCGTTTGTACTTGGCTTGAAGCTAGTAGCCTTCAGATCCAGGGCGAAAAAATGTTTTTGTGTTTCCCTTAAAGCATTTTTGGGGGATGAAAGCTGGATAATACGTTCGGGATGTGCTGGTGAGAATCTGAGTGTTACCCCACCATCCATGATATATTTACCAAGCCCGAGAGCAATTTCAGCAATACCCTCCTCCGCCTTTTCAGGAGCAATGGGATAATAGTTAAGGCTTCGCGCCACACCTGAGATGTTGGGATAAAACCTGCCATTATATTGCCTGCCTGTGACCTCCTGAAGCACAATTGCCATTTTCTCCTGATCTATTACATTTTTTGTAGCCTCCATGTATGTTTTGGAATCTTTGAAAAACACCGAAGCATACACACATTTAACGGCATGACTCAGCATCTCTATCATCAGTCGTTCATTGTTCTCAACCTTTGGAATCATAAACGTATTATAGATACCTGCAAAAGGTTGATAGTGTGAATCTTCTAACAAGCTGGAGGAACGGATGGCTATCGGGTTCTTCACTACATTGATAAATGCAAGGAGGTCTTCATGAATTCTGAAGGGAAGCCTGGACTCGACAAAAGCGTTGAGTATTTCATCATCACTTCGGTCGGATAGAGCAATATAATGAAGGTTATTATCCTCCATGAAGTCGTCAAACACATCGGTACTTAAAACAACAGTGCGTGGTATTGTGATAATGGTATTTTCAAATTTTTCGAGAAGATTGTGACGTTTGAGTATCATATCGACAAATGCCAGCCCTCTTGCCTTACCACCCAGTCCGCCCTCGCCGATACGGGTGAATATCAGGTATTCATCGAAACGGTCACGGTTATAATCGGCAATAATACCCCTGCCTTTGGTTCTGCGGAAACTGGCGATAGTATCAAAAAGAAACCGGCGCACCTCATCAAGGTCTTCAAAATCCTCATGGGTAAGCTGTTTGAAGAGCTGGGCAATAGAAAACAAAGCTCTGGCATTCAGCCATTTACTGAAGTGATTTCGTTTTATATGGTATTCCAGAGTTGCATCCGGTATCTCGAAGAGTTTTTGCTGGAGGCTTTGAAGATCTGTTGCGCGGTTCAACTCTTCAAAGGTTTCCGGATCCTGAAAGATAAAGTCACCAAAAGCGAAATATTTGATAATAAACTGCTTAAGTTCCTGAATAAGGGTTTTTGAGTTCTTGTTTATGAAGCCTGCCTTCAACTCCCTGGCAATCTCCTCATTCTCAGTATCTGATGATTGAAGCAGTATCGGCATCAGATGATCATCGGCCTTAACCTTCCGGCACAACTGAATACCCGCTTCCTTAAAAAGTACCCCACCTTTTTTGTATGCAATGTCAGATATGATACCAAGGAGATTTGATTTGTATTTAATGTAATATTTCAGGGCTTGTTCATAGGTGTTTGTCAGCAGTATCTTTGGCCTTCCGCGCATCCTCAGCATCTTCTGGTGTTCATTAAGCCCCTCCTGCATGAATTCTTTGGACTGATTGAATATAATCTTGTAGATTATTGGCAGATAACTTGAATAGAACCTTACTGAATCTTCGACCAGAATTATCACCTGAACTCCAACAGACTGCACATCATACTCCACGTTCATCTTATCTTCTATAAGCTTGATGATTGCCAGGAGTAGATCGGCATTCCCAAGCCAGCAGAAAACATGGTCGACAGCAGAGAGATCCTCTTTATCGAGTTTAACAGACACTTCACGCGAAAAAGGGGTTAGCACAACCACAGGAATACCGGGATATTTAGCCTTAATCTCCTTGTTGAGCAGGAAAGGATCCATGCCCTGAATACTCAGCATATTTACGATAAGGTCTATATTTCCATTCTGGAGGATTGAAAAAGCTTCTTCAGAGGATCTGGCCTGCACGAACTGCGGCGGATAGCGCAGGTTAAGTGAGACGTACTCATTGAAAATCTGCTCATCGATCCTTCCGTCCTCTTCAAGCATAAACGCATCGTAGTTACTGCAAAGGAGCAGAACCTTGTTTATCCTGTTCTTCATCAGCTGATCGAAAGGGGGATCGGCGAAATAGTAATTCTTTTTAAGTTTCTGAATTCTATCTGAATCAGGCATCTGTATTAGTTTTAGACAATATGGTTTGGGTTGTGCAAGATAATAAAAAAGTTCACTATTGCCGTTAACTGTTAATAAACTACCGTTGGCAGATTTTATGGAGGAAGAGGTTGCATTTGAGGTATTTTTGTTGAAGCAGCAACCAAGCAGTTCTTTATTTCTTATCAGACTGATTAATGCCCGTTTGGGTCTTTTCCCGGGCGGGTATTTTTCTGCGATGTTTTTATGGTTAATACTAAGAGGGTACCTCGAACGGGGTGCTCTCTTTTTTTCTGGCTGGTGGCTGTCCCGAAAAAATTGAAAATCTTCGATTTTCAGATTTTTCGAGGATCCTTCCCGAGTCTGCATCTCGAGGACAGGCGAAAATGACTTGTCCTGAAATAGGTTTACACTAAAACAGTGTAAAAAATGGAAAAAAAGACAAGAAAAATCATTCAGAAAAAGGGGAAATATTTTACCGAAACAGAACGGCATTCTCTCATTCAGGAGATGCTCAAAAACAATTGGACCAAGCAATACGCCTGGGAGCTCTATACCGGAGAACCAGAAGAACGTGGACAACTACTAAGGTGGGTGCGAAAGTTGGGCTATGTAGGAAAAATTCAAAATAAAAAATTTGTATCAAAGCGTAGTATTCTTAAATTTGAAATAAAATCGGGTACTATGGCTGATAAATCAAATGAAGAACAAGAATCTTTTGAAATGCTTCAACTTAAGAAGCGGATTGCAGAGTTGGAAAAAAAATTGAAAGATGAAGAAATGAAAGTCATTGCATGGCAAACAATGGTTGACATTGCCGAGAAAGAGTTCAATATCCCGATAAAAAAAAAGTTCAACACCAAACCATCGGAGAAATGAAAGAAAATTTTCCTCACATAGGACTTGCCAGGCTGTGTGGATGGTTTGGTATCACCCGGCAGGCGTATTATCAGGAAAGCTGGAAGCAAATGGACAAAGGAGTTGAAACAGAAGTACTGCTCAAAGAAGTGCTGAGAATACGAAAAGACCATAAGAGGATTGGAACGCGCAAGCTATACGAAATGCTTACACCATTTATGATGGAGCATCAGATAAAAATAGGCAGGGATAAATTGTTTGACCTTCTTTCAGCCCATCATCTGCTCATTCGCAGGCGCAGAAGGAATATCCGTACGACCTTTTCCAATCACTGGCTCAGAAAAATATCCGGACCTGATTCGCGGTTTTACCCCAACGGCCCCCAATCAACTTTGGGTAAGCGATATAACTTATTGGAAAGTAAGCAAACACAAGGTCTATATTACTTTCATTACTGATGCATTCTCCCATAAAATTGTCGGGTACAATCTGGCTGAAACACTTGAAGCCTTAGAAAGCCTCAAAGCGCTCAAGATGGCTTTACAGCCCTTTGATGGGGCTGTTAGCCATCTTATCCACCACTCAGATAGAGGATTGCAGTATTGTAGTCATGAATACGTTAAAATGCTTAATAAATATGATATTAGGATCAGTATGACCGAATCCGGAGATCCTTTGGAGAACCCGGTTGCTGAGCGAGTAAATGGTATCATAAAAGAAGAATATCTTGAACCGCAAGGGCTAAAATCAATTAAAGAAGCCATTACTTATTTGCATAAGGCTATTGCACTGTACAACACCGAAAAGCCTCACATGAGTATAAGCAACTATACGCCCGACAAGATACATCATTCCTAAGAGTCAATTCAGGTCAAACGAATCTGGAAGAACTACTATCCAAAGAAAACGTCTCCTGTAAACTCATATCAGGATTAATATTAACTTTGTAAATGAATAACCGGATTATAAACAAAAACTGTAAACTTTTTTCAGGACGAGACAAAATTCTGCCGACCCACATTGCACACATTACCAAAGCCCCACGAGCCAACGCTGCAACCAAAGCTTTGTCAAAGAGTGCAATCTTGCTGACCCTCTTAAAAGAAACTTCTAAAAGATATTTATATGCCTAAGATTTTTGACAATATTTCGTTACACCTAAAAACTGGTTTATTAGAAACAATTGAAAGTTCATACAGAGCTGACTTTTGTGTAGGATATTTCAATTTAAGAGGTTGGAAATTACTGATGAACCACATTGACCATTTTGAAGGTGAAGATAATTGTTGTCGGTTACTCGTTGGAATGCAAAGTCCGGAAGAAAACCTATTAAGACAAGCATTAAGCGAAGCCAAAAAAGGGCTTATGGATAACCCGACTGCTTTAGCACTCAAAAAAGAAATTGCAAAATCGTTTACAAGACAATTGACATTTGGTATTCCGACTAATGAAGATGAAGAATGTTTGAGAAAGCTTAAAATACAGATTACTGAAAAAAAACTTAAAGTAAAATTATTCCTTGCATATCCTTTACACGCTAAATTGTACTTATGCCATAAAAAAGACAAAGATGCACCTTTGATTGGATATGTAGGAAGTAGTAATTTAACAATGGCAGGACTTTCACAACAAGGAGAATTAAATGTAAATGTAGTAGAACAAGATGCTGCCGAAAAACTTGATAAATGGTTTGAAGCCAGATGGGAAGACCGCTGGTGTGTTGATATTTCTGACGAACTTGTTCAGATTTTGGAAGAAAGTTGGGCTGGAGAAAGCACTATTCCACCTTACTACATTTATTTAAAAATTGCTTATCATCTTTCTCAGGAAGCAAGAAATGGTATCGGAAATTACATAATTCCAAAAATTCTGCAAACAGACCTATTGCCCTTTCAGATGAACGCAGTTAGTGTAGCAGCCAGACATTTGGATAAACGAGGCGGTGTACTAATTAGTGATGTTGTAGGTTTGGGTAAAACAATGACTGCATCAGCAGTTGCAAAACTTTTTGAAGAAACATTTTTCACTGAAACATTGATCATTTGTCCTAAAAACCTCGTTGAAATGTGGGAAGGATATGTTCATACCTATCAATTGAGGGCAAAAGTTCATAGCATTTCAAAAGTTGACAAAAAGTTTCTTGAAGAAACAAGGCGATACAGAGTAGTAATAATTGATGAAAGCCACAATTTAAGAAACAGAGAAGGAAAACGTTACGCCATTGTAAAAGAGTATTTGGAAAGGAACGAAAGCAAAGTTATTCTATTGACTGCAACGCCATACAATAAGGGTTATACCGACATTTCTAATCAGTTACGTTTATTTATTCCTGAAGACAAGGATATTGGCATTGCACCTGAGAATTTCATTCGTGATGTCGGAGGACCAATTGAATTTATTGCAAACTATCAATACTCACCGAATACATTGCTTGCCTTTGAGAAAAGCAATTATTCTGATGATTGGCAAGAACTTCTTAAATTATATATGGTTAGACGAACCAGAACTTTCATAAAAGAAAACTATTCAACCTATGATGAAAACAAGAAACAGTTTTATTTAACATTCAATGATGGGAGAATTGAATATTTTCCTGACAGATTGCCAAAGAAGATTGAATACTCATTTGACCCGAAAGACAAGAAAGATATTTACGTAAAACTTTACGATGAAGATGTTGTAAAAATAATCAATGGTTTATACCTTTCTCGTTATGGCTTGGGTAACTACATTGACAAGGAAAAAGAAGTCTTCGCAAATGTAGATGAAAGAAAAATTATTGCCAATTTAAGCCGTGCAGGTAAAAGATTAATGGGTTTTTGCAGAACCAATCTTTTTAAACGATTAGAAAGCTCAGGTTTCTCTTTTCTTATTTCATTAGCTCGCCACGTTTTAAGAAACGAAGTTTTTGTTTATGCTATTAAAAATGGTTTGCCATTGCCAATTGGACAACAGGAAAAAGCAGAAATGGACGAGTTTTTGGAGGAAAACGATAATGGCGAAGGTGTTGTAATGAATCTGATTACCGATGAAGCCGAATACAAGAAGTTAGCAAAGAAATATTACGAAAAATGCGTTCTTGAAAAAAATAGATACGACTGGATTTCCAGCAATTTGTTTACTGAATCTGTAAAGAAATTATTGATAAAAGATGCAGAAAAAATTATTTCAATACTTGAAATTGGTAAAAACTGGAATCCTGATGATGATAAACAATTAAATTCACTTGAAAAACTTTGTGAAAAAGACCATAAGAATGAAAAAATCTTAATCTTTACTCAATTTGCAGATACAGCGTATTATCTGTTTGAACACTTGAAAAAAAGAGGGTTAAAAAATATTGCTTGTGCTACTGGCGACCTCGAGAACCCGACAGATTTAGCTCACAGATTTAGCCCCGTAAGCAATAAAATAAAAAATGTTAAAGATGAAATACGCATTTTGATAAGTACAGATGTTTTAAGTGAAGGACAGAACTTGCAGGATGCACATATCATTGTAAACTACGATTTGCCTTGGGCTATTATCCGTTTAATTCAAAGGGCTGGACGTGTTGACAGAATTGGACAAGCATCTGATAAAATATTTTGTTACTCATTTTTGCCACAAGATGGTTTGGAACGCATAATCCGTTTAAGAGGCAGATTGACACAACGTATTAGAGAAAATGCAGAAGCAGTTGGAACAGACGAAATTTTCTTTGATGGCGACCCTGTAAATATACGCGATTTATACAACGAAAAATCCGGCATACTTGACGATGACGAAGGCGATGTTGACTTGACTTCACAAGCATATGAAATCTGGAATCAGGCAATAAAAGTCAATCCCGAATTAAAAAAGAAAATTATTAAACTGCCTGATGTTGTTTATTCGACCAAAGAAAAACACGATGATGGTTTTGAAAACAATAGCGTAATAACTTATCATCGAAATAGTCACGGTTACGAAGTTTTATCTTGGCTAAATGAAAAAGGTGAAACTATTTCAACAAGTCAATCCCGAATTTTGAAAATAGCTGAGTGTTCATTAGATACGCCTGCAATTGATAAATTAGAAAATCATCACGATTTAGTGAAGAAAGCTGTTTTACTTGCAGAGAACGAAGCAGCAAAATCAGGAGGACAACTTGGAAGCAAATCAAGTGCAAGATATAGGGCTTATGGTATGCTTACCCGCTATTATGAGGGTGTAAAAAATACCTTGTTTGATGTGGATGCCTTAAAGAAAACAATTGATGATATTTACCATTATCCGCTTCGAGAAACAGCAAGAGAAATTATAAACCGAAGAATAAAGCTGAATTGTTCTGATGATGAAATGGCTTCATTATGTATGCAATTGCGTGACGAAGGGCGACTTTGCATTGTGGAACAAAAAGATCAGGATGGTTTCAGAACACCGCATATTCTTTGTTCAATGGGGATTAAAAAATAGGAAACTATGAGTACTATAAGTAAAGAACAGTTTAAGCAGTTTATTGAGAATTTCGATTTCATAGGTTTATTTAACCAATTAGGTTGGACATATCTTGATGAACAAACTCCTGTCAGACTAAAGGAGGAAACATATTTATTTTATTCCGTTGCTGAAAAGGGCGGTTTCAGAATTTTAGTGTTCAAACCTGTAAAACATCAAGATTTGCCCGATTATGCAACCCGTTTGCAACTTGACAGAAAAATTGGTAAACTGTTCCGTGAACATCTTATAATTTTTTGCGATAAAAATGATACAACTCAAATATGGCAATTATTTATTAAGCAGTTAGGCAAACCCTCTCGATTGAGTGAAACCCGCTGGCATAAAGGACAAGAACCCGAATTACTTTATCAAAAAACCTCAAATCTGTTTTTCACACTCGACCAGGAAGAAAACATTACAATTGCTGATGTTGTTGATGTGGTAAATGAAAACTTTAGTAAGAATGTTGATCAGGTTACCAAAAAGTTTTATGAGAGTTTCCGAAAAGAACATAAAAAATTCATTGAACTTATAAAAGGAATTTCGGTCGTAACCGACCGTGAATGGTATGCTTCATTGATGCTCAACCGCTTAATGTTTTGCTACTTCATTCAAAAAAAAGGCTTTCTTGATAAAAATTTGAATTACCTGAAAGAGAAACTCACCTATTGCCAGACGAAAAAAGGCAAAGACAAATTCTATGTGAGTTTCTATAAAAATTTTCTTCTTGCTTTGTTTCATCAGGGTTTAGGTTCGCCCGACCAATCAGAAGAATTGAAAAAAGAAATTGGAAAAATACCCTATTTGAATGGTGGTTTATTTGATGTTCACGAACTTGAAAGACTGTATGAGAATATTGATATAAGCGATAAGGCATTCGAAACAATTTTCAATTTCTTTGACCAATATAATTGGCATCTTGATACAAATATTTCTGCTTCAGGTAAAGACATTAACCCCGATGTAATAGGATTTATTTTTGAAAAATATATTAACGACCGTGCCCAAATGGGTGCGTATTATACCAAAGAAGATATTACCGATTACATAAGTAAAAACTGCATTATTCCTTTCTTGTTTGATGAAACGGAACGCAAATATGCAAAAGTATTAAAGCCAGAAGCTGAAATAATGCAAATACTAAAAGAATCGGGCGATACTTACATTTACGATGCTGTAAAAAAAGGTGTTGATATTCCATTGCCTAAAGAAATTGAAATTGGTATTGATACAATTCAACCAAACCTTATTGAAAGACGAAAAGACTGGAATAAGCCAGCTTCGGAAGAATATTCTTTGCCTACAGAAATATGGCGTGAAGTAGTTGACCGCAGAAAACGCTACACAGAAATTAAAGAGAAAATTGAAAAGGGAGAAATTACTCAAATAAATGATTTTATTACTTACAATTTAAATATTCGACAGTTTACACAGGATATTATTGATAGCCACAGCGACCCCGATTTTGTCCGACATTTTTACGAAGCATTAAGTAATATTACAATCATTGACCCAACCTGTGGCTCAGGAGCTTTCCTTTTCGCAGCAATGAATATACTTGAACCACTTTATGAAAGCTGCATACAACGTATGCGAAATTTTATTGAAGATGAAATTGGTAGGCAATTAGATTTTCCTAGTGATTTAGGGAAAGAAAAACTTAAGGTAAAAACAAAATACGAAATCTTTTCAAAAGAACTTAATAAAGTGTTTGCCCCCGAACATCCCAACCTGAAATATTTTATTTTCAAAAACATCATTCTTCGCAATTTATATGGCGTAGATATAATGAAAGAAGCTGTTGAAATAGCCAAACTTCGTTTATTTCTAAAACTTGTTGCAACGGTTGAAGCCGATTATAAGAAGCCAAATCTTGGTCTTGAACCTTTGCCTGATATTGATTTTAATATTCGTTCAGGAAATACTCTGATTGGCTACGCCACAAAGAAAGAGATTGACGACTTGCAGGGAATGTTTGTTACCCCTAAAATGAAAGAAAAGATTCTGGAAGAATGCGACCTTGTTTCAAGAGCGTTTCAACGGTTCAAAGAAATACAGTTAAAAGGTTACGAAAACAAAAAAGAGTTTACAAAAGCTAAAACTGAATTGAATAATCGGTTAGATAAACTTGCTGGAAATCTAAACAAAATTCTGTACAAGCAGCATTACGAAAGTATGGATTATGAGAAATGGTTGGTAACCCATCAACCTTTTCATTGGTTTGCCGAGTTTTATGAGATTATTAATGGCAATGGTGGTTTTGACGTAGTAATTGGGAATCCACCATACGTGGAATATTCAAAAGTTGTTGACACATATAAAATAATTAATTACAGAACAGAAAGGTCTGGTAATTTATATGCTTTTGTAATGGAGCGTGTTACAAATATAATTGGTGAAAATGGCACGTTCTCATTTATAATTCTAATGGCATCCATAACCACAAAGAGAATGTCTCATTTACGGAGAATACTTCAAGATAATTTTAAAAACAACTACTTCTTAAATCTTGCAGGTGACTGGCATCCTGGTAGATTGTTTGATGGTGTTCGAAGTCAGTTCTCTATTTTTGTTGGTAATAATCAATCAAACACTCCTTGTACTTATACAAGTAATTATATTCGTTGGGCAAATACGGAAAGAGAGTTTTTGACTATTTCAAAACTCAATTACATTAATAATAAATTCATTAATACTGATGACGTATACCCAAAATTTGGAATTCCAATTGAAATAAGTATTTGGAATAAGATATTAAAAAATAAAAACTCTTTACCCCTATATTTTAGAAGTTCTGGAAAAAAACTTTTTTATAGAAATGCAGGAATTGCATATTATCAGATAGCTATCAATTTTCAACAAAAATTTACAATAAATGGACAGCCATCGGTATCTTCTACTCTTAAATCAATACTAACTGAATCTGTTCAGCATAGTAATAGTTTGGCAGCAATATTAAATAGCAATATTTTCTCTTGGTACTATTTCTGTTTTTCTGATTGTTATCATTTAACTTCTGGTGATTTTAATCGTTTCAAAATTGACATCAATAAAGGATTGATAGAAAGATTAACTTCCATAACACCTCGATTAATGACTTCATTAAATGAAACCAGTATAATTAAAACAACTAACTACAAAACTAAAGGCGAAATAATATACCAAGAATTCTACCCAAGGCATTCAAAATCTATAATAGACGAAATCGACACTGTTTTAGCGGAGCATTATGGCTTCACAGAGGAAGAATTGGATTTTATCATCAATTATGATATAAAGTACAGGATGGGTAAGGAGTTGGAGAATGGGGAGGATGAATAAATATTTTTGAATAACTTTGAAAACGAGATGACGAACAA
>CAYXYB010000005.1:0-129595 GCA_964469215.1 uncultured Lentimicrobiaceae bacterium
TGTTCAGTGTTCATTATTCGGTGTTTGTCGATGCCTAAATAACGTTGACCGTTTTTTGACAATGTTTAACATCATCGACTTTTTTGTTTCCCGCAGAAATACGGGGAAATCGTGCAATCGGGAAAATCGTGCAATCGGGAAAATCGTGCAATCGGGGAATCGAGTGAATTGGTCACTGATCCAGATTATCTGTACAGATTTTTTCTGCGGCTATCTGCGATATATGCGGGAGATATAATTTTTTGATGCCCGGTGTTCAGAGTGCTCGCTGACGCTCGCGCGTTCAGTGTTCAGTGTTCAGTGTTCAGAGTTTGTCAATGCCTAAATAACGTTGACCGTTTTTTGACAATGTTTAACATCATCGACTTTTTTGTTTCCCGCAGAAATACGGGGAAATCGTGCAATCGGGAAATGGTGCAATCGGGGAATCGGGGAAATCGGTGAAGCAATAATTTTCATATTTTTACATCCTCTTCCAAATAACCAACGATATGAGATCAACACCTGTAAACAATCTTTCCATCACTGTATTAATTGTGCTCTTCCTGATCACCGTCTCCTCCTCATTAGCACAGCCTACCCTGCAAAAAGCTGTTTCGGAAGGCAACCTTAAAACAGTGAAACACCTTATTAAGGCAGGTGCAGACGTAAACGGCACCGACACGCTGAAGCATACACCCCTGATGATAGCCGCCGCCAATGGCAATACTGCAATAGTAAAGGCATTGCTTAAGAAGGGTGCCTCCATCAACGCACAAAACTACTTTGGTGAAACTGCCCTGATGATTGCTGTACAGCAAAACCGTCCGGATGTTGTAAAACTGCTTCTTAAGAAAGGGGCCTCCCATTCACTTACCGACAGTAAAGGATGGACCGCACTTATGCTGAGTGTTTCTCCTGAGGTCACCTCACTTCTTATCAGACATAAGGCTGATGTTAATTACCGGGTTCCGGAAAAAGGGACTACAGCCCTTATGGTTGCCGCAGAAGAGGGAAATGCAGCCATAGTGCGTATTCTGTTGGAAGCAGGTGCAGATAAAGCCTGTGCCAATGCTGCCGGCCTTAAAGCGGCCGACTTTGCCCTGAAAAAAAACCACCATGAACTGGCAGAACTTCTTCAATAAACATTTCAAAGAAAGATAATATGAGAAAAGTATCATTCAACGACCCCAAAAGGGTGAAAGATGTTATTTCTGAATGCAGGGTTTGCTATGCAGGTATGGTTGACAGCAGCTTGAAACCCTATGTTGTTCCTTTCAACTTCGGCTACGAAGAGGGGGTCATTTATCTTCATTCTGCAGCTAAAGGAAAAAAAATTGACATTCTGAAGAACAACCCATCGGTATGTGTTGCCTTCAGCACCGGTCATGAGCTCAAATTCATCAACGAAGGAGTGGCATGCAGTTACGGAATGAAGTTTCGCAGTGTTCTTGCATACGGAAATGTTGTGTTTGTTGAAGATCCTGATGAGAAGAAACGTATCCTGAATGTCATCATGAAACACTACACCGGTAAGGATGACTTTTCTTACAACATGCCTGCCGTGATGGATGTATGCGTTTATAAGGTAATGGTTGAAGAATTTACCGGCAAGGAATCAGGTTACTAGCCTCAACAGCCTCCAGACCAGCCACCCTGTCAACATACCCAGAAGTGCTCCCCCGATAATATCTCCGGGGTAGTGAACGCCAAGATATATTCGGCTGTATCCCACCAGCACTGCCCATGGAAACAAGACCCAGCCTGACCATCTTATCTTCTTTCTGAAGAGAGCTGTTATAAGTGTTGCAAAGCCGAAGGTGTTTGCTGCATGTGAGGAGACGAAACCGTACAATCCGCCACACCGGCCGTCGATAATATGCACCATGCCCTGCAGGGCAGGTTCATGACATGGGCGAAGCCTTAGAAATACATTTTTAAACAGGTGGACAGATGCCAGGTCGGTAAAAACCAGAACAATTATTGCTGCTATAACCATTATCCACGACTGTTTCCTGAAATGATAAACCAGCATAACCAGAACCAGGACATACAACGGGATCCATGTCCATTTTCCCGAAATGGCTTTCATCACCGGGTCAGCAGCAGGGTGGTTAAGGCCATTCAAAAAAAGAAAAAGAGCAGTATCAAGATCCTTAAGAAGTTCCATCACGGCCATTCCTCCCCGGTTAGTGCCTTCCAGAGCAGATCTTTAAGTTCTGTAAGGCCATATTGCGTTTTTGAAGATATGAACAGGTTTGGTAAGGGAGGTAATTCTTCCCTTAATGCAGTCTTCAGCTCAGCGTCAAGAAGGTCGCTCTTTGTCACTGCCAGCACCCTTCTTTTATCAAGCAGTTCTGTGTTGTGCTGTTTCAGCTCATTAACCAGAATATTGTATTCTGCGATTATATCTTTGCTGTCGGAAGGGATCATAAAAAGGAGCACTGAATTCCTCTCTATATGCCTCAGAAAGCGAAGCCCCAACCCTTTACCTTCATGGGCACCTTCAATAATACCCGGAATGTCGGCCACAACAAAGGACCTGTCATCACGATAACTTACCATGCCTATGTTGGGTTTCAGGGTAGTAAAAGGATAATCTGCAATAGCAGGTTTTGCAGCACTTATAACGCTGAGAAGTGTTGATTTGCCCGCGTTGGGAAATCCTACCAGACCCACATCAGCAAGTATTTTAAGTTCGAGAATTTTCCATGCCTCCCGGCCGGGCTCACCAGGCTGTGCATAACGTGGTGTCTGGTTTGTGGAGCTTTTGAAGTGGTCGTTCCCGAGTCCTCCCCTTCCACCAGATAGCAGCACAGCCTCTTCATCATGAGTTGTGATCTCACATTCGAACTCCCCTGTTTCTGCATCACGGGCAATTGTTCCCAAAGGTACCTCTATCACTGCATCCTTTCCATCAGCACCTGTCAAACGGCTTTTACCACCGTTGCCACCGTTACCGGCAATGATGTGTTTTGTGTATCGGAGGTGAAGCAGTGTCCAAAGGTTTCTGTTACCACGAAGTATCACGTGACCGCCTCTTCCACCGTCGCCACCGTCGGGTCCACCTTTGGGATTGCTCCGGCTGCGGTGAAGGTGTGCAGATCCGGCACCCCCTTTGCCCGACCGGCAGTTTACCTTTATATAATCAACAAAATTGCTGCTTCCGCTGCTCATCACACCATGGACTTTAATGAATCGTATTAAGCCGGAGCTTTATCTGGGTGCGGATATCCTTATAAACATCCATTACCGGGGCCATCCCTGATATCTCAACAAGTTTGCCGCTCCTGCGGAAATAATCCTTCAGCGGATGTGTTTCATCGTAATATGTGCTGAAACGCTGCCTGATAACCACCTCGTTATCGTCGGAGCGCCCCGAATCGACAGACCTGGACAACAGCCTGCGGTACAACTCATCCTGTTCCACCTCCAGGCTTATCACCAGATTAACATATATCCCCCGTTTATTAAGCATCAGGTCAAGCATTTCGGCCTGATGCACTGTTCTGGGAAAACCATCGAAAATAAGTCCCGGCTCCTTACGGTGATTCAGCGCCTCCCTGAACAACTCCCTTAAGACCAAATCATCAGGTACCAGATAACCCTTGTCGATAAATTTCTTTATCAACTGCCCTGAACCAGTATGCCTTGCAATCTGGTCGCGAAGGATCTGCCCTGTTGAAAGGTGTACAAACTTAAACTCCCGGGCAATATTAACCGACTGTGTACCTTTACCGGCACCAGGGGGACCAAAAAGTATCAGATTGAACATATGTAAAAGCCTTCATGGTGGTTTAAGGCAAAAGTAGATATAATCATTGAAACAGCAAATATTTAATAAAAAATGCTATCTGATACCTTTAAACGCCTCCTCAATCTTTTCTCCAAGCAC
This sequence comes from uncultured Lentimicrobiaceae bacterium, assembly GCA_964469215.1. Classification (GTDB taxonomy): domain Bacteria; phylum Bacteroidota; class Bacteroidia; order Bacteroidales; family SKPS01; genus SKPS01. The sequence goes on from CAYXYB010000005.1 coordinate 3,875, forward strand.
TTTATTGATATCCTCTACACTTCCGGATCCGTTCACCATCACGAATTTCCCCTGTGAGACATAATAATCGTCAACTTTCTTTATCTGATTCTCGTACTCCATCAATCGCTTTATGATGATCTCTGCATTGGCATCGTAGCTGCGTGCAGCCGGGGTTTTTCCGCGGGCCAGAAGCCTGTTGATACTCTCCAGTGTAGAAACCTGAAGGTTAATCATACAGGCAAGTGATGATCCCATTTTCTTCAGCATTCCATCGAGAATATAAGCTTGTACGATGTTTATCGGGAAACCATCGAAGATGAATCCTTTTGTCTTGGGGTTATGCATAATTAGCTTTTCGATTAGCCTGATAACAATTTCATCAGGCACCATATCCCCCCTGTCCATATATGGTTTAGCCTGGAGTCCCAGTTCATTCCCTTCTGCAAGGGCTTTCCTCAGAACGTCACCGGTGGCAATATGCACCAGGTTGTATTTTTCAGCCAGAAGTGCAGACTGGGTGCCCTTGCCTGCACCGGGAGGACCTGCAAGAACAACATTCAGCCATGTAGTACGAAGAGATGCCTCAATCACATTATCAAGCCGCTGACATATTTCGTCGATAGTTCCCAACCCGGGAATGGTGGTCAATAATCCCTGATCATGGAAATAACCGGCGACAGGAGCAGTTTTGGCACGATACTCCTTAAGCCTGAACTGTATCACTTCTGAAGTATCATCTGTCCGGCCGGATGTTTTTCCACGTTCAGATAACCTACGGACAAGCTCATCTTCAGGAACATCCAGAAATAGCACTGAATTCAAACCAGTATTCTTTCTCAGAAGTAATCCCTCAAGAATATAGGCCTGAACGATGGTACGTGGAAATCCATCAAATAGAAAACCCTTTGTGTCCGGATTAGTTTGGATTTTCTTTTCTATCATCCTCACAATTATATCATCAGACACAAGTTCTCCGCGGTCGATAATAGATTTTGCCATCATCCCGAGCTCGCTCTCTTCCATGATCTCTGTCCGGAGCATGTCACCCGTTGCAATGTATGTCAGATTATATCTCTCGAGCAGCAGTCTCGACTGTGTACCTTTACCGGCACCAGGAGGTCCAAATAGCGCTATATTAAGCATAAACTCAGGTATTATGTTGATAATGTATAAATTTCGGGATAATTCCTGCCAAGGCCATTGTAATCGAGGCCAAATCCAACAATAAAATTATTGGGAATGGAAAAACCACAATAGTGAATTTTGAAATCCCTGATAAAAGCTTCGGGTTTAAAAAGCAGCGTTGCAACTCTTACTTCGGCAGGTTGATATGCAGTAAGATCCTTCAGAAGGTTATCCATGGTAATGCCTGTATCGACAATATCTTCTACTACCAGAACAAACCGCCCCTTAAGTTGTTCATTTAGACCGATAAGTTGTTTTACTGCCCCGGTAGTGCCGGTTCCGCTGTATGATGCAAGCTTCACAAAGGATATCTCAAGGGGAATGTTAAGATACTTCAGAAGCTCTGCAGCAAACATGAATGAGCCGTTCAGAACCGATAACAATAACGGCTTTTTGTCTGCCCAGTCGGCGCCAATATCCCGGGCAATTTCGCGTACTCTTTGTGAAATCTCACCCTCACTGATAAAAGGTTGAAATTTCTTGTCGTGAAGCTGGATATAATTCATAAAGTGTTTTTCAGACCTGTGAACTGAAGCAAATTTAGCTTTTTTATAAAACCACCCATACTTTTTCAATGCAATTACCAATATCTTTGCTGACACTGAATATCAATCAAAAACACAATAAAAATGAAACCACTGGTTAGTATTATTATGGGAAGCACCTCTGATCTTGAGGTGATGTCGAAGGCTGCTTTGATTCTTGATGAATTTGAGATCCCTTTTGAGATAAATGCACTATCTGCGCACCGCACCCCTGAGAAGGTAGAGGCTTTTGCTTCAACTGCAAAAGAGAGAGGTGTGAAGGTTATCATTGCCGGGGCGGGGATGGCTGCTCATCTTCCGGGAGTGGTTGCTGCTCTAACACCTCTGCCAGTTATCGGGGTGCCAATCAAAGCTTCCCTCGACGGAATGGATGCCTTGTTGTCGATAGTGCAGATGCCTCCCGGAATTCCTGTAGCTACGGTTGCAATAAACGGTGCCCAGAATGCCGGCCTGCTGGCAGTACAGATGATTGCAACCGGAGATGAAGTCCTTTATGAGAAATTTGTGGCTTATAAAGAGGGGTTGAAGAAAAAGATCATCGATGCAAACAAGGATTTGGCAGAGGTTAAGTTTAAGTTCAAGGTTTAATTATCCGCAATATCTGTAACTTCAGTCAATAAATATGGGAGCATATTACTTCTAATTTATTATTGATTTATAGTCCTCTGATTTCATTGATTGTCGCCGATTTCTTTTGCGCCAATCTGCTAAATTCAATGTGAATCAAAAAATAAACCCTTAAGTTTTTTCCTTTTTTCGGAAGCTGATCAAATATAGTTCAAAAACTCTGTTTGAGATGCTAAGGATGCCTTTACTAATTCTTCTGGTGAACACTACCTTGTTGCTTCACCCCCATTCCGACCCCTGGTTTTTGAATGGCAGATCTGTATATCATCCGGTTGTTGCAGAATCAGCAGCCGCACCATCCGGAAATCCCGCAGGGGAGCATTCAGGAGGAAAGTACCAATGTCTTGCAGGATTTTACAATCACAATGGAATAGCTGATTATAACACGATATTTCTGGGTGGCAGTATTTCTACAGAAAGGTTATCTTCTTTCATCAGCCTTAAACACAATTCTCTCACCGCAAATGATTATTCCCGGACCTTGGGTGATCTTGGAATAAACCTCAAAGCATCAGGAAAACTAATTATCGGAACATCAATCAAAATATATCACATTCAACTTCCTGAAAATATGCAAAGTACTTTGTCAGCTGGTTTCTCGGCAGGTGCTTATATCAAGGCTTCCGCACTTATGTCAGTTGGGCTAGCAGGTTCTTACTATAAAACAGTTATGTCCGAATTTCCGGTTCAGTCCCAAACAACAGCTCTTCTTCTGGAGTTCCTTTTTAGAACCGGGAAAAGAACTCATCTTCTTTTATATGGTGAAATGATCAGTAACCTGAAGCCACGCGTGATGGCGTCAGTTTATTCAGAAATCTCATCCGGGGTAAGGATAGTGGCCGGAGTTGGTACCGGAAACGAGCAGCTCTTTGCCGGGATAAGTTACGATATCGGAAGGATAAGGCCGTGTTTCGTATCAGGATTCAACCCCGCTACCGGCAGCAGTAACTGCGTTCTGGTTCTGGCTCAAAGCAGAAAGTAGTATGAGATATTTGTTATCTTGCATATTAATAATTGTTGCCCTGGTAAATGTTCATGTATTTTCTCAGACAGTTGAACAACCATGGCTTCCGGAACAGGTTGAAGAGATGGACGAAACTGAAGCAGAAAGGATCCATGAGCTTGCTTATCGCGAAGCTAAAACCATCAGCATAAATGGGGCATCCCTCGTTCAACTGCTTGACATTCCGGGTATGACTGAAGGGATGGCTCTGAATATAATCTCCTTCAGGGACAGCCTTGGGTATTTCCTGTCGATATACGAGATGATGTCCATACCAGACATCACCCGTGAATACCTTCAGGGCATCGCCCCCTGGCTCACATTTGCACCATCTGGCAACACAAAAAGTTCCCACCTGGTTTCATTCAGAACGTTTACCAGAAGTACTGTTACAAACGAAGAGGTCACCGGCAGTAATAAGCAGGTTGGCTCTCCTCATAAAATTGCAATAAGGTATAAAGGTGAATATCGTGGTTTTACTGCAGGAATAAAAGCTGAGAAAGATGCTGGTGAACCTTTTGGAGGCTCATACCGGCCTGAAGGTTTCGACTTTTATTCTGCCTATCTCGAATATCGTGGTAAAGGGTTGATCAGGCAGATTATTGCAGGTGATTACAGAATTGCAACCGGGCACGGATTGGTTTGCAACCAGCTCTTTGCAGCAGGAAATAACTCATCAGCATTATATCAGCCTCATGAAGCCCGGACTTCAAGGCCACACACCTCAATGGACGAACACCATTTCTTCAGAGGAGCGTCAATGACATTGAAATACCTTCCGGTTCAGATCACCCTTTTCGGTTCAGTAAAACCTTTGGACGGAAATATAACCCAAACTGACAGCACAAACGAAAAAACACTTTTTATTAGCAGCATACAGAAGTCAGGAATTCATGCCACCCCCGCAGAGCTTGAAGACCGGCATGCCTTCAGGGAATATGCCTGGGGCGGAATATTGAAATATCACCATAAAAGGTTTCAGGCAGGTGTTAACCTGTTGAATATTTATTATGATGCTGAGATAAAACCTTCAGAGACTTTCTCCAATCGTCACAAATTTAAAGGCAACAAAATCAACAGTAGTTCCATAACTCTTGGGTGGTATAACCGGACAACAGGATTCACTACAGAGGTAGCTGTTTCGCAGGGTGTAACTGCTCTCAGCCTTGTGATGGCAACAAAAATCAGTGATAACACATCACTTTGGATCAGTGGAAGGCGGTTTGCACCCCACTATCATGCCCCTTATGCCAACACACTGAGCAGGTCAACGACACCTTCGGGTGAAGAGGGGATTAATCTGGTAATTGCTTATTCGCCAACATATGGGAGAGTCATTCGTGCTGTTGCCGATGTGGGGCGTATGTTTTATACAGGTTATGCTCCCGCTTCAGGAAGACTGTTCCGGAATATTTCACTTGAGGCATCAGGAACTCAGGGTATGGTGAATTCTATGGTCAGGGTCACTTACCTGAACCTTGAGGAGATGACTACAGCCATTCCTGCTGAAAGCAGCACTCCGGGAGATGTTTACCATACAGACAGGTATAATGCAAGGGCAAGTTTTTTGATTACCCCTGCTGAAAATATAAAATTTTACCTGAGAGCCGATTACAATTATATACCGGGATACCCACGGATGGAGGGCTGGCTTATGGTGGCAGGTGCAGAGAGGATGTTTATGAAGAAAAGGTTAACTGTTTCACTACGTCACTACGTGATAAATACCGACCATTATGATGTAAGGATATACACACATGAGCAGGAAGCTCCCGGAGCATTCACTATGAACATGTTATATGGCAAAGGAACAAGCACATACTTGCTGGTTGGATTAAAGCTCCTGAAAAACATCCGTATCTGGATTAAGGCCGGATACACTTCAACCGTCAAACCGGCAACTATTCATGAAACAACCAAAAAATACGATCTCAGCTTTCAGATAAATGTCATGCTCTGACAGAAATTTACCAAAAATACTTTCTCGTTTTTTCAGTTGGTGAATACGATAAAAGTTGCAAAACATTATTTTTTATCTATTTTTGTACGCCGTTGAAAAAATGATTGTCAATATATATTCACTAACCAAAAACAAAAATTATGTTTAAAAACCAACCTAAAGGGCTTATCGTCGCAGCTTTGGCCAATATGGGTGAACGTTTCGGCTTTTACACCATGATGGCAATTCTTACTCTGTTCCTTATGACGAAATTCAACATTTCGGGAACTGAAGCAGGGGGACTTTATTCGATCTTTTACGGATCTATATACATCCTAGCTTTGGTAGGAGGATTTATTGCTGACAGGTTAAGAAACTACAAGGGTACCATCATTGCCGGTTTAATTACCATGGCAGTCGGTTACGTCTTACTGGCAACTCCTATGCTGATCACCTCAAAGTATATTGCACTTGCTGCATTACTGGTGATTGCTTTCGGAAACGGTTTGTTCAAAGGAAACCTTCAGGCTCTGGTAGGACAGATGTATGACAATGATCAATATCGCGCCAAAAGGGATTCTGGATTCCAGATTTTTTACATGTTCATTAATATAGGTGCAATGTTTGCCCCATTTATGGCTACCTGGGTAAGAAATGCCTTTGTGAAGATGCAGGGATTTAGCTATGATGCAGAATTACCAGGTCTTTGTCATCAATATCTCGGCAATAAAATGACTGATGATGTGGTTAATGGAAGGTTTTCCGAACTGGCGACAAAGGTATCTGGCAGCTTACCGACTGACCTTTCAGAATTTGCCGACACTTATCTTCTTGCGTTCAACACAGGTTTCCATTATGCATTTCTGACTGCTGTTGCAGCAATGGTAATTTCCCTGGTCATTTTCCTTGCCTCTAAAAGAATTCTCCCAGACCCTCAGAAGAAATCTGTGGCTGGCTCCGGGATGACAAAAGAGCAGATCAGACAGGATGCAAAAGAGATCAAGCAGCGAATACTCGCACTCTTTGCTGTATTTGGAGTCGTAATATTCTTCTGGTTCTCTTTCCACCAGAATGGCCTCACCCTTACTATGTTTGCCAAAGACTATACACTGTTGGGTGGTTTATTCCCCTCTGTGGAAAGTTTCCAATCTGTAAACCCATTTCTGGTTGTTTTCCTGACACCATTAATTATCTGGTTTTTCGCCGCATTGGCAAGAAGAGGCAAGGAACCCTCTACTCCACGAAAAATAGCAATTGGAATGGGTATTGCAGCTTTGGCATTTGTGGTTATGGCATTAGCATCCGTTAATTTACCATTGTTTGAGGATTTAAAGGCTAAGGGTGGTTTACCTGATATTCAGAAAATGACACCCTGGTTGCTTTTCAGCGTTTACTTTATCCTTACTGTTGCTGAATTATTTATCTCTCCGCTCGGTCTTTCCTTTGTATCCAAAGTTGCTCCTGCCCATCTGCAGGGATTAATGCAGGGAGGTTGGCTTACAGCCACAGCAGTTGGCAACTTCTCGCTGTTCCTGGGTGCCATGATGTACGAAAACATTTCCATATCAGTAACATGGACAGTTTTTGTTATAGTTTGTCTTTTATCGATGATTGCGATGTTTGCCATGGTAAAATGGCTTGAAAGAGTGGCAAAATAATCATCTTTAATCATTATTTTTAGAAGGCTGTTCCATTTAGGTGCAGCCTTCTTGCTATATTTACAGAATGAAATACCCCTGGGGCGATAACAGACCATATAACTCCTACTCCCGATACTTCAGAGAGAAGTTCGGCACACGTGTGCAGAAAGTGGCCATTGACGCCGGTTTCTCCTGCCCTAACCGCGACGGAACTCTTGGTGCCGGTGGATGTGATTTCTGCAACAACGAAGGCTTCAACCCTTCATACTGCAATCCAGACAAAACTATAACACAGCAGATAGAAGAGGGAATTGAATTTCACAAATGGCGATATAAAAAAGCTGTTTCTTACCTGGCATACTTCCAGGCTTATTCAAATACCTATGGCAATACAGGCCGGCTTATCACTCTTTATGAACAGGCGCTCAGTCACCATGCAATCAAAGGGTTGGTAATCGGTACCCGCCCCGACTGTATTGCAGATGATCTTCTGGATTATCTCAGCAGGTTAAGGGAAATTTATTATGTCCATATTGAGTTTGGTATTGAATCGGTTTATGACACTACTCTGGATCTCATTAACCGGGGGCACAATTTCGCTGCAGCCAGGGAAGCCCTTGACAGGTGTAAAGATCGGGGGATTTCAACCGGTGCACATTTCATTTTCGGGTTGCCGGGTGAAAGTAGTGAAATGATGATGGAAAGTGTACGGGTGATCTCAGAACTTCCCATAAACACCATAAAGTTCCACCAGTTGCAGATACTCAGAAACACCCGTTTCGAAGCTCTTTATAATGAAGATCCTTCTCTTTTTAACCTTTTCTCATTTGGGGATTATATACATTTCATAGTCAACTTCCTCGAAAGGTTAAATCCCGAAATAGTTGTAGAAAGATTTGCCGGAGAGGTTCCTCCACGGTTCAGGATTGCACCCGACTGGGGCATGATCAGAAATGAAGAGATAGTTGCTGAAACAGAAAAGCAACTCATCAGACATAATACCTGGCAGGGAAAGCTTTGGGAAAAGAGATGACTGTTAGTACATTTCGTTGTTGGATTGCCTGGAATATCCTTTCATTATTCCCCTTGCAGAACCTGAAATAAAAGCAAGTATCTCATCCCTCACAGCGGATGCAGACAACTCAGCTTCAATGATCCTTATAGCCTGACTAACATTATTATTCCTAACAAAAAGGTAACGGTATATCTCCTGAATCTCGTTTATAACCTCCTTTGAGAAACCCCGGCGTCTCAAACCTATTGAGTTGATACCTGCGTATGAGAGTGGTTCTCTTGCAGCCTTAACGTATGGGGGTACATCTTTCCTTACCAGACTTCCACCCCCTATCATTACATGTTTCCCAACCTTAACAAACTGATGGACAGCCGATAGTCCTCCGATTATTGCATAATCGTCAATTTCTATATGGCCCGCAAGTGACACTGCATTTGCGAGGATGCAATTATTGGCAATATAACAGTCGTGAGCAATATGCACATATGCCATTATCAGGTTGTTATCACCTATGGCAGTCTCGTTGCTGGCTTTTGTGCCTCTGTTTATGGTGACACATTCCCGAATTGTGTTGTTGTCGCCAATTCTTACGATGGTCTCTTCACCTGTGAACTTCATATCCTGAGGTACGGCACTTATTACCGTTCCCGGGAATATTCTGCAGTTCCTGCCAATCCTTGCACCCGGCATTATGGTTACATTTGACCCTATCCAGGTGCCCTCTCCGATCTCAACATTTTTATGTATCACCGAAAAAGGTTCAATCACTGTGTTCTCGGCCACTTTTGCCTGAGGATGAACAAATGCAAGAGGTTGATTCATATTATTTCTTCTTTACAACTTGTGCCATCATTGTAGCTTCCATCACCAGCTTGTTGCCAACGTAGACCTCACCCTGCATCTTGCAAAGTCCCCTCCTTACCGGCTCCAATAGTGTGTTCTTGAAAATCAGTGTGTCACCGGGTACCACTTTATGCCTGAATTTTACGTTGTCGAGTTTAAGAAAGTAGGTAACATATTCCGATGGATTATCAACTGAAGCCAGTACCAAAATACCTCCAGTCTGTGCCAGAGCCTCAACGATTAAAACACCTGGCATCACAGCCTCACCCGGGAAATGCCCGACAAAATAAGGTTCATTCATGGTAACATTCTTCAAGCCAATCACGTGAACGTTTGACATTTCGAGTATCTTGTCAACCATCAGAAACGGTGGCCTGTGAGGCAACATAGCCATTATTTGCTCAATATTGAACAATGGCTCGGCATTGATATCCACCTGGGGTGGCCCGATACGTGCCAGCTTGTCTTTGTGGTACTTTCTTATTATTGTGGCAAACTCCATATTGGTTTTATGCCCCGGCCTTTTAGCAATTACGTGTGCCTTGAGAGGAGCACCAAGCAGCGTCAGGTCACCTACCACATCAAGAAGCTTATGCCTTGCCGGTTCGTTCGTAAACCTCAGCTCTACATTATTTAATATACCCTGATTCAACACCCTGATGTCAGGTTTATTAAATACCTTTGAGAGTTTTTCCAACTGTTCGTCAGAGATCATTCTATCCACAAAGACAATTGCATTGTTCAGATCACCTCCTTTGATAAGGTTATTATCCACCAGGTATTCAAGCTCGTGAAGAAAAACAAATGTGCGGCATGGAGCTATTTCCTCCTTGAACTTATAGATGTTATACAATTCTGCATATTGGGTTCCTAGTACTTCAGTGTGATAATCTATCATGACGGAAATATGAAAATGGCCTGATGGAACAGCGATATATTCCGTATCACGGTCAGGTGAGTTATAGGTTATCAGCTCTCCCAGCTCTATATACTGCCGTTCAGCATCAAGGCTTTTAATACCTGCTGATGCCAATGCTTCAATATAAGGCATTGCACTGCCATCAAGTATTGGCGTCTCCATTCCGTTGATCTCAATAAGCATATTGTCTATACCCAGTCCGGCAACGGCTGCCATAACATGCTCAATTGTCATCACTCTTACACCATCCTTTTCGATTGTGGTACCTCTTGTGGTGTCGGCAACATATTCAACCAGTGCCGGAATTACAGGTTCATCTTCAACATCAATACGCTGAAAACGTATTCCGGTATTTTCCGCTGCCGGTTTAAAGGTCAGGCACACCATCTGACCCGTGTGCAGCCCGCAACCGACAATACTTGCCGGATGCTGGATTGTGGTTTGCTTTGTTGACATGGTTATAATGGGTTTTTAATTGCTGATTGTTTAGGATTGCAAAACCGGTTTTATGAATCTCCCTGAATTTTTTTTTCGAGTAAGTTTATTTTACTGCCGATTTCTGGCAGCCTTCTGAACCAGACCAGTATTCTTTTATACAGTGAAGCATCAATGGCAGGTGACCCAAGCACTATTGACCCGGGAGTTTTTATGCTGGCAGGCACACCGCTCTGTGCACCAATGATCACATCATCTGCGATTTCTATATGACCTACAAAACCCACCTGCCCGGCAATCAGGCAGCGACTGCCTATCTTAACCGAGCCTGATATTCCTGTTTGAGCTGCAATAACTGTATCGGATCCTATCTCAACATTATGTGCAACCTGAACAAGGTTATCAAGCTTCACTCCCCGTCTGATTATTGTTGATCCGATGGTTGCTCTGTCAATGGTTGTGTTGGCGCCAATTTCAACATTATCCTCAATAACAACATTACCAACCTGTGGCACCTTAAGATATCTCTTGTCAGACTGCACTGCAAACCCGAAACCATCAGCACCAATAACAACACCTGAATGGATGGTGCAGTCTGCTCCGATTACGGTATCATGATAAACTTTTACTCCCGGATATATTATGGTATTGTCCCCGACAATAACTTTGTCGCCGATATAGACCTGAGGCCAAATCTTTACACCTTTACCAAGAATAACACCTTCGCCGATAAATGCCAGATCGCCCACATAGCACCCTTCGCCTAAAACAGCCGTCTCGTGTATCGCTGCAGTGTCAGATAACCCCTCCTTCTCAAAACGGTATTTCCTGTATATCTCAAGCAGGCCGGCAAAAGCGGTATAGGGGTCGTCAACCCTTATCAGAGTCGACTTTACAGGGCCTTCAATATTAAAAATCCTGCTTATCAGCACAATAGAAGCTTCGGTAGTGTAAAGAAAACGGTTATACTTCGGATTGGCAAGAAATGCCAGTGATCCTTTTTCTGCCTCTTCGATCCTGGAAACAGTATCAACTTCAACATGCGGATCACCCTCAACGGTTCCATTGATCAATGATGCGATCTGCTCAGCGTTAAATTTCATATAAGTATCTTTTCGGGTGCAAGTTATAAATAAATCCGCAATTAGATATAATCAGCCGTTATGTTGCTATATTTCAACCATTTAGTCAATGCCCCTTGGTGAACATTGATAATGTTTAACAACCATCTTTGAATGGAACGAGAAGTCGAGCTGATCTGAAACATCAGGCAGATCCAATACACGCCCATCTTTCATCAATATGAGGATCGGGCCGAAATCAAATGTATAGGCACTATTGGTTGTAATATCGGTAAACACAAAAAATGCGGCTTCCTCTTTAGTGTAACCGTAAATACGCTGAACCTTTGCAGAAATCTCTTCAGTTTCCTCCGGCAAAAAAGGTTGTACCTGCAATTTGCATCTGAAAAGCGATCGGGTCATCAACATTTCTGAAAGTCTGCTTAAAACTTTATCGGGGTGATTTATCCATGTCTTTACTGATGCAATAACGTCGAAGTCATCAATACAGGCAAATCCTTCAGCCGCAGTATCGGGATCCATTTCCCTGTGAGTGAATTCCCCTTTGAGAAATCTGGAAAACTGAGGTGTTGCAAACAATTCCTCCCCGTTCTGCGACAAGTAAAAAGCTCTGCTGAGAATCTGTTTTAAAAGACACTCTGCAGCCAGAACTGTCTTATGCAAATAAACCTGCCAGTACATAAGCCTCCTGGCAAGCAAAAATTTCTCGATTGAATAAACTCCTTTCTGCTCAATCACCAACTGTCCATCAACAATATTCAGCATCTTGATTATACGGTCAGTACCTATCACTCCTTCTGACACCCCGGTAAAGAAGGAGTCCCTCATAAGGTAATCGAGACGGTCAACATCGAGTTGGCCCGAAACCAGATGATGCAGAAACTGCCTGGAAGCCCGACCTGTAAAAATATCAATGGCGAGGTCCAGTGCCCCTCCATGAATATAGTTTAGCTTTTGCATGAGCAGCAACGATAGCTTTTCATGACCAACACCTTTGACAATTGAATACTCAAGGGCATGAGAAAAAGGGCCATGACCAATATCGTGCATAAGTATTGCCAGCAAAGCCCCTTCCTCCTCCTCAGGTGTGATGGTATGCCCTTTCAGACGCAATGTGTCAATAGCTTGCTGCATCAGATACATAGCTCCAAGTGCATGATGAAACCTGGTATGAATTGCTCCCGGATAAACCAGATGAGTAAGACCCAGTTGCTTGATACGCCTGAGACGCTGGAACCAGAATGAATCTATGATGTCGAATAAAATATCACCATTTACGGCAATGAAACCGTGTACAGGGTCGTTAATGATTTTTCGGTTTTTTCTCCGCACTTTTAGTAACTTTGTTTTCTGAAACAAATTACGGAAATAATTAAACGAAGCTGATGGAAAAAATAAAAATTTTGTGGGTGGATGACGAAATAGACCTGCTGAAGTCACACATTATTTTTCTCGAAGCCAAAGGATATTCATTATTTACCAGCAACAATGGTAATGAGGCAGTAGAAATGATAGAGAGGAACAATTATGATATAGTATTTCTCGATGAAAATATGCCTGGCTTATCAGGTCTTGAGACACTTATTGAAATAAAAAATATTCAGCCTCAACTTCCTGTTGTGATGATTACCAAAAGTGAAGAGGAGTTTATAATGGAAGAGGCAATCGGTTCAAAGATCTCGGATTACCTGATAAAACCTGTCAACCCCAATCAGATACTTCTGAGCCTGAAAAAGATACTTGAAAACCGTAAGCTTATAAGTGATAAAAGTAGTCAGTCGTATCAACAGGAGTTCAGAAGTATCGGCAGTAATCTAAGCGTTAATCTCTCCGCCTCTGAATGGATTGATGTATATAAAAAACTGATATATTACGAGATAGAACTAGAGAGTAACGAAGACCAGGGTATCATTGATATACTTCAGATGCAAAAGAGTGAAGCCAATGCCGTATTTGCAAAATATGTTGCCAGGAATTACCGCGACTGGATTCATTGCAAGGCATCAGACACTCCGGTTCTGTCGCATACCATGCTGAGAAGTAAGCTCTTCCCTATGTTTAGTGACTCAACACCCATTTATCTTATTATAATCGACAACCTGAGATATGATCAGTGGAAGGCACTACAACCTATGCTTGCCAATTACTTTCGTATTGAGAAAGATGATCTCTATCTCAGCATCCTTCCCACTGCCACCCAATATTCACGAAATGCCTTGTTTTCAGGCCTGATGCCATCCGAGATAGAGAGAAAATACCCTAAATACTGGATCAACGAGCATGAAGAGGGAACGAAAAACCAGTTTGAATCTGAACTTCTGGGTGAACACCTTCGTCGTTTCGGCATTAACATCAGATACGGATACCACAAGATATTAAATCTTCAGGCCGGCAAAAAGCTTGCTGAGACCATGAATAATCATGTTGAAAATCAACTAAACGTTATCGTTTACAATTTTGTGGATATGCTCTCCCATGCCCGAACAGAAATGGAAGTGATAAGGGAACTTGCTGATGATGAATCTGCATACAGATCAATTACAAAGTCATGGTTCGATCATTCCCCGCTGCACGATATTATGAGATTCATTTCACAGAGAGGTGCCAGGTTGCTGCTTACAACCGACCATGGCTCTGTAAGATGCCAGAATCCTGTTAGGATTCTTGGCGACAGGAACACCAATACCAACCTAAGGTACAAATATGGAAGAAACCTAAATTATAATCCTCAGGAGGTTTTTGAGGTCAGGCAACCTGAGGATATATTCCTGCCAAGGATTAACGTGAGCACCTCTTTTGTTTTCTGCCGTGAAAACGACTATTTTGTATACCCAAACAATTATAACCACTTTGCAAATTTCTACAGAAACACTTTCCAACATGGTGGTATTTCGATGGAAGAAATGTTGATTCCAGTAATAGAGATGCGGGCACGATGAATAAAACGTTGCATTTCATTTGCGATTTTGAAGATTTTACTGCTCTTGACAGTATGGCGGCAACATTCCTCAGCCTGTCAGAACCATATAAAATATTAACTCTTCAGGGAGAGCTTGGATCAGGAAAAACAACACTGGTGAAGTTCTTCTGCAACCGTCTGAACATTACCTCTCTTGTGAGCTCTCCTACTTTTGGTATGATAAATCACTACCAGACCAATGAGGGTGACCTGGTAGCTTACCATATGGATATGTTCAGGATTGAAGGTATTGATGACGCTTTGCAACTCGGTCTCTATGAATACTTTCGCGACAACAAGTGGTGCTTTATTGAATGGCCTGAAAAAATTTCTGCATTTCTGCCTGAAATTTTCGTATCTTTAAAGATTGATGTTGATCCTGTATCACTTGCCCGAAAAATAACTCTCCGAGTACCCTGAAAATACTGCAAACCTAAAAGTTAGAAGCCATGGCTAATGAACAGACCCCTTTTACGAAAATGAATCCTGTTGAGCAGATTATGACACAGGAGAAGATGGCTGAACAAAAACAGAAAAAGAACACTCTCCGGATCGGAATTCCAAAGGAGCGACTTTACGATGAACGCCGTATTCCTCTTGCTCCCGAATCTGTAGGAACCTTAATACAACAGGGACATACTGTTTATATTGAAAAGGAGGCAGGCCTTGGAGCAGGTTTCCCCGATATTGAATTTGCTGAAACCGGGGCACGGATCAGCAACAATCCTTCAGAGGTTTTTTCGTGTGATGTTGTGATTAAGGTTACACCACCCACTCATGAGGAGATTGAGATGATGGAGAACCGGCGGCTGCTGATTTCCGCAATGAACCTGTGTGGAAGGGACAAGAATTATTTTAGCCTCCTGATGAAAAAAAGGGCAACAGCAATAAGCTATGAAACGATACGTGATAAAACCGGAAGGTTTCCCGTGATGCAGTCGATAAGTGAAATTGTTGGAACTGGAAGCATTCTTATTGCATCTTCTTTACTGGCTGATCCTGAGTATGGTAAAGGGATCATACTGGGTGGATTTCCGGGAATAACTCCGGCAGAGGTGGTGATAATAGGTGCAGGAACCGTTGCCTCTTCTGCAGCACGTACTGCTCTTAACCTGGGTGCTGTCGTTAAGGTTTTCGACAACAACATTTATAAACTAAGAACCATAAACACAGAACTGGGCTTTTCGGTATTTACCTCAATTATTCAACCTAAGGTACTTCAGAAAGCAATAAGAAATGCCGATGTGGTTATCGGAGCATTACTTGCCGAAGATGGAGTTGTACCATATATTGTTCCTGAAGATATGGTCAGATCCATGAAACCCGGAGCAGTAATCATTGACATCAGCATTGACCAGGGAGGTGCTTTTGAAACATCCGTTCAGACAAACCATAAGGATCCTGTACATATTAAACATGGTATTGCCCATTATGGGGTGCCAAATGTTGCAGCAAAATACGCAAGAACCTCATCTTATGCTCTCAGCAACTATTTCACTCCTCTGCTCTTAAGGCTGGGGGACTTCAGCAACCTGAACCAGTTCATCCTCAACGAACCGGGGCTTCTTGATGCTATATACCTTTATCAGGGTATACTTACCAACCATGTTGCAAGCAAGAGATTTAATATTCCGGGACAGGATATTAACCTGCTCATGGCAGCATTCTGAGTTCAATAAATATCAGATGTGCAGTTAACCTTGTAGTGTTTATCGGGTCATCGCCATTATCAGCTTATAGCCTATATCATCTCCTGGAGCCTTTCTGTAACTGGGCTGAACAGGCATTACAATAACTTCATAAGTATAGGTAGGTTTTGTTGCACCGGTAACATCGCTTATGGTTACTGTATATTTAACATCCTCCATGATGTTCTTCACATTGATGTTGGGTTCCCAAACAAGGTGCTTGTAGGGTGCTCCCTGAACTGCAGTTGCTGGTTTGTTTATAATATTTAAAGAGACATTTGCACCAACACCATCTGTCATGGTAACCTTTGCATTTGAGAACGATCCGCCTCCGGGTAAAGTGAATGACCATCTTGGATATGTAATAACATTGGGTATATATCCTTTGGGAGGATAAGCAATAAATTCAGGAGCAGTACCTCCCATGGTATAATTGTCTTTCCACTGCATGCAGCATGTGCTGTTTGTCGAACCGATTCCAAGCTTCGTCAGGCCTGGCATCAAAAACCATGAACGGTGCCCTACAACTTTGTTACCATCTCCTGCATCCTCAATAAAACCTGAAACACCATATGTTGTATGCGTACAATACTCACCGCTGGTTGCAGTTCCCCATCCTATATTTGATGATTCAGCAGCATTCCGGCCTGCCTGTGTCCAACACTTCCAGCTTGCCGGTGGAAAATGGCTCAGGTTGTTCTGCGCTTTAAAAATCAGCGAAGCCTCCTGGCAACCGGCATGCTGTGCGGGATTTTCAACCACATTGTCTGAAAGGCCTACCAGCCTGCGGAAATAATTAAGGCGCTGAATAACCTTGTTGCGGGCATCCTGTGAAAGAGTACCTGCAACACAATTTGTCGTGTTACCTGTCCATCCCGGGTCAGCAACATAAGATCCCTTATAATTATCCTCGTAATCCTTGATAGCTTTCTCCCTGGGGGTAAGCTCCTTGGGCTTGTCCTTATCTTCATCGTCATCCTTGGCGCAACTGAATGATAAAACAACCAGGCCTGAAATAAAAAGACCCAAAATCATCATCAATACCCTTTTCATTCCTTATTTAATTTTATTGGTTAATAATCTTAAGTACTCAAAATCACGCACTACATATTACGGAAAACCCTTTCTGTTTCACGCATGCAAAAATAGTGATAAAACTAAATATAACAATGAGGTATTGCTGCTACTTTTTACTCAACAATATACATTTGTATCGTAAGGTTTTCGATATCACCTGCTTTAAGATTAAGGGGAGCGGGGTGAAATCCGAAAATATCATCCTTGCTGAATTTTGAGTTACTGTCCATATCCTTCCAAACTACAAGGAAATAACGGCCTGGCTCAATTTCCTTAAGAGTGCCTTTTGAAGATACCTGTGTTCCTTTCACCTGAAAATGGTATTTGAGATTGTCGTAGGTTGCTGTGGCATGCAATTCTGCCTTGAGGTCACTTACATTTACCGTTACTCCTGACAATGGAACACATGTTATCGTCATCTCTGCAGTGGTGGGAGCTTTCTTGCACCCAACAGCGGTTGCACCAACCAGCATTAATATTATATAAGCTATTCTGTATTTCATGGTTTTGATTCTTATTTGTCTATGCTTCAATAAAGAAATTTCAATCCTGTTTTCAATAGAGTAATCAGTGCCTTTGAATCAGTATCTTTTCAAAAACAACTTTGTTATCCATTTCAAATCCCAGAATATAGAATCCATTTTTCAGGTGGAAGAGATTAATATCATATTTAAACCACTCACTGTCTTTATACACAATTATTTCTTCAGCCAATTGTCCCGATACGTTTCTTACAGTTATGGTTACATATCCTTCATAGTCGTTCATCAATGATATCAGTACTTTTCCATCACTTACGGGATTGGGCAGAACCTGCACCTCCGGCAGTTCTCCCTGAATTCTTTTCCCACCTTCGCCGAAACCATCCGATTTGCTGGTGGTATCCGGATAGTTGTCAACAATTGCCAACTGATCGCTGGTATAGTTGCTTGTGCCCGGTTTCAGTGATGTCAGATAAAAATATCCATCGTAGGAACCTGACCAACCCCAGTTGAAATGGAAATGATCAGGATACTGAAATCCATCGCAGACAAAGGCGTGTCCCGGACCTGCATACATTACAGGTCGCCCGTTCATGTGTTGTGCCCGTATAAGTATTTTCCAGTATATGTCACTATAGTCGTTCTTCCTGGCAACACGCCTGTTCATGTTATATCTGAAAAATGCATAAAACGACTCCATAGCTCTGTATATTGATGCTCCCGATCCACCCGGACTGTAGTTCATGTCAACCGAAACACCACAATGGTAGAGCAGCTGTGCAACTGCAGGATTTGGAGAAGTCAACTGATTCGCCATGGCATTCCAGTTATATGTCGTAGCGCCAAAATTGGCAGATTGAGGGCCATATACCGAATGAGTATAGGAATAAGTTCCTTTACCCTGTGGAGGCCATTTGAAGGATACCATGACCTGTCCCATGGCTACAGCAACACATCCCACAACTGCATTGCCCGGGCAACTGTCATTATAGTATGTACCCTGTCCCCATTTGGTTTTGCATAAAGGTTCTACTGTCTGAAGATCCTTCGCAGGTGCAAAATTCAAATCCTTGTATCTGTCCCACACCTCTTCAATTTCAGCAAACCTGAATGATTCACCTTTCCTTGAATCCATGATCTGAACTTCGTATGAATTCATCAATTCCGCAAAAGCAGGATTGTGGTCATCGGTACGGAAAGAACCTTCAAAGGAGTATCCCAAAACCGGATACACCAGATCTTCGGCAGAAACGATCACAAATCCTTCTTTCTTACCTATATTGAAAGCATAGTATACAGGCTGGCCACCCATACTTACCGTTAATTCTTCCGTAATTTTAACATTTTCCTTTTGCATAATCCTGAACGGCTGAATTCTTTCAAAATAGATGTTGCGTGCAATAAGCCGTGCGTCTTCAACAGGAACAATGGCCCCCTGTACCATTAAACATGGCAACAAGAACCAAAACAATATTATTATATTAACCAGCTTTCTCATATTTGTATTTCTTATTATTGATTAATTATCTGATTCTAATGCAACCATCCCTGAAACCTTCGTTTACCAGCTTTGCTGCCAGGGCAATGTCTTCATCAACACTCCTCCTGTTCCCACAAACGTACATTTCCATGATAGGATCCTTATCGGTTAACATCTCCTTCAGTTCGGCAATTGATGGCACTTTATCGAGTGTTGCATACTCTTCGTAGGTTAACCTCAAAAATGCAGTATTAGGCCCAATTCCCCTTCTGTCAAGCAGATATCCTCTTTCAAGCAAAACAGGAACCGCTAGTTCCCCATGCACATATAGATCCCTGGGATCGGGAAATGACACTATCTCCTTTTTCTCATCATCCATCATCACAGGCACTAAAAACCGATAATCGGCTCTTGTACTGTAAATTATCAATGGAGGAAGGGTTCCTGCCAATGGAAAATTCATCGATTTATCATTTAATGTATCCTGTACCATCACCTTCTCTTCTGAAGTGTCAGACAAAGGGGCACTGGATGAACGGCATGACACTGATAATAAAGATATTGAAAGCAAAAGAAGATAAAAATATTGGGTCAGTTTATTATTCCCGGAAATACAATTGACTATTAGAGCCGATTTATGAATCATTATGATAGCCATAATAAATCTCATGTTGTGTGAATTTCGATCATCAAAGGTAATTAATTTTTATCATCACTCACAATATTTCTATAGCAAAATTGACTTCCGTCTTGCCAGTTCTTTTCTCAGATAGGTCAGTTCCCGGCCTGTCTGACCATCGATCGACCTGTTCTCTTCTGCTCTTCTCAACAGATATGGCATAACATCTCTCAAAGGTCCGTAAGGAAGGTACTTGGCAACATTGTATCCGGATGCAGCTAAATTGAAGGATAGGTTATCACTCATTCCATAAAGCTGGGCAAAGTTTATAGCAGGTAAGGTTTTGTCGCGTTGTTCACTTATTAGCCTTGCAAGCAGTATGGTACTTTGCTCATTGTGTGTCGCAGCACAAATACCAATCCGGTCCCTGTTCTCGAAACACCAAACCAAAGCTGTATTATATGCATCATCAGTCTCAGACTTTATAGTAAAAACGGGTGAAGGATATCCATTACCCAAAGCATTGTTCATTTCCTGCTCATGGTAGGCACCACGCACAATCTTATAACCCAGCATGTATCCTCTTGATATAGCCCTGACAAGTTCCGCTTTCATGAACGAAAGCCTGTCAGTCCTGTACATCTGGACAGTATTATAAATCAAAATCCGTTGCCGGTTAAAGGTTTCCGAAAATCTCCTAACCATAGCGTCAACAGCAGGTTGTATGCATATCTCTTCCGCATCAACCATTACGGGCACACCGGCCCCGGAAGCACATCGGAATATCTCATCCAGCCTCTCATCAAGGTTGTTATATGCGATCTGTTCTTCATCATCCAATGGTAGTCCGAAGCTCAGCTTCTCCCATAATCTCACGGGGCCGATTCCTGATGGTTTAAACACCGCACTGGTTATTCCTTTAACGTGTCCTGCCAACGCAATCGTTTTTAACACCTCTTGTTTTACTGCATCGAAAGATCTTTCATCATCCTTGCCCTCAACAGAATAATCGGGAATAGATCCAACTCTCTCTCTATTAAGTTTTTCAATAACAGGTACACAATCAATCAGTGTCTCTCCTCCACAAAAATGTTTGAAAACCAATGGCCGGACAATAGGTCCGACAGGTAGCCTCAACCTGATGGCAGTATTCAGAATACCCTTCAGTATCTTCATTAATCTGCCTTTCTGTAACAGACTGAATAGAAATATGGACCGTCTCAATGATGCTGTGTTCATGATCGAAAAAGCCCTTTTTGTATCATCAAAATTGGGTAGTTCTAAAGCTTCGTTGCTATCAGAGGTTTCTGAAACATCCATAATTTATCCTGATATCCGATTTAAAAACAAAAATAACTCTTTTAGAGTGTCAGTGGTTAACAATTTCTGGATATTTTTGCGATCCATGGATACATTATGATGAAATTTATTATACTGTTTTGCACATGCAGTTGTGACTTGAATCAAAGAATTAAACCAATAACTACCTGATAATTACTTTTATGCTTTTAAATATTATTAACAGTTTAAACGCAGATATTCATAACACATTAATAATAGGGTTGTTGCAGAACACAGCCATTTTATTATCTCTTTCTCTCCTTTATGGATCGGTATGGTTGAAGTTTGAGCCTGCCAAACCTTTGATGAACAAGGTGATTACAGGAATTGTTATTGGTTGTATTGCTATTCTTCTGATGCAGACACCCTGGACATTTGTGCCGGGTATTGTTTTCGACACCAGGTCTGTACTGCTGGCAATATCCGGCTTTTTTTTCGGTGGAATTCCAACTGCAGTTGCCATTCTGATTGCAGGTGGAATGAGGGTCATAATTGGGGGTGACGGTATGTGGATGGGGCTGGCAGTGATTATTTCTTCCGGTGCAATCGGAGTGATGTGGAAGTACTTCAAGCCGGTGAGAAAAAAATATCAGAATAAACCCATCAACTTCCTGCTTCTTGGATTATCGGTTCACCTCATAGTACTTGCTTGCACTGCCTTTCTACCTTCCATATCAATGATTCCTACTTTTATGATAATAATAATGCCCTTGTTGCTGATTTACACCCCGGCAACAATGCTTTTAGGGATGTTGATGATAAGGCAGAAGATTAACAATGATAACCGAAACGCTACAGCAAAACTGAAAGAAAGTGAAGAGAAATTCAGGAATATCTTTGAAAACCATTCTGCGGTCAAATTGATTATTTATCCTGAAACAGGGGACATCATCGATGCCAATCATGCTGCATCAAGGTTCTACGGCTGGACAAGGGAAGAACTGAAAAAGATGAAGATAGGCGATATCAATACATTACAGGAAGATAAACTTAAAATTGAAATACAGAAGGTGTTGAATCAGACACATAACTTTTTCGAATTCAGGCATAAGATGAAGAACGGGTCAGTTGTTGATGTGGAAACCTTCAGCAGCAGAATTGATATTTCCGGCAAAACGTATCTGCATTCCATTATTCATGATGTAAGTGAGAAGCAGCAGTTAATGAAAGATCTGGTTGCTGCCAAAGAGAAAGCCGAAGAGAGCGATAAACTGAAAACTCTCTTTCTTATGAATATGTCTCATGAGATCAGGACCCCTTTAAATGGCATATTGGGTTTTGCTTCAATTCTGATAGAAAATCCAAACGAACCTGTAAAAACAGTTGAATATAGTCATATTATCAAGAAGTCGGGTGAGAGATTACATTCATTGATAAACGACATGATTGATATTTCAAGAATTGAATCAGGTCTTGAAAAAACTCAGATCGAAAAGATAAATGCTCAAGGAGCACTTTATGAAGCAGTCCAGCAGTTTTCTGCTCAGGCTGCATTGAAAAACATAGAGATAAACACATCATTTCCGGATAAAGGTTCATCAGTATATATTAATACCGATGCCCGAAAACTCCATCAAATTTTCTCAAACCTAATCAACAATGCGATTAAATTTTCGGAAAAAGGAACAATCGAAGCAGGTTTCAGGCTTGAAAACGGAAACATCATTTTCTATGTGAAAGACGAAGGTATAGGAATTGCTCCTGAACATCATGAACAGGTGTTTCATCGTTTTTTTCAGACCGAAAATCCATTTATTTTAGAAAACCCTGGCACCGGCCTTGGCCTTACAATCTGTAAAGGGCTGGTAAAATTACTTGATGGTAATATATGGCTTGAATCAGAACCTGGTAAAGGGAGTATTTTTTATGTCACCTTGCCATTACAGAAAGGGCTTGATTAAATATGGTATTTAAGGTATAACACATTTACAGACACATTTCTTAGTTCCGGATTAATCTCGGTATGGTAAACATATTTGATTGCCCCTATCTGCTAATCTCGCCCCTTCTTCTTTCCCACAAGCAATTGCCTCACCTCATGCAGTTTCAGCAGGGCTTCCACCGGAGTTAGCCGGTCAATGTCTGTATTCAGAATATCATTTTTGATTTGGTCGAGAAGTGGGTCGTCGAGTTGTATAAAACTGAGCTGATAATTGTTTTGCTCTTTGGATCTCTTTCCCGGCTGGCTGATGGCATCACCTGAGTGTGATGCCTCAAGCTGTTTAAGAATCTGGGCAGCACGTTCAAGGGTGATCCTTGGCATACCGGCCATCCTGGCAACATGAATTCCGAAACTGTGCTCACTTCCCCCGGGAGCAAGCTTTCTGAGGAAGATAACTTTGTTGTTTAGTTCCTTAACAGTTACATGGTAATTCCTGATCCTCTTTTTTGATTTTGCCAGTTCATTGAGTTCGTGATAATGTGTTGCAAACAGAACACGCGGCCGGAATTGAGGATGGTCATGGAGAAATTCCGCAACCGCCCAGGCAATCGAAATACCATCGTAGGTAGCGGTACCACGGCCAATTTCGTCGAGTATGATCAGGCTGCCCGGAGAAATGTTGTTAAGAATACTGGCAGTTTCGTTCATCTCGACCATGAAAGTTGACTCGCCTGAAGAGATATTGTCTGATGCTCCAACACGGGTGAAGATTTTATCAACCAGACCAATCTTTGCTGCCTTTGCCGGAACAAACGAGCCTGTCTGTGCCATAAGTGTTATCAGGGCAGTTTGCCTTAGAAATGCCGATTTCCCGGACATGTTGGGCCCGGTAAGAATAATTATCTGTTGCTTCTCCTGATCAAGATAAACATCATTGCTGATGTACTTCTCTCCCTCTGCCATCTGCCTTTCGATAACAGGATGCCTCCCTTCGGTGATGTCTAACCTGAACCCTTTGTTTATCTCTGGCCTCACATATTCGTATCTTCCTGCGATTACAGCAAAGGACCTGAGACAGTCGAGTCTGGCAATAAGGGTTGCATTGAGCTGTACCGGAGCAATATATTCACGCAGAGCAACAACCAGTTCATCATAAATTTTTTGCTCAATAGCGAGAATTTTTTCCTCTGCGCCCAGAATTTTCGTCTCGAACTCCTTGAGCTCTTCGGTGATATATCTTTCTGAACCGGTGAGGGTTTGCTTCCGCATCCATTCAGCCGGCACCTTGTATTTATGTGCATTGGTAACTTCGAGATAATACCCGAAAACATTGTTAAAACCTACTTTAAGGCTGCTGATCCCTGTGTTGATAATTTCACGTTCCTGAAGGCTCTTAAGATATTCTTTTGCTGATGAGGAGAGGGTTCTGTATTCATCCAGCTCTTCCGATACACCATTCTTTATCACACCACCTTTGCTTACCAATGCCGGGGGATCATCATAAAGACGTTGTCCGATCAGTTCTGTCATACTCAGGCAAGGATTGAACTGCTCACCAATTCTTACCAGTGCCTGCAGGTTCGTCTGCAGACAAATCTCTTTTACGGGCCCTATAGCCAGCATTGAACGTTTAAGTTGCACTACCTCTCTTGGGCTGACCCTTCCTGTTGCAACTTTTGAAATAATCCTTTCAAGGTCTCCGCATATCTTAAGTTGCTGGCATATAATATTCTCAACATCATTGTTCTTCAAAAGAAACTCGACGATATCAAGGCGTTCATTGATTATCTGCTCATCTTTAAGCGGGAGAACTATCCATCTTTTCAACATCCGTGATCCCATCGGAGAAACGGTCTGGTCAAGAATATCAACCAATGTCACGGCTCTATCATTCTGGCTGGATACCAGTTCGAGATTCCTGATGGTAAATTTATCAAGCCATACATATCGTTCTTCCTCAATCCTGCTTATACCAGATATATGATCACAATTGTCGTGGTGGGTTTCAGCAAGGTAATGTATGGCTGCTCCGGCAGCAATAGTGCTCAGTTCCATATCCTCGATACCAAAACCTTTCAATGAGGTTGTCCCGAAATGGCGTAAAAGTGTATCGTAGCCAAATTCCCTGGTAAAGACCCATTCATCAAATGTGTTGGTATAAAAATTCCCGAAATCTTCGCGGAATTTCTTCAGTTTATTTCGTTGAACTATCACCTCACTGGGTTGAAAGCTTTGCAGCAGTTTATCAATGTAACCTGCTGATCCTTCTGTAGTATAGAACTCTCCGGTTGAAACGTCGAGAAAGGCTATACCATAATAATCATCGGCATAATGTATACTGCACAGAAAATTATTGTTTTTATGGTCAAGCACCTGGTCGTTGAAAGCAACTCCCGGGGTTACCAATTCCGTAACACCTCTTTTAACAATAGTTTTTGCCATTTTAGGGTCTTCAAGCTGGTCGCATATTGCAACCCTCTGCCCTGCCCTGACAAGTTTTGGCAGATATGTATCCAGTGCATGGTGAGGAAATCCTGCCAGGTCAACATATGCGGCCTTCCCGTTTGCTCTTTTGGTAAGTACAATCCCAAGTATTCCGGAGGTGACTACCGCATCCTGCCCGAAAGTCTCATAAAAATCCCCTACCCGGAACAAAAGCAATGCTCCGGGATACTTTGCCTTGATGGCAGCATACTGCTTCATCAATGGGGTTTCGATATCTTTTTCTGTACCTCTTGCCATTATCTTATCCTTCTTTCCAGCCATTTCAAAAATACTACTTTCTGCTTAATGGTATCCCCTATTTTTGCATCCTGAATAATTTTTTATCAACGACCCTGTTCTGCTAATAAGAAGATGTTGATATATGTTTATTGTTATCAATCTTTTCAGACTACATGAAAAAGTTAAAAATGGATGAAATGGGACGGCTTACAGGCCAGGCTTTCAGGGAGTCATCAAAAATGAATCTCACAATTGTACTCGACAATGTGAGAAGCATGATGAACGTGGGGGCGATTTTCAGAACTGCCGATGCTTTCAGGGCAAAACAAATATGTTTATGTGGTATCACTGCTACTCCTCCACACCGTGAAATTCATAAAACTGCACTTGGAGCCACCGAATCTGTTGAATGGGAATATTACCATGATACTGTAAAACTGATCAGGTCATTATCTGAATCGGGGGCTGTTATTGTGGCGGTGGAGCAAACAGATGAGAGCACAACTTTAGAAAACTGGAGGCCGGATCCAGAGAAGCATCTTGTACTGGTGTTCGGAAATGAGGTCTCAGGGGTGTCGGATGAGGTTCTTGCATTGTGTGATTACAGTATTGAAATACCGCAGTATGGCACGAAGCACTCATTGAACATTGCGGTGAGCGCAGGAATAATGATATGGGAGTCCTATAAAAGGTTCCGTCATCAGTTGACATAAAAAAAGCCCCGTCATCCGGACGGGGCCAAAAGGTCAAATACAAAAATCCTGATAAAGACAATCTACTTTGCTATGAAAATATCAACCCTTCTGTTGATAAAAAGCCGTTGTTTGGAATTGTTAAGAGGCTTAAGTTCACCTGTCCAGCTTGGCATAAGCCTGTTGGCATCGATACCATACTCCTTAATCAATATGTCTCTTACAACGTTTACTCTTCTTTTACTAAGATCCTCGTTGTAATCCACTGATGCTATTTCACAGGCAGATCCTACAAGATCATACTTAAGATCTGGATATCTTTTTAAAAGGTTTGCAGCGATTGCAATTCTTTCATGGTTAAGGGGAGTTACGAAGGTGCTGTTTAGTGCAAAGAAAACACTATAGAGAGCAATACCACTGTATTTATCCTCCTTGTATTTTTCCTTGAGGATCGGGTTCGCATCTTTATCGAACTTGAATGATCCATCAGGATTGCGTTCGTATTTTTCTTTTTCTATTGGCAGGGCAATACCCTGGAAATTAACCACTGCACCTTTCGGGCTGTTTGGCTCGAGGTCCATATAGTCTGGTACACCATCACCGTCTGAATCGGGGCTGTTGGTTCGCTTGTCATAATCTGCCATCAGCAGGTCTACATCCTCTTTTACATCAGCAAGTCCTTGCTTCAATGAGTCGACATCTTCCTGTACCTTTTTTATCTTCTTTAGCAGTTCTGCCATAGTGGGATCAATAGGATTCCACTCATTGGACTGTTCATTTTTACCAAATGTATACTGCAATAAAAGATTGGTATACCCAAGAGCATCCGTTTCTGTCAGTTTTCTGTCACGGCCATCAAACCTGTCAGTAGGTAACTGAACCCTTGACAGTTCGAGACCTAAGGCTAAATTCTTTGTCAACTTGTATTTTAAACCTCCTGCAACTTTCCATATAGCTTCACTCTCCATGGAAGTTTTAGCACCTGATTCAGTGGCTCCCTCAACATTGTCGTTTTCATATCCGACGCTATTTTCAAAGGTTCCATCAAGCTTTGTAAGCAAAGATCTGTAATGTGCATTACCTACTCCCAGGCTGAGGTAAACATTAAACTTCTTGTCGTAATCTCTCGGAAACAACAAATTTGAGAGGCTCACCACACCATTAATATCATAAAACAAAGCCGTACTTGCAAGTGTTGCATCATATTTTTCCTGTTTCTGGGTATGAATCTTTCCAAACACAAAATTGGCATTTAACCCAAAATAAGGATTGAACCATTTGTTTCCTCCCACCATCAGATCCCAGGAAAAGCCGCCATTATCAGCACGGCTTGTACTGTTGCCAGGATAAAAATTGGCACGTGCAATGTCACCATAATATTGCATCCAGCCTCCCCCCAAATATACAGACCACGAGTTATATTTGAACTCAGGATCAGTTGATTTTGCGTCGTCCTGAGCCATTACAGTACTTAATGATGTAATTCCCAGAAACATCGCTGTTAATAGAACTAATCTGATTTTCATTGTGTCTTGTTTTGATTTTTGTAGATCGTGTTTGCCTTTTTCAGGAAACAAAAGTAATGAAAAAAATTCTCGATACAACAATCTTTAAAATTTTTATTAAGAATCTTTTTCAATGTCTACCCCTGTATAACAATATTTATTATTGGTTTGTTTTTAAAATGTACACAAAAATAAAGTCTGTCAGCACTTTGATACGCAATTCTATGTTTTTTGTTTCATGACGTAAGGATATAAAATGTCAATTCAAATACTGTAAAAACTCTTATGTTAATAACAGGTTGATAAGTTTTTCTACCGCCATCCGTGATTTGATCTGCTCTGTTCTCCTGTTAAAACATAAGCCAGGTTATTATATCGTAAAATCCTCATAAAGAGCAATTTCTTCAGTGTCGGGGCATAAATCATGTAATTCCTTTATAGTTCTGTTTAAAACCGGGTGAATGTGATCAGGGGCCAAATC
Organism: uncultured Lentimicrobiaceae bacterium; assembly: GCA_964469215.1. GTDB lineage: Bacteria > Bacteroidota > Bacteroidia > Bacteroidales > SKPS01 > SKPS01. The sequence continues at coordinate 32,020 of CAYXYB010000005.1, forward strand.
CATCATCGGCACAAGAACAAAACCTCTTTCATGTAATCTTGGATGAGGAATACTCAGATGATCGTTTTCAATTACTTCATCATTAAAAAACAAAATATCAATATCTATTTCCCTTGAAACGTATTCAGCAGAATCTGTCCTGATCCTGCCCAGGGTCGTTTCCGTTTTCAGAATTAAACGGTATAGTTTTTCCGGAGAAAACCTTGTGTAAGCTTCCATAACCTGATTAAGGAAGTTAACAGAAGCTTTGAAACCCCATGGTGAGGTTTCATAGACGTTTGACAGTCTTACCGCATGCACACCTGAACTGCTCAGAATATCAACAGCATTATCAAGGTTCATCAAACGGTTTCCTATGTTGCTGCCCAAAGAGAGAAAAATATGATTCATAGCTTATTTTCAGCAAAAGTAATAATAACATGGTGATATCCCATCTTGTGTAACAATCATACTGTCCTGTTCGTCGTAATACCGTTAGCTGCCTGTTCTGTGAAATTGTTTTAAAGATTAAAAATTGAATTATTCTCACTCAACAGTTGCTTATGGTTTATTTGTGTGATACAGGCAGGAGGCCCGGTCAAACCTCCTGCCGTTTTTGGTTAAAAAATCAAAAAAATTCTTACATATTAATTTTTTATGTTACACATAGCATAACTTTGCAAAACTGTACGAAAATAACATTCATAAAAAAGAAACAGCCATGAAAGACTTTCTGAGAATAATGCTTGCATCAATGGTGGGATACATATTAGCCTCTGTGATCTTTTCACTTTTATCATTGATAATGTTTGCAATGATTATTGCAATGGTTCCGCGGGAAGATGTTCAGATTCCCAAAGAGGGGTTACTTCATGTAAAACTTGATATGCCGTTGTATGACCGCGGGCAGAAGATGCCTTTCGACTCCTGGGGTGAAGTTTTTGGAGACAAACGTCCACTGGGTTTGAATCAGATCATCAGGAGCCTTGACGATGCAGCCAAAGATGACAGGATTAAGGGAATATACCTCGAAATGGGAATCATGCAGACAGGTTTGGCATCTGTCACCGAGATAAGGGATGCCCTGAAACGTTTTTCAGAATCGGGGAAACCGATTATTGCTTACGGAGAACAGATAACACAGAAATCTTATTATCTGGCAACTGCTTCCGATCGTGTATATGTAAATCCCAAAGGGATGCTGGAGTTCTCAGGATTAACGGCTCAGGTGGCATTTATCAAGGGTCTTAACGAGAAACTCAAGGTTGAGATGCAGGTCATACGACCCTCAAACAACACTTATAAGAGTGCTGTTGAACCCTTTATTCTCGACAGGATGAGTGAGGCAAACAGGGAACAGACCGAAAGGTATCTGGGCTCCGGCTGGGATCTGATTCTTGACGGAATTTCAGAAAATCGGGGAATTGACAAAGATCTTTTAAATATCTATGCCGACAGCCTTATAGCTTTCAGGCCGGAGAAGGCGCTGGAGTTTGGCCTTGTCGACGGCCTTGTTTATAAGGATCAGCTTGAAGACTCTTTAAGAGTAATTCTTGGAATCGAGATTAAAGATATGAATAAGGATAAGGATGATGATGATGATGATGATAATGATATCAACCTTGTTTCTATTGGAAAATATATCAAGGCAACTCAGAAGAAGGAAATTATGGTTGGGAAGACATCCAAGGGCAAAAAAGCTGACAACATAGCTGTTATATTTGCTGAGGGTTCGATAGTTATGGGAGAATCTGAGGATAGGGTTATCAGTTCAGAATTTATATCATCCACAATAAGAAAAGCTCGTAAAGATGAAAACATCAAGGCTATCGTACTCAGAGTCAATTCTCCGGGGGGAGACGGGCTTGCATCTGAGATCATCTGGCGTGAAGTTTACCTGGCCAATCAGGTAAAACCTGTAATTATATCCATGGGAGATTATGCCGCCTCAGGGGGATACTATATTTCGTGTGCAGCCAGCCGTATTGTTGCTCAACCCAATACGCTAACCGGTTCAATAGGGGTTTTCGGTGTGATTCCAAACTTACAAAAGCTTTTTAGTGATCATCTGGGAATAACCTTTGATGAAGTCAGAACCAACAAAAACAGCAGCATTGGCAACCTTATGCGTCCCCTTGAGCCCTACGAGTATCAATTCCTGCAGAGTTATGTTGACGACTTTTACACACACTTTGTAAACCGCGTTTCTGAAGGACGCAAGATGACTTTTAAAGGGGTGGATTCAATTGGTCAGGGCAGAGTTTGGAGCGGAACTGACGCCCTGAAAATAGGATTGATAGATGAAATCGGAGGACTTAACGACGCTGTGAGAATTGCAGCTTCTGAGGCAAAACTGAAGAACTACACTATTGTTGAATGGCCTTGTCAGACAGATCCTTTCACAAAATTAATCAAGCAACTTTCTGGTGAAACCAGAATTGAAAAAACTATACGAAAACAGTTGGGAAGCAGCTACCCCGTTTACGAAATGCTCTTGACTTTTGGTGATCAGAAAGGTATTCAGGCACGTTTGCCATTTATTATTTCAGTGAATTGATATCTTTAATCACCGGATTATATAATGAATCTCTTTCCAGAGGAATAAACCCTGCTTCAGCTATCAGGATTCTGATCTGATCAGCACTCATTTCCGGTTTAACCTCTGATGATCCTGCAATGGTGTATATAGATGTTGAATCGTTAATGGTTCCATCAAGATCATCAACACCAAATGATTGTGAAATCTGCGCTGTTTCACGGCCAATCATCGGCCAGTATGCCTTTATATGAGGGATATTGGTCAGAATAATCCGTGATACAGCATAATTCCTCAGGTCTTCGGTTGAAGGTACCTCCCCAAAAACGGACATGGGGTTGTTTGCATTTCTGTATTTCAGGGGTATAAATGCCTGAAAGCCATTGGTGGCGTCTTGCAGCTCTCTGAGTTGTATAAGATGGTCAACACGGTGATTATACTCCTCAGCATGGCCATACAGCATTGTGGCATTTGTGGGAATATTAATCTTATGAGCTGTCCGGTGTACCGTGAGCCATTCTTCTGCGCTATCCTTTTCCGGGCATATTTTATTTCTGATTTCCGGGTCGAAGATTTCTGCTCCACCTCCGGGTATCGAATCAAGGCCTGCATTTACCAGTTTCTGCAATACCTGAGCAGTTGTGAGGTTATCAAAACGAGCCATATAACTTATCTCAATAGCTGAAAAAGCTTTTAAATGAACACCGGGCCTTACCCTCCTCACAGCTTTCAACATCTCCGAATAATAGGCTGTGCCTCTTCCTGGAGCTACACCACCAACAATATGAATTTCCGTAATATCCCCGGGTGCTTTAGCAGCCAGTGATACAATTTCATCCAGTGAATAATCCCATATCCTGGCACTATTATGCTCATTATAAGAACAAAAACGGCAATTGTAAATGCATCTGTTTGTAGGTTCGATGTGGAAATTCCTGTTATACCATGTGGTTTTACCATTAAATTTCGCTCTGACGGTATCTGCAAGTATTCCAAGCCAACCAAGAGGAGCTTCATTGTACAATCTTATTCCTTCCTCCCTGTTGAGCTGAATATTGTCATGGGTCTTTTCAGCAATATCAGAAAGCGCCTTATTTACAGGTTTTTGCATGACCTCCCAAACTTGTTACGGCAATTTGTATATAAACCTTATCTCTGTATAATGATCCTTTGATTTAAACGGTGTGCCCCTGCCACTATCTGCAGAACATAAGCACCCGGATCAAGGCTGGTGAGATCAACTGGCTCTCTGAGAAATGAGACATTACTGTATTCAGTGCTCCAGACCTGCTGTCCTAAAGGGTTATAAACCATAATTCTGACATCACACATTATATGCATCATAAGTTCAATGTTAAAATTACCGTTTCCCGGATTTGGCCACAACGTAAAGTCTGAAATGTCCGGAACATTTTCAATACCGGTTGCAGGCTCACAACCGTTTGAAGTCTTAAGTTCAGATCTGTATATATTGAGGGCTGATATCATTCTTGCCTTTTGACCGTTGGTAAACAGACACATACAGGCATCATCAACATAATCCATGAAATTCATAAACAATACACCAGGGCTGTCTGGTGTACATGCATCCATTTTCGGAAAGGAGGGGCAGCCATAAAATTCCGAAGCCTGATTGGGTGTATCTGACACATAATCACTTCCCCAGCATGCTCCCTCATCATCCCCCCAGATATGTATCAGATTGAACCAATGGCCAATCTCATGGGTAGCTGTTCTTCCTCTATTGAAGGGGACAAGAGCACCTGTTAACCCGAAATATTTATAACCTACCACCACTCCGTCCTTCGAAGCCTGGCCTCCCGGAGGTTGTGTATAACCCAGAACACCACCTGTAAGATTTACTACCCAGATATTAAGGTACTTCGAAGGATCCCAGTTGCTCTGGCCACCAAGGCTGGTTGACTTGATAATGTTGTCATCGTTGTAACTGAAACTGGTTTTGGATACCTGTCTGCGGGTTACACCGTTGGTCCACTTTCCCTGAGGGTCTCTCTGGGCAAGGCAGAATTGAAATTCCACATCAGCAACACGGCTTGCAAAGGCAGCAGGGACATTTGAAACATCCGGATTAAGTTTGCGAAAATCCTTGTTCAACGATTCAATCTGCTCAACAATCCTGGTATGGGGAATGTTGTGAGACTGGTCATTGTAAAGCACATGAACCACAACCGGAATAGTATAAACAATTTTTCCGGCAGAAAGATCCTCATAAGGGTTGTTTTTAAGCCATTCAGCCATATCCTTTTCTATCTGCTGCCGCCTCTCCAAAAAACCCGGATCTTCTTTTATAAGAAGCTGTACATATTCATTATGCCCACATCTTCTTACTGTAATCTTATTTTCCGAATTTTGCCCCCGAACAAACACGGAAAACAAAACCAAAATCAATGTAAGAACCTGCCTGTATCTAATCATTAAATAATCTCCTCACTAAGTATCTTTTAACCTCGTTAAATAATTAAGTGAAACTGATACACCCCTTTACTTTATGCCACAAAGATACATATTATTTCATGGGATTAAAATGCTAAGTTTGAGATGCAATTTCGAAACTCTTCGAAAAAATAAATTATTGAATAACAGAATATAATCAACCTGTTACTGTTCTTATCTGGCGATTAAAAGTTGTTTTTTTACTGCAGACTGTGCTTGCCGTATTTCGAGCAGATAGCTACCTGCGGGAATACTGTGAAGAGGTATTGTAACAGTGTTTAACCCGTTTGCTTCAGTATCATGGCTTCTGACGACCCTGCCAGAGATGTCGCGAATTACAACAGTCGTTACCGGTGACTCAGAAGATATGTTTACCTGATCCCTGGCAGGAACAGGCCATATTTTGATTGTTTTAAACATATCAAGATTTTCTGTTCCAATTGTTCCAACATTGATATATTTCTCCCTCAGGAGAGTATCGCTGCCTCTAATATTCCAAACAATTAGCTGTACATCGTAAACTCCATGATCAGGGTAGGCCACCGCTCCTGGAACCTGCTGCTGTGACGATGAAGGTAGGCCTCCGGGGAAACTCCACTCCCACATAAAAGGATTGCTGAAACTGTAATCGGTGAAGATAACTGTTTCACTTTTAAGAATAGTGGTGCGGTCTGCTGAAAACCAAGCCATTGGCAAAGGAGGTGGAAGCAGTACGTAAACAAATCCTGGTTTAAGCAACTCATTATCACCATAAATATTGGTAACTTTTAGTGAAACATTGTAACCACCCGGAGCAGCATATACATGCCAGGGATTTTGCAATGTGCTGGTATCACCATCGCCAAATTGCCAGTACCATTCCAAAGGGTCATTTGACGTCAGGTCTGCGAAAAATACTGTATCACCCGGATAAATAATATTGGCCGATGCACTGAATGAAGGTAAAGGAGGACCAGGATTGGTAACAATATAATCGGACTTAACCATGGTGTCGCTACCAGAATAATTATCAACTATAAGTGTAACTGTAAAAGTATCGGCAGTAAGGTAAATATGTTGCGGGTTTTTAACCGTACTTGTTTGGCCATCACCAAAATCCCATTGCCAGGAGGTTACCAGATTTGATGAAAGATCTGTAAACTGGACAGGAGTACCTTTTGGAAGATAAGTGGAGGAGGCAGAGAACTCAGCTACCGGTAAAGGTGGTGCAAAAGCTGTAATATAGTTTGTCTTTTCCAATGTATCATGGCCTATTATATTCCACGACACAAGTTTAACCGAATATTGGCCGGGCTGCGTGTAGTAATGTTCAGGGTTTGGAAGCTGGCTTGAGTCACCATCGCCGAAATACCACTTGTAACCTGCCGGGCTTCCTGTTGTTTGGTTAGTAAATGTAACAGGCAATCCTATGGCAACATTTGTAACGCTGGCAGTAAAATTAGCTGTCGGTGGCTGTGTTACAGGTGGAACAATACCGATGATAGCACCATGGTCATTTGAAAAATTATAGCTACCGGGAGTGAGTGCTGTGAGATAGAAGTATCCGTTATGATATCCATCCCATCCCCAGTTGCAATGGTAGTGGTTATTTGAAACTCCCTGATATCCGTCAATAACCCAGGCATGTCCGCCGGCAACCTGGTCATATCCACAGTAGATAACCGGTTTGTTTGAATCCAGTTCTGATTTAAGGCTTAAATCCCATTGGCCTGTGGTGTAACTGCTTTTCCACTGTAACGAAGCTCCGGAACTGTATCCAAATCTGTAAATCAATGCATAACGAGCGTCATCCATAAATGCTCCGCTTGAATTAGGACCATAATTCATCTCCACAGACACACCGGCGTGATAGCAGATTTTTGCCACTTCTGAATTAGAAGAAGTAGCCACCGGCGGCATAAGTGCCCAGTTGTATGTTGATGCACCAAAATTTGCTGAAAGTGTTCCGTATGTCTGGTGTAAATATGAATGGGAACCTGTACCCTGTGTAGGCCACCCCCAGTACTTCATTACCATAGACATTGATGTTGCCACACATCCAACAGGCACCCTGTTGCAGTATCCTGAACCGGCTGATGCATCATAAGGGCAGTTGGCATTGTAGTAACAACCCTGCCCCCATTCGATAGGCCCGAGAAGAGGTTGTACTGAAAGAAATGATGAGATATTAAACGACGGGAAAAGAACATTGTAAACCCCCCATGCAGTTATTGCTTCAGGTGTTGCCGGTAATGAAAAGTCAATATGATGGAGAATCTGATCAGCGTAATCCTGCATTATTGCAGTAAAAGCAGGAGCCTGATAGCTGTTGCCAGAAAAATAATTTTTATTGAGTGAGTATGCCGGAACCGGATATACCCGGTCATCGCCTGAAACCACCACATAACCACCTCCCGGAGAGCCATTGAAAATGTAAAGCAAAACCAGACCGCCATTGCCGATGATTTCGGTTCCTGTTATCGTAAAAGTGACTCCGTTACTACGTTCGAAATAGAAATTCATTGCAACACGGGCTGCTTTTTCCTGATCAACAGGGGCTGAAAAAAGAGATATATTAAACAAAAGCAGTGATATAAAAGATGTAACTAATGCTTTCATAAAATTGTATTTTTGGAATAACAAAGAAAAGCATTTTTTGTGCGACTAATCATCATTATTTCTCTGTGGTTTTAGAAATATTGTACTTTAGCCGGGCAATTTAAAAATAAACCAATTATGACTGAAGCGATCAAAACCTCGTTACGTGAATCGAAGGCTGCCAGATGGACAGCTTTGATCATTGTGTCCTTCACAATGCTTTGCGGATATTATCTTGCTGACGTAATGGCTCCTCTTAAGGGGTTACTTGAGCAGCAACTTTCATGGACAAGTTCTCAATACGGATTTTTTACCAGTGCTTACGGGTGGTTCAATGTGTTTTTGTTTTTCCTGATCTTTGGTGGAATTATCCTTGACAGGATGGGAGTAAGGTTTACAGGTCTAATGGCTGCATCGGTAATGCTACTGGGAATTGCTATTAAATACTGGGCAGTCTCGACTCATGCTCTCGACGGTATGGTTTGGAGGGTCTTATGGTTTGATACCAGCGCCCAGGTCTTTATTGCCGGACTGGGTTTTGCTATATTTGGCGTAGGCGTTGAAGTTGCCGGGATAACTGTTTCAAAGGTAATAGTTAAGTGGTTCAAAGGCAAAGAGCTTGCTCTGGCTATGGGACTTGAAATGGCTATGGCCAGAATAGGTACCGGGATTGCTATTGGCACTTCTTTGCCGGTTGCAAACTGGCTTGGCCACGTTTCTATGCCTCTGCTTGTCGGTCTAGTAATGGCTTGTATTGGGCTGATAGCTTTCATAATATACGTTATTCAGGACAAAAAACTCGATGCTTCCGAAGCTGCAGTTAACCTCCAGAACAACACCAAACAAGAACCCGAAGAGTCGTTTCGCCTGCGTGATATTCTCTATATAATCACCAACAAGGCATGGTGGTTTATTGCAATACTCTGCGTTTTGTTCTATTCGGCAGTATTCCCGTTCCTGAAATACGCCACAGACCTGATGGTAAACAAGTTTGATGTGCCTGAAAATCTTGCAGGGCTAATTCCTGCTCTCCTCCCTTTCGGCACAATTATCCTCACCCCATTCTTCGGAAACCTTTACGACAGAAAAGGAAAAGGAGCTACCATAATGATAATAGGTGCTCTCCTAATTATTTTTGTACATGCAATGTTTTCTGTTCCGGGGCTTAATCATTATTTTCTTGCAATCGCTTTAGTAATAATTCTGGGTATCGGATTCTCACTGGTACCTTCTGCGATGTGGCCTTCGGTTCCTAAAATCATACCTGAAAAGCAACTTGGCAGTGCCTATGCCCTTATCTTCTGGGTGCAGAACTGGGGATTAATGGGTGTTCCGGCACTAATAGGTTGGGTTCTGAACAAATATTGCATTACCGGCTATGAAACAGTAAAAAATGTTCAGGTTGCCCAGTATGATTATACCCTTCCGATGATGATTTTTGCATCTCTGGGGGTCCTTGCCCTCATTTTCGCATTTCTTCTGAAACGCGAAGACAGAATAAAAGGTTATGGCCTTCAACAGCCAAATATCGAAAAGCTCAGATAAGATATGGCTTAACTGATAGTTTTACGTTTATTCAGGGCTGCATGATGCTACCAGGTATCTTGCAGCCTTTTTGTATCTTTGCACAACCCTGAAACACCTGATATGCAAGAGAAATCAAACCGTATTTTGCTGGTATCTGCTACGTTGGCAGAAATTGAACCGTTGATTATTATGGCCGGTTTAGCCATACCGAAAGAGACACCAGGAAAAATTATTTCACTAGAAAAATTTGATACCGATATACTTATCACCCGCCCTGGGATGGTTCCAACTACATTTTATACCACAATGGCACTTTTCGGAAAAGATTACTCCATTGCAATTAATTCAGGTGTTGCGGGATCGTTTAATAAAGCTTTTTCTGTCGGTACAGTTGCCCTGGTAAGTCACGACCGTTTTGCCGATCTGGGTGCTGAATCACCCTCAGGATTTATAACCGGAGAAAAACTTTCGTTTACAAACCTAAACACTTTACCGTTTAAAGATGGCTGGCTTATACACGAAAGTCCCTCCGGGTTTCCCATTCCACAACTGCCCCGATGTAGATCTGTCACATCTGATACCATCCATACTATTCCTGATTCAATTGAAAGAATTACGCAACTTTATCTACCCGATCTGGAAACAATGGAAGGAGCGGCATTCTTTTATGTATGTATGAAATTTAACATACCCTGCTTCCAGATCCGGGCAGTTTCAAATATTGTTGGCCCAAGGGATAAAGCAAACTGGCAACTGAAACATGCCGTAACCAATCTCTGCGATTTCCTCGGCTCATATCTGCCTCAACCATGAAACAAATTATTAAAACAGCATTTTCAACCTGCCCTAACGACACCTTTATCTTTGATGCTCTGGTGAATAAAAGGATTGATACCGATGATTTTCAATTTGAATACACAACAGGAGACATTGATCAGCTTAACATGATGGCCGCTACAAACAGTTTCGACTTGATTAAGGTGAGTTATGCAATGCTACCGGAGATCATCGATAATTATGTTGCCATTACAGCCGGAGGAGCCCTGGGATTCAACTGCGGTCCTATGCTGGTTGCTAAAAAACCGGCATTGCCCGCAAATACAGATGAAATAAAAATTGTCGTCCCCGGAAAGGATACAACTGCCAATTATTTACTTACCAGATACTTTCCACAATTGACTAATAAGAAAATAGTGATATTTTCTGAAATTGAAGATAATGTGGTGCGGGGTGATGCAGATGCCGGAGTTATAATTCACGAATCACGATTCACATATCAGTCGAAAGGTTTACACCTGGTTGCCGACCTTGGGAAACTCTGGCATCTGGAAACAGGCCTTCCAATTCCTTTGGGATGTATTGTTGTTAAACGTTCTCTTAAAAAAGAGGCAATTTTTCAGATCAACGGCCTTCTTAAAAAAAGTGTGCAGTTTGCCTTCAACCATCCCGAAGAATCATCCCTGTTTGTTAAATCCTTTGCAGATTCTGAAAATGATGAGGTTATCAGTCAACATATTGCCCTATACGTCAATGAGTTTTCGTCAGATCTCGGAAAAGAGGGCAAACATGCTGTAAGAAACCTTCTTTTAGGAAGGATCTCCCCGGAAGCAACTCTTTTTTCTGATGATATTGAATAATTGATGTAGAAAAATCCAATATAGGTGTATATTTGCATCAGGTCAGATATTAACTGAAGAAGAACTTGTTTAATTCCGGATGGATTATTTTTACTCTGATAGGTCACTCAGATCTGATAATATTAAGTCAACCTAAAATTTAAATAATGAACCGGACAATAATAATTTTCACATTTATTGTACTATTGTTCACCGGGTGCAGACAAAAGCAAGAGAAGATTTCACAGGATAACGATTCAATACTGGATCAGAATGACACTCTACCATTATCACGGAATCTGGTGTTTATGGATTTTAACGCTGTTTCTGTGGGGGAAGGTGTAAGGTTACGAATCGCTCCGGACATTAAAGCGGAGGTTGTTGACAAACTCAATACTGGCTCACTGTTGAAGATTATCCGTAAAAACAATATCAAGGTAAGTATGGGTCAGGTTAATGAATGTGATCCCGACGGCTATTTCTGGTATGAGGTTATTGCCTCAGATGGGAATAGAGGCTGGATATATGGTGAATTCATCTACAAACTGATTATTCCAGGAAGAAAGCATGAGATGATAAATGATCTCACATCCGAACTCCTTAAAAAGAGTTTTAACTTTAGCGGTAAAAACTTCAAAATGAGTTTTGCCGAAGCAGAAAGAACCATGGTCTACCAGGGCACATACAAAGTTGATACAATGTGTGTTGTATATCAAATGCCACTCTTCTATAACGATCAGGAAGGGGTAGTATATCCGCTGCAATACTTCCGGAACAGAAAAAACCGTATTGACATGGATGGCCTTACAACTGACAAAGGCTACTACCAGATGCTGCTTGATGGTCGTTATGACGATTTTATTGATGCTTTCAGGATGACAGACAATGAGTTACAACTAACCATCGCACGTGATTTTTTTGATGATGATCCCTTCAGATATACCTTGATTATAAAATATGAAAGCGGGATCTTTACTGCCACACCGGCTGATCCGGGCAAAGAGTTCCTGCCGTGATAATTTCAAAATACATACATGCATGATTATTATTACAGGTGCAGCGGGTTTCATTGGAAGTTGTTTGGTAAACAAATTAAACAACAAAGGTTTTTCTGAGCTGGTAGCAGTTGACGATTTCAGCCGGCCAGATAAGATGAAAAACCTTGAAGGGAAGATCATTGCCAGAATTGTACACCGGAATGATTTCTTTGAATGGTTCAATAAAAATCACAGGGAAATTGCTGCCGTGTACCATCTTGGCGCCAGAACAGACACCACAGAAACCGATACATCCATTTTCGACCGGCTAAACCTGAATTACAGTAAGACGGTTTTTAGTTTGTGTGCATCCCATAATATTCCACTGGTATATGCCAGTTCTGCAGCAACCTATGGCTCAGGCATCTCAGGATATTCTGACGACCATGATATTACCGGTTTACTGAAACCTCTTAACCCTTATGGTCATTCAAAAAACGATTTTGACAATTGGGTACTGCAGCAAATCCAGACACCCCCGTTCTGGGCAGGGATGAAATTCTTTAATGTTTACGGGCCAAACGAGTACCATAAAGGAAGGATGGCCTCTGTTGTTTTTCATGCTTTCAGGCAGATTCGGGAAGAGGGCAGGGTAAGATTGTTCAGATCACACAACCCCGGTTACGCAGACGGAGAACAGGTAAGGGATTTTATATATATTAAAGATGTAGTTTCTGTGCTTCTGTTTATGATGAACCTTAAACCGGCATCTGGCCTGTATAATCTTGGAAGCGGCATTCCCCGCTCATTCAAGAACCTGGCAGTTGCTACCTTTGATGCATGTGATAAAACTCCGGTTATCGATTTCATCGACACACCCGTAGATATCCGTGATAAATACCAGTATTACACATGTGCCCAGATTGACAAACTCCGTGGTGCAGGTTATAATGTACCATTCTTCACCCTTGAGGAAGGTATTACAGACTACGTAAAGACTTATCTTCTTGGAGGTTTATACTACTAACATTAACTCTGCATGCAGTTAATCTAACGTTTCAAGTATCTTTTGCAGCATCATCTTCATCCTGTTTAGTTTCTTTCTCACCTCATCTTCCGGTTTAATTTCAGGTTTAATTTCAGGTTTAGAGGTACTTTTTTTGACTTTATCCCTGGTTTCTGCAATTGAATACCCCTCAACCTTGGTGAGGCTTATTATCCTTCTCAATAACTCAACATCACCCTGGGTGAAAAGTCTGTTACCCTTTTTGTTTTTATGAGGCTTCAGGACGTTAAACTCTTTGTCGTAGTATCTTATCAATGACGTATTTACAGAAAAAAGCTCTGCAACTTCACCAATGGTATAATACAGTTTTTGTGAATGGCCCTGTTGCTGCACCATTTCGTATCTTATTATTTTTATGATAAGGGTTGATTATCCCGTGAAGCAATGTTAATAACCTCTTCGTAATCTGATGGATTAAGGTCATTATAGAAGTAGTGTACCGGATTAACGGGCTGATCGTTTCTGAGAACCTCATAATGAAGATGCGGAGCAACTGACAAGCCTGTACTACCAACATAACCAATAAGTTCACCTCTTCTGACTTTTGCACCCGGTTTCACAGCGGCCTTGCTGAGATGGGCATAGAGTGACTTGTACCCAAAACCGTGATCAATCAGAACATAAATCCCATACCCTCCCATGCTCGATTGTGGTTTTACAGCAACACCATCTCCGGATGAATAAACAGGTGTCCCTTTTTTAGCAGCAACATCCACGCCTGAATGCATTCTCCTGGATCTGTATATCGGATGTATCCTGAACCCAAAACCTGAAACAATATTCATTGCACCACCTTTTATGGGAACAATTGCAGGAATGCTTGCCAACATCCTCTCTTTCTCCTTGGCTAATGCAAAGACCTTGTCGAAAGATTTCGACTGAACCACAAGCCTGCGGCTGATATCATCAACACGTTTTGCTGTATTGATAAGTTCTGAACTGTATTCATAACCTTCCAGATGCCGGTACCTGTCAACACCACCAATTCCACTCTGACGTTCTGCCTGAGAAACAGGTTCAGAATTGAAGATGACCCGGTATATATTATCATCCCTGTATTCCAGATCAGTAATTACCTTTTCGATCTTGTCGAGTTGGTCGGTAATGACCCTGTTCTGCAACCTGTATTGATCAATCTCCCGTCTTAAAGCCTTTTCCTTTGGTGAATCTATGACCTGAAATGCTATGGTGGTGGTGATTACAGCAAAAACAACAGCAGTTAGAATATATGATGATATCTTTATAAGCCGTTCCCTGAGAGTTACCTCTACCCTCTCGATCTCAAGGGATCTGGGATTGAACTTATATCTTGCTTTTGCCATCCGTTAACTTTTTGCGTGATAAAGATGCACTTTTTTTTTGATGCGGCAAAATTACTGTTTTGGTTAACTTTGCACCCGCATAAGATGTTAATAAAAGTTAATCATTTGCCAATCAACTATATAAATAATATGCTCACCAGTAATCAAATCAGGCAACAATTTATGGATTTTTTTTCATCACATCAACATAAAATTGTTGCTTCTGCTCCAATGGTAATAAAGGATGATCCAACTCTAATGTTTACCAATGCAGGCATGAACCAGTTCAAGGATATTTTTCTGGGGAACAGGTCTGCAGATCTTCTCAGGGTAGCCAACACACAAAAGTGTCTGAGAGTATCGGGCAAACATAACGACCTTGAGGAGGTGGGGCACGACACGTATCATCATACCATGTTTGAAATGCTTGGAAACTGGTCGTTTGGCGACTATTTCAAGGAGGAAGCGATGCGATGGGCATGGGAATTACTTACCGGTATTTACAGTCTGGATCCTCAACGGCTTTATGCCACTGTTTTTTCAGGTGATGAAGCTGACGGCCTTGACAAGGATGAGGAGGCTAGTGTGCTTTGGCGGAAATGGCTCCCTGATGATCATATAATTCCTGGCTCGCGAAAGGACAATTTCTGGGAAATGGGAGACACAGGCCCTTGTGGCCCTTGCTCGGAAATACATATTGACTTAAGAGATGAAGAGGCACGAAATGCCATCCCGGGTTCTGACCTTGTGAACAACGGCCACCCACTGGTTATTGAAATATGGAATCTTGTGTTTATTCAGTTTAACAGGTTAACTGACGGAACTCTGATGGCACTTCCAAAAAGGCATGTTGATACAGGTATGGGTTTTGAACGCCTTTGTATGGCTCTCCAGGGTAAAACATCCAGTTATGATACTGACATTTTCAAGCCACTGACAGAAAAAACAGGTGAACTTTGCGGAAAAATTTACGGGGTAAACGAAAAGGATGATATCGCCTTCAGAGTCATTGCCGACCATGTGAGAGCAGTTACATTTTCGATTGCTGACGGACAGCTCCCCTCAAATGTTAAAGCCGGTTATGTGATTCGCAGGATACTCAGACGAGCTATCAGGTACGGCTACACCTATCTGGGCTTCAAAGAGCCTTTTATAAACCGGCTTGTTCCCGTTATTGTTGAACAGATGGGCAGATCATTCCCGGAACTGGTCTCTCAAAAATCTCTGATAATGAAGGTTATTGCTGAAGAGGAAAGCTCCTTCCTGCGCACACTTGCCACCGGTATACATCTGCTCGATCAAATGATTGAGGAACTGAAGAAAGAGAATAAAAGCATACTTGACGGGACAACCGCCTTTTTGTTATATGATACTTACGGCTTCCCTGCCGATCTTACCTCACTTATACTTGCTGAAAACGGATTGAAAATGGATAATGAAGGATTCATGAAAGAGCTTGACATTCAGAAAACCAGGTCGCGTGATGCATCAAAAATGGATGTAGAGGATTGGGTAATTGTTCATGACGAAAGTCCAGGCACACGGTTTACAGGTTATGACACTACTGAATCTACTGTCAGAATTATAAAGTACCGCAAAACTGTTTTGAGGGACAAAGTCAGATATCAGCTTGTGTTAGACCAGACCCCTTTTTATGCTGAGTCAGGTGGCCAGATTGGTGATATTGGTGAAATCCGTAACATTGAAACAGGGGAGCAGATTGAAATCCTCAACACATTACATGAAAACTTGCTCATTGTTCATATTACCGATAAACTTCCTTCAGACCCTTCCAGATTTTTTATAGCTTTGGTTGACAGGGAAAAAAGGTCTGCAACCGCCCGGAACCATTCGGCAACCCATCTCCTCCACCTCTCATTGCGTATGGTTCTTGGAGAACATGTTGAGCAAAAAGGTTCACTGGTAAACCCTGACTACTTCAGGTTCGACTTTGCCCATTTCGGAAAGATGAACCCTGAAGAGATTGAAAAAACTGAAACATTAGTCAATGGAATGATCCTTAGATCGATGAGAAGGGAAGAGAAACGTGACATCCCTTTGCAGGATGCAAAAAAAATGGGTGCCGTATCACTTTTCGGAGAGAAATACGGTGACAAGGTCAGGGTTATTGGTTTCGGGGACTCCATTGAGCTTTGTGGAGGAACTCATGTGGAAAACACCGGTGAGATTGGAGTTTTCAAAATACTTTCCGAAGGTGCAATTGCAGCTGGTATACGCAGGATTGAAGCTATCACCAGCTGGACTGCCATCAGATATTATGAGGATCAA
Organism: uncultured Lentimicrobiaceae bacterium; assembly: GCA_964469215.1. Classification (GTDB taxonomy): domain Bacteria; phylum Bacteroidota; class Bacteroidia; order Bacteroidales; family SKPS01; genus SKPS01. The sequence goes on from CAYXYB010000005.1 coordinate 48,342, forward strand.
CTCAGGACAGTAAACAGAATGAAGGAGCTTGTTCGCAACCATAAAGACCCTCTGAAAGCCCTTGAGAATATGATTGAAAAGCTGCGTTTGATGGAGGATCAGCTTGCTGAATTTGAACGTAATAATGCAGAAATGGCTATTAAGTCCATTCTGGAAAAAGCAGAGACTGTTTCAGGAATCCGTTTTGTTGCCGGTGAAACCAGTCTGCAACCGGCAAATATCAAGGATATTGCCTTTTCACTCAGAACGGATGAAAAGAACCTGGTGATGGTGTTAACCTCGGTTAAAGATGATAAGCCAGGTGTTGCGGTTTTTGTTTCACAGGATCTTATCAACAACAATAAACTTAGTGCATCAAATATCATTAAGGAGATTTCACCATTGATAAACGGAGGGGGTGGTGGCCAGGATTTCTTTGCCACAGCCGGTGGTAAAAGAGTCGAAGGCCTTGCTGATGCTGTTTCACTCATCAGAAAAATGCTGGAACAACTCCCCGGATAATCTATCTGCTGATAAGGCATACAACCAGAGCCTCAATAGCATCACCACCGCCAATTACGCCAAGTCGTTCACCGGTTTTGGCTTTTACCGATATATCTTCTGTATTCATGCCTGTTATTTCTGACAACGATTGTCTTATGCTGTCAATATATGGGCTGAGCTTTGGTTGCTCCAGATGAATGGTAGCATCGATATTTACAGTTTTCCAGCCTGCCTCTTTGACCATTTTAACAACTGCTTCAAGGAAACCGGTACTTGAAGCATCTTTATTTCCAGGATCACTATCAGGGAAATGGTATCCTATATCCCTTGCGGCAATTGCTCCCAGCAGAGCATCACAAAGAGCATGGATAAGCACATCTCCATCAGAATGGCTAATGGAACCTTTATTGAAGGGTATGTTTACACCCGCTATTATCAGAGGGTTACCCTCACCCAGCCGGTGAAGGTCTGTGCCAAGGCCAATACGGAAACTCATAGGGCAAAGGTATAGTTTAATATAAAGAAATATACCAAAATCCTGAAAGTTCTATCGCAAAGCTTCAAAGTCGAACAGTATCGAGAACCTCAGAGTGTTTTCGAGGGGGTTTTGCTGCCCTGTGGGGATCAGATAGGAGAAATCGAGCCCAAAGACATTCAGTTTCAGGCCAACACCAAGGGTGAAATACTTTCTGTTCCCCTTTGAAGCATGCTCATGGAAATACCCTGCACGGAAAGCAAATTGCTTATCATACCAATACTCCGCACCTATACTGATCATAATTTCACGCATCTCTTCATTAAATCCGTCAGGTGCATCAGAAAACGACTGAAATATGCCGCTCACAACTCCCACATCATTGGATTTTCCTCTGCTAACAACAGGGTTGTTTTTGGGGTCATACACGTAATTGCCAAGGGAATCTTTCAGATATTCAGGTGGGGTGGGCACCAATAACTTGTTGAAGTCTAGCAAAACACCAAGTGAATTATATTCATCAATTTCAGTCTCAAAGGCAAAACCAAGCCTCATATTTGTTGGGATAAAATCCTTCGCAATTGTTTCGGTATAAGAGATTTTTGCGCCAATATTTGAAATATTCAACCCTGCAGAGAAGAATGATTTCTGATCGTTGATCCTCATCGGCAAACGGTAGTAAGCGGCAACATCACCTGCGACAGTCTGGCCGGCATTTGATTGCATACTTCCTACATAACGATTTCCTGTGAGGTTTGAATAAATGTACCTGAACCCTATTGCTGCGGAGAAATTTTTCGTAAGCCTTGAGCTGTAGGCCAGGTCAACCGCATATTCACTTGGAGCAAAACGACCGATATCCTGTCCGATATCATTGGTAAACTGAATTTCGCCTAAGGAAAAGAAAAGCAGGGATGCAGATATTGCATCACGTTCGTTTTTGAGTTTATAGTAAAAGGACAGATATCCCAGGTTGATGTCATCGACAAGCTTTTTCATCCATGGTGAATATGAAACGGAGAATCCTGTCTGGTTTTGTATGAATGCATACTTTGCCGGGTTCCAGTGCTGCGAATATGCATCAGGAGATGAAGCTGCACCGGCATCTCCCATTGCTCCTGCCCTGGCATCGGGGGCAATCATAAGAAATGGAACAGAAGTGGTGATCGTGTTGAGTTTACCCTGGCCAAAAAGCCCCTGATAGGTTGTATTTGTTTGGGCTGATGAAATAAAACTTACACCTGCCAACACTAACATCACTGCAGTGGTTAATAACTGCTTTTTCGAAATTATCATAGAGATTGCTAGGTTTTTTATGGTTTGCAAAATTACAAAAAACTACACTTCAACGCAAAATAACAAGCTTTTCGTATTTCTCAGCTCTTTTTTGTTCATTATTTCTTATGGAAACCTTATATATGTACACGCCACGGGCCAGCCTGTCGCCATAATCATCCAAACCGTCCCAGGTGATCGGGCCGGCTCTGTAACCTGTAAATGTGACAGTCTCTATTATTGTTTTCACAATTTTCCCTGAGATAGTGAACACCTCAATCATCACATCAAGGTCACAGCAGGGCTGATTGTGTTCAAACCAGAATTCTGTATTGGTGGTAAACGGGTTTGGCCAGTTGAGAACGTGGGTTAGGATTGGTTTATCGGCTGATGCAACAACAAATTCTGTGAAAACTTCCGTGGAATTGTTTAGAATATCCCATGCTTTCACGCTAAGATGGTGCGGCCCGTCTTCCAAATCCGACAACCCGTATATCACCATTCCCGAATTGTATGAATCCAGGTCGGCTTCATAATAATCGTTCAGGATGATTGAATTGTTCGTATTTCCATCAATAACAGCCACAATATCATGTCCTATTCCACCGCCGGTGGTGTTGATGCCATGCTCATCACTAAGTAATGCAAGTATAACCGGGTCAGCATCTGTAGTACCACCAAAAACAAATGATGAGTCGTTAAGATACAGGCGTACAACAGGGCCTGTATTGTCTGTTATGTTCCCATCGGCGGTGCCTCCAACCACAATTTTGTCGAAGAATCCGTGAGCATCTTCAATGCCATTTTCGGCATAGTAGCTTATCTTCCCAAATCCATAGGAGTAGGCAATGTCTTTAGGGACTATGAATGAAAATGTGAACAGCCCTTTGCTTACAGTAACCTTACCTCTGTACAGTGCATTTTTCTGCATCCAGAACTGTTTGGGGTAACTACCCTGATCCTGGCCAAGTGTGGTAAATGTCATCTTCTTATCAAGGACATTTGGGAACAGAAAACCGTCGAAATCCTGCATCACCTGCCCATTCTGATCAATAACAGCACCCTTTACAGTAATCTTCGAAAGTGCTTTAAGAGTATCAAACGGATATGTAATAAGGGTGTCGTTGATGTGTGTTGTAATGATTCTATGCTTTGGATAAACCAGCCTAAGTGCAGGATCGCCAAGAATAACAATATTTCTGTTGTTGGCCTGTGAACCTGATAATATTTTTGACATCCTGAAAATGTCGCCCAGACTTTGATATTCACCCGATACTTTATTGAATGCCTGCTTGAAGAATGCTGAATTGAAAGCGTAGTTACTTGAAGCAAATGCAAGTCTGGTGGTAGTGAAGAGTGCAATGGCACCACCATTCGGGTGAAGAAAAGCGTACTCTCCGGCAGATCTTCTTGCAGGGTCGTCGAATCTGCTGAATTCACAGGTTGAGGTGATAAACAACGGCATCTGCCAGTTATTGTTCCAGCTCTGAATATCATCTATTCTAAGTATTCGTTCGTGTGCCCACCCAAGTTCACCACCATGGCCGATGTAGTTCATAATCAAGGCACCCCTCTCCATCTGCTTGTTTATTGCATCATTCACATCAGGGTACCTGTGACCGCCCGATATTGATACCTGCTGGTATGCATCTGAGTAAATCTTGTTGACGTTATAAACTGTGTGTAATGAATCACAATAGTCGGCAAGGTATTCAGCCTGATCAATATGGAGATTACTGTCCTCATCATCAGCCACTATACAAATTAAATTTCGCCAGTCGGCCAGTGGCCTGGTGTTTCCCGTCCCGGCACTGATGCTTTGAACGTTAACAACCGTGTTATCACTCAAATATCTCTCAATCTTATCCACCATCTGAGAGGCTTCGGCTGAGGTGGAAACAGGTATCCTTCCTATTCCAAGGTCGAGTGCTCCGCTTGCATTCAGCCCTTCGTGATCATCCAGCATCCCGAAATAGTCGTCGGTAACGAAAGTTCCTGCAGGATTAAGACTCTCATCAGACTGAAAAGTGGGAAGGAAATTGGTGTTGTCAGGCATACGGTTTTTATTGTCGTAAGAACCGTCGCCAAAAAACAGAAGATACTTTGGCATCTCCTTGGGTGATGTTGCCCTATCGTAGAACATCTTCATAAAATCGCGGATGGCGGTTGGATCCTTCTTGCCGGAGGAGAATTCGTTGTAGATCGGTCCGGGGGTGACAACCAAAACACTGAGGCCGCTTTTGTTACGATGAATGTTTGCAAGTCGTTCAGCAGCAGCAAGAAAATCGGGGTAGCTTACAATTACCATATCAGTCTGGGTGGCAGATCTCAGATTCTGGTTTGGAACTTTTCCGGCTGTTTCTGAGTTATACCATCCCTGTGAACTAACCGCAACAAACTGCCTCTTAACAGAAGCATCCGATGTAAAAGAATAAACCGAACCTGACAGGTTTCCCTGAACCCTTTCAGGCATAAAAGGGTTTGTTATATCCCAGACGACTGTTCCGGCAGCGCTTTGTGCAATTTTATATTCAGCAGTTGCACCAACGCCGGAAACAGAGTAGTCCCTGAAAAGGAGTTGTGCCCCGGAAAACCTGAGATTACGCCTCAGATTGACTTCAATATAATCGAGCCAGCCAATTGAAGTTGACATTGGCTTGTTATAGGTTATAGTCAAAGGGATAGAATTGCCTGAGGTGTTGAAAGTGAACGTTTGAAAACCCATTGATGCATAAGGAGAGTTGTAACCGGGAAGAATATTGGGAACCCCCACAACTGTGGTAAACTGGCCTGACTGAACCGTGAAAGTGCTTGAAACAAGAGACCGGGCAACAAATGAAGTGCGCATTTCAACAGGAGTGGTCGGGTTAATATCAGGAATGTTAAGATTGATGCTATATGTTGTCTTAAGATCAAAAACCTCCCCGACCCAAAGTTTACCCGATTTAATAAGGTTGATGGTATCATTTTCATACCTGTAAAATTCCTGAAATGAGTTAACCGTGGTAGTGGGAGGCTGAACCGGTGGGGTTTGGTTTTGAATTCTCAATCCAGGCGTTGTGCCTCGTGTCAGAAAATAGTAATTGTAGTTATCATAATGATGAGGCTGAAATACGAACCTGTTGTTCAGAGAATCGTGTATCCATGTTCCGGGGCCTTCAGCATAGAAGATAATATAATCACCGGGATCGATACTGTTATCACCCCCGTCGACAACCTGAACTGCGATCTCCTGAAGGCCATCAGGCCTGTACTCACCCGCAGTTTCGGGCAGCAATGCACCACCCATACCAAACAACCTGATATTTGCTGAGCTGCCTCCTGTAAAACCCATTGCCGAAAGCTGCTGATAGTCAATTTTGTGAATTCCGTTGCGGGAAACCCTGATCTTGTACCAGTCTCCTGAAGAGAGTACTGTGACACTTTTGCCTGTCCGGTGCATAATACTGGGAAGGCTCTGAACCGGTTCTTCATCAATATTCAGTTTAAATGTAAGAATCCTTTCAAAAACACCTTCCCTGACCTTCCTGACAGGTGAAATAAACACGGACGAAAACCTATCACGCTTGACAATTACCGGCACAACTCTTATTACAAAATCGTTGCTTATTTCAGTATCATAATTAAAAGTGCCTGCTTCAGCCTGTGATAAAAGCTCTTTGCTTATAACTTCCAATGATGCATTAAGATGTGATTCCCTGGATTTGTGCAAATAAAGCAGATGCCATTCAGGAATTAATGGATCACCAGGATATACAGCATCTTCAAAAGCCATCCTCCGGAACACTTCTGTTTCTGTTATCCTGATCTCTTCAACACCTTTCCATTTGATACTTATCAGTGCTGTATCCTTTTCTGCACGTCGGGAGAGGTTTTGCTGACCAGTTACATGGCCGTTAAATGATGCTGCTAAGAATAACGACGCCAACAGCCTTAAGAAAAAGGTGTTGATTCTGAAAGGGGGAACAAAAATTCGGGTCATCAATCTAAATAAGATAAACATTCAAGTGGGGTTCTCAGGTTTTCGTCTTAATTTCCGATTCCAAACAACAAATTGCTTGTTTTATTGTACTGAATGAACAGATTGAAACCAGATTTATAATTTGCTGGCAAAAATAAGACAGATTTATAATGCTAATGTTCACCTGTCTGAATGATTTTTACGAACAAAAATTGCGAAAAAATGTAACCTTTACAATTAATTCCGTTTAAATAAAAGATGAAATTTGGTTTATTAAGGCATGCAGTTATATGTTAGCTGTTGATAAACTGTGCTTTATGATAAAAAAAACATACATAGTTTTTTTTAAGATAAGAAATGAACTATATTTATGGTTTGAAAAAATATTCGTATTATTGTGAGCTGAAATTTGCTATAAGATAAACTGATTAAAAATTTCATGGTGAGAAGAATCATATTAATTCCGCTGATCCTGATAGTTGCATATTTTATTGCTCCTGAGCAGGGCAGGTCTCAGGATCCGATATTTTCACAGTTTTATGCCAATCCTCTATATCTGAACCCTGCATTTGCAGGAACGAATATTTGCCCAAGGCTGATCATCAACTATCGCAATCAATGGCCATCAATACCAGGGGGGTTCATTACCTATAATGCTTCATACGATCAATATTTCGGTAAGCTGAGTGGTGGTCTGGGATTGCTGGCCATGTCAGATCAGGCCGGAGAGGGAGCATTAACACACAACTTTATAGGGTTTATGTACTCATACAGGTTGCAATTTGATGATCAGGGTAAATACAATCTTACATTTGCATTACAGAGTTCATATTACACAAAGAGCATCAACTGGGATAAACTCAAATTCGGGGATCAGATTGATGAAAGGGACGGATTCACCCACAACAGGCCAACACAGACACCCAAGGTCAATGAACACACAGCCTATCCAGATTTCAGTATGGGAACACTGTATTTCACCGACAAGTTTTATATCGGTGTTGCAACCCATCACCTTACACAACCGTATAACTCTTTATATCCTATGCCTGACGGACAATCAGTACACCACATGAAATACACAATCCAGACAGGATATGAAATACAGGTGGGTGGTAAAAGAAAAGGGATTTATCAGGAGTCATACCCGTATCTTTTTCCAAGTCTGATTTATCAGCAGCAACATCAATTCCACCAGATAAACTACGGAATTTATTATCACCATACCCCAATGACATTTGGTATATGGTACCGTCAGTTTCACTCATCAAAATACGGCCAGTACTCTGATGCACTCACACTTTTGGCTGGGTTTGAATATGACAAGATGAAGATAGGGTATTCTTACGACATAACTGTTTCTGGTCTTACCAACGGTGGGTCGGGAGGAGCACACGAGATAAGCCTTACTTTGAAATTCAATTGTCCTGAAAGAGGCCCGAAATACAGGGCAATAAAATGCCCAGTGTTCTAGTTAATGTTAATGTTACAGAAAAATTGAGATAAATGATGAAAGCCATGAAACTTTGTACAGGAATTTTCCTGATTTCAATTGCAGCACTGATGATTGTCACATCCTGTGGAAATCCGGTTTCACGCACTACCGGATGGGAGTATAACAATTCACAGAACGGCGGATTCCAGGTTGCCAGGTTTATTGAACAGCAAACCGGTCCCGGCCTGGTGCTTATTGAAGGAGGTACATTTCTGATGGGTCGTACCAACCAGGAGGTTGCAGATGCATGGGATAATATTCCCCGCCGTGTAACTGTTGGTTCATTTTATCTGGACCAGACAGAGGTATCAAATCTGGATTATCTTGAATACCTGTATTGGATCTATCGTATTTACGGAATCGACTTTCCAAGGATTTACGACAAGGCTCTGCCCGACACGCTGGTGTGGAGGAAAAAGCTGGCTTACAACGAACCTCTTGCTGAGTTGTATCTCCGTCATCCTGCCTATAAGGATTATCCTGTGGTTGGAGTGAACTGGCTGCAAGCCAGAGACTATTGCGCATGGCGCACCGACAGGGTGAATGAAGATATCCTCGTTAAATCCGGTATCCTCAAAATGGATCCGATGCAGCAGAATGAAGAGAACTTCAACACAAAGTCATATCTTGCAGGGCAGTTTATCGGACTGGTTGGAAAAGAGCTTAAAGATCTCAATCCAAACAGCGCAGGTACACGCCAGGTGAGGATGGAAGATGGCATACTTCTTCCTTCCTATCGCTTACCAACTGAAGCAGAATGGGAATTTGCCGCTCTGGGTCTTATTGGCAACACCTATTATGAAAGAATCGTTGAAAGGAGATTATATCCATGGAATGGTCACAATACCAGAACCGACAACCGTAAATATTATGGGCAGTTCGTTGCCAACTTTGTGCGCGGGCGTGGTGACTACATGGGTGTGGCCGGGCACCTTAACGACAAAGCAGACATTACAGCCCCGGTATTTGCATACTGGCCCAACGATTACGGTCTTTACAACATGGCCGGAAATGTGGCAGAGTGGGTTTCTGATGTTTACCGCCCTCTCACTTTTGAAGACTTTGAAGAAAAAAATCCCTTCCGCGGAAATGTATTCCAGACTGCAGTTATCAATAATGAAGGCACCTATGACGATAAACTGGATTTCATAACCTATGATTATAAAGGTATTATGAACTTCCTTCTTCAGTTTCAGGAAGAGCTTGCCATAAGTGGTCGTTCATCAGATCGTGAAGCTGACCTCGTGGAAAGAGTTGTCGCTTTAGTTGAACAGGCTGTTGAAGAAGATGAGAACAGAAACATGGAGGATGCCTCAGGCAGGATTCAGGATGCTATTGAAAGTATCAACAGTGCTGATGAAACTATTAAGATTGGCGGTGCAATCCTTAAAGGCATATCCAGTTATGTGATCGGGATGCCGGGTCAGATGAAAACCCGTGAAGTAAGAGCAGAAGAGAATATCGGCCGTAGAAATTATCGCCAGGCCGACAATATTAATTTTAAGGATGGTGACGCAGAAAGCATGGTCTCTGTTGATTACACCCGTATTGTTGAAGAAGACCGTGCTATGTATGATTATGGCAACACTTCTCTTATCAACGACCGTGTAAAGGTTTACAAAGGTGGTTCATGGAGAGACCGTGAATACTGGCTTAGCCCCGGTACCCGGAGATTCCTGGAAGAGGATCAGGCTACTGATTTCATTGGATTCCGCTGTGCCATGCACAGGGTTGGCAGTCCGCAAGGCAACAGGTAATCAGGAAATAAAAAGAATTAAAGGCCATCCTTATAAAGATGGCCTTTCTTATCTTTGGAATTTAAACCGCATAAGATGAGCCAACACTTTTTGTCTGCCGAAGAGCTATACGAAGTATATCTGAAACACCCTTCGGTTGTGACCGATTCACGCGAAGTGACTGAAGGGTCTTTGTTCTTTGCCCTTAGAGGTGATAATTTTAATGGTAACATATTTGCTCCTGAAGCCCTCAACAAGGGAGCTGCATTTGCAGTGGTTGACGATGCCCGGTTTTGCAAATACAACAGGTGCCTTACAGTGAAAAATACACTCTCTTCTCTCCAGAAAATATCAGAACTTCACAGGTCTTCTCTGAATCTTAGGGTTATTGGAATAACCGGATCGAACGGGAAGACAACCACAAAAGAACTCATAAACGGAGTTCTATCACAGAAATTCAACACCATATCTACCCGGGGAAATCTTAACAATCACATAGGTGTTCCCCTTACAATACTGAGAGCTGACAGATCAACAGAAATTCTTATTGTTGAGATGGGGGCAAATCATCCCGGTGAAATCACTTTCTTATGTGAACTCGCAAAACCAACATGCGGCATCATAACAAATATCGGCAAAGCACACCTTGAAGGATTTGGAACGCCAGAAGGTGTGGTTAAAGCAAAGGGTGAGTTATATGACTTTCTGGGGCGGGGAAGCAGTAATACTATAATCGTAAATGCAGTTGACCCCTTGTTGTATACAATGGCTTTCAGAGCAGGAGTTCACCTGGTCAGCTATGGTGCATCGGAATCTGCTGATGTGCAGGGTGAACCGGAAGATTATGGTTTGTTCCTGCAACTGTACTGGTATCACGACAGGCAAAAACTTCACTTAAAAACAAAACTGGCAGGTGCCTATAATTTTACAAACGTTATGGCTGCTATTGCCACCGGTATTGTTATGGGCGTTGAGGCAGCTGATATTGCAAAGGCAATTCAAGCTTATCAACCGGTAAATAATCGTTCGCAATACCATGAAACCGGTAATAACAGTGTGATTATCGACTGTTACAATGCCAACCCTGCGAGCATGAAGGAGGCAATAGATCATTTCCTGAGAAACAGCAGGAAACCGGGCTGCATGATATTGGGTGATATGTTTGAACTGGGTATTTACTCCGATTCTGAACACAGGTTAGTGGCAGAGATGGCTCAAGGTACCGGTAATGTTCTTATCTGTGTTGGTGAACATTTCTCTGCCAACTCTGGAGATATTGCTGATCATATATTTACAGACACAGACGCACTGATTCCCTGGCTGAAGAGCAATCCTCTGAAAGGATACAGCATACTTCTCAAAGGGTCACGTGGCATGGGGCTTGAACGGGTTCTGGAATATCTATGAAAACATATATATAATGGTATACCATGTTGCAGGTTTGATGTCAGGAACATCTCTTGATGGTTTGGATATTGCCTTGTGTGAGTTTAAGGAAGACATTAATGGCTGGAAACACCGAATCATCCATGCAGAAACATTTTCGTTTCCACCTGAACTTGCTTGCCAGCTGATTAATGCGCACAAGCTTAAACCGGATAAACTTATTGAGCTTGATATGATTTTCGCCGGCTGGTGTGGTGACCTGTTAGCTGAGATAAATGCCAGGTATCATTTCTTCCCAATGCTTGCTGCATCACATGGCCATACCGTATTTCATCAGCCTCAGAAGGGATTTACACTCCAGATAGGAAATGGTTCTGTTATTGCGAAAAGTGCCGGCATTCCTGTTGTAAGCGATTTCCGCACCTCCGATATCTACCTTGGCGGGCAGGGAGCACCACTGGTACCAATTGGTGACCGACTTCTATTTGGTGGGTATTCCGGCTGTCTGAATCTGGGAGGTATTGCAAACATTTCATACTTTGAAGAAGATATGTGTATTGCCTATGATATTTGTCCGGTAAATATTGTCTTAAACTATCTGGCTCAAAGAGAGGGAGTGCCTTTTGATAAAAACGGAACTATTGCTTCGACCGGAATGTTTTTGCCGGAGGTTAACAACAAACTAAAATCAATACCATGGTATGAAACAGAACCTCCAAAATCGCTTTCACGTGAACAGATTGAAGAGATGTGGCTGCCTGTTCTTGGACATAAATACATGACAGCCGACCTTTTAATGACATTTTGCCGGCATATTGCACAAAAAATTTCAGAATCCTTAAAAAAGAAAACCGGTTCCAGAATCCTGGTAACCGGTGGTGGTGCTCTTAACAATTATCTTGTGGATGAGCTGAAATCGATGGTAAACTGTGAGTTGATTGTACCTGATCTTATGCTGATCTGTTATAAAGAGGCACTGGTCTTCGGATTCCTGGGACTTTTAAGATGGTTAGGCAGAATCAATGTTCTGGCATCAGTTACAGGAGCATCACGAGATCATTGCAGCGGACAGGTGGCATTACCATAATCTGTTATTTCCGAACTGGTTTTTGTTTGTTTTGCTGTTTTTCAGCTCTTTGCTTTTTTTCACCTCCTTGCTTTTTTGCATCAACTGCCTTTTTCTGTCCTGCCGGATGAGGTTGACAATGCTGATCGAACCAGATTTTCTGTTCATCATTAATCATACTCCTGATCTGACTTCTGGCTTTTTCTACCCTTTTACGGTTTTCGGCCTGCAATGCAGCTATCTCGTCAATGATTTTTTCTGCAGCATTGCTGTCATACTTCTCAGCACGTGTCAAGGTGCGCAAACTGGCCTCCTTCTCGTTTATCTTATCTTTGATCACCTTGATGTCTTTAAGCATCTCAATCCTGATGGTTTTAATATCTGCCTTTTGCTTTTCGTTCAGGCCGGGAATGGATGAATAATTTGCAAAAGGGCCCTGTAATTCAGCTCCGCGCTGTTCTTTTTGATGTAGCTGTTGCTTCTCCCCTTTGGAATTGGCCTGTCTCTGCTGTTCCTGCGCATTGAGTGATTGTGTGAATGCAAACAACAATGCGATTGTACCTGCAATCATAAGTGATGAAATTGTTCTTCTTTTCATAGCTTTAATTTTTGTTGATTAAGTTGTGTTATTGTTATCCTTTTATAGGACTATTGCTTCCTATTACCATGACCTGATCCTTCGCATGGCATTTCTGATGGTGCCTTATCCCTACATTTGATCCTTCCTGATTTGTAACCATGTTTCATTCTGCTTTTTTCCAAAAGGTTGAATAATTTTTCCTTTTGTTCAGGTGTACACAAATCTTTAACGTCATTCAGAAATATTGAGGAACTTACCGACCACTGGTAATGCAGCTCTCCGGTTCTTTTGCTGAGGCTGTCAATGAATTCCGGATCAGCGTTTTTATCACGAATTGAAATAAACTGCAGTTCCCTTGTTTTATCAATGTCTGTCGTAATATCCCGGATTTCAGAGAAATGCTTATCCCTCAGTTGTCTGAAAGCCTCAATCTGACGGTCATTAAGACCCACCTCATTTTTTATCATCTCATCATGTAAACGGAAATGCCTCTTTTTTGTTTTCAATATAAACTCTGTTTTCTCCGGCCCCGGTTTCTGAGCGGAGAACCTCATCCAGAGTATTGTTGCAACCGCTGAAACATTTAATGCCAGTAAAATTATTACAAGCCATACAAGAAGCCTGAATTGCTTTGTGTTTATCATTTCCTGCTTTTTTTTGAAGTTTAATATTTGAGTTAATATCTGTTTAATATGTGCCGGAATCAGAATAATAATATTCTTCAGGGTATCCCGGAGTAGAAAGATAATTGTTTACATCAGCAATTAGTTCATTACTGTTGATATATGTTGTATCTTGCCTGAATGCCGAGTATCCAAGCCAGATACCTGCGAGCAGTGGTAAAACTATGGCAACCAACAGAGCAACAGGTTTTACCCTGAATAGAGGTGATTGTTCAACTGTTCTGATTTTCTGCAACTTCGCTTCAACTCTGGTTAAAAAGAATGGATAATCATCTGTAACCTGATCTGAGTCTATTGAGGAATAGATTCTTTTAATGACGTCCAGTTTTTTGTTGCAAACAACGCATTTTTGAAGGTGGTCTTCAATTCCCGTTGTAATATCATGCGGCAAATCTCTGTCGATATAATGTAACATTCTCCTGTCTATATCCCTGCAATTCATGGAGTCTAATTTGATATTTTGACATTCAACTTCATAAAAACTTGCTCTAAGGTTTACTCAGAATATGTGATATAATTCATAAGGTGTTTTCTCAGATTACTTTTTGCTCTGAACAATAGTGATTCAACCGATGGTAGTGACGTGTTCATTACCGAGGCAATCTCTTTATATGATAATCTTTCATACTTGCTCAGCAGGAAAGCTGTTTTCTGATTTGCAGGCAGCTTGTCTATTGCTGTGTGAAGTGCGTTCCTGTCTTCATTGATTTTCAGATAGAAATCGGGATTGCTGCTCTCAGAGGCAATTGGTTCAGGATGCTGATTTGGTCCGGATTCAATATTTTCGTTCGTGAGAAAACCGAATAAAAGCTTTTTCCTACGCATTCTTTTTAGGCGGTTTAATGATTTGTTCACAGTTACCCTGTATAACCATGTGGAAACTGAGGAATCACCCCTGAATTTTCCTATTGATTCCAGAACCTCAATAAAAACATCCTGTGCAATATCTTCAGCTTCGTTCAGATCGTGCAGATATGCATAGCTCAGGTTAATAACTTTTTGCTTGTAATTGTCTACAAGCTCCATAAAAGCCCTATGGTCACCAAGTTTTAGTTTCTCTATCAGTTGAGCATCTGCCATCAGGTTTGCATTTAGCTATAATTAGACATCATTTTACTCAGTGACATGTGTTTTAATGACCTGTTTTTTACCTGCAGCAATAATGCTTGCATTAAGTTCGAATCCGACCAACAGTATGATTGCATTATAGTAAATATACAGTAGAAACAGAATCAGAGTACCGACTGATCCATAGAGGGCATTATGGGTTGAGAAATATTTCACAAAATATCCGAATCCCCAGGCAATTCCAACAAACGACAAAGTTGCTATCAGTGATCCTGCAGAAAAGAATCTAAACCCCTCCTTTTTTGCGGGGGCAAAGTAATAGATACCGGAGATTGTCAGATAGATAATAAATCCAAGCAGAAACCATCTTCCAACCGGAAGAATTCCAATTACCTGACTTTTTTTAATATATCCTTCACCAACAAGCCAGGCAAGAGTACCCTGCCCTGCAGCCATCATGGTAATTGCAACAATTATAAGAAGCGTTGCACAAAGCATTAGTATAATTCCTAAAAATCGTTTCTGCATTGGAGACCTTGTTTCAGATATGTTCACTGACTGGTTGAAGGATGAAATGATACTTATGAACATACTTGAACTGAACCACAATGAAAGCAGGAAGCCCAATGAAAGCAATCCTGTGTGTTTACGGCTAACAATGTCCATAATAGTATTTTCAAGCAAGGGAAACAACATTTCAGGCATCAGTTCCTTAAGCATGATCATAAGGTTAATCTGGAAATCCCTGACAGGAATGAGAGGTATTATTGTAAAGATAAAAAGGATACCAGGGAAAAGAGCGAGAAAAAACTTGAATGATATTGATGCTGCTCTTGTGTTGAGGCTGCCTGAGGAAATTGCGTTTCTGAAGTTAGACACCACTGTGTAGAGACTTATCCCCTTACCTCCGGGTATCATTACCAGGTTAAGGTTGTAGTTAACCTTAGATGTGAGTTTCCGTAATTGGGATTTAATCAGCATTGTTATTGCCTTTAAATGCTTTCAGGCTGAGGTCAATGCATTTTATGTGGTGCGTTAGTGCTCCGGATGAGATGAAGTCAACACCAGTTTCGGCGTAATCCCTGATATTTTCCTCATTAATACCACCTGATGCTTCGGTTTCAAATCTGCCTCCAATAACCTTCACAGCTCTGGCCAGGTCGGTTGGTTTAAAATTGTCAAGCATAATACGATTTACCCTTCCACACACCAAAACCTCATTCAGTTCTTCGAAGTTGCGCACCTCTATTTCAATCTTCAGATCCAGGTTCCGTTCGGATATATACCTGTTAACCCTATCTATGGCAGCTTTAATACCTCCTGAGAAGTCAACATGGTTATCTTTGATCATTATCATATCAAAGAGCCCCATTCTGTGGTTGTAACCGCCACCTATTCTGACGGCATATTTTTCCATTTCTCTGAGCAGAGGGGTTGTTTTTCTGGTATCCAGAAGTTTCGTGTTGTATCCCCTGATCAAATCTGTAAGTTTATGTGTATAGGTTGCTATACCGCTAAGCCGTTGAAGGATGTTAAGGACAAGTCGTTCAGCAGCAACAATTGATCGTGTTGATCCAATTACCGTAAATACTATATCACCGGGTTTTATGACTTTTCCCTCTTTGATATTAATGATGGTTTCGAGGCTGGAGTCGGTTTGTCTGAAAACTTCAATGGCATAAGGCAACCCGGCAAGAATACCCTCCTCTTTAGCTGTCAGTATTGCAGATCCTTTGTTTTGATAAGGTATTGTAGCAAGAGAGGTGTGATCTCCATCACCGATGTCTTCAGCTATTGCCAATCTGATTATATCAGATATTTTCATAAAAACTGTTATTTATTTTCAAAAGTGATACCTGTAATTCTTTCCTTACCAGATACAACACTGAAGAGGATATATACCGAGAAATTGGCACCTTTCCCCGATATATATGTTCCCAGGATAAAATGGTTTGACTGGGTAGTTTTTCCATTATTAATAATCATGAAAGAATGTGGTGGATTTTGCTTGAAAAACTCCTGTAACATTGATCTGGCCTGATTACAACTGAAGCTGCCTTTATGGGCAGGCAGAGAAACAGTTACTGATTTGGCAAATAAGGTTGAAAGCCGGCCGGCATTAGCGGCAGATATTGCTTCAACCACAAGATTTCTGTCAGTTTGCGCAGTGGATTCTGAAGCAAAAACCGGTAGAAATAAACATATAAGCAGCAACCTGTAAAACATTTCGAATTTTCTTAATGACCCGGAATCCTTGTGAAATGGGCTGAAAAAGCCTATAAAATCAATTAAACCGGTTCAAAAATACATCAATTATTGTGCCTGTCAAAATTGTTAAGGTTAATTAACACCGGCAATAAAAAATTTATATCTTGCACCTGAAACACTTAAAACATGAAAATTGATCTACTGGTAACCGGAAAAACAACTTCAGACTGGTTAAAGCAGGGCATTGATGAATACAGAAATCGCATAAGGCATTATACCGACTTTAATATCTATGAAATAACAATTCCTCAGGTAATATCTTCACTTCAACCAAAACGACAGTGTGTCGAGGAGGGTAAGCTTCTGATTAAAAACAGCAGTGGTTATGATCTTGTGGTATTGCTCGACGAAAAGGGGATAGAGATGAGCTCGGCGGGATTTAGTGAATACTTACAGAAATGCATGAACCGGGGAACAAGAAAGGCAGCTTTTATTGTGGGTGGGGCATACGGTTTCAGTGAAGAGGTATATTCAAAATTCAACGAGAAGATTTCCCTTTCAAAAATGACCTTTCCTCATCAGATCATCAGGCTTTTCTTTACTGAGCAGTTATACAGAGCTTTCACCATCCTCAGGGGCGAATTGTATCATCACGGTTAGTTATTTCAATAGCCAGAGCTTTTAAGAAACTGTTCCACATGAGTTCAGCCGTAATGCTCCATGAGAATTTACCAGGCAGATCCTTTGAAGATGATATCAGCCTTCTGCGCAGATCATCATCGGAAACTATCCGAAGCATCGCATCTGCAATCTCATCAGCACTTTCGGGATTTACTAACAGAGCAGAATCACTGGCGATTTCCTTCATCGAGGAGTTGTTGGATGTAATAACAGGAATTCCTGCAGCAGCAGCTTCAATAATAGGAAGTCCGAAGCCCTCGAAAAAAGAAACAAAAATCAAGGCATATGCGCCATGGATCAGAGCATTCATATCAGTGTCAGAAACCCTTCCGGTAAAAATGATATCGTCTCTGAAATTGCTGGAATTAAGGGAATTTTTTAATTCGGAACTGAACCATTTATTGTTACCTGCAAATACCAGTTTAACATCTGAGTGATTTCCCTGCCTGAACAGAGAATAGGCTTCGATGGTTCCATGGGTGTTTTTTCGTGGGTGGAGGGTGCCTGTAACAATAAAATAACGGCCCGTGATACCATGCTTCGACAATATTTGTTGAATATTTACGTGCGAAACAGGTTTCAGATAATTGTTCAGGCCGCTGTATACCAGATCTATTTTGGTATTGTTTACCCCATAGGTTCTAATAATATCCTCCTTGGAAAAATCAGACACCGTCATTATACGGGTTGCCTCTTCTGCTGACCTCCTTACCCACGTTTTATATATATTTCTATATCCTTTAGGTATAAAGTTAGGGTAGTGCTCAAAATTAAGATCATGAATTGCAACAATAGAGGGTACTGAGGGTTTAGGTGGCAGAAACCCATCAGGTGAGAAATACAGGTCGGGTTTAATTCTTTGAAGGGCTAGTGGTACAGAGATGTAGTTCCATATTTTAAGAAGCGAGGGCAGGCGTGTTATGGGGCGGATGACCAGCGGTGAAACATTAGGGGGGAAAGAAAATGATGGGTGATAAGGCCTGTCGAACAAAAACAGAAAAGAGTGATCAGGATGTAATTGGGCTACCCTGGTCATTGTTTCAAGGGTAAACCATCCAATCCCATCCATCTTTCCTTTGAGAATCAAACGGGTATTAACTGCTATCTTCAAAACAAATGTTTTTGCAAATATCTGCAATAACCTTAATAATGAATCCTATTTTTACTTTTATTGATCAAAATGGTAATAAAACCTTATCAACAATCATATTTGATGCAGGTCAATCTGAATCTGAACAAGATGTTCAAAAAAAAAAGCTTTGCAAAATAGATTGAGGCTTTTACCTTTGCCAAATGCAAAGGAAATTCCTGACCAACCTATTGCTGTTGATGTTTCTTAACATCCTGATCAAGCCGGTGTATATTTTTGGTATTGATCTAAGGGTACAGAACCTTGTTGGGCCTGATGAGTTCGGTATATTTTTTTCGATGTTTAACTTTTCAATGCTCTTCAACATAATTCTTGATTTTGGCATCACCAATTACAATAATCGCAACATTTCACAGCATAGGCACCTGCTCAACAAACATTTCAGTGGCATAGTCACCTTGAGGTTATTGCTAGCAGTCTTATATGCTGCTGTTTCTATCATCATCGGTATTATTGCAGGATATGACCACAGGCAGATGGGTTTGCTCGGTTTCATGGTGTTTAATCAGTTTATCATAGCATCAATACTGTACCTGCGATCAAACATTGCCGGATTACAGATGTTCAGAACCGATAGTTTTATATCAGTTCTTGACAGGTTAATAATGATTGTAATATGCGGATATTTTATCTATAATGAGCATTTCAGCAATAGTTTCAGAATTGAGCATTTTGTATGGTTACAAACCATTGGCTACATGGTTGCATTCCTTACGGCACTGGTGATAGTAATCAGAAAAGCCGCGTTCAGAAGACTTTACTGGAACAGGTTGTTTGCCCTGATGATTATAAGGAAAAGCTTTCCGTTTGCCATGCTTACCTTGCTGATGATGTTCTATTTCAGGATAGATTCAGTGCTTCTTGAAAGGATATTGCCGGAACCTGACGGGGCAAGGCAGTCCGGGATATATGCTTCAGCATTCAGGTTGCTTGATGCTTTGATCATGGTACCATACCTTTTTTCTGTTCTCCTGTTACCTATGTTTTCAAGAATGTTGCGTTTCAGGGATGACATCTCTCAGATCATCAGGCTTGCATTTCCCCTTCTTCTTGTATTTTCGTTCTCAGTTGTTTCATTATCTTTATGCTTCAGCGAGGAGATAATGAGTGTGCTGTATAGAGGACATCCTTCTGAATCTGCCGCAGTTTTCAGGATTCTGATGCCAGGTCTGGCAGGATTTTCTGTCTCTTATGTTTTCAGCACGCTCCTGACAGCTGACGGTAATCTCTGGACACTCAACAAAATTGCTTTTGCAGCAATGGTTCTTAATATCACCCTTAATTTTATCCTTATTCCACACTTTCAGGCTGTGGGATCTGCTATAGCCAGTTGTTCCACTCTGATTCTAGCCGCAATATTACACCTTTTCATATCTGTCCGCAGGTTTAACCTTTGGCCTGATAAACAAATGCTTATTCGGTTCCTGGTGTTTTGTGTTTTGCTTAATATTATTTTGTTTTTACAGCATTTACTTCCGCTGGGCTGGGTGATCAGAATGTTGATATCAGGAGTTACAATGGTACTGGTTTCTTTCTTAATTGGCCTTATACGCCCAGCAAATATGTGGAAAATCATCAGTAAACATAATGAGAATTGATGAAATCAGAGTGCTGAAGTTGAGCTTGTAATATTTTACTTTAATTTTACCGCGATTAATCAAACATCAACATATTTATGGCTAAGAAGTCTTTTTCCGAATTTGATTTTAACTCTGTAAACTTCCTGTGGTTCATCTGGAAGTGGAAATGGATCATTGTTTCAGTAACTTTGATTGCGGGCATCCTGGCAGCAGTATTTTCGGGGCCAAAGTTCATCACACCCATGTTCCGATCAACTGTGATTCTTTTTCCAACCTCTACAAATTCCATTTCAAAGGCCATTATGGATGAGATTCCAGGTGGCAAACAGGATCTCATGTCATTTGGTGAAGAGGCAGAAGCAGAACAGATGATACAGATTCTGAACTCAAGCAAGATCAGGGATAAAATCATAGAGAGGTACGATCTGATAAAGCATTACAAGATCAGACTCAGTGCTAAATTTTCGCAGACGGAGTTGCATAAGCGTTACAACAGTAATATCAGGTTCCGGCGTACAGAGTTCAAAGGGGTTGAAATAAAGGTAATGGATCATTCACCTGACACGGCAATGCTGATCGCCAACGATATAGCCGAATACTTCGACACCATAAAGAACGATATTCAAAGACAACGTGCTCTTGACGGGCTTGCAATCGTTGAGGCTGAGTTCAGACAGATGGAAGCTGACATT
This sequence comes from uncultured Lentimicrobiaceae bacterium, assembly GCA_964469215.1. Taxonomy (GTDB): domain Bacteria; phylum Bacteroidota; class Bacteroidia; order Bacteroidales; family SKPS01; genus SKPS01. Next base: position 68,861 of record CAYXYB010000005.1, read on the forward strand.
CACGCAGATGAGGATTCCCTGAAGAAGCTGATGGAACTAGGAGTACATGACTACGAGAGGCAGGCTGAGATGATAAATCAGCAACTTGCCATAGAGATTGCAAAGCGCAACCAGATTGGCATCAAGGCTTTAAATGACAAATTGGATACACTCGCCAAGTATGGAGGATCTTATGTTTCTATAAGGGATGCTCTAGAATATGAAAAGAAAAACTTCAGTGACTTGCGAAAAGCATACAAAAAAGCCAGGGTTGATGCCCAATCTTTTGTCCCTCAGAAGTTTGTTATTGACAGAGCTTATAAAGCCGAGAAGAAATCCTACCCCGTACGCTGGCTTATTGTTACGATTTCGATGCTTTCAGCATTCCTTCTTACTGTAATCATTCTGATAATCTTGGAAAACATATCGCGGTTTACCGAAGCTAAACAAATAACCCCAGCTGAATCCCAATAATCTAAAAATGGTGCTTTCCGACAGGCAGAAAAAGTTGTGGGTAGTTGTTATCAGCCTTGTGTTCATTGTATTAAATACCATACTGATAACATTTGAGGTGTATTGGTTTACCATACTACCAGCAGTTGTACTGCTTCTTGCAATGTATTTCCTGTCGCTTGAGAAGATATTTTTTCTGGTGGTGCTGATTACACCCTTATCCGTTGATCTTCCCTTGAAGGAGTTTGGGATGAACCTTACCCTACCAACCGAACCTTTGCTGATGGGAATGCTGTTATTACTGCTGCTGAAATTCCTGCATCAGAACCCCTTTAAACGGGAGATGTGGTTTCATCCCGTTTCTGTAATAATAGTTCTTCAGCTTACCTGGATGCTGGTGACCTCTTTTACAAGTGAAATACCTATGGTATCGTTCAAATACTTTGTGATGCAACTCTGGTTTATCATACCGGTATATTTTTTCGGGATACTTGTTTTCAGGGAGGAGCGAAACATCAGGCTTTTTTTGATACTGTTTCTTATTACTCTAGCAGCTGTTGTTGTTTATACAACCTATCATCATTCGCTTCTATCTTTCGATGGTCAGGCAGCACATTGGGTTATGTATCCGTTTTTCAACGATCATACAGCTTACGGAGCCATTCTGGCAATGTTTCTACCGGTCGGGATTGTCTTTTCCCTCGATCATCAATACAGCAGAACCATAAGACTCTTATTTGTGGCTCTTACCTTGATAATTCTCACAGGTATTATTTTGAGTGTAAGCAGGGCTGCATGGCTTAGTGTTGCAGCAGCTCTTGGCTTTTTTGCCATACTTTTTTTCCGTATCAGGTTCAGGACACTTATTCTTGGTGCTCTTGTGTTGTTTACTCTTGTTATGGTTTTTCAGAACAGAATCGTTGAAAGGCTGGAGAAGAACACTCAGGAGTCGGAGGAAACTGATCTTGCCAGGCATGCTCAAAGCATGTCGAATATCACAACAGATGCATCAAATCTTGAGCGACTGAACAGGTGGAATGCTGCCTACAGTATGTTTCTGGAACGTCCGTTCTGGGGCTGGGGTCCGGGTACATATCAATTTGTTTATGCTCCGTTTCAGAAATCATCAGACCTCACAATAATATCTACAAACTTTGGTGAATTGGGGAGTGTTCACAGTGAATACATAGGTCCGCTATGCCATTCGGGGATAATAGGAGCAGTTCTTTTTCCAGCACTGGTGATTTTGGTGATTTCGGTTACCCTGAAGCTTTTGCGGGGTAATCTTACAAAGCGCCTGAAATTATATCTGATGGCAGTGTTTCTCGGATTAAGTACATATTATGTTCATGGTATTCTTAACGATTTTCTGGAGACAGACAAAGCAGCTATTCCATTCTGGGGTTTCACGGCAATAATAATAGCAATTGACCTGTATCATTCAGGACGAAACAGCAAGGAGGTTGTCTCCGATGAAGGGTCAGATGTTAGAGTTTCTCAGTAATTTCTGCAAGGATTCCGGGAAGTTGTTTCAGGAGGGCAATTTCCCGCATTTTCTCCCTGGCTTCCCTTACGGGACTGCCAAAGTATACTGTGTTGCCTTTCAGGGACTTTGGCACACCTGACTGTGCAAGTATTTCTGTTCCGGATTCTATTACCAGATCTTTCTGAATTCCAACCTGCCCCCAAATGGTGACATTATCCTGAATAACAGTAACACCTGCAATTCCAACCAGAGCAGCTATCAGGCAATTCCTTCCAATTGTTGTATCGTGGCCGATCTGAATCAGGTTATCAAGCTTGGTGCCGTCGCCAATGGTGGTGTCTCCTGAAACACCCCTGTCTATTGTAGTGCCTGCACCTATCTCAACATCATTACCTATTACAACCCTCCCACATGACTCCATCTTCTCGAAGTGGTCGGGGCGCCTTTTAAAGTAGAATGCATCACCACCAATAACCGCATTGGGATTAATAATGACATTATCTCCGAGACTGCAATGGTCATTTATTGTCACATTTGCATGGATCAGGCAGTTGCGGCCAATTTTTACGTGGTTGCCAATAAAAACCCCTGGCTGAATACAGGTACCTTCTCCTATCTCGGCAGTGTCGCTAACCATGGAAGTTGCCGGGATAAAAGGACGGAAATATTTGACCAGAGTGACATATGCACTGAACGGATCCTGAACAAAGAGTAGTGTTTTTCCTCTTGGAGCTTCCTGCCTCAGGTTGATTATTACTACCGACGCTTTTGATTTAAGTGCTTTTTCATAATATTTGGGATGATCCACGAAAGTAACATCACCGTGATCAACCATGTGTATCTCATTTATACCTGTAACCGGAAATTCAGCGTCGCCAATTATTTCAGCATTAATCAGTTCAGCTAAATCCTTGACCTGTTTGCCGTGTGTGAATTGCATGTTATTGTATTGATTTTGACTATTCTTTAACCCTTTCAGAGTAAAAACCAGTTCGGGTATCAACTTTTATTCTTTCACCCTGGTTTATGAACAGGGGAACATTGACAATTGCACCGGTTTCAAGTGTTGCCGGTTTCAGTGTGTTGGTTGCAGTATCTCCTTTAACACCAGGTTCGGCATATGTGATCTCCAGAACCACAAACGGAGGTAACTCGACATAAAGAGGCGATTCGGTCTCCGAATGAAACATGATCTCCACCTCCTGCCCTTCAAGAAGAAACTGGGGTGCGTCAACAAGGCCCTCCTCAATCAATATTTGATCGAAAGTTTCCTGATGCATGAAATGATAACCCCCATCATCTTTGTAAAGGTACTGATACTTTCGCCTTTCAACCCTTTGAATATTGATCTTTGCACCTGATGAGAAGGTGTTGGGAAGCACCTTCCCGGTTTTCACGTTTTTCAGTTTCGTTCTGATGAATGCTGCACCCTTACCTGGTTTAACGTGCTGAAATTCAATGATTGTGTACAAATCCCCATTAAATTCTATACAAATACCGTTTTTAATGTCTGCCGTAGTTGCCATAATATTTGATCTCCTGATTGTTGAATAATCCTTCCTTAGTTCCTTCCAGCAACGAAGTTCCGGCTTTTATCAAGGGTTCAGGTATATGATGAACACCGGGTTCCTTAAGTTGCGTGAGTAAATGAATTCCGGGTGCAAAAGTATTCAATTCCTGGCTAACTTGCAATCAAATTAGAAGTCATGTACCTCAGAGGCACTCTTTCAGGGATACGATCTTATTTAGCTGGCCAAAGAAGTCAGGAAATGATTTGGGAACAACATAAGGGTTATGGAGAATAACAGGGTGTTTAATACCTGCCATGGCAAACGACATTGCCAACCGGTGATCTCCTGAGCTATCAAAAACAAGGGGTTTCTCAGGCCATGAATTGCGTGGTTTTAATCTAAGGATTCCTGACTTATATGTTATATTAAAGTCGTTGGCGCGGAGGTTTGAAATAAGAAGGCCAAGCCGGTCAGACTCCTTGTATGCCAGGTTCTCAATACCGGTGATTTCGGCTTCAATATTAAGCATTGCAACGGTAATAGCCCAGGAATTGAAAAGGTCAGGATGGTTTGAAAAACAGGCTTCAACAGAGCTGCACATTTCTTCTTCATCTCGTGCAAAAGCCAGTCCATCGGGATTATAGTACATGCAAACTCCGAGTTTTTGAAAAAGCTCAGCAGCATATTCATCCCCTTGCATTCCGGTAAACTTCAGGTTTTTCAAAAAGATTGAAGATTCATCCGGCATTAATGCAGCAGCCTGTAAAAAAAAGGCTGCCGAGGACCAGTCGGCTTCAAACACCGGTTCAAGATTTGGATATCCACCGGGAAAAACCTTTATTGTATTATTAAAAAATTCTACTTGTGCTCCGGCATTTCGCATCATGTTTATGGAAAGTTCTACATAAGGCCATGATGATTGTGTTTCTGTGAGATTAACCTCAATTCCTTCGGGACAAAACGGGCCAACAAGTAACAATCCTGAGAGGTGTTGGCTGCTGTTGCGGGTGGAAACATTAAATGAATATTCTCCAAATCCTTTACTATCAATGATTAAAGGCAAAAAACCATTTCTCCCTTCGGAAAATTCTGCTAAGATGCCAGCCTGTTTTAAAATATCAGCAAGTTCATGAACAGGCCTTTCAAAAATCCGTTGATTACCTGTCAATAGGAATTTTCCTCCCCTGAATGCAGCCAGCATAGATGCCATTCTTGCCACGGTACCCGCGTTATCACAAAAAAGTTCAACGATGTTATCATTGTCGGTATTACTTTCCAAGATTCTTTCCACAATCTCAAACATAAGGCCAACATCATCCGGCTCGTACTTCAGGTTTATAGCCGGAGTTTGGCCATTCTGCAATGCATACATGATAATATACCTGTTGAGAATGCTTTTGGATGCAGGCAGTTCAATAGTTGCAGCAACAGGTTCACTGCCAGCAGATATAAATAGTGTATCCTGCATTGGAATCATATAATCTGAGATATCATAAACTTAATAGCATCAGCAGCCATGCTGGTGGTGACAGAACAATTGAAAACAGGTTTCATACTGGCGTCAAGCAACACAGGTGTTATCATCCCGGAGGAGTTTTTTTTATCATGTGCCAGCAGATCTGCAATATTTTGAGGCTCAATCATAATAGGGTTTCCGGCAGTAAAGATCTTATGATATAATTTTATTATTGACTTCAGTTTGTCATTGCTTAGCCCAGTAAGCTGGGAAGATATCCATGCTTCGGCCAGTATTCCGGCAGCGACGGCTTCACCATGAGTTATTGGTTTTTCTGAATGAAATAATGCAGATTCCAATGCATGACCGAAGGTATGACCAAAATTCAGCACCCTTCTGGTCATGGTGTCATAAGGGTCCGTTTCAACAAAACTGAGTTTAAAATTAATACAACCGGATATAACATCAATTAAAACATCTGAAGTGGCCTTGTTAAAAGGCAATACAGAATCAAGATCAACATTTGCACCTGTCACAAAGTATTTAAACAGCTCACCGTAACCTGACAGCCATTCATCATAAGGGAGAGTTTTAAGGAATTGAGGATTAATATATACCAATTCAGGGTAAAAGAAGGTGCCAATATGGTTTTTAATACCTTTGTGGTTAAGTCCAGTCTTTCCACCAACGGATGCATCAATCTGGGCAAGAAATGTTGTTGGAATGTTAACATACCTAATCCCCCTTTTATATACAGATGCGGAAAAACCACCAATGTCACAAACAACACCTCCGCCAAGGTTTATGAGAATAGAATTCCTGTCAGCTTTGTAACCTGTTAAAAAGTCAATTACAACATTAACAGTGTTGAATATTTTATTTTCCTCTCCCGGTTCGATAATTATAAGGTTACAATCAATGAGATGACCGATTTCTCCCCTTATGAGTGGAAGGCAATGTTCAAGAGTGTTTGTATCACACAAAACACAGAAATTGGTGATGCAGTCAGATTCAGACAACTTCTCCAACAGCTCTGCCAAATCTGAGAAACCGGGTTGTGCTGATATATTTGTATAACCTTTATGCATAAGGCCACTAAAGTAGTGATTTATTCAAAAGGATAAGCGAAACTTCAGTTTTCTAAAAAACGATGACCTTAACAGAATCATCCCTGAAAAGAATAAGCCTTATATTTGCGCTAAGGTAACATCGGAAACATTCGTTTGCGGTAATTCTATTTTATGTCAGAGATCAGTCTTTTAGATCCCGATACTATTCTGTTCATATTACTCATTATCACGGGAAGCATTCTTGTATCATTTTCTATTATAGGCATCTATCACCAACGTGTCAGAGGGGCTATTCCTTTTGCAGGTTTAAGTTTTTCCATCGCTATATACACAATTTTTTATGCATTTGAGATCATAAGTCCATCTCTTGGCTATGCATTGTTATGGAATAAAATACAATACATCGGCATAGCCACAATACCACCATGGACACTAATTTTCGCTTTACAATTCACTGGATATAAACCCGGCAGTTCCTTATTCAGGATAATATCTCCATGGATAATCCCGGCAGCTATCATCCTTCTTAAGTTTACAGACCAGTATCACGGGTTGATAAATAAGGAGGTAAGTGCCAGCATTACTAACGGCATTTTAATCCTTGACATTACTCCGGGTATTGGTTACTGGATTAATGTTATCTATATAAATGCTATGCTACTTACCTCTGTCCTGGTATTTTCCCGTGAGTTAAGAAGATCGGGCAGTCCAATGTTAAAAAAGCAGGTTTTGATAATGCTTGCAGGCATTTTGGTTCCATGGATAGCTCATATTTTTTATCAGGCAGGGTGGAGCCTTTATAATACAGATATCTCCCCATATGGATTTACCGTGACTGCAATTGTTATGGGATATGTCATCTTTTCTTTCGGACTTTTTGAAACCAATACCATTGTAAGCGAACAGGTTACCACAGGGCTTACAGATGGAATCATAATCACAGATTTAAATTATTACATAGTTGATACAAATAATTCGGCCAGGCAATCATTTGGAACCCTTTTCATGCCGTTACACAAGACCCGACTTGAAGTTGTTTTCAATGGGGATCCTGAAATGCTGGAATTTCTGAAAAGTGAAAATGATGATTCTAGGTTGAATATTCACTCAAAGGGCATGTTAAGGTCATATTTGGTAAAGAGATCCATGTTTAGAGATCCTTCGGGAATTCCATCAGGTTATGTATATATTTTTAAGGATATTACCAGAGAAGTTGAAACAGAGGAGGCTCTTAAAGCTAAAACTCGTGAACCCGAAAGTTTTTTTGCAAACAGCCTTGATTTACTTTGTGTATTCAACCATGAAGGGAAAATTGTTCATGTAAATCCCGTCTGGGAACAAAAAACCGGATACTCAAAGGAAATCTTAACAGGAAAAACAATTTTTGAGTTCGTTCATTCTGAAGAAAGAGAAGGTTTTATAGCTAAATTCAAAGATTCAATTGAGAAAGGTGGAGCTTTTAATTACCTTACCCGATTCCGTGCTTTAACAGGTAATTTTTTATGGTTTGAATGGAGTATTAATGCAGGAGGCACCCGTCTTTATGCATCAATCCGTGATATAACAATCAGAATTCATGAGCAGGAGATGTTGGGGAACCTTGTGAAATTCTCTGAGGATTTCATGCAGTTGCCATCAGGCTTTGTTGACTACAAATTGATTTTTGATAATTTTTTCTTGATCAGCAGTGCAAGTAATCTGGTGATGCTTGTGTATACTGATAATAAACAGGTTTATAAGCCCAATGCTATCATTGTATCAAAAAAAGGGAAGCAAACTTCTGTTCAATCATTTCAACCTGAAGAGGGGTTTTCAGTTCCGGAATTTAAAAGCCTGTCCGGATCTTTTAAGAATGATTCGCTGGTAAAAATCACTCTTGATGACATTAACCGGAGAGGCGTGGCAGCAGAATATTTTCCGATTAAATCAGGTGTGGAAATTTATAGTTTGATTATTCCGGATTCCGGCCGGATATCAGGTGAATTTATTTTTACCATAAGCAATGAAAAGCTTATAGAACGAAAGAGATACCTTGAACTGTTTGCACAGCAGACAGGCATGCTGATGGCAAGAAGGGATGTGGAAAGGAAAACAAAGAATGAGAAATTATATTTTGAGAACCTTTTTGAAAGTTCACCTGCAGGTATTGTACTTTTGGATTCAGGTGACAGGATAAAAAGGTGCAATGAATCGTTTTTAAGAATGTTTGGCTACTTGCAGAGTGAGGTGTTAAACAACCCCATAAATGATCTTATTGTTCCTGATCATCTTAAGGAAGAAGGGAGTTCAATAACCAACAGTGTTGCGCGTGGTGAGACAATACAACATAAAACCATTCGCTGTAAAAAATCGGGTGATTTGATTGATGTTTCTATCCTAAACAAGCCAATAGAGATGGAAAACGGTGAATTCATTGTATATGGGATATATATCGACATTACTGATCAGGTTCATATTGAAAACATGCTTAAACAAGGGCAGGCTGAACTCCAAAATACGCTTGATTTACAAAGAGTTATATCTGATATTGCAATAGCGTTGAATGAACGACGCAATTTTGATCTAAGAATAAATGCCGTTTTGGAGACCACCGGAAAAGCTGCAGATGTGAGCCGGGTTTACATCTTTGAGAATGATGCGGATAATGCGTACACGAGTAACATATACGAATGGTGTGCGGAAAATGTTGCTCCTCAAAAGGATAAACTGCAGTCATTTAAATTTTCTGACATAGAATCTTTCAGAAATAGAATATCTGAAGATGGTTGTTTCATTTCAGGTGACATTTCTCTGGTAGAAGATAACTTCCGCAAAACTCTGGAAAGACAAAGCATAAAGGCAATGGTGGTTTATCCTTTATGGGTAAGTAACAGGTTTTTTGGATTCATAGGTTATGACGAATGTCGTTTTACCAGGGATTGGACCAATCCGGAACTGGAATTACTGAAGACAGTAAGCGCAATAATTTCAAATTCATATGAGAGACAGCTGATTGAGCTAACCCTGATCGAAGAACGTGATAAGGCAAATCGGGCTAATATTTCAAAAAGCGAATTTCTGGCAAACATGAGCCATGAAATCAGAACACCAATGAATGCCATATTAGGATTCAGTGAAACTCTGATTGAAAAGCTTGATGAACCTGAACACAAAAAAATGCTCAACATAATATTATCAAGTGGGCGTACATTATTGACATTGTTGAATGATATTCTTGATATTTCCAAGATTGAATCAGGCAAACTTGAGATTTCCACGCATTCAATATCACTTCCCAAGTTGATCGAGGAGATCATTATGCTGTTTCAGGATGAAGCAGACAGAAAAAATATCGGTATATCATTCATTAAATCTGAACTATTTCCACAGGTACTTTTACTGGATGATTTGAGGGTAAAACAGGTATTGTTCAATCTAATAGGAAATGCAGTAAAATTTACTGATCATGGTTACGTAAGTGTTACATCAAAATTTGAGCGTACAACGGATTCTTCCGGTAATATGATTGTAAAGGTCAAAGATACCGGAATTGGGATAGCTCAGGAGAAGCTTGAATGTATTTTCGACACTTTTATACAAGCTACAGGTAGCATTTTGTCGGGAATGCGGCATGAAGGGACAGGGCTTGGGTTGTCGATTTCGAAAAGGTTGGTTGAGAAGATGAATGGCTATCTTACCGTTGAAAGCAATGTAGGTGTAGGCAGTGAGTTCACTATGATACTTAAAGGTGTTAGTTACAGCGATGCCGTGAAAGAAAAGCTTCATGGAAAAGGGGGCCTGGATAAGATTAATTTCAATGGAGCCACCGCAGTTGTTATTGATGACTCAGAAAGCAACCTGCTACTCATTGAGGAAATATTTAGAAACCTTGGAATAATGATTTACAAGGCAACTGAAGGCCAGAAAGGTCTGGAACTAATCAACAGGATTATCCCGGATATAATTATTGTTGACTTAAGGATGCCCGGCATTAATGGTTTTGAGGTTGCAGAAGAAATACGTTCAAACCCATCAACAGCTCATATTCCTGTTATTGCCTATACTGCAGCATTAATTGAGCTGAAAGGGAGTAACAAAGCTCATCTTTTTAACGGAGTATTCGTAAAGCCCGTAAATACAAAGGATATTATCGAAGAGTTGAGAAAGAATCTGCTTCAAACTAACACTTCGAAAACCATTGTAACAAATAATCCATTGATGAATTCTGAAGAATTGGATGCAAGCATTGCGAAAAGCAGTATTCGAAAATCTGAGCTTTCCAACTTGCTGCAAAATCAATTTATGCCAAAATATGAAGAAATCAAGGATCAACTTGTGTTAAACAAAATTGAAGCTTTTGCTAATGAATTGAAGCAGATAGCAATTTCATTTAACTTTGCATACATGGAATCATATGCAGGTAATTTGCTAAATAGTGTCAACAACCTTGACCTGGATCAGATTCAGGAGTTACTTGGGATATTTCCGGCAATAACTGAAAAGATAACAGGGACTAATAATAAACTTTACTAAAAGATGGACGAATCAAAATGTTTAATTCTGGCAGTTGACGACAACAAGGAGAATCTGCTGGTGGTTAGCAATTTTCTGAAAGATAAGGGTTATCAGATTGCACTGTCAACAGATGCCGTTAATGCTTATAAAATTCTAAAAAACAACAGGGTTGATTTGATTCTGCTGGATGTAATTATGCCGGGAGAAGACGGATATTCATTCTGCAGAAGGATAAAACAGGAGGAAGAATTTAAAGACATCCCGGTTATATTCCTGACTGCCCGCGTAAACATGGAGGATCTGGTGGAAGGATTTAATGCCGGTGGATCTGATTACATCACAAAACCTTTCTGTCGTGAGGAATTGCTGGTAAGAGTTAAAAACCATATTGATCTTTCAATAGCTAAAAGGAACCTGGTTGAACAGGCAAATATGATTTTACAAATAAACCGTACCCGTGACAGAATGTATTCCATTATTTCTCACGACATCAAAGCTCCTTTTGCCAATATCTGCATGATGATTTCCATGATCAGGGAGGGTTACCTTGAAACAGACTCTGATGATTTCAGGGATATATTAAAAAACCTGAACTACAGCACCAAAGAAACCTACACTCTGCTGGAAAATTTGCTTCACTGGACCCGAACCCAGACAGGTAATATTGAGCCACATCCAGAAAGAATATCATTAACCGAAATTATTGAAAGTTCACTAGGATCAAGTGCTGCAAACGCAGAACAAAAAAGTATTGAGTTCAGAACAGATATTGTCACTGATCTTTTTATTTATGTTGACTCAAACATGATCAGAAGTGTATTGAGAAATCTTGTTTCAAATGCTTTAAAATTCTCATATTCCAATAGCAATATTAACATAACGGCTAAAAAGGATGATGGATCGGTTCTTATTTCAATTACCGATTATGGTGTTGGAATGGATCAGGATCAGATTGACCAGCTTTTCAGGGAAAATGTTTTTACCACAACTCTGGGAACCGTTAACGAAAGAGGGAGTGGGCTGGGCCTGCATATTGTCAAAGATTTTACAAATCGTAACGGAGGTTCCATCTCTGTTAAAAGTACAAAAGGTAAAGGGACAACATTTTTATTGTCATTTCCGGCTGTTTAAGAATTTCGACAAAACTTTTTTGAATTTCGCATTATTGGGTCGTCTGCACATCAATCTCTTTGCGTATTTGCTTCAAGTGGTCAGCACAAGGGCGTCCTGGCAAAACATTTTTTTAAAAAGCGGAGTATTTTTTCATTAACTGTACAATTTCTTTACAGAATTGATTATCTTTGTAAGATATAGTTTGCCAACTTAATCCTAACATCATGAAATCCATACTGATAATCGATGATGACCTGGTGGTTAACTCTCTACTTAGGAACATGCTGACCAAGGTAGGATACGAGGTAATTACCACTACCAACGGCGAAGATGGATTAAGGTTAACAAAATTGAAAAACCCTGATCTCGTTATCACAGATTTTGAGATGCCAGGAATTACAGGTTTGGATGTTGTAAAGGATCTGACAAAAAATGTTCCGGGTTTACCAGTAATAATGCTCACCTGCCATAGTGATGTTTCGCTGACAATTAAATCAATCCAGGCGGGAGCGTATGACTATATTGAAAAGCCGATACAGCCACAGAAGATGCTTGATGCAATCCGTAACGGATTGCAGGTATCGGAACAAAACAGACAGATAGATCAGAAAATGCCTTTTCCTGTACGCAAAATCATTGAGGATAATATTTTAGTCGGTAAGACTCTGATAATTCGTGAAATAGTGAAGAGTATAGGCAAGATCTCGATGAATCGCTACAGTGTATTGATCACAGGTGAAACTGGCTCCGGTAAAGCACAGGTTGCCAATCTGATTCATTACAGTGGTGTCACCAATGAACATCCTCTGATAGTTGTTAATTGTGAGGTTACTCCGGCTGAGGATATTGAACATGAACTTATCGGTTATTCAAAAGGTGCTTTTGATAAAGCTAAGAGGAATAAAACCGGCAAACTGGTATTGGCAGCAGAGGGGACGGTTATCCTTAATGAGTTTCATCTTTTACCTATAACTGTACAACACAAATTATTCAGGATACTGGAAGACGGTTTGGTATATATACCAGGGGATGAGGATCCGGTTCCTTTAAAGGCCAGGATTATAGGAATCTCCAGTGCTGATTTAGACAAGCTGGTTGGGAATGGGACAATACTTTCCGAGCTGTATTATCAGTTGAAGGTGTTTTATATTGATTTACCTCCTTTGAGGAACAGAACTGAAGATATTCCGGAGCTGATAGACCATTTTCTTGATAAGCATTGCCGCAGATTAGCAAAAAGTGTTAGCAAACTTGAAGCTGGCACGTTAGAACTGCTTCAGAAACATCACTGGCCGGGAAATCTCAGGGAGCTTGAAAACGCAATTACCCAGGCAATAATTCTGTCTCGCGGTGATACCCTTGAAAAGAACCATCTGAAGAAATTTCTTCTTAAACAGGTTGCAATACCCATTGAGAAGCAGAACATCACCCTTGAAGAGATGGAAAAGATCTATATTATTAAAGTATTAAAGAGTGTGCGCTGGAATAAACAAGCCGCTGTAAGAATTCTCGACATATCGAGGCCAACACTTTACAGCAAGCTGGAGAAATATGATATAAAAGGCCGCTGAAGCCTTGTAATAGGTTGAATCCAGCCGAAAAAAAGTATTTGTTTATTCAAAAAAAGAGTATCTTTGCAGCCCCAGAAAACCTGAAACGCGGAAATAGCTCAGTTGGTAGAGCACGACCTTGCCAAGGTCGGGGTCGCGGGTTCGAGTCCCGTTTTCCGCTCAAAAAAAACCAGCCACCCGGTTACGGTTTTTTTTTTACCTGAGAAATCCAGGCCGATGTTGGCCCGGATGGCGGAATTGGTAGACGCGTTGGACTTAAAATCCAATGGACATTGTGTCCGTGCCGGTTCGATCCCGGCTCCGGGTACAGGAGGGTGCCTCAAAAGACACCCTCTTTCTTTTTTTTTTATAGCCATCCTGCCGTGGAGAAAAAAACGACTTTTTTGAGACGTCTTCTTTTTTTCATGCCGGCAATAATATCGAGTCATAGATTATTCATATTTTTATTCCCCCTTAATGTTCTGATTCTATCGAAATAATTATGAAAACATCATTTTATATCCTAACCCTGTTTTTCATTGTCATTCTTCTGCAAACTTCAGCACAGCCGCGTATCTTCAGAATAGATTATACCCTTCATGGTGTGCAGGATACAATGGGGTGGTTATGTGAAGTTAAAGGGAAGGAGGTTTTTGCTATTGATTCATCAAAGATATCGTCGGGCAATGTTTCATTTGAAGTTGACTCATCGCTTCCACACGGTGTTTATAAAGTAGTTTTCAATGACACATTGTTCACCGATATTGTTTTTGGAGGTGAAGATATTATACTTGAGTCGTCGTTACCTGATATAATTGGTAAAATGAAGGTTTACGGTTCGGTTGAAAACACCCTGCTTTTCGGTTACTGGCAATACTATTTCAGAATTCGTGACACACTTGATGATGTTATAAGGCGTGGAAGAGAGCTATATTATGCTTCTCAGGGTAAACCCTCAAAGGCTTTGGATGAGCTTCAAAACAGAGCTGATCAGCTTGAACAGCAGAAGATCGACTATGTGCTCAGGATGATGAAAGAATACCCCGGCAGATTTGCACCTAAGCTGATATGGGCGTTTCAGCAACCCGATTACCAGTTCTACCTCATGAATTATGGACAACCATATCCTTCTGAGAAGGAATACTACGAGAATCACTTTTTCGACAGGCTTGATTTTTCAGATAGCCGGATGATCAACACTGAAGTGTTGTTTGTAATGATAAACGACTATCTGAAAACATTTGGTCAACCTGCCGCTACCGAGAATTACATTAAAATGATAAGCTTTATTCTTGACAAGGCGAAAGCTAATCCTGAGGTTTACCAGTATTGTATTGAACTCTTTTTAAGCAATTTTGAAATAAGCATCTGGGAGCCTGTATTTCTTTATCTTATTGAAGAGCATTATCTGAAATCCCCCTTAAGCAACCAAACCCTGAAACAGGTATACAGTCAGCGGACACAGGCTATAAGGAACACATCCATTGGCATGAAGGTGCCTGAAGTGTGTGGTACTACACCTTCAGGTAAAAAGCATTGTCTGAACAATGAGCTTGGAACACGAACTCTTCTTGTCTTGTGGAGCCATGGATGCGATCACTGCGAAGCAATTCTTCCCGACCTGGCTAAAATTAACAATGAATACAGTGAAAAGGGTTTTAAAATATTTTCGTTTACCCTGGCAGAAGACCGTGATTCACTGGCTGCCTCAATGAATCATTTTGGTATCGAATGGATAAATGTTTCAGATTTTAAAGGATTCAACTCAGAAGTTGTAGACCGTTTTAATATATCAGTTACTCCGGTAATGTACCTTTTGGACAAAAACGGAGTGATAACCGACAAGCCAACATCCATACCTGTTTTGTATGCAAACCTTGTTGTCAGATACCGTGAAGATCAGTAGCCGGTTCGTTCAAGAATATGCCGTGTTGCACCAAGGTTTGACATGATATAGCTTTTTGCTGCTTCAGATACTTCCTTCAGGAGTTGTGGATTTTGGAGCAGCTCCGATATTGTATTGTAAATGTCATCAGAATTTAGTACCGGAGATCCGGCACCAATTTTTATCAGCTCTGATGCCTCGTGGAAGATTTTATGGTTAGGTCCGAAAACAACAGGGCAACCATAAACGGCAGCCTCGGGTAAATTATGTATACCACTTCCAAAACCACCTCCGATATATGCTATTGTTGCATAACGATAAAGCCTGCTCAGAAGCCCTATGGAATCAACCACAACAACACGGGCATCAGTGCTGTCTTTTATTTCAGACAGCCTTACTGCCTTCTCATTCAGACTTGAAATAAGATTAGCTATCCTGTATTCATCAACATGGTGGGGTGCAATAATCCACGAGGTATTTTGAAGCTTACTGATCACAGGAAGAAGAACTTGTTCGTCCTGGGGCCATGTGCTGCCTGCAATAATGACCGGATTTCCTGATTTGAACACTACCGGCAGCTTTATAAAAAACTCTTCTGATGCTATGCAGTGCACTCTGTCGAAGCGAGTGTCGCCGCTGATGCTCACATTTGTAAAACCTACCTTCTCAAGCAATGAGACAGAATTTTCATCCTGAACAAAAAACCAATCAATATTCCTCAACTGTTTCAGGAACCATTTTCCCCACCATCTGAAGAAATGCTGCTTTTGCCTGAATATTCCTGAAACCAGGTAAATCCTCACATTACGTTTTTTCAGTATTCTGAACAGGTTGTACCAGAAGTCGTATTTAATCACGAAGAGGGCTTCAGGGTTTACTGCCTGAACAAAAGCTTTCATTTTAGGATTGGTATCCGGAGGCAGGTAACAAACTATATCTGCTCCCGGATAATCTTTGCGCACTTCAAATCCTGAAGGGGAAAAAAAAGTAAGAAGGATTTTCTTGTCAGGATGTCTTTCTCTGACAGCCTCAATAAGTGGTCTTCCCTGTTCAAACTCGCCAAGAGAAGCGGCATGGAACCAGACAGTTTTTTCATTATCCCGGAGGAGGGAGTTTAATCCCTCCACAAAGCCCTTCCTTCCCTCAATCCATTTGCAGGCTCTCTTATTAAAGGGTGCTGCAATTCTTATTGCCAGAACAAAACATCTGATAGACAAACTGTAAAGGAGCCTGAACATAATTTCTTCAATTAGTTGAAGTAAAAGTCTTTTGGTGCTCTGGCATAGAAAGGGATAATCCAACTGAACCGTATTGTGATGAGTTGATCATTCCTTAGTCTGTCATCTTTTTTCATCAGTACAAAATCGTAATTCCTGAGGCTTTTTGTAGGAGCGTACATATATTCGGCTCCCACCGTGAAATTGGTAAGCTTGTTATCACTGTAATGAATGTAACCGATAAAAAGGGATCCTCCGGGGCCGGCGGTAAGCTTGTCATAACCCTTCTTGTATTCACCTTCGAGTTGTGGGGTAGTATTTTCATGCACTTCAATCCTTATTTTGTGTTGCAGCAAACCCAGGCTTCCCGATACAAGTATCCCTGAATTGGGATTTCCGAAGCGGGTCTTGAAGACACGTCCAGCTCTTACAGCGGTGTAGAACCCCCTCTGCCTGAAATGGATATTTGCAAATACGCCGGTTTTATCAATCACAAATCCCTCGCTGGTTGTGATATTGGCAAGTATCTGGTCTTCATTTCTCACTTTTTCGGCAAATATGAAGCTCCAGTCGAGAGCAAACAGCCAATGAGATCGTGTTTGAAGATGGATGCCGAACCCCACAGATCCATTGTTGTAGAAGCGATCTTTCAAATCACCCTGTGGAAACTGGATTCCGATGTGTGGCTGCAGAGACCATATCTTTGCCGGTTCTTTCTGAACATCGAGCTGAGCGAGCAATGGCATGGAGAATAGAATGGCAAGACAGAGCAGTATTTTTCTTTTCATTTAATGAAATGAGGTTAAACAATTTCAGCAAAAATAGATAAAAATGTACTCATCAAATCTTGTAATCATAATTACCGATATACTTATCATTGAAGCCGACAAGAGATAGCATTTCTGTGGCACGGGCAACTGCGGTATAAAGCCACCTGAGGTACTCTTTGTCAATCCTATCCTCCGGGAGCCACCCCTGATCTACAAAGACCCTCTCCCACTGCCCGCCCTGTGTTTTATGGCAGGTAAGGGCATAGGCAAATTTCACCTGAAGTGCATTATAATAAGGATGTTTACTTACTACTCCCTTCACACCACCTTCGTAAGTCAGAGCAATATCCTCACGAACTCTGTGAAAAAGAGCCTGCTGATCAGGTGCAGATAATGAAGCCGACTCAGAATAGATTGCAGACAGAAGCAGTTTGACCTCGAAGTCGGTTTCACCGGTATAATCGGCAAATCTTACAATGGCATCGGCAAACCTGAATCCGAGGTGTTCTTCAATATTCCTTATCCTGATTATTTCGAGCATATCACCGTTGGCTATGAAACCGGCAGGGCTGTTCTCAGGCAACCAGAAATAATTGTTTTTAACAACCATCATGAGGTCTCCTCCTTCGATTTCATGTTCCCTGAAAAGTATTCTGTTTCTTATTTCCCTGTTATAGAGATTTGCCCTTTTATTCGATCTGGTAATAATTACTGATCCTGCCTGATCATGTCGTGAGAAGGCCCCGGCAAGTTCATCCATCAGATCAAATCCAGAGATCCTTTTCACATCTTGTGTGCCTGCATACAGAAGGGGCAGTCCAATGTCGTTGCTGTTTATCTTTTCCCTGAGGTTAGTTGCATTGTCGAGAATTCCCGAGCCGGCAGCCTGCCTCACCACACTGTTCAGGGTATGCTGAATAATATTGAGAGTATACTTTTTAGCCAGCAATCTGTTGTCAAGGGCAGGGCTTAACTCAGATCCCACAGGTGGGAGCTGGGCTTTGTCACCAACAAATATCATTTTACATCCCGGATTCTCGTAAACGAACTGCATCAGGTCGTCAAGGATATTCCTGCCTGAAAAAGCCTGAGACTCATCATCAGGGATATCAAAACCCTGTATCATCGATACTTCATCTACAATAAAAATTGCCCTGGAAACCTGGTTTTTCCTTGGAACTATAACCTGACTTCCATCAGGAGCAGTATAGAGGAGATAGATGAACCGGTGAATGGTATGGGCTGTTTTACCGGCATAAGAACCAAGCACTTTAGCCGCCCTTCCTGTAGGAGCCAGAAGGTAGTTTCTGATTCTCCAAAGATCAAGAGTTTTTACAAATGAGCTGATGAGTGTGGTTTTCCCTGTTCCTGCGTAGCCATTCAGCAGGAAGAGTGTATCATCTTCTGACAGAAAAAGGAAATCTGCCAATAAATTAACAGCCTCCTGTTGGCAAGCAGTTGGTTCATGGCCAAGGAATTCAAACAAGCGGGATTTGAACAGGTTAATATTTTGTTTATCTACGTGCCTGTTCATATAGAATAACCTATTCCAAAATTCCAGTTTATTCGTCTTAGTTTAATCTCATCAAACATCCATCTTTCTCCGTCAGGTTTCGACGGATCGTGAATCTTGATGCCTGCATCCACCCTTATTACGAAGAAGGTTACAATTCTAAGTCCCAGACCTGTTCCAACGGCGAGTTCCCTGAAGAACCGGTCAAACACAAACTCACCTCCGGGATATTTATCATTTTTATTTTTCAGCCAAACATTACCGGCATCGAGGAAAAGGGCACCATTGAAATTGCCATACATTGGAAAACGGTATTCAACGCTGGTCTCGAGACCGAAATCGCCTGTACGGTCAAATCTGATAAGGTTAAGTTGGTCTGAGTATGAGCCGGGTCCGATTGTACGTACAGGCCATGCCCTTATCCCGTTCGCTCCACCCACATAGAAGCTTTTCTCAAAAGGCAGAACGTTCATGTTTCCGTAAGGGTTGCCCAATCCAAGATACAGGCGGGCAGCAATAACCTGATCTTTTTGCCGGAGCCTGAAAAACTGCCTGTAGTCAACATCACTTCTAAGATACTGTGCGTATGGAATATTGAATATCAATGCAATACCCTCAGAATTGACAGGGTAATTCAAGGAACGCCTGAAAGTATTCACAAACAGTCCTGCCGACTCAAAGCTAAACCTCAGAAACGAATAACTCCTTCGTGTGGGTGCGCCCTGATTGTCTATCATCATATTCAGGGTTATTGCAGTGATTAGATGATCAGAGTAAGAGTTTCTGAGCCTCTGGTCATCTAATGCTTTGATTTTTTCAATGAAAGAGGGAACTGGAGATATAGATACTGCATTTATTTCAAAGGGATTCAGGGCCATGATGATATTTGATCTCAACTGCCAGTCGTATCCTGAGGTGACCTTAAGCAGATATCTTTTATAATCGGGCCTCTCCTGAAAGTTTATACCACCCGAAAAACGGGTACGTGGTTTGAAGGTTTTGCTCAGGCCTGAAAGCCTGACAGGTGATACGAACCGTGGAAACCTGAAGTCTATGTCTGCACCCAGCTCCAACGTGTTGAAAGGGAGGTTGTCAAAGATAGTTGTTTCCACCTGATCCTTATCGAGGATTTTCTGAACCTCCATTGCTCCTTTAAAAGCGAGACTGACCACATCAGCACCTTTAAAGACATTTCTGTTCTGGTAAACCAGGTATGTATTAACACCCGGATCTCCCGCCCTGTTGGTTGCATCGAGCCTTATTTCGTATGACTGGCGGTGCAGACGGGTTAGGTTTATATGGCAATCAAGCCATACGACATTATCCTCTCTAGTTTCCCCGCCGGCAACATCGGTAAAGGTTATTGAAATGTTGCTGAAGTTGGAAAGGTCCGACAGATAAAGGTATGTCAATTCAACATCCCTGAGATTATATAACTGTCCGGGTTCAATAAATATATTGTTAATGAGAACCTGAGGATTATACAAGTGGTATTCAGATTCATATAAATAGTACACACTCTTGCTGCCACCCTTACTTGCTACTGCAGCTTCGACAGGCAGTATCTGCATATCCTTTTTTACAAATGGCCCTTCATATTCAGGATTAATATAAATATTCCTTATGCGGGCTGGCAAATGCTGCCTTATATAAACACTGTCACGGTTATTTTCATCAAAGAAACTTTGATCCAGAATCTTAAGATAAATATCTAGGAAATTGCCGGGCATAAAAGTGTCGACCTCAACCACAATATAAGCTTTGTTAAAATGGTAATAACCGCTGTCTTTTAGTATCCTTGTTATCCTATCACGTTCATTCTGAAGCACTTTTTCATCATAAGGAGCACCTTTTTTTATCAACGACTGCCCTGATGAAGCACCGTAAAGCAATCTGATACCTGTTGATGGTATGTTGGTATTGATCTCTCTGATCCGATGCCCCGGACCCGGTTGGATATTGTAAGTTACAGAAGCCTTTTTTTTCCAGGTTCTGATATCACGTTCGGCAATCGCATTGAAATGACCCCTGGTGACAAGGAACGACCCGAGCTGTACCAGTGTACGGTCGGCAGCAGAGGTGTCGAGAACTACGGGAGCCTCACCGTTCTTCATCACCCATAAACGGAAATTATTTTTCCTCTTCCAACCCCATTTCCTTAAAGGTGAGAATCCTGCAGAATCTGGAATATGTATAGCATCACCGAAGTTCCAGGCTGCAGCATAGAAAGGATATATCCTGAAAACCCTCTTGTTCGGCCTCTGCTGATGATATCTCTCAAGCTCACCTGCAGTGAAATTTATGTTTCCTGAATCACTATGAATAATAATCCTATTACGCTTCAGCAGGTATTCGCCATCATCGAGATTTCCGGTGACAGAACAACCTGAGACCACAATCAGCAATATGAAAACATGCAGGTTGCGTAAGATGACAGATTTTAAAGTCTGCAATTTCAGGGTCATATATCTATTCAAAAGCGAGTTTATTGCAAAAATAAACGGTACGTGACCTTCCTTCATTATTTCTGATGGTTTGTCTGCCCCATACCAGGAAAAAGTTATCATACCATCGTGCCATATTCATCGAGATATTTTCTCTGACACGATCTCCCGGAGTGGGTAGTTCAACGGGATAACTCTCTTTGTCGACCACAACTTCGTTTGCCCTGATAACCCTGAACCACACCCTTCCCTCATGAGCATAAACAAGAACCACCTCGTCAGAAAACGGCAGCAGGCTGAGTCGTGTGATAAGTTGTTTATCAAGAATGTTTGATGCTTCGAAGCTGTTTTCCCATACAATCCTGCCCTCCTGGTCGAAAGCCACCACAATTGCATGCTGATATCGGAATCCTTTAAAAACCCATCTCCCGCCGGTATCGTAAAATCCCGGATAATAACCGTAGAATGAATAAGGCATATAATAACTCTGCATACGGTTATCATATTCATATTCCGGATAATATGTCTCTCCCACGATTATCAGATTATCGTTCTGGACATAAGGTTTTTCGTGTAACAGCACCCTGAACGCCATCTGGTCTCTCTGTCCTCTTCTGACGTTAGTCTGACTGTCGCGGGCATTAGACCTTATACCTGCACTGACCAGATGCCTGAACGTGCTAAATGGATACAAAGTTGGCGAAGCTTCTGAAGATTCTACCAGTGTTGCAAAAAAGAAACCTGTAGCGAGAAAGGGTTCATCACTGTCCCAATACCTTTTCTCTGCACTTCCATAGGTTCCGGCTAAAGCATAAGGGATTTTATCAGTTTTAACGATACATACATCAGTGAAATACCTTTCAGGTGTGCTTTTCAGAATACCTTTTTCATTCAAAACAGAATCTTTGCCTGATATCCCGAATACCATGATCTTTCGCATGTACTTTCCTTCATCAGCAGATAGTGCCACAATCAGTCCGTTATTATCAGGAGCGGCATACATAATCTCCTCTAATCCCGGTATCTTCCAGCCCTTAACAGACAATTCGCCTTCTGACATGCTTCCGGAGATACAAACAAGTTCAGGTGATTCGCCCGTTGCCCCAAATGCCCTGGCGATCTTTCTCATCCCTTTGGCCGGGGACCGGCTTATACCACATAAAAAAATATCGCTGCCTGCCACCCTGAAAACAGGAAGCTCCAGGGCATGCCCTTCAAGCCTGAAACGTTTTGTTACATGTTTCTTCTCTTTAAGGTCATATATCACGATATCGCCGGAGGTTAGAGGCTGATCATGAAAAAATAGAAAATTAACATAGTTTTTACCGGTTTTCCATCCGGCAAAATATCCACCTTTATCGACATTGAAAATGTTTCTGTATAGTTCTCTGAACGAAACATCGTAATGTATCATCTCCCAGGCAGTAACCCTTCTGCCCCGGATCTCCGTAGCTCTGAAAACGACAACTCCATCACCACCTGCAGGAATAGTAAAATAGGGCAGGTTAAGGTTTGATGCCTCCAGTTCAAGCCTCACAATATCCTGAGCTGATGAATGTTTCAGCATCCATGCGTTAATGATTACAAGAAGAATTACAAACCAGGCTTTACGATGCATCCTAATAAATAATGGTGAAACAAAGATAGTTTTTTTCGTCCAATCGTCTGATCGGTTAATCGTCTGATCGGTAAATCGTCAATTGGTTTTTGATAATCTGCTAATTAACAGAAATTCTGCCATTTTGCGAAGGGCCTGGTAGCGGTGGCTGATGCGGTTCTTCTCCTCTTCTGACATGGCGGCAAATGATTTATCAAAGCCGTCGGGTCTGAAAACGGGATCGTACCCGAATCCTTCCTGCCCATCAGGAGCAGTAAGTATCTCTCCGTTTACAACTCCTTCGAAAAAGTACTCTTCCCCTTCATTAATAAGGCTTATGACAGTTCTGAACCGTGCCCTGCGGTTGGTGGCTCCCTCCATCCTGCCAAGGAGTAACCTTATATTGTTACCGGCATTTGCATCGTCACCGGCATACCGGGCAGAATGAACACCGGGAGCACCATTGAGGCACTCAACCTCAAGACCGGTATCGTCAGAAAAACAGTCGAGGCTGCTCAGTGAATGTGCAAAAGCCGATTTGGCTGATGCATTACCTTCAAGTGTATCCTCCTCCTCAGGGATATCATCGTTAAACCCGATGTCACGCATGTTTTTCAGATCTAAACAGCTTTCGAGACCCGCAGCATTAAGTATTGCCTTTGCCTCCCTGAATTTATGGCTGTTGAGGGTGGCCATCAGAAGTGTTCTCTTCTTCATAAGACTTATATCTGGTGATTTGAATTCTTCTGCAGCAAAGATATTAATAAGAGCTCATTTACTAATTACCTCACCCCGCCCAATTTTTCCTGTCGAGGCTGCGGAAGTGAATTGCTTCGGCCATGTGATGAGCTTCGATGTTTGGAGATGCTTCGAGGTCGGCAACAGTTCTTGACACTTTGAGTATCCTGTCGTAGGCTCTTGCAGAGAGGCCAAGTTTCTCCATGGCATTTTTCAGGATTGCAGAGCCTGCCTGGTCAGTTTTACAGAACTGTCGCAGCGCCCTGCTGTTCATGTGTGCATTGCAGTATATGCCCGGCATGTCGCTGAACCGCGCTTCCTGAATTTTTCGTGCTTTAATCACCCTCTCTCTTACCGCCTGGCTTTTTTCTGTGTCGGAGGTGCGGCTGAGCTCCTTGTAGGGAACCGGAGTTACCTCAATATGTATGTCTATGCGGTCGATCAGCGGCCCCGATATCTTGTTGAGATATTTCTGCACCACACCCTGGGCACACACACAGGCTTTTTCCGGGTGGTTGTAGAAGCCACAGGGGCATGGGTTCATGGAGGCGATAAGCATAAAGCTGGCAGGGTAATCGACACTAAAGCGGGCGCGTGCTATTGTCACACGGCGTTCCTCCATGGGCTGCCTCATCACCTCCAGCACCGACCTTTTAAACTCCGGCAGTTCATCCAGAAACAGAACTCCGTTGTGGGCAAGTGATATCTCACCCGGCTGTGGCCAGGAGCCGCCACCGACAAGAGCCACATCGGATATTGTATGGTGAGGTGCCCTGAAAGGCCTTACGGTGATGAGTCCTTTTTGCCTCCTCAGTTTGCCGGCAACGGAATGTATCTTCGTTGTTTCAAGAGCTTCCTGCAGTTGCAAAGGCGGCAGAATTGAGGGGAGGCGATGGGCAAGCATTGTCTTCCCGGCACCGGGAGGGCCGATAAGCAAAGCATTATGCCCACCGGCAGCTGCAATCTCAAGAGCCCTTTTTATATTCTCCTGCCCTTTGACATCAGAAAAATCAAACTCGTAGTTCCTCACACCCGTGGAAAAAGCTTCACGTGTATTCACCTCAACAGGCTTAAGTACCGATTGCTCATTGAAAACCGAAATCACCTCCCTTAGGCCCTCGGCACCGTAAACATCAATATTGTCGACAATGGCAGCCTCCATAACATTGCTCTTTGGCACGATCAACCCTTTGAATCCTTCCTTCCGCGCCTGGATTGCAATAGGCAATGCTCCCTTTATCGGTTTCAGCGAGCCATCAAGTGATAACTCACCCATAACGATAAAGCTGCCTGTGTGTTCATGCTTTATCTGTTCAGACGCAGCAAGGATGCCGATAGCAATCGGAAGGTCATATGCAGAACCCTCCTTGCGTAAATCAGCCGGGGCCATATTGATAACTATCTTTTTGCCGGGGATCTTGTAACCGTTAAATTTCAATGCTGATTCAATCCTCTGATGACTCTCCTTAACGGCATTGTCAGGTAATCCTACCAGCATAAAGTTTACACCCTGATCGATGTTAACCTCAACGGTTATAGTGATGGCATCAATTCCAAGGATTGTGCTGCCAAAAGTTTTTACAAGCATAATGTCAGGTAACTTTTACTGTATGTTTGCCTGAAACCAGAATAAAGGAAACTTTTACGCAACAATTTATATTGTTGCGATATAACAGTTTGATATTGAATTGAAAAAATAAGGGAGTAATATTTATCTGATCCTCACCAGAACATCATCTTTTGACACCCTTTCTCCAACCTTAACCAGGATCTCATCAACAACACCTCCTTCTGTGGCAAGCAGGTCGTTTTTCATCTTCATAGCTTCCAGCACAACCAGTTTATCACCGGTTTTCACTTTCGCACCTTTATCAACATAAAGTTTTCTGATAATACCGGGTATCACTGCCTTCACCACTTTAAGGTTAACAGGCTCCCAAGGCTTGCGGTTAATGTATTTATCACTCAGTGTAGTGTCATACACACTATCACCCATCTGAAACTCCACGATTTTATCCTCAGGTATCGGATCGGGTTCTTCAGGATACAGTATATTTTCATCCATAGCTGAAAGTTTTTAGAATGGAGGTATGCCATGCTTTTTAGCAGGGCCTTTCACATCTTTATTTTTGGATATTTCCAGTGCATGCAGCACAAACTTGCGTGTTTCGGAAGGTTCAATCACTGCATCAACATAGCCGTAAGCAGCAGCCACGTATGGGTTGGCAAACTTTTCCTTGTATTCCTTAATCTTAAGTTTGCGCATCTCTTCAGGATTTTCTGCCGTTGTGATCTCCCTTCTGAAGATAATGTTTGCAGCACCTTCGGGGCCCATAACGGCGATTTCGGCAGTGGGCCATGCAAAGACAAAGTCGGCACGGAGGTGGGTGGAGCACATTGCTATATATCCTCCTCCGTATGCCTTCCGGAGGATGACCGTTGCTTTGGGAACAGTTGCTTCACTATAGGCATAAAGCACCTTAGCTCCATGCCTTATAACTCCTGCATGTTCCTGGTCAATGCCGGGAAGGTATCCCGGAAGGTCGACAAGTGTAACAAGTGGTATGTTGAATGAATCGCAGAATCTGATAAACCTTGCAGCTTTATCTGATGAGTCAACATCGAGTACCCCGGCTAGAACCAGAGGCTGGTTGGCTACAAAGCCCACAGTCTGTCCGTTCATTCTGGCAAACCCTACTACAATGTTTGCAGCCCATAACTTCTGAACCTCGAAAAACTTTGAATCATCACAAATCGCCATTATGATGTTTCGCACATCATAAGGTTGTTTTGGATTTGTCGGAAATATTGAATCGATCCGATACGACCGTGATCGCGGGTTTTTAGCCGGATAAGGATCGGCGGTTTTTGTGTTGTTCCAGGGTATGTAACTTACCAGCTCGATAATCTGTTCAAAACACTCCTGCTCACTTTCGGAATAGAAATGTGCATTACCGGTTATTGAAGCGTGAACCTTTGCTCCCCCCAAGTCCTCCATTGAGATCTCTTCACCGATGACTGTTCTGATTACCTCAGGGCCGGTGATAAACATCTTTGATATTTTGTCGACAACAAAAACAAAGTCTGTGAGTGCCGGTGAGTACACTGCACCTCCTGCACACGGACCCAGTATGACCGAAATCTGCGGAATGTAACCCGATGCCTGGGTGTTGCGGTAGAAGATCTCGCCATAACCGGCCAGTGAGTTAACTCCTTCCTGTATCCTGGCGCCCCCTGAGTCGTTTATACCTATGATGGGAACCTTCAGCTTCATCGCATGATCCATGATCTTGGCTATTTTCTTGGCATGCATGTATCCAAGAGAGCCACCGGCAACTGTAAAATCCTGAGCATAGATAGCCACTGGATGTCCCTGAATTGTACCTGTTCCGGTAACAACACCATCACCGGGAAGATACTTCTTGTCCATGTCGAAGTCCTTGCCGGCATGCTCTACAAACATATCATACTCATGGAAAGACTCTTTGTCAAGAATTGCAAGGATACGCTCACGGGCTGTAAGTTTTCCTGTGGCCTTCTGCTTCTCTATCGCTTGAGAACCACCACCCTTAACAGCCTCCTGCATCCGCTTCTTAAGATCAATGGTCTTGGTTTTTAACGACATGACGTTTCAGTTTAATTATCAATGGTTTAAATGGCTTTTACACAAAACACAGGGAAAGACCCCCCTTTTCCCGACTGCAAATATAATCCTTTTTTAATCCGATGCAACCCCTTTCAAACCCGGACACCAGAAAAGCAAAGGGTTCAACACCATAACAAGTTGTAAATTGGTCTTTTAAGAGGTAGTATATAGTGATGCAAAAAAAATTAAAAAAAATTCACCATTTTGTTGCAATCAATATTTCTATGATTACTTTTGTGATATTATTTTAATATCAAATTGCTATAAAAAATGGAAAAAGAAAAAAGACTTTCATCCTCGCTGGGATACTTTGGTTTATTGATATCCCTTGCATTGCTCATCGTACCGGTATGGTTCACTATTGCAACCCTTAACTTCTGGTGGCTGATTTTGCTTGTGGCAGACATTTTCTGCTGGATAGGTCTGCAAATAGTAAATCCAAACGAATCATGCGTTCTGGTTTTATTCGGAAAATATGCCGGTACCCTTAAGAAGAACGGATTTTACTGGGTTAATCCTTTTTATCACCGGAAGAGGATCTCGTTGCGTGCAAGAAACCTCAACAGTGAGCCCATCAAGGTGAACGACAAGATTGGCAATCCTGTGATGATAGGGATAGTACTTGTATGGAGGGTTGAGAACACATTCAAGGCTGCATTCGAGGTGGATGATTACTGGCGTTTTGTTGATATACAAAGTGAGGCAGCGATAAGGAAACTTGCAGGAGCATATCCGTATGACAATTTTGATGATGACCAGAAGGAGATTTCTTTGAGGTCGGGTGGCGAAGAGGTAAATCATCAGCTTGAGACGGAACTATGTGAGAGGCTTGAGTTTGCGGGGATACAGGTGTTGGAGGCAAGGATTGCCTACCTGGCATACGCATCTGAGATTGCGAGTGCGATGCTCAGAAGGCAGCAGGCGTCAGCAATTGTTGCTGCAAGGCAACAAATAGTAAATGGTGCTGTAAGCATGGTTGAGATGGCCCTTGATCAGTTATCGGCAAAGCACATTATAGACCTGGATGAAGAGAAGAAGGCAGCGATGGTGAGCAACCTGATGGTAGTGCTCTGTTCCGATAAGGATGCAAGCCCGGTAATAAATACAGGCACGCTGCATCAGTAAAACCTGTCTGATGAAGAAAAAGGCATTTGTTTTAAGGGTAAACCCCGCAATGATGGAGAAGCTCGAAAAATGGGCGGCTGATGAATTCCGCAGTGTTAATGGCCAGATTGAATGGATCCTGGATCAGGCACTCAGGAAGGCAGGCCGCAACAAGGTTTCTGAGTTGGATACCAGGGAGAATAAAACCAAAAACAAGAGCACAAAAAACTGAAATAAGATGAATCAATTTCTGATCAAGGATCTGATTACACTGTTATCAATAAATCAGGCAAAAGAAAATATAAGGAACAGGCAAAGGTATGGATTTGTATTGCTGGCCGGAGCGATTTCCGACCTGTTGTTTATGAACAAAATATGCTTAGACAACGGTAAAATCTCTGTATTGTCCACAGAATCGGGAGATGATGTTTTGAACAGTTTGTTGGGGAGGCTTTTTAAACACAACGGAAAATCCCTTTCACGATTTCTGAGTAACCAGAAAGATAAGCTGGGAGGTTTAAGCAGAAGCCAGATGAAACATCTTCAGTCGGCCGGGTTGATATCAATACAACAAATTTCATTTTCAGGTGTAATTACTGGAAGGAGATACAGGCTAAGAAAACCGGATCAGCTTAAACCTGTGTTGCGTGTATGCGACAGGGTACTTATTTATGGCAGAAAGCCTGATCAAAAGACTGCGGTGATTGTGTCATTGATGAGGATTATGGAGCTCATTAGGGTATATTATGGTGAAACTGAACTAAGAGGAAGGGCACAAGAAAGGGCCGGGGATATCATGAAAAGAGGGTTTGATGACGGAAGAGGGGATCTGGGAGCAGTTTTGAAACTCATACGCAATGTAATGGCACAAAACAGTATTACTACCTGATCAGGATCACAGAATAAGGGGAGTATTGATCTACATTTTTTATCTTTGCGGTGAAAACAGGTATTTTTGAAATTCTGTTAAATGAACATTGAGGAATTGCGTGAATATTGCCTTTCGAAGAGAGGGGCTACCGAGGATTTCCCTTTTGATGAGGAGACTCTTGTAATAAGGGTGATGAACAAGATATTCGCTATCATCCCGCTGGAGCGGAGAAACTGTATAAATCTGAAGTGCGATCCGGAGCTTGTTGAGTCATTGCGCGAACATTACTCAGCTGTTGAACCGGCATGGCACATGAATAAAAAACACTGGAATACGGTGTGGGCAAACAGGGACGCACGCCCTGAAAAGATCAGGGAATGGATCGATAACTCATACAATCTGATAGTGAGCAGTTTGCCTGGAAAACTCAGAGAACGGCTCGACACAATTTAAACCCTGAAAATAAAAGAGAATGCTTTCAAAAAAAAACAGCATGCCCAACATTGCAATTATTGCCGGAGGTAACTCAGGTGAACACCAGATCTCAATCAACAGCGCTTTTAACATCCTAGACAATATCGATACCGGAAGGTATAATCCATATCTAATTGTGGTGGAGGGTAATACCTGGTTTTGTGATATTGAAGGATCCCGGGTAAATATTGACAAAAATGATTTCACATTAAGACATCGGGGCAATACAATTTCATTTCAATGTGTATTTATTATTGTACATGGTACCCCAGGTGAAGACGGCATGCTGCAGGGATATTTTGATTTACTTGGGATCCCCTATACCACATCCGGAAGGCTTACCTCCGCACTCACATTCAGTAAATATACATGCAGCAGGTTTGTTTCAGTGGCTGGCTGCATAAACATTGCCGATTCTGTTATAATAAGAAGAGGTGCTGATATTGATGAAGAGGATGTGCTCGGTATAACCGGTTTACCCTGCTTTGTTAAGCCAAACAAGGGTGGCAGCAGTGTAGGAATGTCGAAGGTAAAGGTAATAAATGAACTCTTACCTTCAATCGAAAAGGCTTTCGGCCAGGATGATGAGGTGCTGATTGAGGCATTTGTCAGAGGGACAGAGGTAACCTGCGGGGTTTGCACAATCAACGGGCAGATTGTGGTATTGCCTCTCACCGAAATTGTTCCGAAAACAGATTATTTCGATTATGAAGCCAAATACCTTGGAAAGTCTGAGGAGATCACTCCTGCAAGGATATCAGATGAGGACACCACGGAGGTAAAGAGAGTTTCTTCGCTGCTTTACAGACATTTGAACTGCAAAGGTTTCGTGAGGTTCGACTATATCCTTGGCGAAAAAGGATTATTCTTCCTTGAGGTGAATACTGTTCCGGGCATGTCTAAAGAGAGCATCATCCCGCAGATGTTACAACATCACGGTATGACGATAAAGCAGTTTATAAGTGAAATAATTGATGAGGCTATAATCTAAAAAACTCCCGTTTCATTCAGGGTCAGTACCTCATCCCCCAGAAAGGAAATGCAAGGGCTTTTCTCCTTTCGTCCATGTGTTTCCAGACCATCTGCCTGTAGTTGTTTTCACTGATATGCTTCCCTCTGATCCTGCGGTCGTCGAAGCGGGTGGGAACATCAAGCTGGCCTGAAAGAGGTACAGTATCAATAGACTGAGCCATAATTTCCATAGCGCCATTGTTAACCTCAACGCCAAGTATCAGGCCGGGCAGGCCACACAGACGTTCAGGCCCGGCGGGTGATGGCACAGCAAGCGCAAACCAGGCGATCACTGTCTGGTTTTTTATTGTATCGGTCCAAGATGCGTTCATACATATCTGGCCTGCAATCTCCCTTACATCGTTGAGGATCTTCCATGTGGGCATAATAAGGGTGTCATCAACAATAACAACTTTCCTGAGCCATGAAATTACATCATATATACGCATATTGCTGAAATCACGCCTTATAAGGAAAGGATCTTTTAACCATGAATAACCGTAAGACTCCTGGTCGCTGAAATCGTCACTGTAAAAAGAGAGAGAATCATTGAACCAAAGCCTTGCAAAAGAGGTGTAGCTGCCCTCAGTTCCATAAAGGTACTTTGCACGCTCCTTTTCCTGAGGGGTAATGTAATCGACTCCCTCAATCATCTTTACCCAGTTTTTGTTAACAGCGTATTTTACAACAACAACTGAATCCTGAGCCTTTAAGCCAATAGAAATTAATATGACCGTCAATAATAAGGTAACTTTTATGGTCAATCCTGCTTTGTGAGTTTTTATGATCATTCCGGTTGAAATATCTGTTTTTCAATAATAAAAAATCAGCAGTTCTGATCTGTCAGAAAAAGGAGCGCCTTCCCCCCTGCTGCATCTTAAGGTCATATCCGCGGATATTGTAACTTACACTAAGCATAAAATACCTTGCAAGAGTATTTGATTTTGAATACATGATGTAATTTTCTGATCCTGTCTGGGTAATTCCAAACAACCGTTTATTAAATACATCGAAAACAGCAATACGCGCTTCAATCCTGTTTTTTGCACCAAAAATACGTCTTACGGAGGCGTTCCATAATGGGACAGTCTGATCGAAACTAAATCGATCGTTTTTATAAAGAGTATAGTTGAAGTTACTTTCGAAGAAGGTTTTCTTCAGGAATAATAGCCTTATGGTTGCTGACAACTGGTGATTTTCAATTTTCTGATCCTGGTTGCTTTGGATTGAATAGCTGATATTGCTAAAACTGACACTGCCATTAAGAGAAAACTGAAGTACATTTCCTGGCGTTAGGTTGAAACCTAGGCTGCCGGAGTAACCTGTGGTTCCGGTCTCATTCATGACATTATTGATATAGGTAACAGAATTGCCCGTGTTGAAACCACCCCTCATGTTCAGGGTAAGAACGGTTTTCACCAGTGGGACACTCGACCAGAATGAGGAGGAGAAATTATCGGCTGCTCCTGTATTTTCGGGTTTTGTAACTGTTCTGTAACCTGTCGAATCGATGAATTCGGTGAAAAGATTGTAAACTATCCTGTTTTTATAAATGTTGTAATCAAGATAAGCACCATAGCTTGCAAAGTTTGAAGGGGCCCAGTAGCTGAGCATCGAGTTTATGTTGTGCTGTTTTTCAGGGGAGAGATTGGGATTACCTTCGGTGATAAACAGAGGATTATTGATGACAGGTCTTGGGAAGAGATCTGAGATTAATGGGGGATTGATATTGTATGAATAGCTGGCCTGTAACCACATCCTGTTGGGGAATTGCTGGGTGAGGTTAACATTAGGGGTGAAGTTGAAATATGATCTCTTTCCTGGTTCAGACCACGGCATTTCTTTATCTGAGGCAAAAGATGCAGTGAGGTCAATATTCTGAGCGGCAATGCCAACTGATAAATTTGCCCCCTTATGGGAAAACCTTACTGATGTTCCTAATCTATTGTACATCTGGTTGTTTCTGAAAAGGAGGCTTAGGCTGTCGATTCGCTGATCACCCATAGGTAGCAGACTGTTATTCACATCATTATCACGGAACTGCAATGAAGTACTGAAATTGTAAAACCCCTCAATAAAGAACTTCTTTGAAAGGCCTTCGGTAAACAGTGCGCTTCCTTTGTAAACCCTGGTTTCATTGATGTCGTAATTGATTTGGCGGATCTGTTCAGTGAAATTTGAAGCAGAAAAGAATCTGTTGATGGAGTTTATATCCTCTTCACCGTTTGAACTGTTGTAAATATATGCACCGCTGATTGCAAATGACCTGCCGTCCTTTTTTAGTTTTTTTCCAAATATCAGCAGAGAGTTCATTCTTAATGACAGGTTTTCTGTTGAGTTATCTGTCAAGAGGTAATTTACGGGTATATCACTTTCACTGCTGAAATATCTCGACCTGAGGTTTGAAGTATTCACGGGTACAATGTTACCATTGATCCGAGCGATCAGGGTACTGGTTGAATCAAACTGGTGTTCAAATCGTGAGGATATATTGTGGTTTCCACGGAAATCGGTCATGTCAATGGTATCTCGGGTAAGATATGAGCTGTTAGGCAGGAAAGTACGGCGAAAAGTTTGCTGTTCAAGGTAAAGAGTACTCTGGCTGTAGAAATAGCTGGCGTTGACCTTTGATTTATTGTTGTCGAAGTTGTAGTTGGTGCCGATCCCTGCATTGTCGGAAAAGCCTCTGTCAGAGTCGCGGCTTATGGGTACATCAACGGATCCTGGTCTGAACCATCTTTCGTAGCCCTGTAAAAAGCCGAAATCACCGTTGTCGTAATCTGAAAAGCCGGCCTGCCCTTTAAACTCCCTGTAATCGTCCCAGTTAACGCCGCTTTGGTTTATGTTGTTACCATATCCAATAACCGAGAATTGCTTTTTGTCGTCGAAACGGTTGAAGTTGCCCCTTACAGCCCATCTGTTTTCAGTACCTCCGGCAACTGTTGCCTTGCCAAATGAACCTTTTTTATACTCCTCTTTCAATTCGAGGTTCATTGCCTTATCCTGTGAGGCATCCGGCACACCTGTCAGACGTGTTTGCTCAGAACGCTCATCATAAACCTGTACCTTCTTAATCGCCTCTGACCCCAGATTCTGAGTAACTGTCTTGGGGTCATCCCCAAAGAAACTCTTACCATCCACAAAGATCCGTCTTACATTTTTGCCCTGTGCCGAGATGTTTCCTGAGGCATCAACCTCAATACCGGGAAGCTTCTTCAGTAGATCTTCAACGGTTGACCCTGGAGGCACCTTAAAGGTTGACACATCATACTCGATAGTGTCTCCATGGATCCGTATCGGGGCTTTTGCTTCCCTCACCACTACCTGCATAAGAACCTGTGAAAAAGGTGTAAGGGCAATCTCCCCCAGGTTCACATCAGATACCCGGGACTGTTCAATGCTGATCTGTAACGGCATATACGACACATGTGAAACCTTAAGGAGGTATTCGTCGTTCTTTACATTATTAATCCTGAAGGTGCCGTTTTTATCACTGGCAGTGAAGCTTACCAGGGTTGAATCTGCAGGATTAAGGAGCATTACCGTTGCTGTCACCACCTCACTACCCGATGTATCCTGAAGAATTCCACGTATGGAAATCCTTGATGGTTGTTGTGCTGAAACATTCGGGATACAAACCGAAACTATTAAGAACAATAATAGAAAGTAATGTCTGAACATCTGGTATGGTATTAAACAACTGAGTAACGCAGATCTTGTGTAATATTGCCTGGTCTGATATGTTAATCCATACCGGTAACAATAATTCTTATTGCGCCGGTATTATTGGGTGTTATGGTAATGGCCGGGAACAGGTCTTCGTATGGTATGCCGGGTTCATATACACTAACTCTGCCAGGTGCAATACCTTCGCGCACAATAAATTGCCTAACAATTTCAGCCCGGGAAGTTGGTAATGCCAGCTGATCCTCGCCAGCCAGGCTGTATCCCTGCACAAGAATCTTAACACCCGGATTCATCAAAATAAACTGCACAAGAAGATCTATATCTATATCAGCACCGGTGTGGAACTCGTTAAGATTTGCCCTGAAGGTCATTCTCTTCAGTTCAAAGCCTTCACCCACGATGATTTTCTGCATGGGAACGTCGAGTTTGTAAACCGAGAAGGGTTCCACTTCTGCAAGGTCCAATGAGGAGCTGAATGGCAAAAATCCTGTGGCATAGGAATTAAGCCAGCATTTATTTCCAACGGGCATGTTTATCAGAAACATACCATTATCAGAAAGTGTTTGCTTCGTAACAAGCTTTTTACCGGAATTCTGATCAATAAAATCGATGACCGCTTCCAGGGTTTTGTTATTCTCTTTGTTTATAACAAACCCTTTCAGCAAAACTATGTTTTCAGGCAGTGGTTTTTCTGGCAATGGTTTTATTGACTCGATGCCGGGCAATGGGAAGGTCAGCTTAAAATCATCAGTAACCATAATGACTGGTTTTTCAATGTCGATGAACCGGACCCGGTAGATATCGTAATTACCAAACCCGCCGGCTCTGTCGGAGGCAAACCATCCAGAGCGCCCTCTGTGATCAATTGAAAAATGGATATCATTTCCTGACGTATTGACAGGATATCCTATATTTAAGGGTTCGGAAAATGATGCTTCTGAGAATGTTGACATAAAAACATCGTAACCTCCCATGGTATTATGTCCCCGGGAGCTGAAATACAATGTCTTGCCATCGGCGTCTATGAAAGGGGAAACTTCATCAAAAGGTGTGTTGATAACAGGGCCTGCATTAACGGGTTTCTTCCACCCACCGCGCTTCCCTGCTTCACACATCCAGATGTCTTTTCCACCGTACCCTCTGCCTCTGTCGCTCACAAACCATACCCTGGTGCTGTCGGGTGAGAATGTTATCGATGACTCATCAGATTTTCCATTTATCTTTTTGGGTAATTTCTGCAGCTTACCCTTTTTCCTGCTATCAGTAATCCTGACGACATAGAGGTTTCCATCAGGGTTGCCTTGCCGCAGATATATTGCCGACCCATCAGGAGAAACTGCAACTACAGACTCGTGTTTCTCGGTGTTTAATGATATCCCGGCATTAATGGGTTCAGACCATACACTTCCTGTCCTTTCAAGGTAGTAAATATCCTCAAAATACTGGTTTGCTTTATCGAGCAGACCGCCGATGCTTCCCGGCCTTCTTGAGGTAAACCAGAGTCTCTTACCGTCAGGTGTCGGAACAGGAGCATATTCAGCCCAGGAAGAATTGATTCTGTCGCCAAGATTGTCAATAAAAGCATCTAGGGGATTCTTAACAAGGCTGTCGCCGATAGCGACCTGCTGTTTAAGTTTTTCCAGTTGTGGCAACAGCTTCTTAGTCTCTTTGGGTTTCAATGTTGAAGCATATCCATTGTAGAAGAGCAATGCCATTTCGAAGTTGTGATTTAGATGATATGCCCGCCCAAGCAGGAATTGTATCTTATTGCTGATCTGAGGGTTTAAAGCATAAGCCTTTTCCAGATAAGGTAAAGCAAGGTGTGGATTACTACTCTTAAAGATCAGTTCTCCCAGGCGGAAATTCAGTTCGGCATTATTCGGGTTGAATGAATGTGCAGATTGAAGCAGATATTGAGCTTTCTGGTGATTTTTTTCACTTTGCTTTGCCAGCATCTTTCCCTTCCTGAATTGTTTCTTTGCCTGATTAAGTTCCTTTCGCTGCCCCGGAAAACTCGATTTGTTGAAAGGTATATCCTGTGCCTCCATAGCAAAGGATATCATCAAAAAAATAATAAGCGGAAATATCGATTTCATAATCTCTGTTTTATTCACATGATTCTCTGTAGCTGACTTCTGCCTCTTTGATACCATTGTCGAGCGCGATTTTCAAATCGCTGCACGCACCGGAATCATTCCTAAGCCTAATTCTTACAAGGGCACGGTTATAATAGGCTTCATACAACTCCGGATTTAGTGAAACAGCCATTGAATAGTCTGCTTCAGCACGTGTAAGGTTATTCAGCTTTTGTTCTATATTTCCATGAGTGTTCCACGCCTGTGGATAACGGGGATCAGCTTCTGTTGCTTTCTCGCACCATAACTTTGCAGAATCTGTCAGTTCCATCCTGAGGTATATAATTGCAAGGGCGTTAAGTGCTTTGGCATCATCAGGAATCTTGATCACAACCTTCTTGAATATATCAGAAGATTCTATAAGTTGATTTCTGTCAAGAAGTATCTGCCCAAGAAAATAATTTACAGATAACTGATTGGAATTTGTGTTGAGTGATAGTTTGAGGTTGGCAATGGCAGAAGCAGTATCTCCGGCAGCAATGGCTGCTGCTGCAAGCCCGTTCAAAGCCTGGGTATTGGAAGGTGCTGCGTTGTAAACCTTGCTGAATGATTCACGTGCATCCTCGTAATTTTTTGTCCTTATCTGAATCATACCTGCAATCAACAACAACTCAGTCTCATCACCAGATGCATTAAGAGCTTTTTGAACATCTGACACGGCTGAAGTGGTATCACCACGATGAAGAAACAACAGGCTGCGGCTTATATAATAAACGGGTTTGGGATCAATCTGTATTGCTTCAGCAAAATCGAGCATCGCTTCAACGGGGTTGTTCATGCCAATATTTGCAACCGCCCTGTTGTATAAGGCATCAGCCATCCCACCCGCAAGTGCAGAGGCTTCACTCAAATTACGTATGGCCAGCCTGTAATCTCCACTATTTATCGATGCTATTGCCTTGTTATACAGCATTATTGATTTACCACTATTGAATTGCTCCATAACCTTAAGCGAATCATCACTGAAAGAAACAGCTCCTATAACCTTTTGACCTGTCACCTCCCTGAGTGTAACAGTAAAAGTGGTCGCAATCATCAACATCAGGACGAACACATTCTTTAACATGTTTTTCTCCTCCAATTGTTAGAATTTGAAAAATACCCGGATAATAAGGCTTTAACCATACCTGAATTTCTGCAGGTAAAGATATAGCAATGAAAAAACATAGACAAGGTTTTTTTATTCATGCTTCCTCCCAGATGATTTTCTGAATATATCTCCCAGAAGATACCCAATTATCGCACCCCATGCTACTGAAAAATAGGGGTTTGTATTGATAGGGCAACTGCCCGACCGGCATCCTATATAATAGTAGTAAAGATAGCCTGCAATAGCACCTGCCACGATGCCGGCAATACCACCATATCCAATGTAATCTTTGAGTTTCTTCCTTTTTCTGACGGATTGCTGGTCAGCCTCCACATTATTTTTTATCTGTTCCTCACTCATTTCCTTATGTTATCTTTATCATTATTACAACTGTATATAACAAATCATTCTGTACATAGGTTCAACGAAGATGCACAATGGTTATTCCATGTCCCCCTCTTTCTATATGTTCATCATCAAATGACTTCACCTCCTTCTGCCCTTCCAGATAGTTTCTTATCACCTGACGCAGGATTCCATCCCCTTTGCCATGCAGAATTCTCAGGTCTTTGACATTTAAAAGCATAGCATCATCAACAAGTGCTTTCACTGCAGCGAGAGCATCCACTGCACGCATACCTCTCAGGTCAATTTCGGGGCTGAAGCGTGAGCTTTTTTCGTTAATTTCTTTTAATACGGAATTATATGATACTGAAGATGTTCTTTTTACTGTACCAGGCGAAGACCATTCCAGCTGTGTAACATTTACTGTTACTTTCATCATGCCAAAGGTGACAACAGCTTTTTTCCCATCTGAATTCAGGATTTCACCGGGTTGATTATGCCCTTTCATAATTACCCAGTCACCTGCTTTCACCTTTTCTATTGGTTTATCTGAGTCAGATTTTGTTTTTGCCGTTTCAACTTTTCTTTCTTTAATAATCCTTACAGCTTCGGGTTTACCCTTCACCTCCAATGGTTTGATTTCGGCATTTGCCACATTGACGAGTTCCTGTTTCAGGTCTGACCTTATCTTTTTAATCTCTTCCCGGCCTGCCCCTGCCTCACGTATCTCTTTGACAGCTTTCTCGATGAGGCGGTTTGACTGTTCTACTATCATTTTCGCTTCCGCCATTGCTTTCTGCAGGATCTCCTTTCGGGAAGCATCCAGTTTCTGATAAAGAGTTGTGTACTTTTCAATCATCTCGGCCACAAAAGAATCGGCAACCTTCAGCTCCTGTTGTTTCTTTTCCAGTGCCTCCTTTTCGGCCTCAAGCTGCTGGATCTGTACATCGAACTCATAATGGGCCTTTCCAACCTTATCACGGGCAATGTTTAGCAGTTCTTCAGGGATTCCGCTTTTACCGGCAATTTCAAAAGCAAATGAGCTTCCCGGCCTCCCTGTCAGGAGCCTGTAAACAGGCTGCATGGTCTTTGTGTCGAACAACATTGCACCGTTCACAATTCCCGGCACATTTCCGGCCATAAGTTTCAGGTTGGAATAATGGGTAGTCACCACTCCAAAAGCACCGGTTTGGGTAACCATCTCAAGAGCAGACTCTGCTATGGCTCCTCCTGTGTTGGGCTCTGTACCGCTACCCATCTCATCAATCAGGAAAAGGGTGTTTTTGTTTGCCGATTGCAGCAACACTCTTATATTTATCAGGTGAGATGAATATGTACTAAGATCGTTTTCAATCGACTGCTCATCGCCGATATCAATAAAAACAGATTTAAAAATCCCGAATACCGAGTTTGGGTGTACCGGGATCAGCAACCCGCATTGCAACATATACTGCAGCAGCCCGACAGTTTTGAGGCAAACGGATTTACCTCCGGCGTTGGGCCCTGAGATCACCAGAATCCTCTGGTCACCTTCGAGATGAATATCGAGAGGCACTACCTGCCTGCCCTGTTCTTTCAGAGAGAGAAATAACAAAGGGTGAACAGCACTCCTCCATTTGATAACAGGTTCGGAAACAATTTCAGGCTTCACTCCTCCGGTTTTCATCGCCAACCTGGCTTTTGCCCTGATGAAATCGAGCTCACCGGCATAGACAAAAGCTCGTCTAAGGTCAGGTATCAGAGGCCTTATCCGGTCTGCAAGCTGAACAAGTATTCTGATTATCTCACGCCTTTCGGCAAGCTCCAATTCACGAACTTCATTAAGCAATTCAAGCACCTCGGCAGGTTCAATATAGAGTGTCTGCCCTGTAGCTGATTCATCGTGAACATACCCCTTCAACTGCCTTTTGCGTGCTGACGGAACAGGGATTACATACCTGCCGTTCTTGACAGTATATTCTGTTTCACCAGATACTATCCCATCCTTCACCGCCTCTTTCAGTATCTTTCTCAATACCCTCTCTATCCGCCCCCGGGCAGTTCTGATATCCTTCCGGATCGCTGCCAGCTCAGGTGAAGCCGAATCACGGACACATCCCTGTTCATCGAGAAGGTCTCCTGTAGTATCTACCAGCTCTCTTTCAACAAATACAGGTTCAGACATTCTGCATAAACAGGGGAACCGGTCGTTCCGGGAGAAGAAATCCAGATATCTTGCCATCCCATCAAGAGCCTCGTGAAAACCGGGTAACTCCTCAGGTTCAAACCATGAGCCGGGAACCTTTATGCTTTCAAGCAACAGGGAATAATCCTCCACCACAGGATCGGGATAGCCGTAAACTTCGGTGATAAGTTTCAGATACTCTGCAACAAGCTCTGTTCGTAAAATTATTTCCGAATATTCCGAAGTGAATCCAATACCGGATGCTGCTTCACGGGAAATGGCATTCCTGCACTCCTCCATTACCATCTCCCTGATGGTATCAAACCCGATCTTCGACTCAAAATTATCAGGATAAATCACTCTCAGAAAAATTATAAACCTTAAATTCAGATAATTTGTTTTGACCCGACATATTATGAATCCTTGTCAATACTTGATAATTCCAGGTTTGAGTCCACTCTGAAAAGTGAGTGTGATTATTCGTTGATTATTTCGTAAATAAAAAACTTAATCGCATAGATTTTCGCAGAGGCCGCTAAGAGTTCACCTTTAAGGCTAATCAATTTGCTGTCAAAAGGGCAAAACTGTTTTTCTTTGTTTTCTCTGCGTAACCTTTGCGCATTCTGCGGTTAAAGTAGTATTCTAAGTGGATTCATGTTTGCAAAGGTATAAAAAGCGTAAACAACCTAGATGTCAATCCTGAGGTAATGCTATTGGAGTGTGAAAGAAAACAGGTATTAACGTAAAGGGAATGATTTGTTGAACTCCTTTGATTTCAGGAGTATATCAACATACTGAGCGCGTTTGTAAGCAAAGGGATCCTTCACCTTTTCGCGTGCCATCTTACCCTGGAACTGTGAAATGTACTCAAATCCTTTTCTGTCCATCCACTTTTCGATCCCTTCGAGCATGACTTTAATATGGTCTGTTCCGTTTTTCATCACTGCACTTACAACCTGCACTGAAGAGGCACCGGCAAGCAGCATTTTCAGAACGTCATCAGCCGTAAACACACCGGTATTTACACAGATATCGGCATTAATGTTACCATAAAGAAGCCCTGCGAAGCGCAGCGATAGTCGGTTGTCTGATTCATGCGTAAGGTTGTAGGGGAAGTTCATTTTCAAATTCTCCAGGTCGATATCGGGCTGGAAAAACCTGTTGAAGAGTACAAAAGCATCAACATCTTCATTATCCATCTTTTCGATGACATTAAGCGGGTTTGAATAGAATGGGCTGAGTTTTACAGCTACAGGGATGTTCAAAACCCTTTTTACCGAGTTAAGGATATCAAGCTGCTGCTCTTCGATAAGGGCAGCGTCACGATCGAACTCTTCAGGGACAGAATAGAAATTGAGTTCAATGCCATCCACACCAGTTTCCTGAATCAGGGATGCATATTCGATCCAGGTATCCTTATGTATTGCATTGAGGCTTGCAAATACAGGTATGCCGACACTCTCTTTAAGCCTTTTCAGGTTTACCAGATACTCTTTGGGGCCAGCATGTTCCACTACCGGAAAGAGCCTTGTCATCTCGGCATGCAGGTCGTTATTGGCCTCAAGCTCATTTCGGAGCTGTATCTTTTCGAAGAGCACCTGCTCCTCAAACAGCGATTTATAAACCAGTGCCGCAGCACCGGCATCTTCGAGCTTTTTGGCAAACTTATGGTCTGTAACCATGTTGCTTGCCCCGATAATAATGGGATTCTTAATCTCCAAACC
Organism: uncultured Lentimicrobiaceae bacterium; assembly: GCA_964469215.1. Taxonomy (GTDB): domain Bacteria; phylum Bacteroidota; class Bacteroidia; order Bacteroidales; family SKPS01; genus SKPS01. The sequence goes on from CAYXYB010000005.1 coordinate 110,388, forward strand.
CATGTAGGTTGTGCGTAGTTTTGCCATCTCTTCGTCTTTTGTTTTGTTTAAATAAATGTTAAACAACAAAACACTGCAGTTGTTCAAAAAAAATCATCTGACCTGAGCAATTAAAATTGATTGTTTTTCAGAATAATATTTTATTCTGAATGTTGTATTTTTCCCATAAAATTCTATTCAATCATAATGTGCTGATCTCCATACCTCACCCCATACAGATCGGGGTAGTTAATTTTGTTGGTTGTAAAATTTACCCTGAACCCAGATTTTCTATTTTATATTCTTTCTAAATAACCGTCTCACAGATCAGTTTTAATGTGATGAACTGAAGTGAATGGTGGAAATTCCGTACTTTCGTTGCGGATTTCGATTGGAAACCCGATATATTTAATATTCAGTTATTTAAAACAAATAAGCTATGACAAATAAAAAGAAGTTTATCACCTGTGATGGTAATCATGCTGCAAGCCATGTTGCATATATGTTCAGTGAGAATGCTGCCATATACCCTATCACCCCATCTTCAAACATGGCGGAGAATATAGATGAGTGGGCCTCTGTTGGGCTTAAGAATATATTTGGAGAGACTGTACAGGTCACCGAGATGCAGTCGGAGGCTGGGGCAGCAGGTGCTGTTCACGGAGCGTTGCAGGCAGGTTCATTAACAACCACCTATACTGCCTCTCAGGGTCTATTGCTGATGATACCCAACATGTACAAGATCTCCGGGGAACTTTTACCCGGAGTATTTCATGTTTCAGCGCGTAGTGTAGCAGCTCAGGCTCTATCGATTTTCGGGGATCACAGCGATGTGATGAGCACCCGCAACACCGGTTTTGCAATGCTGGCAACAGGAAGTGTACAGGAGATTATGGATATTGCAGGTGTTGCTCATCTTGCCGCAATCAAATCAAGGGTACCTTTCCTTCACTTCTTCGACGGGTTCAGGACGTCACACGAGATACAAAAGGTGGAGTATTTCGAGAATGAAGACCTTGCACCATTACTGGACATGAAGGCTCTGCAGGCTTTTCGCGACAGGGCACTAAACCCGGAGCATCCCGTAACCAGGGGCACTGCCCAGAATCCCGACATATACTTCCAGAGCCGTGAAGCTGCAAACAGGTTTTACGATGCAGTTCCCGATATCGTTGAGGACTACATGCAGAAAATCAGCAAGATGTGTAGCAGAGAGTACCACCCGTTTGTTTATTACGGAGCTCCGGATGCTGAGAACATCATAATAGCAATGGGTTCTGTCACTGAAACCATCAGGGAAGTTGTTGATCACCTTAACAAGAAAGGTGAAAAGACCGGGCTTGTTATTGTTCATCTTTACAGGCCATTTTCACCCAAATATTTCCTCAATGTGATTCCTGAAACTGTAAAAAGGATTGCAGTTCTGGATCGCACCAAAGAGCCCGGTGCCAATGGTGAACCCCTTTATCTCGATGTGAAGGAATTATATTATGGTAAAGCTGGAGCACCACTTATAGTAGGCGGCCGTTATGGCCTCAGTTCAAAAGATACCACTCCTGCGATGGTAATCTCTGTATTTGATAACCTTAAACTTGCCGAACCGAAGAATCAGTTTACCGTTGGCATTGTTGATGATGTTACCTTCAGGTCTTTGCCATTAAATGCCGAGGTAAGCGTTTTACCTGAAGGTACGTACAGTGCAAAATTCTATGGGATTGGAGCGGATGGAACCGTTGGAGCAAATAAAAACTCCATCATGATAATCGGAGAAAACACTGACAAATACTGTCAGGCATATTTTGCATACGATTCAAAAAAGTCGGGCGGTGTCACAACTTCAAATCTTCGTTTCGGCGATAAACCGATAAGGGCTCCATATCTTGTTAAAATGGCAGACTTTGTTGCATGCCATGTTCCGGCTTACCTTAACAAGTATGATATGCTTGCCGGCCTTAAAGAGAATGGCACTTTTCTTCTGAACAGCATCTGGGATATTGAAGAGACAAAGAGGAGGCTTCCCAACCACATGAAACGCTACCTGGCAGAAAAAAAGATCAATTTTTACATTATCAACGCTACTGAGATTGCTGATGAGATAGGTCTTGGAGGACGTACAAATACCATCATGCAGTCAGCTTTCTTCAGGATTGCCAATGTGATACCTTATGATCTCGCGGTTAGTCAGATGAAGAAGTTCATCACCAAATCATTCGGGTTAAAGGGTGAGGATATTGTTAAAATGAACAACATGGCCGTTGACCGTGGTGGACAACCCACAAAAGTAGAAATACCGGCAGAATGGGTTTCAATTGCTGTGGATAAAGCTGCAACAGATGATCCTCTGCCGGAATTTGTTCAGAAAGTAGTCAATCCGATAAATGCCATGAAGGGCGACGACCTGCCGGTAAGTGTGTTTCTCGATCGTGAAGACGGCACATTCCCGGCTGGCACCACGAGGTTCGAAAAGCGTGGTATTGCGGTATATGTCCCTGAATGGATCCCTGAAAACTGCATACAGTGCAACCAGTGTGCTTATGTTTGTCCACATGCTGCCATACGCCCGTTTCTTCTTAACGAAACCGACAAGGCAAATGCACCTGAAGGTACTGTTACATTGCCAATTAAAGGAGCTGCTTATGAAGGCCTTGAATACAGGATCCAGTTAAGCCCGCTTGATTGTACAGGATGCGGTAACTGTGCAGATATATGTTCTTCTCCAAGCAAAGCTCTTGAAATGAAACTTTTAGGATCACAGGAAGCAGAAATCGCCCGCTTTGAATATATGCATGAGAAGGTTGGTTACAAAACCCCTGTTGATAAGTTCAAGAGTGTGAAAAACAGTCAGTTTGCACAACCGTTGTTTGAGTTCTCAGGGGCATGCGCAGGTTGTGGTGAAACTCCTTATATCAAGCTTATCACACAGCTATATGGCGACAGGATGATGGTTGCCAATGCAACAGGCTGCTCTTCCATCTATGGTGGGTCAGCCCCTTCAACACCTTATAGCAAAAACGAAAAAGGGTACGGGCCTGCATGGGCAAACTCCCTGTTCGAAGATAACGCTGAATACGGCCTTGGGATGGTCCTGGGAGTAAGTAAAATGCGAGACAGGATCAAAGACCGGATGCTCAAACTGATGAACGAAAACGTAGCTCCCGAAACCAAAGTGGCAATTAATGAATGGATTGTAACAATGAATGACGGTGAAGCCTCCGCAGAAGTTTCTGAAAAAGTTATTGGACATCTGGAAGGTGAAAACCATCCCCTGGTAAAAGAGCTGTTAAACCTGAAACAGTATTTTGTAAAGAAATCAGTATGGGTCTTCGGTGGTGATGGCTGGGCATACGATATCGGATACGGCGGCCTCGACCATGTGATTGCTACCGGCGCCGATATTAACCTGCTGGTATTGGATACCGAAGTGTATTCCAACACGGGCGGTCAATCGTCCAAGGCAACCCCGGTAGGTGCTGTTGCCAAATTTGCTGCCAGCGGTAAGAAAATCCGCAAGAAAGACCTCGGAGCCATGGCAATGACTTACGGTTACGTTTATGTTGCTCAGGTGGCAATGGGAGCAAACCACAACCAATATCTCAAAGCCATTAAAGAAGCTGAAGCGTTCAAAGGCCCATCCCTGATAATTGCCTATTCTCCCTGTATTAACCACGGTCTGCGTAACGGAATGGGGAAATCACAGGAACAGGAAGAAAAAGCCGTGGAAGCCGGATACTGGCACCTCTTCAGGTATAACCCGGAACTGGAAAAAGAAGGTAAAAATCCATTCCAGCTCGATTCAAAACCACCCAAGTGGGAACTTTTCCAGAACTTCCTGCAATCGGAGGTTAGATATATGTCCCTTCAGAAATCATTCCCCGAAACAGCAGCAGAACTGTTTGCTGCCGCCGAAGAAAATGCCAAATGGCGATATGCAAGCTATGAAAGGCATGCCGCAATGGAATTCAAAAAGATACTGTAAGGTCATCGCGCAAAAACAGTAATGATTTATTTCTTGCCATGCCACCAAGACGCTAAGGATTAAGCGTTTAAGCTTAACGCCCTGGCTTGGCTAATTATATTCCCACTAAGTCTCCAAACTGCCGAGGTTTATTTGCATGCCAGGCAGTAGTGTCTATATTACACCTCAAAACGCTTTTTTTTTTGAGTGGTTTTATTCAATACTTTTTCCTATGTATATAATTTTTTATTTACATTTGTCAGTTTTTATAATAATTATTTACACCTTAAATTATTGCACTATGAAAAAACCTATTAATCTGATCGTTATCCTTTTGTTTGCAAGTGGATTGTTTGTTCAGGCTCAATCGCCAACCACCGTTCTGCCCAAAAACATCGATAAAAGTATCAAAGAAGTGTGTCTATTAACGGGTCAACCCGATAAAGCAGATTGTCTTATCAGAATATTAACTGACCTAAGTATTGAAGCAAAAAAGCCGCCTACCCTCAATCTTGCGTCCATCACAGCCCATATGGATGAGGTGATAAATAAAGATTGGGTAGGTTCAGCATGGGAAAATAGAACACGATTCATTTATATCTTCGATAACAACCAGCAAGTAACTGATCAATACGGATTTACATGGAATGGTCAATGAAATAACAATGTTCATGGTGTGTATACTTATAATGCCCAGAAACTACCGGTTAATGTATATGTTAAATCCTGGAATTCAGCTACAAGCTCATGGGAGGACTATTATCAGATCCTATACACTTACAACACTAATAACAACCCTACACAAATACTTATGAAAGTCTTTATCGGAACCTGGGTGGATGGCATAAAAGTGACTTATACCTATAACGCCCAGAATAAAGTTACTCAAACAGTTACAATGCGAATGAATCAATCAACATTACAATTGGAAAACGATAGTCGTTCAACTTACACTTATGATACTAACGGATATGTAATTAGAGAATTAATTGAATCATGGGAGAACAATTCATGGGTCAATTCTGAAAGAATAAACTTCACAAACAACTCAAGCGGTTACATAACACAAGAAATCACTGAGTTCTGGAGCGAAAACAATGTTTGGGAGAATGATTGGAAGGTAACATATATATACGATGCAAAGTGGAAAAAAATCTTCGCAAGGGAATATATATGGAATGAAACTGTTTGGGATAATTATTGGTACATTACATATACTTACGATTCACAGGATCGTATCTCTGAGACTTTGTTTAAATCTTGGGAGAGTAATGCCTGGAAAAACTTTGAGATTGAAAACTGGACATACGGTTTACCAATTGGAGTTAGTGATTTCACAGAATCGCCGGTTACAGTTAAACTCTACCCAAATCCTGCCGCCGGCAATGCCACTCTCAGCTTTGAACTTAAAGATGCCACAGACGTTAATATCAGGATAACCGATGCATCAGGCCGTATTGTTGCTGAACTGAAAGAGCCTAACCTTCCGGCAGGCATCCACAATCTTGCTATACCCACATCCGGCCTTGCTCCCGGATACTATATGCTGTCGCTTGGGAACAACTCCGGGATTATAGCAAAAGAGAAAATGTTGATAAACAAATAAATCCGAAGGGATTTTTACCTGATATTCTTATTTATTCCTTCTGCAGATTGATCCTTTGATTAGTAGATTTATCTGAGTTAATAATGCTGCCCTTAAGTTTATGGCTTCAAAAAGTTCCCCTGCGTTAAGGAAGATTGGTTATGGATTCCGGATTGGATATATATGCTCAAAATATCAACGGATTAAGAAAGCATAACTCACAAATTTGTGCTGGCAAAGAAGTAAGCAAATCCATTATGATTTTAACCACTAAGCTATTGAGAACACTGCGATATAATTACATATCAATAACTTAGTGCTACTGAGTGAATCAAGAACTGAGTGGCCAAAAACATTTTGAATCCGGTTTTATGGGATAATAACTCTAAGGAAACACCTTCCGGTAAGAATGACAATAGGGTTTGTTACCTGTTCTTTCGTAATACCGCTGATGGTAGTTTTCAGCTTTCCAGAACTTTGTAGCCTGTGTGACTTTTGTAGCCGGCTTATAACCAAGATTCCTGAGCTCATCAATTAACTCCCGAGCTATCTTTTTGTGTTCATCATGAATATAAAACACCTCTGAACGGTACTGCTCACCAATATCCGGTCCCTGCCTGTTAACCTGCGTGAAGTCGTGTATTTCGAAAAACAGTTTCGCCAGATCCCTGTAAGAGACCTTTTTTGGATCAAACACAATCTCAACTGCCTCAGCATGCCCTGTTGTTCCTGTGCATACTTCCTCATAGGTGGGGTTATCCTTGTGACCACCCGTGTAACCTGAGGTAACGGAAATTACACCATCTCTTTTCATAAAGAGATGTTCGACGCCCCAGAAACATCCTCCGGCAAAAATTGCAGTATCTGTTGTTACCATTTTATCATCTGCTTTAAAAATCATTGATGTTGAATTGACGCAATGACGAATGTTTTTTGATGTAAGTTGTTCACCTGTAAACACATGCCCTAGATGGCCGCCACAGGATGCACACACTATTTCTGTCCTTTGCCCGTCAGTATCAGGCACTCTCCTGACTGCTCTCTTAATCTCATCATCAAATGCAGGCCATCCGCAGCCCGAATCAAATTTGTCATCCGAATCATATAGGGCGGCATCACACCGCCTGCAATGATAGGTACCCTTCTCCTTATTATTAAGATATTCACCCGTGAATGGACGTTCAGTACCTTTTTTCTCTATAACGTAAGCCTCTTCGGGGGTAAGTTTCCTGTAATTCATATTGCTTTCGGTTGTTTGCGCACATGAATTCATGGTAAAGAGCACACATAACAGAATTGTCGCTTTTACAATGATGTTCATGGCTTTGCAGTGAGATTTTTCAAAGATAAAACAAACCACAGGAGAGAATGTTTGAGGCAAGGCATCATCACTTACCCCAAAAAACACTTTTCAGAACCGGAGAACTCTATCAACTATTCGACCTTCACAGATATCATCCCAGATGAATAATATAGTTTTTCAGACGGCAGCACCAGTGGCAGTGATTTCAGGTGCCACTTTTTTAATGAGTCCCTGCAAAACATTGCCGGGGCCTACCTCTATAAGTTCAACCATACCGTTTGCCAACATGTTTTTCATTATCTGTGTCCATCTTACCGGTGAAGTGAGCTGTGCAATAAGGTTTTCCTTAATTTTTTCAGGATTGGTATGAGGATATGCATCAACATTTTGGTAAACAGGGCATACCGGTTGCATGAATGGTGTATGTTTTATCGCTTCGGCGAGTTCAACGCGTGCGGGCTCCATAAGAGGTGAATGGAACGCTCCACCCACTTTTAAAGGCAGTGCCCGTTTTGCTCCTGCAGCCTTCAACCTCTCACATGCCAGTTCAATACCTGAAATGGAACCAGATATTACAAGCTGCCCCGGGGAGTTGTAATTAGCAGGCACTACCACCTCGCCTGTGTCTGTGCATACCTGCTCCACCACGTCATCATCAAGGCCGATAATAGCAGCCATTGTTGAAGGCTCAGCCTCACATGCTTTCTGCATGGCCATTGCCCTGGCATAAACGAGCTTCAACCCGTCGTCGAACGAGATACCACCGGCAGCCACCAGAGCAGAAAACTCACCCAGTGAATGACCCGCAACCATGTCGGGGTTAAAACCATTGCCAAGCATCTTTGCCAGAATTACCGAATGGAGGAATATGGCAGGTTGTGTAACCTTAGTCTGACGCAACTCTTCGTCGGTTCCTTCAAACATCAGGTCGGTAATGCGATAACCGAGTATCGAATTGGCCCGTTCAAAAAGATCCCTGGCCTCTTCAAAACCATCATACAGGTCTTTTCCCATACCTGTAAACTGTGCTCCCTGCCCCGGAAATACATAAGCTTTCATAATTGATTTTCAGATTAATGTTAAGTAACAATAAAAGCGGGCAAAAATAGCAAAAAATCAGACAGCCCGTTACTATCTCCCACCATACATCTCATCGTAGTACTGCTGGTAAACCCCGGAGGTGACATTATCGAGCCACGACTGGTTTTCAAGATACCAGTCAACAGTGAGCTCAAGGCCTTCATTAAACTGCAAAGAGGGAATCCATCCCAACTCCTTCTGAAGCTTGGTCGAGTCTATGGCATACCTGAGATCATGGCCTGCACGATCCTTTATGTATGTTATAAGCCCGGCAGAGGTACCTGCCGGCCGGCCCAGCTTCCTGTCCATGATTTCACACATCAGCCTGATCAGGTCAATATTCTTCCACTCATTATGGCCACCAATATTGTAAGTCTCTCCTATCCTGCCTCTGTGAAAGATGGCGTCTATGGCTATTGCATGATCAACAACATACAGCCAGTCACGCACGTTCTCACCCTTTCCGTAAACCGGCAAAGGCTTATTATGTCTTATATTATTGATGAAAAGGGGTATAAGCTTTTCGGGGAATTGGTTGGGGCCATAGTTATTGGAGCAGTTCGAGATCACAACTGGCAATCCAAAGGTATGGAAATACGCCCTCACCAGGTGGTCTGAACTTGCCTTCGAAGCCGAATATGGGCTGCGTGGGTCATAGGAGGTCTTCTCTGTGAAAAAGCCGGTATCTCCCAGCGATCCGTAAACCTCATCAGTCGAAACATGGTAGAAGAGCTTATCCTCAAAATAGCTTCCCCAGAAGTGCCTGGCTGCATTTAAAAGGTTAACGGTTCCTACAATGTTGGTAAAGACAAACTCATTCGGGCTTGCAATTGACCTGTCAACATGCGACTCGGCGGCAAGATGGATCACAGCATCAAAATTGTGCTCAGCAAACAGCCTGTGCATCTGGTCACTGTCGTTTATGTCACCTCTGATAAATGCGTAATTTGCCCCCCCCTCAACATCACTCAGGTTAGCCAGATTCCCGGCATAAGTGAGCTTATCGAGGTTGAAGATCATGTAATCGGGATGGTTCCTTACAAACCGGCGCACAACATGCGACCCGATAAACCCTGCCCCACCCGTAATAAGTACTCTCTTTTTCATATCAATACAATTTCTCTGTTCATTATTCATCTATTAATCATTAATCATTAATCATTAACCATTAATCATTATCCATTAATCATTAACCATTAATTCCCACCTCCACGCTGATTCTGCCATCTCATCAACGCCCCTTTCTGCGCGCCATCCAAGCTCCCTGTTTGCAAGAGAGGCATCAGCCCATATTGCAGTTATATCCCCCGGGCGCCTCGGGGCAAACTGCCATGGAACCTTCACCCCTGTGGCTGACTCGAAGGCATTTATCATCTCCAGTACCGAATAACCTCTGCCGGTGCCGAGATTGAACACTTCCCATGAAGATGCCTGCTGCTCTGATAACATCCTTTCAACAGCCTTAACATGTGCCAGTGCCAGATCTGTAACATGGATGTAATCCCGTATCGCAGTTCCGTCGGGAGTTGGGTAATCGTTGCCGAAAACCCTCAGATGATCCCTAAGGCCATTGGCAGTCTGGGTGATATAGGGCATCAGATTGTTGGGTGTCCCAATTGGCAATTCTCCTATAAGAGCCGATTCATGTGCCCCCACCGGGTTGAAGTAACGGAGTGAAACAGCTCTTAGCCCGGTCACCTCAACGGTGTCTCTGATTATCTCTTCCGATATCCTTTTTGTATTACCGTATGGAGACATGGCAGGCTGAAGAGGGGCTGTTTCATCAACGGGTAAATTGGTAGCTTCGCCATAAACAGTGCAGCTTGACGAGAAGATAAGGTTTCTGATCTGGTGCCTCTCCATGGCATCCAGCAGGTTGATAAGACCTGATATGTTGTTCCTGTAATATCTCAGAGGCATCTCAACCGACTCCCCTACCGCCTTAAGTGCAGCAAAATGCACCACCGCAGCTATTCCCTCATTACGGCCAAGACATTCATCCAGTGTCTTTTCATCAAGAATATCAACACATTCGAAAGGCACAGGTTTACCGGTGATCTTTTCTATACGTTCCGATATCCAGCGGTAACTGTTTGAAAGGTTATCGAGAATAACAACCTCATAACCGGCCTTAAGCAACTCTGTTGCAGTATGTGACCCGATATAGCCTGTGCCTCCCGTTACCAGTACTTTCATAGCAAGTGTTTTTCTTTCATCTGCAAAAATGTAGAAAAAAAGGGGAATAACACCATTTTTTTCTTCCTTTTTTTCAATTCCAAACAACTATACTGTTAGTTTCTGTCATAGTGTGTTAATTGGTTCGTTTTTGCAAATAAATAAGGCCGCCGGGATGGCGGCCTTTGGCTATAAGGGATACTTATGAAACATTAAGGTAACAATACAAGCCTGAAACCAATATTATGGTTACGGAATGTCTGTTCGAAAATATCACGTGAGGTTACCTGACAAAACTGTTCCATAACGTCGCTGCTTCCACCCATGGCAACTCTTAAAGGATTATTTATCACAGGTTCATCCGATTGGGTTTGTTGTTTGCCAATGTCAGTTCTTGCAACAGGGTCGAGGCACCACTCCCTGACATTACCACTCATATCATACAACCCATAGCCATTGGGTCTTTTAAGACCAACAGCCTGGGTGCCTTTATTGCTGTTACGCCAATACCATGCAACATCGGCAATGGTATCTCCTCCGGCAAAACGGAAGCTTTCGCCACCACGGGCAGCATACTCCCATTCAGCTTCGGTAGGCAACCGCCACACTCTTCCTGTTTTTTCAGTAAGCCACTCTGCATAAGCCACAGCATCATTCCAGCTTACATGAACCACCGGGTGGTTGTATGTAACCTGCGACCTGAGGGAGCCTTCGGAACTGTACATCCAGTTGGCCGTTTCCATTTCAACCGGGGTGTTGTTTCTGAGCACAATACTGCCGAATCCTCCTGAACGCTGATCTGCATCGGTACGATAGCCTGTCTCATCCACAAAAGCTTTAAATTCAGCAACGGTAACCTCATATTTCATGATGGCAAAGTCTGATAAAACCTTTATTTCCTTATTTGGCAGGTCTTTATCAACCTGCTTTTCGACTCCTGAACCCACTGCCCCACCCTTTATGCCCCTGACTTCAATATTAATACCCGGAGCCGTCACATTAAAATAGTCGTAAAGAAATGCAACCAACTTACTAAACCGAACCCTATTTATCTCATTGGCAATTACTTCAAGTTCATAATGGAAGGTCTGATCACCTCTGAGCTCAACAATATGAGTACCGGGTTTCACATTTCTTATAAACTCGGTACCATTGACCTTTATGGTTCTGCGCTTAAGTCCGTCAACAAAAATGTCACCAGCTATTTCACTGCTTACCTCAAGATGCCCGACCTGAACATCTGCCACATCTTCAACTGTTATCTGCTGTTGGGGAACGGCACTTAGAACAATGGAAGTCTCTTTGGCTCTCGGAACATCCTCAACTGGTTTTGCAGCTACCCGCTTTTCAGTAACGACTGAAGTGCCCGGCTGAGATTTTTGTGTCTGATTCTGAACAGTTGCCTCTGACACCGCCGGCTCCTGCACAACCCTGACTGCCGTCTTTTCGGTTGACCCTGCCTGCCCGGCAAGGGATGCAGAAGGAGCGGGCAGTTTAAACACAAAATCACCCTTGTCGAGGTTGGGATTCCTGATTTTGGCATACTGCGGATGCTGGGTGTTGTAAGAGTAGTTGACAACACGTGACGATAGGAAATAACCAAGCTCACTGCCGGTAATATATCCGTCCTTGTCGAAATCGGCCTCGTCAGATGTTAGTGCAATCACAAACTGCTCCCTGAAAATGCTCTCGTCAGGAACCTGCTGATCGGCTGTTCCACTGGTGATAAACTGCCTGACCGGATTGGCAGTTCTGTAGGTAATGGCCTCACTTACAGGGCTTCGAACATTGAACAACGACCCCGCAAAACAGGCATCAAAAACAAAAAGTGCATGCTTGGCAAATATCCTCTTCGCATATATCTCTATCTGTGCCATCTCTATCGACTTGGACTGAAAACCAGCTGTGTCACGAACCGGATTGGGAGCATCTACCGGCACAAAATATCCCAGCTTTTCACTAAAAGGAGTATTGATGGTGTATCCATGTCCTGCAAAGTAAAACAGCAACCTGTTATCCCTGCCCATACCATAATCTCTTATAAATTCACTTATCACCTTCTCTATCTGCTCCTTGGTGCCATCCTCGTGCACAACAACATTGAACCCGTTAAGCTCCAACACCAACCTGACCTCCTCTATATCCTTCCTCACACCTTTCAATGCATTCCAACCGTTATCATACCGGTCATAAGAAGATATTCCTATTATAAGCGCATGACTCTGATCGTAAAGCTTTGTCTCCTTATTTCCTATGGTGACTGAAACCGGTGAAAGACCCCTCTGCTGAGCAGCTAACGTCAGACTAAAAATCACTGAAAAAAGGAATAATAGAATCCTGTCTGCAAACATTGACTGATAATTCTTTCTGAAAAAACAAAAATAATACATTTGCAAATAAAATGTTTATTTTAAAAAAAACAAAATCATATTTTTGATTTTCTTATATCCGAACAATTTAAATATATGCAGGATCTATTTTTTTTAAAAAAAATTCTCATTCTGATATTGACTATGTTGATTGCCAATGCGGCTTATTCGTCATTAAGATCCGGCAATAAGAATTTAACAATACAGGATGATCCTGTACGAAGGGCGCTGATTGTTGCCGTATCTGAATACGACACAAAAAATACGGGCTGGAGCCGCATCAATGCTGACAGGGATGCCGGGATGCTAATTGATGTTCTTCAAAGACAGGGCTTTCATAAGGAGAATATAATACTGCTTCAGGACAGGCGGGCAACCAGAGTTGGAATCATGGCTGCATTTGATACTCTGATAGGATTAACAGGCAGAGGTGATATTGTATATTTTCACTTCAGCGGTCACGGTCAACAAATAACAGATGACGACGGTGATGAGGTCGATGGTTACGACGAAGCGCTGATACCATATGATGCGCCCAGGTATTTCCGCCGAGGTGTCTATGAGGGAGAAAATCATCTGCGTGACGACAAAGTGGGTGAGTTTCTTGAACGCCTCAGGAAGAGAACCGGCTCGGAAGGTAGTGTGCTTGTAACTCTCGATGCGTGCCACAGTGGCACAGCCACCAGAGGATTCGGTGTAGTGAGGGGAAGCAGCCACCCGTTCGGACAGAACGAAGAGGCGATAGCAGGAGCAACAGCAGCAAGAGTCGAAAGAAAAGTACAGTATTCACCAGGTGATACAGATTTCCTTCTGGCAAAATCCGACACTAACTCTGCTCCCATTATGGTGATCTCAGCTTCGGCAGCTCATGAGAACAACTATGAAATGATAATGAAAGATGGTACCTCAATGGGTTCTCTTACATGGATATTCTGCAAAAGTCTGGAAAAGATGACCCCCAACAGCTCAAACCATGCTCTGTTCCACTATGTAAGAGTCACCTTTGGCAGAATCCACCCCTATCAGCAACCCCAGTTCGAAGGTGATGCTGACCACCTGCTATTTAGCGGAAAGGTTTATTCACTTCCAACACACTTCATCGTTACAGACATAATAAACGACTCAACGGTAAGGGTAAACGGCGGAACCTTGCACGGTCTGAACCCCGGAACAACCGTTGGCTTCTACCCCCCCGACACCCGTGATCCATTGCGTGCCAGACCATTTACCGAAGGTACTGTCTCATCAGCAGACCATGTTTCAGCCGTTATCATAACCAACCATCAGATCTCATCCTATCTGTTAGACTTATCGTGGTGCCTCATCACCGGCCGCAATTTCGGGGATGTGATGGTATCTCTCAGTATAAACCTTAAAGATACCGGTACAGCAATGGATTTAAAAAACAGCCTTAAAGAATATCAATGGATTGTGCTGACAGACACAATGCCAATGGTTGTACTGGCTGAAACCGACGACAACAGATTTATACAGCTCTTTTCTGCCGAAGATATTCCTCTGATCAATGATCCGCCGGCTATTAAAACCAATCCCGGTGAGGCATCGGTAAAAATAGCAGAAAGGTTGTGGATATTTGCCCAGTCGGTTTACCTGCGTCATCTCGAAGCTTCTGAACCATCAGTAAAAACAGAGATCAGTATCATTGCGGTTAAGGATAACCCGGATAAGGGGATCGGGGATGATAAAGTCACTGTCAGCATGGATACGATTAACAACGACATAGTGTCATTCACCCCGGACGACAGGTTCACAATCACCATTGCCAACAAAGGCCAGATGCCTTTATATTTCAACCTGTTAGACATACAGCCCGACAACCTTGTGAATGTGATTCTCCCCTCGCCAGGTTCACCGGGAGTAACAATACAGGATCTTCGCCTTGAACCGGGGGCAAGTTTCCGGTCACAACCCTTCGAAGTGAATCCGCCTTACGGAACAGAGGTGCTGAAATGCATATCAACATCAACACCTCTTGATCTGACCAGAGCCTTCGTTCCACCATCACGCCGACCACCATCACGTGCGCAGGTATCAAACCCGCTCGAAAGACTTTTTTCCGACAATCAGAATATAAACACAGGTTTCAGAAGTGGCAACAATCTTCCACAAGGAGCCGCAAATATCGAAACGGTAACCTTTTTAATACGGCCTCAAACACAATAAATCTTCATGAACAGAAAAAAACTCTGGCTCGAGTCGTTGTTTATCACAATTCTTAACATTATTGTGCTGTATATCTTCTATCTGATGTTAAACATCTCATTCAAGCCCCTCAATTATATAGTAAACACTATCGCAGATATAAACCTCAACGACCTTTACTTCTCCAATGTGGCAAACAACACTGTTGACACCAATATCGTGATCGTAAACGTGGAAGATCTCGACCGCAGGGGAATAGCTGAACTGATTGATAAGCTGTCACAAGGGAATCCGGCCGCTATCGGGCTTGATGTGTTCTTCTCAAAACATCTCGAAACTCCCGACGACTCTCTTCTGGCTGCAACTTTGTTAAAACACCGTAACATCATCGTTAATTCTGCTCCATTTTCAGATAAAAAAATCCCCGATACCAATTTCTGGATCCTGCCCGAAGTATGTTATGGCCATGCCGGAATTTTATCTGACGAAAACAAAACCGAAACCGTAAGAGAGTTTGAGCCCTTTCTCAGCGGAACAACACCCGCAGTTTGGTCGTTTGCTACCCGTCTGGTTGAAAAAGTGAAACCCGAAAAGGTTAACCAGCTCATCAAAAGAGATAATGCAACAGAAAAAATCAACTACATAGGATCTCTGGATGCATTCATGCTGCTGCATTATTCAGAAATTATTGAGATGACCCCGGCTGACCTTGACATGCTCAATGGAAAGATACTTCTGCTGGGTTATTGCGGTGACCCCCTTCAGAAACTAACCTGCTTCAACGACATATTTTATACACCGGTAGGCTTCAACCTATCCGTAAACCGTCACCCTGATATGTACGGAATCGTTATACACGCCAATATCGTCTCGATGATAATGAATAACCACTATATATCTAACGTACAAGAGGTTATTGTTTATGTCATCTCATTTATTCTGATATTCCTGCACGTCCTCATGTTTACATGGCTCTACCTGAAAACACAGATCCTGTTCCAGGGGCTGTCACTATTGATACAGTGTATAAGCTTAACACTTGTGTTGTGGCTTGCCTTTCTGCTGTTCAGCAAATATAGCCTCTACTTTCCCACTGCTGTCCTCCTGGCCTCAATAGCGCTGATACCCAATGTTATTAATATCTACGAGGTGATTGTTATATTTGCAAAAAAGGCCTTCAAATGGCAAAGCCTGTTTCACCCTGAATCAAACACATAAAAAGAATATGAACAGAGGTATTACAAATTTAATTTTGCTGTTGAGTATGATAGTCCTGGTAAGTGGGCTTGCACCCGACGATTCGGATGAGATGCTTGTATTCAGCACATCAGGTAAGGTGAATCTTCGGCGGGGCAAAGATGTTTATGAGAATCCCAGGGGGATGAAGATGCTTCCGAAAGATATCCTGCAGATAAATCAGGGATCTGTCACTCTGATAAACAGAAGCCATAAGAGGGTAACGCTCGACAAAGCAGGAAAATATAACCATACTCAGGTGTATAGCCTTATGGCAAAAGCTGCTGCCTCTCCCGGAACAAGGTACTTCGTTTATGTGTGGGAAAACATGCAGACAACAGATAGCAGGGTCAATGTACCGGGTGGAATTGTGCGTGGTGAAGAACTGTCTCTGCTGCCATCCGACAGTGTAACCATACTTTCTGATACAATAGAGTTTTATAACCATAACCCAATGAATGTACTTCACCAGATTACGGTTTTTGATATTGACTTTTCTGAACTTTTTTCAGAGGAGATAGAAGACAGCACAATCTTCATGTCTTTAAATGCAGTAGCAGCAACCCAACCAGGAAAGTACAGGTGGGAGATAGCCACATGCTTCCAGAAGCCGGTTAAAAGGTGCTTCTTCATCCCTGAAACTTCTGTAAAACATAATCTTTTGAATGAATTCCGGAAAATCTTATCTGAATTTGACCAGACAGATGATGAAATGCTCCGCCGCGCACTTGTAATGGAATATCTGGAGAAAAACAAACTATATATCTATCCTTATTGATAACTTTGCCCGGTCAGTTAACAAAAAGTCAACAGGCAGCAATAACTGTAATTCAAGATACCGCATAACCAAATGCATTAAATTATGATGAAGAAAGAGAACCTTATGGACGGATACGAAAAAATGGATGGATATGAGAAGATTGACCTCTATAATCCTGAGAAAATCAACATTCTGGCTCCATTGTACAAAAAGATCTTAAGTACCGTAGGTGAGGATCCCGAACGTGAAGGCCTTCTCAGCACCCCTGTAAGGGTGGCCAAAGCAATACAGTTCCTTACTCACGGTTATGACCTTAATCCCGATGAGATTCTGCGCTCGGCAGTTTTCGAAGAGGATTACAAACAGATGGTAATAGTTAAGGATATAGAGATATATTCTTTATGCGAGCACCACATGATACCCTTTTTCGGCAAGGCACATGTTGCATACATACCAAACAGGCATATCGTTGGCCTGAGTAAAATACCACGTGTTGTTGACGCTTTTGCAAGAAGGTTGCAGGTTCAGGAGCGGCTTACCACACAGATAAAAAACTGTATCCAGGATGCACTTCACCCTCTGGGCGTTGCAGTGGTTATTGAGGCAATACACCTATGTATGTCGATGCGGGGAATTCAGAAACAAAACTCAGTGACAACAACTTCAGACTTTACGGGAGCTTTTCTCACCGACAGGACACGTGCAGAATTTATGCACCTCATAGGTTCAAAACTCCATTGACAACCCTAAAATGTCAGGCGAAATCCTTAAGCTTGGCCATCAGCTTCTTCCGTGTGAAGAAAATGCGGCTCTTGACTGTACCTATCGAAATGTTCAGCTTGTCGGCAATCTCCTTGTACTTGTAACCTTTGATATGCATCGTAAAGGGGATCTTGTATTCATCCTCCAGGGAAGCTATCGCCTTCTCAATGTCCTTAGTGTTGGTCATTGATATCGGATCTGCAAACCCACTCTCCTTCGTCAGGTTCATGTAATAAAGATCCTTGGACCCGTCGATGATGGTGTTGGCCTTCATGTTACGGCGATAACTGTTGATGAAAGTGTTCTTCATTATAGTGAACAACCACGCTTTCAGGTTATCTTCCTTAACAAACTTGTCGCGGTTGGTCAGTGCCTTCAGATAGGTCTCCTGTAAAAGATCATCGGCATCATCACGGTTGGCAGTAAGGCTATATGCAAAATACTCAAGGTTTTTCTGTAAACCCGTTAACTGATAATTGAACTCTATTGCTGTCATGATTTGTGTGTTTAAATTTTGTTGAACAAAAATACAACAATAATAAACACAAATGCAAATTTTGTTGAACATTTTTTTCAACAAAATAGATTAATTCTAAATAATAATAGCTTTATAACACTGTTTTTCTATTATTTATAAATTTTATTGTTGATATTTATAAATTACACCCCCTATTCTTCTGTTTAATGTTTTGCCCTGTTATCAAACGTTTCAGTAAACATATGGATATTATACATTTTTTTAGATGTTCGATTCGCTCACGTTCTTTGTGTTCGCTTCGCGGTCTACTTCAGCAAATCGTTTAGCTCCTGCTTGAAATCGTGTGGGTCTGAAAGATGAATAACATTGTGGGGCAACACTGCTGAACACTGATCCAGCTGTGATCCCGTTACATAAATCTTTTTGCTTTTAAAATGCTCTGAAAGAGTCTTTAAATAATCCTGCAACTCCCCTCTTGTTATAGGTGAAGTAAATGTTGTAAGAAGAAAATCGGGGTCGTGTATGCTGGCAGCCCTTATCACATCCTCAGTTGGGGTTGACTGCCCCAGGTATATCAAACGGTGGCCTATCTTCTTTATCAGGTAGCTGTAAAACAGCAATCCAAGCTCATGATACTCATTTTTGTGAAGGAAGAGTATGAATAACTTGGCCTTTGGCGGGTATTTGCTTTCAAGATGCTCAATAGCTCCTATTATCTTCTGCCTTACCAGGTTCGAAACAAAATGTTCCTGTGCCGGGCTTATGGCACCTGTCTGCCACAATATGCCGGTCTTAAGGAAAAAAGGATAAACTATCTTCGTAAGGGTCTCTTCAAAACCAAGCTCAATCACAGCATTGCTCAAAGTCTTTTCAAAACGGGTCTCATTGAGGTCAACCATCGCCATGATGAGGCTCTCTATCTGGTTTTCAAACACATGATTATCAACCATCAGCGTCATCACCCTTTCATTAAGCTCATCGACCGACAGGCCTGCCAGAAGAGAAATCTTATACCCCCTCTTGTTTAATATCGAGATGTTCAGGAGCCGTTTCAGGTCACAGTTGGAATAGCTTCTTATGTTCGATTCGGAGCGCCCGGGATTAACAATACCGTACCGTTTCTCCCATATACGTATCGTATGTGCCTTTACCCCCGTCAGCTTCTCAAGGTCCTTTATAGAATAATTACTCATCAGATATCCGTTCACTATTGTTTTCTGGTATAACAACCATACGGGTTAATTGTTCTGATAAAACGGTCTAAAATTAAACAAAAGGAGTATCGGGAGTCGGTAGTCGATAGTCATGAGTCGATAGTCATGAGTCGATAGTCATGAGTCGATAGTCATGAGTCGATAGTCAT
>CAYXYB010000005.1:129695-151753 GCA_964469215.1 uncultured Lentimicrobiaceae bacterium
GAGTCTGTAGTCAAGAGTCTGTAGTCGGTAGTCGGTAGTCAAGAGCCGGTAGTCGGTAGTCGGGGGTGAGCAGTCGCCATGATCGCTCAACTTCTTGTCTTTTTTTGATTTGTGTTTTTCAAAGACCTGATAAGGCCGGACAATATTTTTCTGATCTCATCGACCTGATCAATTATTGAGCTTAATTCCGTTGCCTTTATATAATGTAATCTCTCTGCTAAATACGACATAGATTTGACCTCATTGGCAGACCCCTTGGCGATAACCAGATACTTACGGAAATCAGCATCACTGTCTCGCTCAAAACCCTCAGCAATATTATTAGAAATAGAAACAACAGCCCTGCAAACCTGATCCTTAAACCCATAGTCCCTCACTCCCCAAAAAAGATTATAAACCAAAACCGCCAAATCCTGCCCTTTCCTCCATGCAATAATATCCTCAAACCTCTTAATAACCATAACATACTCTTATTTATTTAACAACTAACCACCAACTATTGACTAAAAACCATTGACTATCTACTACCGACTACCGACTACCGACTACCGACTATCGACTATCGACTATCGACTACCGACTACCGACTATCGACTACCGACTATCGACTACTAACTCCCTCCATCGGCGCAGGATTTCCTGAAATCCCGCCGGCAATGGGGCTTCAAAGGAGAGCTTATCTGCCGTCACAGGGTGAACAAATGAAAGGGTCATAGCATGCAGAGCCTGCTCCGGGATCAGGTCGAAACAACCCTGCACAAATTGTCTGTATCGGGGATAGGTTGTCCCCTTAAGAATCCTTTTACCGCCGTAAGTTTCGTCGTTGAACAGAGGGTGACCGACATGCCGTAAGTGCGCCCTTATCTGATGGGTGCGCCCGGTTTCAAGCCTGCACTCAACTAGGCTCACATACCCGTATCGCTCAATAATCCTGTAATGTGTAACCGCATGTTTGCCAGCCGATCCGTCGGGGTAAACCTCCATAATCTTTCTGTCGTGGCGCCCCCTGCCAATGTTGCCGGTGATGGTAGCTGTTTCAGGATCAGGTGTTCCCCATACCAGTGCATGGTACAGCCTTCCTATGGTATGATCTGCAAACTGCCTGGCAAGGAGGCTCTGGGTAAGCTCATCCCTTGCTATCAGCATCAGGCCGCTGGTGTTTTTGTCGATACGGTGTACCAGCCATGGCACCGACTCAGATGCGGGCATCCCCGTCTGCTCCATAATATAATACGTGACACCGTTAAGCAAGGTGCCCTGATAGTTGCCATACCCCGGATGCACCACCAGCCCTGCCGGCTTGTTGATCACCAGCAGATACTGATCCTCGTAAATGATATCAAGCGGTATCTCCTGCGGGATGATCTCTACCTCACGTGGCGGGGTGGGCAGCACTATGGTTATGACATCCCCGGGGCGAACCCTGTAACTGGGCTTAACTTCACCACCGTTAACCAGTATGTTTCCTGCACGCGCGGCCTGTTGTAACCTTGTGCGTGTGGCTCCCTCGATGCGGGTCATAAGAAACTTGTCGATGCGCAGCGGCGACTGCCCCTTATCGGCAATAATACGATAATGTTCGTAAAGATCCTGATCTTCAGACTGGTCAGCGTCAGATTCCGTTTGATTCCGCAGGTATTCCTCAGCCATCAATCTTCCGGATTACTTTCTTACAATGATCTTCGATTGCCCTATGATTTCCCCGCTTTGCCTGTCATACACTCTTGCCATATAGATTCCACCCGGCAGCTCCGTGATGTCGGCACTGCTCTCTACGATGCGGTCGTAAACCCTTTTGCCGCTGGTGTTAAACATCTCCAGACGGCAGGAGTTGCTGCCTTCCTGCTTTCCCTCTGTTAAAATATTAAGGTTGTTGTATGCAGGGTTGGGGAAAAATTTTACCCCTGCAATGCTATTCCTGCCGGGAACACTGATATATGCATCCCCGGTGCTTCCCAGTACCGGTCTTATCATTACCGTGCCTGTATACTGCGACATCAGCCAGTCGCCAGCCACGTTGAACCGTAACTGGTACTTCGAATCATAGTTTCTGTCGTACCCCACATTAAGCATTGTGCCCGACTTCTGACTCCAGCCGATAAAAAATGACCCATTCACCGGCACAGGCCTCTCCAGCTCATAAGTGTGGTACTGGTTTAAACCCTCGTGGAATACAGGCCTTACCTCCTCCTGGGTGTACAGGGTGTCGCCCGGCAGAGTGTCACCTTGTGACCCGATAACCGCATTCCATACCGTAAGCACAAACTCAATGTCGTTTGAATTATCATTTGTCTGATTGAAGAACATCTGAATGCTTTTAAGAGTGTCAGGTATATTGAGATCGAAACGTACCCCGGCCATCATTACAGCATTGGGATTGGAAGAACTGAGCCCGTATCCCGCTTCTGCTGACCCGTCGTCGTAAGCATAGTAGTTGTAGAACTTCTGATAAAACCTTACGGTATCATTTGTCCTGATAACCTCATCGATGGTGCTGAAAGGTTGTAACCATGCCATCAGTTCGAAATCGGCGTAAGGCATCGACGGGGCAGCGAAGACATACTGCTCGAAACCGGTTCCGCTGTTGGGCGACATCACTGCGTCGTAAGGCATGGGGAGGTTGCCATAGTTGAAGAAGGGAGGAGTATATGATGCCCCTCCGTTGAGGGATACAACTGAATAGCGCATGTTTACAGGGCTGGTAACATTATGGTAGTAGGCCGAGAAAGGTATTGCCACACTATGGTGCATTTCATTTGCTGCATTTGGCAGAAACTGTTTCCAGGGCATGCTCCTGTATCTCTTCAACAATGATTTTGGGTAGTCGCGGAAGGTTATGTCGTTGCGTATCATGGTGTCGTTGATGCTCTGCCCTGTGTTGAGGTATATATAGTCTATATGCCACTGGTCAACGTTGCCGCCCCAGTCCGGGAGTGAGACATCGGTAATGCTGGCATAGTTGCGGAAGCGGAAGCGGAATTCCGGTGAGAAGAAAAGGTTGCTGTCGACCGGAAGGAGAACCATTGCGAAGGGTTTTCCTTTGAGGGCAATAAACTGATCTAGAGTACGCCCCCTGTCGGCCCAGATATTAACCCATTTCTGCAGCCCCTCCGACCAGAATTCCAGCACCAGTGAGTCGTCGCGTTCAGGGGCATTGCCAATACCCTGGGGTTGATAGAAGAAGCTCATATAGACCGAGTCGCTCTGCTTCATGGCGCTAAGGTCAATATCTTGTGAGGTAAGGGTGTCGGCAGGAAACGGAAAGGCAGTGGCAATGTCATAAATAGCACCATCCCGGTCAAGGGCATCAAAGGTAGCCACCCCAATGGAAGGGGCACCAACAGGGTAGTCGTGATTTACAAAGACGTTGTCATCGCTCCATTTTGTTGGGTTTGGATACCACCTGCCGTCAGAAAAATCCTCCAGGAACGGAAGTGTCAGGGTTGCCTTTGATTGCCCTGTGGCATGGTGAACCTTGTTCTTCATCATCACAGGGTTCACCATCAGAGGAACCACAACCTCCTGCCCGGAAGCGTCCCTGATGCCTGCTAAAAACATTAACAGCGTGATATACAGACAAATTTTACCTGCCCTTTTCTTCATCTCTTTTTGTTGTTAAAATCCTTCAATCATATCATCATAATCACCGTCGATTAGAGTGTCCGCTTCAGGATTACCTGTGCTGACCTCTATATCTACACGGGCACCTTTAGGCAGCCTGTCGCCTTCAAGTATCCGCCTGCCCATATACGAAGCCCCTATCAACAGCCCTTTATACTCGCCGGGGATCTCTGTAACCCTGCCGGGAATAAGACCATAAGCTTCAAGCTGTGAACGTGCCGACCGCCCTGTATTGCCAAGGTCAGGTAAGGTTACCATCTCCTGCTGCTTCGAAACCACCGTGAGATGCACAGTGCGGTTACGCTTCACCTCGGTGCCGGGTGATGGATCCTGGTCTATGACTATGCCCCCCGGACGCGAATTGTCGTATATCGAGTCAAACACCACAACCTTCATCCCGTTAAGGCCATCCATGGTAGAAATAGCCTCAGGTGTCATCCCCGAAAAATCGGGTACTACATAGGTGGAACCATGACGGGTGTAAATGTCCAGAAACCTGAAACCAAGCCAGAACAAGGCGAAGGTAAGACCCACAACCAGCAACAGGTTGAGCCGAAATCGCCGTGACCGCAGTACCTCTTTTATCCGCATATAATTATTGTATGTTTCAGCAACATGGGGTAAAACCGGGTAAACCCCGTTTTATTGCATTTCATCCGCAAAAATAATAAAAACCTATAAACCCATCCCCCTGCCAATTCATTACCCATAAACTTATCAATATTAAGATCGTGTTAAAAAAAATCCGGCAACCCGATTTCACCCCCTCTTTTTATTAAATTTGCCTCTTTAAACCATACCACAATGAGCAACAAAACCGTTCAGAAAAAAGTTCATAAGAAAGAGCAGCAAAAGACGCAAAGCCCCGTAACACCATATTTCTACATCTTCACCGGCTTTCTCATCCTCTTCATCCCGCTGTTCCACCTCAATTTTGCAATGGACATTACGCTGATGCCACGAGCACTCGCACTCAGCATCTTCCTGCTGGCATTCACCCTTATAATCCTTGGCAGAAAACACTTCCACAAGTTCAACTTCTCCGCAATGCGGGCATGGATATTTCCTGTTGTGCTGGGATACCTGCTCATAACCATAGCCTCGGCATTCTGGGCAGTAAACCCCCGCGAAAGCTTCTTCGATATGGTGCGAACATCACTCTTCCTGATTGTGATGCTCTATGCAGCAGTTATCTTTACCTCAACCCCCGACTGGCAGAAAAAGATACTCCACCTGGTGATCATTGCAGCCGCTGTTGCCGTGGTTATCGGACTGGTACAGTATTACAACAAGGTGTTCCTGAGCAATGTAAAGAAACTTGAAGATAACAGGGATGTTATCTACCTTGTTATGGGAATAATGTCTCATAAAAACGAATTCTCGACACAACTGATGCTCTTCCTCCCATTCCTGGGTTTTGCAATTTACAGGCTCAGAAAAGGATGGCAGGTGACAGCAATCATTACCACACTTCTGGTTCTTATGATGATACTTATACTGAAGACACGCTCCGTCTGGGTTGGCCTTGCTCTTGGAATGATTCTGGCCTCTATAATTATTATCATCTTCCCTGCAAAAATAAGGATGCCTAAAATCCTTAGAATAATTGCTGCGGTAGTTATAATGACAATTATTTCAGGTTATATATACATCAATTCTCTTCCCGTTAAAAAAGATGATTACTCATTTGTTGGAAGAATCCAAAATATATCCAACCCTGATAGTGAGCATAATATTAACCGTATCAATGTCTGGAAGGCAACGATGGCGATGATTGGTGAGAAGCCATATCATGGAGTGGGTGCAGGGAACTGGCAGATGTTCATTGCACCATATTGTAAAGGGATGTTTTATGCAATCAAGCAACTTAACTGGGGCAGGCCCCACAACGACTTCCTCTGGGTGTGGGCAGAGAAAGGGATATTTGCCCTGATACTCTACCTCTCAATTTTCGGACTGGCAATGGGGTACCTCATCAGGGTTTTTTTCCGAAGCCCTCACGTTAACGATAAGGTGCTTGCACTTCTGATAATGATAGCAATGACAGGTTATCTCACTGTTTCGTTCTTCTCCTTCCCTTACGAACGAATAAACCATACCGTTTACCTTGCTCTTTTTATGGCATCGGCAATTGTGATGAACCAGAGGATAAAACCACCCGCGCCCTATAGCCCAAACCGGACTGCACTTATGATGACCATCCTGGCGGTAACAGCATTCGGTACTATTTACGGCTACAACTCGATTCAGATGGAAAGATATATGAAGAAGACCATATCAACCGAAAACGGGGCTGAAAATATTGATAATCCTGAAGTAGCGATACAGCAATACCAGAAGGCCATTGAATTGGCACAACAGTCAATGAACCCGTTCAGAAGCCTCAACCCAATGTCATACCCACCGGAGTATTATGTGGCAAAGTCCGATTATCAGATAGGCAAGCGGCTTATGGCTTCGGGGCAGAAGGAGGCGGCACTTATAAGGTACAACGAATCGCTCAGGGGTTTTGAGCGGACACTGGAGCTCTTCCCCGGCAATGTCTGGACCATCAGCCGCATGGGGCTGATACACAACGATCTCGGAACATATTACAGCGAAAAGGGGGATACCGCAAAAGCTAATGAGGAGTTTGCAAAAATGATAGGCAGCCTGGAATATATGATCGAGCTGGTACCTAAACTCAAGCAGGAGCGTAAAGCAATGGCAGGAGCTTACTATAAGATGGGCGATTACCGGAAAGCTGTCGAAACCCTTAAAAATGTCCCCGGTTATAAAAAAAACAAGGATATAATGCGAAACATTAAGGGGCTTGAAGAGATGATCGCGAAGCAGGAGAAAGAGTGATGAGTTATGAGTAATAAGCCAACGACCAGCGGCCAAAGAAATAACCCTGTTGCAGTTGCATACAAAAAACAAAAAACACTACATTTGCCCTGCTCTCAAGGTCTGTTAACAAAGACAACCGGGGAGCGATGGCGTGAAATCAGCATCCGGCAGGCGATACAGGCGGTCCCCGAAAAACCGGATGTGACTGAGAGGGCGAAGCTGTAGTTTGATACAGGGATCCCGCAACCTGCCAACATTAATTCATCTCTGCTCTGTCAACAGCTACCTATCATTATGCAACAACAAGATACAACGGTTATTAAACCGCATTCCCACCTTCTTCATCTTAATCTCAGGGAGGTCTGGAGATACCGCGATTTATTGATGATGTATGTCAAGCGCGATATAGTAACATTTTACAAACAGACGATCCTTGGGCCGCTGTGGTTTGTAATACAGCCGGTGCTTACCACGCTGATGTTTATGTTTGTTTTCGGGAACCTGGCAGGCATATCTACCGACGGAATTCCACAGCCCATTTTCTATTTTTCGGGCATCATCCTGTGGAACTATTTTGCCGACTGCCTTACACGCAACAGCCGCGTATTCATCGACAACCAGGGTGTTTTTGGAAAGGTCTATTTCCCCCGCCTGGTGGTACCCATCTCGGTTGCCATCTCGAACCTCGTTCGCTTCCTTATCCAGTTTGTCATTTTCGCCATATTATATGCCTATTATTTCTTCCAACCTGAAAATATTGTTCAGCCAAACATCCATATCCTCCTATTACCACTATTGATATTGATGGCTGCCGGCCTGAGCCTCGGTTTTGGCATCATCTTCTCTTCTATGACCACCAAGTATCGCGACCTTGCTTTTCTTCTCACCTTCGCCGTTCAACTCTGGATGTATATAACACCGGTGATTTATCCCCTTAGCACCATCCCTGCCGACAAGCAATGGCTGATTCTTATCAACCCGATGTCTGCAGTTATAGAAACTTTCAAATTTGCAGCTATCGGACAGGGTGTGTTTTCATGGTTACATATTGGATACAGCTTTGCTTTCATGATCGTCCTGCTGTTTACCGGGATAATTGTTTTCAATAAAATTGAGAAAAGCTTCATGGACACAGTTTGACAAAACAATTTACACTATCATTTCATTTATAGCCTTTTATCTTTTATAATAGAAAAAACCGCCTGACACCAACACTGCATGAGTAATATTGCCATTAAGATAGAAAACCTAAGTAAACAATACCGCCTGGGCAAAATTGGCACCGGAACTCTTTCACACGACCTGAAAAGATGGTGGACAGTGAGTATTCTTGGCAGGGAAGACCCTTACCTGAAGATAGGAGAAGCAAACATCCAGAATACTAAGGGAAATACGGGTTATGTATGGGCATTACGTGATATCAACCTTGATATACAACAGGGTGAAATACTGGGAATTATAGGTAAAAACGGGGCAGGAAAATCAACATTGCTGAAAATATTATCACGTATTACCAAACCAACTACAGGAAGAATTAC
This sequence comes from uncultured Lentimicrobiaceae bacterium, assembly GCA_964469215.1. Taxonomy (GTDB): domain Bacteria; phylum Bacteroidota; class Bacteroidia; order Bacteroidales; family SKPS01; genus SKPS01. Next base: position 137,684 of record CAYXYB010000005.1, read on the forward strand.
ATACAAAGGGCGTGTCGCCTCCCTGCTTGAGATAGGAACCGGTTTTCATCCTGAGATGACCGGAAAGGAAAACATTTACATGAATGGCGCCATCATGGGGATGACCCGTGGTGAAATTACCGGCAAGCTTGATGAAATTATTGCATTTGCCGGAGTGGAGCGTTATATAGACACTCCCGTAAAACGTTACTCCAGCGGAATGCTTGTCCGTTTGGGCTTTGCCATCGCTGCTCATCTTGAACCTGAAATCCTTGTTGTAGATGAGGTTCTTGCCGTTGGCGATGCCGAATTCCAGAAAAAAGCCATTGGCAAAATGCAGGATGTAAGCAAGGGTGAAGGGAGAACCGTATTGTTTGTGAGTCATAATATGGGTGCCGTTAGAAACCTTTGTAATGTTGGCATTGTTTTAGAAAATGGAATCAAAGTGTTTGAAGATGAAATAAATGCCGCCGTTGAATATTATCATGCCGGATTAAAATCAGAAAGTGTTAAGAAGGTAATAATTAATGATGATCACAGAAAAATTCACTGCAACAGAGATGTTGAAGTTTGTACAGTTGAACTGCTCAACGAAACTGAAATTGCCACAAATGAACCTGTTTCCATTCTTTTTACATTAAAAAGAAATAACCCCAGGCAAAATGAAGCAAGAATTACAGGCATGCTAAATTCAAGCTCCGGAACAAGAGTGGGTTTGTTTTTTTCTAATCATTTTAAAATTCCGACAAACAATGACATTTTTGAAGTTTTGGTTACACTAAATGATCACAATCTGGCAAAAGGGCAATATTACTTTGATTTCAATATTGGCACAGGGAATCCCTCTTCAGGTTTAACCGATTTCGATTTGGTCTATAACACCATTTCGTTAGAAGTTATTTATAATGACTATATTACAAAGGAGCTTATCGCTAAATGGAATTCAAACTGGGGCTTCAATAATTATATGAATGTGAAACTTCAACTACTCTGATATGAGAATTATCCGATTTCTTGGTAATCAACTTGGATTAGCAGATCTGTCAAAAAAAATAGAAAAAAACAGCAGGATGCTAAATGAATTGAACTGGGCTGATATCTTTAATAATTCAATTGAGGGTTGCTCCTGGCTAAAAGGTCAGAGCTTTTCGCCGGGAAGGATTGCGGCCGGCTACCCGTGTTTATTTATTCTTTTTAAAGCTCTTGAGTTAACTAAACCAAAAAATTTGCTGGAATGTGGACTAGGTCAAACCTCCGGCATACTTTTCCGTTATGCAGAAGAATTTAAAGATGTAAAAGTAACAACACTCGAACATGATACCGGCTGGATTAATTTTTTTATAAATGAAATGAATATTCCTGCTAATGTTGAAATAATAACTGTGCAAAACGTATCAGTCAGTTACAAAGGTGTTGAAACACTAAGCATTAAGGAGATTGAAAAAACCGTTGGCAACAGTAAATTTGACTTAATCCTTATTGATGCACCCTATGGGTCTTTGAGATATTCACGTTCTCAGGTACTTTCATTGATACCTGAAAACATAGATCCTGATCATTTTATTCTATTAATTGATGATTATGATCGCTCAGGTGAAAAAGAGACTTGTCAGGAAATTGAGAACCTTTTTTCGATAAATGATATCAGCAACGTTAAAGGTATTTACAGTGGCACAAAAGATACTGTCATTTATTGCTCGCCGGACCTGAAATTTTTATCAACTCTTTAATATTAAGATTGATATAAATAATTATTATCGAACAACACCCCTAATTATTAATTTGCTTAAACAATAGAAATCACAAGAACCTTTCAACAATGATCAGACTCATCAACCTGCCCAAAATTGAAGACCCTCGTGGTAATCTTACGTATATTGAGCGCGAAAACCATATCCCGTTTATAATAAAAAGGGTTTATTGGATTTACGATGTGCCCGGGGGTCAAAACCGTGGCGGCCATGCATTCAAAGAACAGCAAGAGTTTGTGGTTGCGCTTTCAGGCAGTTTTGATGTGGTGATCCACGATGGCAATAACGAACAACGCTTCCACCTTAACCGTTCCTATTATGGGCTGTATATACCCACAATGTTTTGGCGATATATGGACAACTTCTCAACTAATGCTGTTGCCCTTGTACTTTCATCTACCATGTTTCATGAAGAGGATTATATCAGGAACTTTGAAGAATTTATCAAACTGTCGGATATATGAAAAACACAGTTTATCACTGCAGTATTATTGAATTGCCAAAGGTTCACAACAGGGCAGGAAACATTACCGCAATTGAAAACCGGGTGCAAGCCCCATTCGACATACAGCGGGTGTATTATCTTTATGATGTGCCGGGGGGGGAAGGCAGAGGAGGGCATGCCCACAAGGAGCTACAGCAGTTTATTGTTGCCGTGAGCGGTGCCTTCGACGTGTTGCTTGATGATGGTGTGAACAGAAAAATATTTCATCTCGACAGACCCTTTATTGGTTTGCACATTGTGCCCGGTATCTGGAGGGAATTGCTTAACTTCTCCTCAGGTGCTATTTGTTTGGTATTAGCTTCGCATGTTTATGAAGAAGCTGATTATATTAGAAATTATCAAACATTTAAAGAACTCTAACATGAAATTTAATAACAGAAATGTTTTTGTTGACGAGAATACAAAAATTGGCAATAATGTTAGAATAGGCGACAATTCTGTGATTTATGGCAATGTCACTATTGGAGATAACACCATTATTTCGAATGACTGCATTATTGGAGAGCCATTACAGGATTATTATTTCAATGATGATTATTCAAATCCCCCTACCATAATTGGATCAAACTCACTTATCAGAAGTCATACAATAATATATTGCGGTAGTGAATTTGGCAATGAATTTTCTACAGGGCATCGTGTCACAATAAGAGAATTTACAAAATTTGGCAACCATTGCAGGATAGGCACGGTTTCGGATATTCAGGGCTATGTAACTTTTGGAGATTATTGCTGGTTGCACAGCAACGTACATATTGGTCAGAAATCAACAATAGGAAATTTTGTTTTTATTTATCCTTATGTTGTTTTTACTAATGATCCAACACCACCCTCTGACATTTGCATTGGGCCAACAGTTGGTGACTATTCACAAATAGCTGTGTTTAGTGTTTTATTACCTGGTGTTAAGATAGGCAAGCATTGCCTTATTGGTGCCGGAAGTATTGTGGGGAAAGATGTTGATGATTATCAATTAGTTCTTGGTAGCCCTGCAAAACCTGTTAAGGATGTTCGTGAGATCAAATCAAGACTATCAGAGGACACCTACTATCCATGGCCTTTAAGATTCGAAAGGGGAATGCCATGGGCAGGTATTGGCTTTGAAGAATGGCAAAAAAATATTTCAGATAATGTTTGATAGCCCTGGTTGTAAAACATTAAATTCTGTGATTGAATGAAAGTCTTTCAATGTTTCCATAAGTACCCTCCTTATATTCCACAATTTGAGAAGAAATATAATATCGAATCACGCAATCCGGGTTTTAATGAACTGCGTGAACTGCTTATCAAAGATGGATATGCTTCAACTTATTTGTTGAAGCCGGCATTGGAAGGCAAACATGATGAGGTGTTTTATACCTTATGGGATTATGAACGTTTACAATACAAATGGGCCGAAGAGGAAGGATTAAACACTAAAGATCTGGATGAAATAAAATTAGCTCAGATTACCTCGTTTAAGCCAGATGTCTTCTATAATCATTCTCCCAGATACGATAACGATTTTGTAAAAAAACTCAGCTCTTTCACAAACCTGAAGAAGGTTTGCTGGGATGCTATTATTACCCAATATCCCCATTTGCATAAATTATATGACCTTAGACTTACTCTTTTTTACCCGTTTGTTAAGTACTGGTTAAGCAGAAACCTTCCCTCAGCCTTATTGCAACCCGCCTATACCCCTATATGGAATGATTTTTTGAACCATGAAAGAAAAATAGATATTCTATTCTACGGGCAATATGCCCCATTTTATTTTGATTTGAGGAGTAAACTGATCAGGGAATTACTCGACTGGAGTTTAAGCAATGATTATGTAGTGCGTTTTCATCTGGATTATAACTCAGGCCATTTTATTCGAAAAAGACATTTAAAGTTTCTGGGTAAAAATGTTTTGGTTAGTAGCACTAACAAGGTGCCCAAGGTTATTATAAAAAAAGCGCTAAGCCCGGTATACGGCTCTGAGCTTTATAATACTATCGCCCGGTCGAAAATAGTAATTAATGCTTTTACAGACAATAATGGATTATTTAAAGATAACATGCGCACATACGAAACACTTGGACTGGGAGCATTGATGATAGGTGAAGATGGCATTTATCCTGACTTTCTTGAGCCGGACATTGATTTTTTAACCTATAAAACCTTAAACGACCTCATTGAAAAAATCGAATATGTTCTATCTCTTCCTGATCACGGAAGGGAAATGGCAAACAAGGCACATCAAAAATTGGTAAGTACCTGCACTAAAGAAAGGCAATGGGAACAGTTTTGTAAACTTGTTGAATCTCTTTACATTTAACCATGATATGATCAAATTCCTCGATCTGCAAAAGATCAACTCCCAACATGCTTCAGAACTTAAAAAGGCGGTTGCTGAGGTTATAGATTCCGGTTGGTATTTGCTTGGTAAGCAGGTTGATCTTTTCGAAACCCAACTGGCCCGGTACATTGGTGTGAAACACGCTATTGGTGTAGCCAGTGGCCTTGATGCGCTTCGGTTAATCCTTAAAGCATATATTGAAAAAGGTGAAATGAATGAAGGTGATGAAGTGATTGTTCCTGCAAATACATTTATTGCCAGCATACAGGCAATAACCGACAACCACCTGAAACCAGTTTTGGTTGAGCCCGACATCAGCACCTATAATCTTGACATATCACTGATTGAACAAAATATTACTGAACGGACAAGGGCGATCATGGTTGTTCATCTTTATGGCCGGGTGTGCTGGAGCGAAGAGCTTGAAGCGATTGCAAAAAAGTATAACCTCAGGCTGATCGAAGACAACGCCCAAGCCATCGGCGCACTATACACATCCCACAGTAATCAGAATAACATCAAACAAACAAAAAACATAAAACCTAAAAAAACCGGAGCTCTCGGAAATGCTGCCGGCTTTAGCTTTTACCCCGGCAAAAACCTCGGCGCTCTTGGTGATGCAGGAGCCGTAACAACTAACGACGCTGAATTGGCAGAAATAATCCGTGCTCTGGGTAATTATGGTAGCCTGAAAAAATATATATGTGACTATCGGGGTCTTAACAGCCGGTTAGATGAAATCCAGGCTTCAGTTCTAAGCATCAAACTTAAATACCTTGATGCCGAAAATCAACATCGACGCGAAATTGCCGAGTATTACTGCCAAAATATTACTAATCCCGATATCATTTTACCCAATCACTATCCACTATCCACTATCCACTATCCACTATCCACTATCCATTATTCACTATCACATGTCTGGCACCTATTCGTTATTCGCCATCCTGAACGCGACAGGCTTCAACAGTTCCTTGCCGACAATAAAATCGAGACACTGATACATTATCCGATACCTCCTCATAAGCAAAAAGCTTATGTGGCAATGAATAAAATAAGCTTACCAATAACAGAAATGATTCATAACGAAGTGTTAAGCCTTCCAATTAGTCCCGTATTGAATATGGTTGAAGTAGAAACAGTTGTTAATAAACTCAATTCCTTAAAGTGATATCCGGATGTCTTCAGAACTACAGGATCTCCTGAAGAAAATCCTTCCTGAAAATATAAAGAGTTATCTTAAAAGGATAATTATCAATATTATCCCATGTTTATGGAACCATAGAAATATATTTCACCTGCTTCAAACAAATCGTTTAGTCAGGTGGTTAACCTATATCATAACATCAAGGCAATATGAAATTCGTGATTTACAAACTATTCAGGAAGAAGCATCTTTAAATCCCAATAGAATTCAATTTCTATTCAAAAAAACATCTAAGCTTCATTACTGCCCACCAAAATATAACAATTTCACAGTAGGCAGCAATGTAATGATGGAGGCCGGTGATTACACCAATTATGGGCTTGTAATTAATAATGCTCAAATTATCGGGTGTTCAGACCTGATACTTATAAATGACAAGACTGCACTTTATGAGCTAAAAAATTTTAATCAGGATGGAAGATATGCTTATACTGATGAAGCAATATGTTATTATGAAAAAAACAGATGCCTTCTTAGAAATCATAAATCAAACCTAATTATCAATGAAGCAGTTTCTCTGGCAGGTAATTATTCATTTAATTACTATCATTTGATATTTGAAATATTAACGAAATTTAAATATATTCAATCAATTGATATTAGTGCAGATATTCCGGTTGTTATTGATCAAATATGTCTTGATATACCGCAATATGCAGAACTAATTGATATTTTAAATAACCCAAAAAGGGAAATTATATCTGTAAAAAAAGATGTAAGATATAAAGTCAGTAGGCTTTACTATTTGTCGAAATGCAATTTAATGCCGCCAAATTTCACAAAAGGAAGCGAATTGAAAAATCGCGACACTTTGTTTGATTTAAGCAGTCTGAAGTTTATTCGCGACAAATTGCTTCCTTATAAATCAGATAATCAATTTCCGGCAAGGATTTTTTTATCCCGAAAGCACGCCAGTATCAGAAGGCAATTTAACGAACAAGAGGTATTGGAAGTACTTAAAAATTATGATTTTAAAGAAATTTATCCGGAAGACTATTCAATAGCTGATCAAATACAAATGTTTAAATCTGCTGAGATCATAGCAGGTGGTTCCGGGGCAGCCTATACAAATCTGATATATTGTTCGCAGGGTTGCAAAGCAATCATTTTTTCATATAATGAATTACCATTTTCAGGCTTTTCAACGCTGGCTGAGTTTGCCGGTGTTGATCTTGTTTACATAACCGCAGTTAATGACTACACTAACTCCCTTGATATCCATTCAAACTTTTCAATCGATACACAAAAGCTGAATTATTTCCTGTCGCAATGGATGAATTGATTTATGGAAAGTTTAAATATTTACGGGTTGATTGGTTGCAATCATTCATCAAATTAAAAAATGGAAGCTGAAAATATTCTGGTTTCAATCATCGTCATCACTTACAATTCATCACAGTTTGTGCTGGAAACTCTCGAAAGCACCAAAGCACAAACATACCAAAATATTGAGCTGATAATTAGTGATGATGGATCAACAGATGATACGGTAGCGATCTGCCTGCAATGGATTGAATCAAACCAGGAACGATTCGCAAGGACAGAAGTTATAACGGTTCATGAAAACACAGGAATTCCGGCAAACTGTAACCGCGGAGCTAAAGCAGCCAAAGGTTATTGGGTGAAGTTGATTGCAGGTGATGATGCGTTGATGAACGATTGTATACGGTTGAACATGGAACACATTAAAGAAAATACACACATTGATATATTGTTTTCCAAATCTGCACAGTATAGAAAAAACTTCGATGAAATTAATTTCATTCATTTCTTCCCTGCTGAAACAAATCAGCGGTTTTACAGCACTGATTCTACAGCCAAAGAGCAGTTTAATATATTATTAAGAAATAACAAAGTCAACGCACCGACAGTATTTATTAAAAAAGAGGTTTTGTCATCACAAAATTACTTTGACGAAACATATAAGTTAATTGAAGACTACCCAACTTGGCTTAAATTAACTAAAAACGGATACAAATTTCATTTTTCAGATAAAGTCACAGTCAAGCATCGTTTTCATGAAGATGCAACAGATAGCAATATATTAAACACTTTATACCAACCAAATTACTTTACTTTTGAAAAAATAAAACTCGAAATCACAAAATCAGAATTACCATCTTCTATTTATTATCAAAAGAAATACTCTATTTATATTCAACTAATTTTAAATTACTTAGGCCTAAACACAAAAACTGCATTTGTGATTTTCATTGATAGAGTCTTTACAAGCTTTCTCAACCCGTTCAAGATATATAATAAAATTTTAAAAATAACCTGAAATCGGATATAATGCTTTCTAATGAAAATCATTACAAAGTGCTTGCAATAACCACCGAATGTGGTGAACCGCAACTTGTTATGTTGATAAAATCCCTGAAAGCACAAAAATATGTCAGTATTACCCATCACATAATTTCTAACCAACCTAGCCTGGTGGCTGAAAGATTAATTTATGAACATGCACTGGAAGCAAAAAAACAGGGAGCTTTTGATTGGATTATCCGGCTTGATGCAGATATGATACCGGTTTCTGATTACTCTGTAATAAACCTGATTATAAATGCTGAGCTTTACCCTGATTTACATAAATTTTCAACGCCCGTACTGGATTATTTTACCGGCAGCCAGATTTCAGGTGTACACATTTTTAAACCAGACGGTGTTCCCGAAACAAGACAAACCAAAGAGTTTTATCCGGAGTATTGGTTAACTACAATCAGGGGCATATCCTTTCACCGGATTAAAAATCCACAAATACTGCATGCTTACAATTCAGACCTTCGCCAGGCAATTCGTTTTGGATTGCACAGAGGCATAAAAACCTTAAGAAATGGCAGCAAAGATGACATGTGGATTACCTTACTCGAATTACGGGCAAACCATCGCAGTCAGAAAAAAGAAAAAAATATTGCCGTAGCATACCTGGCATCATTGATTGGATTAGGCTTGTTTAATGAGTTTGATGTGGACTGGGCAATGGTTGACTTTGACAATAACCATAACAAAGCCATTACTGCTTTTATTGAAGATCATATTAATAACCTGCCTCAATTACTGCGTAACCGTAAAATTCCCGGTTCAGTCTTTTTGATTCACTTCAAGAAGTACAGTTCATTGTACGATACGTTCTATTTAATCATGAAATGGTATTATATAAGATTAAAAACAATTGACCGCTTTATAAAAAAAATACGGGTTTATGAGTATAATCAGTGATTACAGCTATATCAATTACTGTTGTCATTTCCCCCGGATAATTTTTTAAACAGAAAATTCTGACGAAAAGCCCTATCGATGTCAAACATAAAAATTGTACACGTAATCGAGACATGTTCAACCGGAGGGGCAGAAATTTTTGTAAAAACACTTTTAATAGAACTGAAACGACAAGGGTTTGATGTAGCTCTTTGGGTATTGACTAAGATTAATCAATTCAAACCCGATGACAAGAAATTAATAACATTTGAGAAAAATTATATAGATGAGTTATTAGAAAATGGGATCCAAATAGAGTTTGTCGGAAAAAAACCAAAAAAAAACTGGCTCAGGTCTGCCATTAAGTTAAATCAGCTTTATAACAAATATAAGCCAAATATCATTCACACGCATCTCGAATCAGTCTCTTTTCATGTCTGCCGCTCATTGTTTTTCAGAAGAGTCGTCCTGATTCAGACAATTCACAGTACGGTTATTAAATATCCTGAAATTTTAAGGCATTTAATGGCTCCGCGTATTAAAAGGTTTATTGCAATATCTGATGGGGTTAAAACAGAAATCAAAAAGCAAAAGGTTAAAGATGAAAATATCACTGTTATTAAAAATGGAATTGATTTAAAGCGTTTTGGTTGCAAGGAGAAAATTATAAAATCTGATGTTGAAGCCATTGTGACCATTGGAAGACTTACAAAGGCTAAAAATCACAATAATTTAATCAAAGCGATAAGGTTACTAAAAGATAAGTTGCATTCGTTTGATTTACAAATTCCTCATACAGTAATTGTTGGAACAGGTGAATTGCTTCCTGAGATTAAGACCTTAATAGATAAACATGAACTCCAGAAGGATATTGTTTTATTTGGTGTGTGTGATAACATCCCTGATATGCTTCATGAATCTGATATATATGTCATGTCATCTGATTGGGAGGGTTTAAGTATTTCGTTAATTGAAGCTTTAGCGTCCGGAATTCCAATAGTAGCAACAGATGCAGGGAGCAACAATGAGATAATCGACAACGAAGTAAATGGGCTTCTGGTACCGGTTGCAGATTCAACAGCGTTAGCCGGGGCTATCTTCCGGCTTATGAAAGACAAATCATTGCGACAACAATTTTCACATAATGCAAAAATTAAGTCACGTGAATTTTCTATTGAAAAATGTGCTTTAAGCCATATTCAAACATACAATGAATTGAATATTAATTAATAAAGTATAGTATCATTGCGTACCCCATAGTAAAATCATTTCTATACCATTAAATATTCGGATGTATTATTCCGCAAGTTAAACCAATTAAAAGCTAATGCGAATTCTCTGGCCTCATAATTACGATCCCGGAAAGCCTAATGCCGGCATTTTTATGTTTATTGCTGCTGAAGGATTACGAAAACTTGGAGTTAAGGTACACCTGGAATACCTTGGAAATCTACGTAACCCTATATCAATGCTTTACGCCAGAAATAAACTTAATAAAATGGCCGGAAGTTATGATTTAATTCATGCACAGTTTGGTTCTGCATGTGCTCTTGCTACTGCCGGCGTCAAAGCTGTTCCTAAGGTGCTGAGTTTACGTGGGAGTGATTGGAATACATATAATGGTCAGGATCTGTTTTATTATTGGCATACACGCATGGCCCGTTTATTTACAAAGCATTCAGTTAAGCATTATGATCTTGTAATTGCTGTATCTCAAAGAATAAGAAAAGAACTGGTTCACCTATTTCCAAATATTAATTGCATTACAATTCCCGATCCTATCAATCTGGATACCTTTACTGCAAAAGACAAAACAGAGTTAAGGAATGAAACAGGTTCAATAACATTTGATGAAAAATGGGTGCTGTTTAATTCCAATTCCCAACATAATCCTATAAAAAGGTATGATTTAGCCAAAAAAGCCATTGAATTGGCATCTGAGAAAAATGATAAAATAAGGTTGAAAATTGCGAGCAACCTGCCGCACGATAAGATCCCTGATTTTGTCGCTGCTTGTGATCTAATACTCTGCACATCAACCGCCGAAGGCTGGCCAAACTCTGTTAAAGAGGCCCTTGCCTGTAACATTCCATTTGTATCAACTGATGTCAGTGATCTTGCCGAAATTTCATCGAAGGAAAGCGTTTGTAAGGTTTGTCCTCCCAACCCTGAAATTCTTGCAGATGCAATTCTCGATGCTTTGAATCATCCTCATGATTATAACCTTAGAAAATATGTAGAGATGATGGAAATTGAAAAAACAAGCCAAAAGCTGCTTGATCTTTATGAAGAATTATTGCTAAATAAATAGTATTAAACGCATTACATGAATGTTCCGGTTATAGTATTATCTTTCTTTCCCTGATAATCTGATCTGAGAATAAATCCTTCGATTTCACTGTTTATGAACATCCTCATCATAAATCATTACGCCGGCTCCCCCGGGCACGGTATGGAGTACCGCTCCTACTACCTGGCAAGGGAGTGGGTGAAATCAGGGCACAAGGTGATGATAGTGGCAGCCACAAACTCCCACCTGCGAACCATGCAGCCGGAACCCTCACCAGATCTCACCCCGGAAGACATTGACGGCATAAGCTACCTTTGGCTCAAAACACCGGCATATTACGGCTCAGGATTCAAACGAATTGTAAACATGCTGTGGTTCGTTGCCAAACTGCAGTTGCATGCAAAAAAGATCGCCGGCATGTTCATGCCAAATGCAGTAATTGCTTCATCAACCTATCCGATGGATATTTACCCCGCCCGCCGCATAGCCCTGCGAAGCGGGGCCAGACTCTGCTTCGAACTGCACGACATGTGGCCGCTCTCACCAATGATCATCGGAGGATACCCGAAATACCATCCTTTCATTATGGCAATCCAACGCGCTGAAAATTACGCCTGCCGGCACAGCGATTGTTACCTCTCCCTGCTGGGAAACGCAGAAGATTACCTTCTTGAACACGGCCTCGATCCAGGCAGGTTTTTTTATGTTCCCAACGGGTTCTCAGAAGAAGAATACCTTCAGTCCCAAACAGCACCACCTGACCTGCCTGCTGAACACCTGAACCTCCTCAACAGGCTTAAAAGTCAAAACAAAATAGTTGTTGGTTACACAGGTGGCCACAACCCGTCGAATGCACTGAAGGCCTTGCTGGAAGCTGCACTGATGATGAAAGAAAACCCGCATACGGCCTTCGTGCTTGTGGGCCATGGAGGGGACAAAGAAGATCTCATTCACTTTGCTGGTACAAACCAATTGGAAAATGTACACTTCCTCCCTCCTGTTCCACGACAATCAATACCCGCACTCCTGAGCTGTTTCAGCCTGCTTTATGCCGGAGGCGTCAAAAGCACACTCCACCATTACGGAACATCGTTCAACAAAATAACCGACTACATGCTGGCTGCCAAACCCATGATTTTTTCCGCTAACGATCCGTATAGCCTGGTAGTAAAAGCCGGCTGTGGTGTTCAGGTACCCGCAGAGGATCCACAGGCAATCAAAACTGCTGTTGAGCATCTGGCAGAATTACCGGAACACCAACGCAACGAACTGGGTGACAAAGGTCGCATTCATGCACTGCACCAACTCAGCTATACCAGAATAGCCGGAAAAATTATCAACATCATCCAAAAAATTGAACCCCGACAATGAACCGTGTCATTCATTAAACGAATAAAAGATGACTTTTCTTAAATTCTGCTATAAGGTTTTCATGCCCGGTAAACCCATTCCTTATTATGCCAATTATAGTATTCTTAAAATCTTATGGATACCGGTTAGAAAATTTTTAAACGTAGTGATAATTCCGAATACACCAATTAACCGTTTGAGAATCATGCTATACAGAATGCTGGGTTATAAAATTGGAAAAAGTGTTTTTATTGGAATGAAATGTTATCTGGACGACCTGGAACCCCAAAAAACAAAAATTGATGCCGGAGTAACAATTTCTTATGGCGTTTATTTTTCTCTTCATGGTAAAAACCAAATGCATACATTTTTTCATATACAGGAAGGCAGCTATATAGGTATGGCAGCCCGGTTAATTGCAAGAAAAGATGGGCTTATTATTGGCAAAAAAGCCATTATCGGAGCAGGCAGCGTTGTGGTAAATCATGTGCCACCTCAGGAAATCCATGCCGGTATCCCGGCAAAAAAAATAGGGGTGACAGATGATTGATAAGTTATGAGTACCGAAAAATCACAATTATAAATTAATCAAAAAAGAAATATCACAATGGTAATAGCAGGAGCAAAAGGTTTTGCCAAAGAGGTACTGGAAGTTATTCATCAGGCAGACTTTAAAGAAACAATAGCTTTCTTTGATGATGTAAGCACTGATCTTCCAGATTCAGTATATAATAAATACAAAATTTTGAAGAGCCTGGCAGAGGTACAGGATTTCTTTAAAAATGAAAATTCAAACGCATTCACATTGGGCCTGGGAACCCCGGTTTTAAGAAAAAAATTGTATGACAAGTTCACAGCAATAGGTGGTGTTGTGATGTCGACAATTTCTCCTTTTGCAACAATTGGAATTCATGAAGTAAAATTAGGTATCGGTTTAAACATTATGACCGGGACGGTAATTACATGCAGTGCAGATATTGGTGATTTTGCTCTGATTAATCTGAACTGCACAATCGGACATGATTCAATAATTGGAAAGTTTGTTGAGATGTCTCCCGGAGTTCACATTTCAGGGCGCTGTAAAGTTGGAGATTTTGTATCTATCGGAACAAATGCAACATTGCTGCCTGATGTTTGTGTTGGAAACAATGTGATAATAGGCGGTAACTCCCTTGTGAATAAAGATGTTCCTGATAATACAGTTGTGGTTGGTGTGCCTGCAAAAATCATTAAGGAATTACCACCCCTGTCCTTACCCTAACGCCACAATTTCAATTAACAACAAACTCTGAATCGGGAACGGCTGCTGGCCGTTGGCTATTGGCTGTTGGCTATTGGCCGTTAGCTGTTGGCCGCTGGTGGTTGGCGGTTGGCAGGTTTTTATTAACTTCGTAGATTTAATATTCACCAAAAGCCAAAAGCCAAAAGCCAAAAGCCAAAAGCCAAAAGCCAAAAGCCAAAAGCCAA
>CAYXYB010000006.1:0-34418 GCA_964469215.1 uncultured Lentimicrobiaceae bacterium
GACAAGGATAATGTCCTAAACCATTTTGTTAAAAGTGTCCAAGAAATAGGGTGTTAAGACAATTTCATTTAGCCCTTTCCAGGAAGATCTGCCGGATTTTTTTTGCGGATTGTGGAAAAGGGCGGTAAAATAAGTTAAATGTTTTATTCTAATTTGATAATTAGTCCAATAAGTATGTTTAATAGCTAAACTTTATCATTATGAAAAGTAGAATGGTTTTTTTGTTTTTAAGCCTTGGAATAATATTATGTGGATGTGAAAAGGATAAATCCAATAATATGCTTGGGAATCGGATTTTTCTTGACCAGGAACCCATTGTTGACTATGCTTTAAAGAATTGTGTATATTCTGAAAATGGGAATTGGGCAGGGTATAGGTGTACACCCGGAGTTGAAAAGACTTGCAAAAAAAGTATATCATGTAAACCTCAGAAGGATGATGATGGGAACAAGGTGCCACTCGAAGCAGCCAATCCGGTTTTGGCAGAATGGGGTTTTACTGATGATGAAATTATTCAATGGGGTGAAGGATACGATATTTTTAATGAAATCACATCCGATTTTATCCTCCAAAAGTACCAATATTTCCTTACAATGTGGGAAAGTGGCATTACCTATCATCCGGATACTCTTATAATGTTAATGGAAAACTAAAAAATCCAATGTTATCTTTGTTTCAAACAATTTAGGTGCACTATCTGAATTGGTAATTACGATACACGGTAAGACATGAAAAAACATCATCTTTATGATACTAATTACATATTACTTATATGTACTTTAGCAATTTTTGTAATTGCATGTGACAACAGGCAGGGACCTGATAATGCTGACGCAAATAAGATACTTGAAAGAGTAGTGTCTTGTGATTCAGATAGTATTGGGTGGAAAGATCCATTTTGGGAATCCGTCCCTTCTGTATTTAATGAAGTAAGGCTTATCGACATTAAAATGTTCAATGATACTATCTTTTTGTTTGCGATTACCGAAAGAAATGATTCTATACTATTGTACACATATTATTGGGACGAGATTTTCCATTTTTTCGAGGAGCGGACTATTCACATGGAATCACCTATGTCAGATGAGGATGAATTACGCACTATTGCAGCCATTTCGTATGATACCATTCTATTTGTGCGTTATAGAGCCATAGAGTTGTATGATTTTCTGAGTAATAATACATTTTATCAATACCGTATTAAACCATATGAAATTTTCGTTGCCAACTTCTCTCCTGTGCAATATTGTTTTCGTACTCAAAAGGTTTTTACTGAGTACATAAATTATCATACCACAAATAGCAGGAGTGGAAAAAATGAGAGAAGCTTATATTGTGAGTTTTCTTTAAAAGATAATCTTTTGGTACCTTTACCATTTCCAGTACCGAAAACGAAAGAATTCAAATCACAGCATGCCAACACCCATTTTGCTCTTACCGACCAAGGAGTAGTTGTAAAACACAGTATTGCTAACGAATTCGAGATCTATCACAGAAATAGGGACAAGTCTGACAAGTTACAGATTCGAATTCATGGTCTCCTACCTAATGTTATACCTGAAGGTAATACAACAGATCCAGATCAGATAGGAAGTTTTTTCAAACGTAGTGCGATTCAATCCGGTCTTTCATTTAACAGGGAGCGGAAAATCCTTAATTTGTTTTACCTTATGCCCTTGCCTGAACGCGATAAGAATGGACTGAAGCCAGATCTCGGAGATAAACCATTGTGGATAATAAATTTTGACTCTGATTTTCGTCCTGTTGAAAAGCTTATTTTAGACCAACCTGGTTTCATTGCAAGCATGTATTTCCCGGTTAATGATAAAATATTTATGGTTTCTGATAAGATTATTTATACAATAATTCTATGATACGAAATTTTTATATCTTTATTGCTATTTGCTCAATCTTGTTATTTTCATGTCACCAGAATCGCTATGAGGATCAGGATTTGATAAACAGATATTTGCAGGAGAATTCTCATTTTATTAAACCAGAAAGAACATTTTATATATTGTCATATATGAATCCTCCAATGACCTGTTTTCAGGAACAGAAACAACAAAGACTTGAGAACCTCCTCCCTCAGATATTAGATTCATTAGATGATCCAGATTTGCTCGTAATATCCTGTAACAATCAAATGATTATAAGATTTGACTCGATGTATTCCGGGAATAAATCAATTATTTTCAGATATGAACAGCGTTCTGTTATGAATGCATATGGATTTCCATCTACTCCTCATTTGTTCAAGGTCAATGGCTTGAAAATCAAAAAGTGGAAAAAATATTCTGAGGATAAATATGATTGTAAGTAATCCTGACTTTTAATTGAGTATTTTGATGATGCCAGCAAAATGTTGATTTTGACACACCAGGATCGTTATCCGTATAAATTCTAACCCGTAGATCCGCACTTGAGTTGATCGGGGTTTATTAAAAATTGCACACAGTACTGTTTAATTGTTCTCCTTGAATTTCTTTTTGCCGCTGTCGAGGAACTCAATAAACCCTTCAACATTGAAGTCTGAGCCCCAGGGCCCGGCGATCATGTTCCCGTCGGTATCTGTTATCACATAGTAGGGTACTGCAACCGATCCGAATCGTGTTTGCTGGATATATTTGGTCACCTTGTCAATCGTTTTCAGCACTTTGCCATCTTCGGTTTTTATCCACCTGTCCTTTGGCAGTGAGGTTTTATCATCATTATAAAGGGCCACAATGATAAAATCCCTACTGAGTCTTTCCTGCACACGCGGGTCGGACCACACCTTGTTTTCCATTTTTTTGCAGTTTGAACATCCGTAGCCTGTGAAGTCGATGAAAACGGGAAGGTTGCGTTCTTTAGCGCAGCTAAGGGCCTCTTCGAGGTCGAAATATCCTTTAAGGTTATGTGGAAGTTTAAGGAAGTCGGAGTGGAGTGGAGTGCCGCAGAGGTTATCATAGTTGTTGGATGAAGGTTGTCCCGTTGTGGCGGTAATGTTGAATTTCTGGCTTGTTTTTGGAGGGAGCAGGGAGCTTATGCCTTTAAGGTCTGCTCCGAAAAGTCCGGGGATAAGGTAAACAACAAACGAGAATGTTGCAATAACGAGCAGGAGCCTGAAGAATCCTATATGGCCGGTTTCTGTGTCGTGGTGAAATTTGAATTTCCCGAGCAGATACAATCCCATAAGAGAGAACAGGACAATCCATAC
Source organism: uncultured Lentimicrobiaceae bacterium (assembly GCA_964469215.1). Taxonomy (GTDB): domain Bacteria; phylum Bacteroidota; class Bacteroidia; order Bacteroidales; family SKPS01; genus SKPS01. Next base: position 3,200 of record CAYXYB010000006.1, read on the forward strand.
AGCGATATACAGGTCTCTGGACAGGAGTCCGAGATGATAGGTCTGGTCGGGTACGATAAGGAATTTCATTCCAAAGGCGAGGATGATGAAACCGAATACCACCTTCACGGCATTCATCCAACCTCCTGACTTCGGCATTTTCTGCATCACGGAGGGGAACAGTGCGAGGAGGGCAAAGGGCACACCAAAACCAATTGAAAAGCCGAGCATACCTATGAAAGGCTTAAAGAGTGAGGTTCCGTCTGCAGCCTCTACCAGTATGGTGCCTATAAATGCTGCGGTGCATGAGAATGAAACCAGTACGAGGGTAAGAGCCATAAAGAAGGTACCCACAAGGCCGCCTCTGTCGACCTGGGCATCGGCTTTGTTTACCCATTTTGATGGCATCACAAGCTCAAACGCACCGAAAAAGGATGCCGCAAATACAACAAATATCAGGAAGAATATCACATTCGTCAACCAGTGCGAAACGATGTCATTCATTGCCTGAGCGCCGAAGATGACAGTTATGAGGAGGCCTATTACAGAGTATATAAAGATTATGGAGAGGCCGTAGAAAACAGCAAGAAACTTCCCTTTGGTCCTTCCACCTTTGTAATTAAGGAAAAAGGCAATATTCATAGGTATCATCGGAAATACGCAGGGGGTGAATATTCCTGCTATACCGAGGCCCAGTGCGAGCAGAAAAAAGCTGAGAAGGGCTTTTCCTGATGACTTTTTTTCTGAGGTATCAATGTCATTTTCACCGGCAATATCCTCCTGGCGGACTTCAGAACCTTTATCCTGTAGCGGTTCATCTGCTTTAACCTTTTGTTCAATTCCGGCACTGTCGGCTGTCGGAAAATCGGTTTCAGCTTCTGCAGGCAGTTTAACACCTTTTATTTCAAAAGAGAAATCACTTTCAAACGGGATACAATAGTCGAGGCATATCTGACCATCGACAGTTCCCTTTATTGTGAAGGGTTTATCTGTGGTGACCTTTATGCGCTGCGTAAATACCGGATTGCCGTCGAACTGGTTTACGTAGATCTCGAATACTTCGTCGTAGTATCTTTCAGGTTTCGGTGATGTCTTTATCCGGCCTGAAAGTGAGAAACCCTCTTTCGAGATATAATTAATCTCCATGGGTTTGGGTCCGGCTGTTTCACCAAATTTATACTCCTGATAAGGCCCGTAAACATGCCATTGAGGATCAAGGTCGGCTTTGAATACAAGGTCAAATTCATTATCACTCACTTTTTTAAGTTCATAAGACCACCGGATGGATTCTTTTTTTGGCTGGCTTCCCGGTTGGGCTGTAACAACAGGTAAAGCAATTGCGATAGCCAGAAAGGTTAGCAGCCAGGAGGTTACAAAATTCAGTTTCTGAAACATGGTTTATCTGTTTTCGGTTAACAAATCATTATTATTTTCAAATCGGGGATAATCTATTGAGAAGTGGAGTCCTCTGCTCTCTTTACGTAACATTGCCATCTTTATTATGAGGTAGGCAACTTTTATCATGTTTCGCAGTTCACAGATTTCCTGTGTGAGGACAGATTTTTCGTACAGATCTTCTGTTTCCCTCTGCAGGATGAATAGTCTGTCGAGTGCACGCTGGAGTCTCAGGTCTGACCGGACTATCCCTACGTAGTTACTCATGATGCTCCTTAGCTCCTTAAGACTTTGGGTAATAAGCACCATCTCTTCGTTCAGCACAGTTCCTTCGGCATCCCAATCGGGGATTGCGTCGCAGAAGCCAGTGGTTTTGAGTTTACTCAGAGCGTCGACAGCAGCATGATGCGAAAACACGAGAGACTCGAGAAGGGAATTCGATGCAAGGCGGTTGGCACCGTGAAGTCCTGTGGAGGCAGCTTCACCGCTGGCGTATAGGTTGATTACGGAGGTTTGTGACAGGGCGTTCACCTTTATACCTCCGCAAAGGTAGTGAGCAGCCGGAACAACAGGTATGGGATCCCGGGTAAAGTCGATACCTGCTGCCAGACATCTGCCGTATATCGTTGGGAAGTGATATATCAGGTCGTTTTGATCAAGATGGGTGCAGTCGAGATACACATGGTCTTCCCCCCTTATCTTCATTTCATTGTCGATAGCCCTGGCAACGATATCTCTGGGCGCCAAACTGCCACGTGGATCATATCTCGACATGAACTCTTCGCCGTCGAGGGTTTTCAGAATTGCCCCAAACCCTCGCAGAGCTTCGGTGATGAGGAATGACGGGGTCTCCAGGGGGTTGTAAAATGATGTGGGATGGAACTGCACAAACTCCATTTTTTCGACCATCCCTTTCGCACGGTAAACCATGGCTATGCCATCACCGGTTGCAACAACAGGATTGGTGGTTGTATTGTAAACCATCCCGATGCCACCTGTTGCCATCATGGTGAACCTGGCAAGCACTGTGGATATGGAACCATTGGTTTTGTCAAGAAGGTATGCACCAAAACATGTTATTCCTTCGGTACGCTTTGTAACATGCTCACCCAGGTGGTGCTGGGTGATAATATCAACTGCAAAGTGATTATCAAGCAGTTCAATATTTGGATGGGCTTGTATCTTCTTAATAAGCACCTCCTGGATTTCAAGGCCGGTTTTGTCTTTATGATGCAGTACCCTGAATTCGGAATGTCCACCTTCACGCGCAAGGTCATATAATCCGGTGTTTTTGTCAACATCAAACCGTACACCCCATTCTATAAGATCTTTTATCCGGTCAGGAGCCTCTTCGATGGTCATCCTCACAACCTGTTCGTCGTTCAGATCGTCCCCGGCTATAAGAGTGTCGTGTATATGTTTCTCGTAAGAATCCGGGTCATACATTACCGCGGCAATACCACCCTGTGCATAGCGGGTGGCTGTCTCAAGAGGTTTATCCTTTGAAACAATACACACATTGCCGTGGTCTGCTACCTTCAGTGCAAAACTGAGGCCTGCAATCCCTGATCCGATAACAAGAAAATCCACCTTCTTCCGTAACATGACCATAAGCTAAATAAACGGGTGCAAAACTACAATTTTTATCGTTTTGCATGTCCGTGAAATGGATATTAATATGTAGATATTTTATGGTAAATGATCCTCAGTTAATTCAATTAAGGTATCAGACCATTTTTGACGGGTCAACCATTTTATCGAAGTCATCAGGAGACACAAGCCCCAGCTGAATGGCCGCTTCTTTTAACGTAAGCCCTTCTTCATGAGCCTTTTTGGCAATTTTTGCAGAATTGTCATAACCGATATGGGGATTAAGAGCTGTTACCAGCATCAGAGAGTTTCTCAGGTTCTTTCCGATATTTTCGAGGTTGGGTTTGATACCTGCCACGCAATGTTTTTCGAAACAGATACAGGCATCGGCAAGGTTGTTTGCAGCCTGAAGGAAGTTATAGATCATCACCGGTTTAAACACGTTAAGCTGGAAGTGGCCGTTCATTCCTCCGATAGTAATTGCGGTGTCGTTTCCTATAACCTGGGCACAGACCATGGTAAGTGCTTCCGGTTGGGTAGGATTTACTTTCCCGGGCATTATTGAGGATCCTGGTTCATTTGCCGGAAGGATTAACTCACCTATCCCGCATCGTGGTCCGGAGGCAAGGAGTCGTAAATCGTTTGCTATTTTCATCAGACTGACAGCCAGTCGTTTGAGCGCACCGGATGTTTCCACTATGGCATCATGTGCAGCCAGAGATTCAAATTTATTACAGGCAGTGATAAAGGGGTGTCCGGTTAGTTCTGCAATTTTTTCAGCCACCTTTACATCAAACCCTTTGGGGGCATTCAGCCCGGTGCCTACTGCAGTACCTCCCAGGGCTAGTTCACTCAGATGATACAGTGTATTCTTAAGTGCTTTGAGGCCATGGTTGAGCTGCGCAAGATAAGCAGAAAATTCCTGTCCGAGAGTTAAGGGTGTTGCGTCCATGAGGTGGGTGCGCCCTGTTTTTACAATGGAAGAAAACTCCTGCGATTTCTCTGCAAACCTTTCCTTCAAAGCATATACAGCCGGAATGGTTTTTTCTACGATGGTTTTATATGCAGCAATATGCATGGCTGCCGGAAAGGTGTCGTTTGATGACTGCGATTTGTTTACATCATCATTGGGATGGATAACGGTCTTTCCCTCTCCAAGAACTCCCCCGTTCAAGATATGGGCACGGTTGGCGATAACCTCGTTGAGGTTCATGTTTGTCTGGGTGCCCGAACCTGTTTGCCATACTACCAGGGGAAACTGGTCGTTGAGTTTCCCTTCAAGGATTTCATCACAGACCTTGCATATAAGGTCACATTTGTCCGGGGGTAACACCCCTAGCTCATTGTTGGCAAGTGCTGCCCCCTTTTTAAGAATGGCAAATGCCTTGATAACCTCTTCAGGCATCTTTTCATTGCCGATTTTAAAGTTCTCGAATGAACGCTGTGTCTGGGCACCCCAATACTTATCGGCAGGTACATCGATGAAACCCATGGTGTCCCGCTCTTTCCGTGTTTTCATGATTGTAATGATTAATTTATGTGTTGGAAATGATATTGTGAGCGTCAAAGTTAACCTCTTTAAATTAAAAACTCAATGAAATTATCATGGATTGAATTATTTTATCTGCTTTCAAAAAAAAACTGAACTTTGATGCCACTTAATCTTTTCATTCCTGATCAATACCAAATATTATAAATGCGCAGGAAATCGGTTATCCTGGTAATTATTCTTATTGCTTTTCTGTTTTTTGTAATTATTTGGCTTACAATCAATCTTTTCAGGATATCGGGTGATTACCTGGCCAGTGGTGATGCTTTTAAAGAAAGCAAGACTATTATAAATTCCGAGAATATTCCTCTTCCGGACACCATATTTCCATCGTTATGGGTGCTTGATTACAAATTAAGGTATTATGACACACTTACCAGCGGAATTCTTGACACTCTGGCAAACCTGTATTCAGAATCACCAGGTGTTTTCACATTCAGAGGAGGGCCGTTAAGGGATCATCCTTTCATTGGAAGGGTAACCGGACGGCCATCTGAAATTGTTACTGACTGGGAGTTCCGTACTGCATTCGATACAACCATGACCGATTTCGGACGATGGGGTGGGGGCACTGGATGGACAGGGCAACCATTGTTTATTCAGTGGCCCGATTCGTTGATCAACCGATTTGAAGGAATATCGGATACTCTGATATTTAAGACACCTTCGGATGAAGTAATCTTTGGATCACTCTGCGGTAACCTCTATTTCCTCGATTATCAAACCGGTAATCCTACCCGCAGGCCAATAGAGATCAATAATATCATCAAAGGAACACCTGGAATAGATCCTGCCATGAATGGGTTTTTATTTACCGGGCACGGTGTACCTCGTGATTCCCTTTTTGGCATTTCGGTCATCGACCTATTTACACACAGTAAGAAGCAGTTCATTTCCGGGAAGGATTCCTTTTCCCGCAGAGGATGGGGCGCCTTCGATTCATCACCTGTAGCAGTGGGTCAGTTTCTCTTCTGGCCGGGAGAAAATGGTGTGGTTTACAAGTTTCTGCGAACATCTGAAGGGTTAAAGATCCATTCTGCCCTGAGATATACAGTTAAGGGAAGAGGTGCTCCCGGTATAGAATCTTCAATGGCAGTATATAAAAACTATGGCTATTTTGGCGACAATCACGGCAATATAATCTGCCTAAACCTTAATACAATGGTGCCTGTGTGGCATTTCCACAACCTTGACGACACCGATGCTTCTCCTGTTATTCTGATCGAAAAAGGGATACCTTATCTATTTACAGGTTGTGAAGTTGACAGGCAGGGAAATACAGGTGTTTCACAGTTTACTAAACTCAACGCCTTGAATGGTAGCGTCGTATGGCAGCAGAAATTCCCCTGTCGCACAAAAGTCACGGAATCCAAACGATACAACGGAGGAATGTTATCCACCCCTTTGAACGGTGCTGGAGATTGTAAAGAGCTGATTTTTAGTATTATTTCTTTTCCCGATTCATCCTGGAACAGTGATTTGGTTGCAGTACAAAAAAGGGATGGTGAAGTTGTTTACAAATTGAGGCTTGACGGGTGGGCATGGTCATCACCTGTTCCCTTCTACAACGAATATGATGAGCTTTTTATCCTGACCGGTGATGTTAAGGGGAATGTATATCTGATAAAGGGAATAAATGGTAACATTCTGATTAAAAAAAGAATAGGCCTTAATTTCGAATCTTCCCCTTTGGTCAGGGATAATTGCGTTATCTTTGGCTCGCGGGGAAGAACTGTATATAAATTAAGCATCAGATGACCAGGATATTGTTGATAGTTATTGCCTTGATGCTGTGGAATTCGGTGGCAGCCCAGCTAAAGGCGTTCCGGGATGTTGTTCCTGACTCTTACAATTTCTGGCTTTATTATCCTGTGCAGGAAGGAGATACGGTAGATCAGGAGTTGCCGGTACTGATATTTCTTCATGGCAGGAGCCTGACAGGCAGTAATATGGAGAGGGTTCGCCGGTACGGTATCATTGATGCATTGGAAAAGGGGAGGAGGGTTGATGCCATTATTGTGGCTCCGCAATGCCCGGCGGGTACCTCATGGAATGCCAGCCGGATACGCAACCTCCTCGACTGGGTGCAGCAGAACTACACAACAGATACCAATAGGGTTTATGTTGCCGGAATGAGCCTGGGTGGTTACGGGACTCTTGATTTTGCAGGTACTTATCCTGACAGAATTGCAGCAGCCGCTGCTTTGTGTGGTGGAGGTACACCAGCGATGGCCTGCAATCTTGGTCAGGTACCCCTCTGGATAATGCACGGCACAAACGACAGGCATGTTCCTATTTCGGAATCTGAGAAGATTGTAAAAGCCATCACCGAATGTGGAGATACCAGCAGGCTAAGGTTTACCAGGTTGAAAGGTCTTGATCATGGCGACCTGGCCAGAGTGTTTTACACCCGGCACCTTTACGATTGGCTTATGATGCATTCAAGAAACGACACTGCTTTAATGGTTGACCGCAAGGTGGAGATAACGCCTTATGACCTTCGGACTGCATACAGTGACCTGAATACTCGTGGCGGAACTGTTACTGTTGACAACAGTGCAGCGCAGACCCAATTATCTGATACATCTTCAGGATCTGCCTATTATACGATTAAGAAGGGAGATACTCTGAGCAGCATTGCCAGAAGGCATAAAACATCAGTAAAAAAACTATGTATGCTTAACGGAATTACTGAAACCACCATCCTTCAGATCGGAAGAAGGCTAAGGGTAAGGTGATACTTGTATCCACTTTAGCCGAAACAGTTTTTTTATCTACTTAACTGTTATCTTCGCTGCATAAAAACATACCATCATGCATCTTTCGATCACCGACTGGCTGTTTATCGGAGTTTATTTCATGATCATGGCAGGGGTTACCCTTGCTTTGCGCCGGCGTGCAGGGCGCAATACAGGTGAATTTTTTCTAAGTGGCAGAAAACTCCCATGGTATATTGCCGGCACAAGTATGGTAGCTACTACCTTCGCTGCTGACACTCCACTTGCAGTTACCGAGCTTGTGGCCACCAACGGCATCGCAGGTAACTGGTTGTGGTGGAATATGCTTATTGGTGGTATGATGACAGTTTTCTTCTTTGCTCGTTTGTGGCGAAGGGCAGGTATCCTTACAGACTGTGAACTGGTAAGCATTCGTTATTCCGGAGGTGCAGCCCGCTTCCTCCGTGGGTTCAGAGCTGTTTATATAGGTGTGGTAATGAATGTGATAGTTATCGCATGGGTTAACCTTGCGATGGCTAAGATCCTTGCTGTGGTATTTCCGGGTTTCACAATGTTTGGAGTCGCCTCGGTGAATATTGCGGGAATTATTATAAGCTCACATCTGATGCTTGTCGGACTGCTTACCGTATTTATCGCTTTTTATTCTTCACTTTCGGGATTATGGGGTGTGAGCATAACCGATGCCATTCAGTTCGTACTTGCTATGACCGGGTGTATAGTCCTGGCCGTTGTGGCGGTAAACCATGCTGACACGGGAGGAATTGCCGGACTTAAGGCTTCCCTGCCTGGGGAGGTTTTCAGCTATTTTCCGGCAATAGGAGGGGTAGCTAAGGGAACAGGTGTTCTTCAGCTTACGTTGCTTGCTTTCATTGCGTATATTGGTGTTCAATGGTGGGCAAGCTGGTATCCGGGTGCAGAACCGGGCGGCGGGGGCTATGTGGCTCAAAGGATGATGTCGGCAAAGAATGAGAAACATTCACTTCTTGCCACCCTCTGGTTCCAGATAGCTCATTATGCTCTACGTCCATGGCCGTGGATTTTAGTGGCGCTGGTGGCTCTGTCAGTGATGCCTAAAGCCCCGGGGGTGGAAATGCTGCAGAAAGGTAACAGTGAATGGTTCATCGTGGCTGAGAAACAATTCAGAAATGCTTCCTTATCATCTGAGGATTTGATAATCACCGGCACCAATGGTTTTAATGAGTATTACGACATGTATGAAAATACCGTTGATCCCGGCAGAATGTATCCTAAGCTGATGGTGAAATATATGCCAAAAGGACTTCTGGGTCTGCTGCTTGCGGCCTTCTTTGCCGCTTTCATGTCAACAGTTGCATCCCAGACAGTCTGGGGTACCTCATATATCATAAACGATCTTGCAAGACCATATATCAGACCGGATGGAAGTGAGAAATATTACGTGGGAATTTCGCGCCTTACAACAGTATTATTACTGATTCTGGGATTCATTGTCACTACTCAGCTTACCCGTATCAGCGATGCCTGGAAGTTCATTCTTGCATGTAGCGGAGGCATAGGGCTTGTGTTAATACTTAGATGGTTCTGGTGGCGTATCAATGCCTGGTCTGAAATATCGGCTATGGTAGCTCCATTCATTCTTTATCCCCTGCTTCATAACAGCATGATACTGGAGATGCTTACAGGCAAATCCGCACCTCTCCCTTTTGAAATGACCCTGATAATTATTGTTGCCTGGTCTACTCTGGTTTGGCTTGTTGTTACCTTCATGACACCACCAACAAGAGAATCTGTTCTGATGTCGTTTTATAAACGGGTTCATCCCGGTGGAGCCGGTTGGCGGCCTGTAAGCAGTAAACTTCCTGATGTTAAAGGAGACAGCGGTTTCATATATCTTATCATAAGCTGGATAGCCGGTTCGGTTATGGTGCTCTTTACACTCTTTGCAATTGGTAAACTTATATTTGCCGAGTATCAGAATGCTTTTATCTGCTTTTTAATTGCAGCAATTTCTGCCATCATTATCATCTTTGCAATGAAAAAAAAGGGATGGAAAAACATAATCGATTAAAATAATAATAATGAAAACAGCAACAACCCTTGCCCCGGTTATCTGTTTCTGTATTATAGCCTTGGTTGTAAGCGGATGTAAAAACAAAAATAAAGAAGCCATGAAACCACCTGTTGCCAGAGAGATTCCTTTCAAGATCACTACTCACGGACATACCCGCATTGATCCCTATTACTGGCTTAATGAGAGGGAGAACAGAGAAGTTATTGAATATCTGAACGCTGAAAATTCATATACACAGGCAATGCTTAAACCTGTGGAGAAAATAATGGATAAGCTTTATGATGAACTTATCAACCGGATAAAGAAAGATGACGAGACTGTTCCCTACTTCAGAAAGGGTTACTACTACCAAACACGGTATCAGGGCGAAAGTGAATATCCGGTATATGTGAGATGGAAAACCGGTATGGAAAAAACGCCCGAGATTCTGTTCAATATTAATCAGCTTGCTGAAGGCTATTCATATTTTAGCGACAACTACCATTATATAAGTCCAGACAATAACATAGCTGCAATAGGGTTCGACACTGTGAGCAGGCGTAACTACACAATAAACTTTAAAGATCTGAAAACCGGGGAGTTTCTAAAGGATCAGATTCCGATGACAACAGGAAGTGTAGCCTGGGCAGCAGACAACAGGACTGTTTTTTACACCTTGCGTGATCCACAGACACTGCGTTCATATCAGATCATGAAGCATGTTCTTGGGACAGATGTTGATGATGACAAGCTGATCTTTGAAGAAAAGGACGAAACATTCAATACCAGCGTTTACAATTCCAAATCTGATCATCATATCATTATTGCCTCAACAAGCACAATGACAACAGAGATGAGGATACTTGATGCACGTAAACCCGGTGGAGATTTTACAGTGGTTGAACCAAGAGAGAGGGGGCATGAGTACCTCATCTACCCAACAGCAGACAAGCTGTATATACGGACCAACTTTAATGCTAAAAATTTCAGGGTGATGATAACCGATATAGGAAAGCTTTCCCGTTCAGCATGGAAGGAGGTCGTTGGGCATGACCCCGGGGTATTGGTAGAAGACCTTGAAGTGTTCAATGATTTTCTGGTAGTGCAGGAGAGATTCAATGGGCTTGGTAGGTTCAGGATTATTGACAGTAGGGGCAATGCTCATCTGATGAACATGGAGGAAGAGAGCTTTGTAATCAGCGGCTCATCAAATCCCGAGCTGGCTTCCGGCGTGTTCAGGTTTGTATATTCATCTCTCACGACTCCGAGATCGGTTATTGATTACGACATGGAGAAGCGCACCAAGACACTTATGAAGGAGACTGAGGTGCCGGGCGGCTTTGATAAAAGGAATTATGAAACTAAAAGGATATTTGCTAAAGCATCAGATAACACCAGGATACCTGTGACACTTGTTTACCGCAAAGGTTTGAAGCAGGATGGAAGCAATCCTGCTTTACTTTATGCTTATGGATCTTATGGTTACAGCATGGATCCGTGGTTCCGGTCATCAATATTGTCGCTGCTCGATCGCGGTTTCGTTTATGCCATTGCCCACGTAAGGGGTGGGGAAGAGATGGGCCGGCAGTGGTATGAAGATGGCAAGTTGTTGAAAAAGATGAACACATTTACCGATTTTATTGCCTGTTCAGAGTTTCTGATAAAAGAGAAGTACACAGTGCCGGAGAAGCTTTTTGCCATGGGTGGCAGTGCAGGCGGACTTCTGATGGGGGTAATCAGCAATATAAGACCAGACCTGTTTAAAGCCATAATTGCACAGGTACCTTTTGTTGATGTTGTCACAACCATGCTTGATGAGTCTATCCCATTGACAACCGGCGAATTTGATGAGTGGGGAAATCCTAAGGAGAAGGAGTACTACGATTATATGCTTGCTTACTCTCCGTATGATAATGTTGTAAAGCAGGCATATCCGAATATGTTTATCACAGCAGGCTTTCACGATTCACAGGTTCAGTATTGGGAGCCGGCCAAATGGGTGGCAAAGCTGCGTACACACAGAACTTCAGAAAACCTGATACTATTGCACACAAATATGGATTTCGGGCATGGTGGTGCATCGGGGAGGTTCAGGGTTTACCGTGAAATAGCAATGGAATATGCCTTTATGCTGATGTTGTTGCAGTAGGATTATTTGAATTCGGGTAATAGTTGCATATATTTCTTTTTTGTCGATCTTAATATTCATTATCGTAATTTTGTGTCAGGAAAGCTGAATATTTGCAGAAAGATTCAAAAAACTAACATGAACAGCTGTTATCAAATTCCATCCAACAACTAACAAAATCTTTTGCTGATGAAAATGAGAATAAAAGGCAAAATCCTGATCGGATTTTTGATCATTATTGCCGTGCTGGCAGTAGCAGGTGGTGTATCGATATACGAATTTCTTCGGATTTCAGGTCTGGTAAAGGATATGATCAAAGATAACTACAAAACAATTCAATCCGGGAAAGCTATGATGGAGGCTTTGGAGCGTAAAGATAGCGGAGTACTCCTTCTTTTTCTCGGACAATTCAAGCAAGGATCCGCTGTATTACAGACAGCAGATTCGTTATTTTTACAATCACTGGAAGTTGCTACCGGAAACATTACAGAGCCTGGTGAAGATAAACTGGTAGAACAAATCAGGCGATCTTATAATCAATACTCTTCCAGTGTCAATATAACAGATAGCTTTTATTCGGTCAGCAAGCTTAAATGGTATCAGGATGTTGTTCATCCTCGTTTTTACGAGGCAAAGGAGAAGGTTAATGATCTTATTAATATCAATCAGGAGGCAATGTTTATTGAAGCCACACAGCTTGAACAACAGTCGAAACGTGCCCTGATGCCTGGAATTGTGGCTCTTACATCTTCATTATTGTTTTTGTTAATGCTTAATTTTTTTATTTCAAAATACTTTGTTCATCCAATTGTTACACTAACATCAGAGATGAAGAAGGTTCAGGCAAATAGAAATCATAGAATGGATGTAAAAATTGAAACTAATGATGAAATTGGTGAACTGGCTTCAACAATTGATAAACTGACTACAAAACTGAATCAATTCAACATATCGGAATGAGACCAGAAATTGTAATTCGTTACACAGGTCAGGTTTTGTTATTTTGTGCCATATTTATGGGATTATCGGCTTTAATATCTGCCTGGCAAAATGAATCATCCTTTATCCCTTTATTATTTAGTGCATTGATGACAGCGTTGCTTGGTCTTTTCCCATTGATTTTCGTTCAACGCAGTTTTAATCTGTCAGCATCAGAAGGTTTAATGATTGTGATTTTTGGATGGTTTGCCGCTTGCACAACCGGAATGCTTCCATACCTGATGTGGGGTGGAGAGTTTTCTTTTGTTAATGCATGGTTTGAAAGTGTATCCGGTTTTACCACAACAGGTTCAACAATTCTGAAAGAAATTGATACTTTACCATACGGAATACTTTTCTGGCGTTCTGCTACTCACTGGATTGGTGGGATGGGAGTAGTACTTTTTGCTTTGCTTATAGTTCCTCATACCAGCATGATGAAAGTAATTCTTGTTCATTCTGAATTGTCTGATCTTGCAAAGTTGAATTTTGCATTCCGGGCAAAAAAAACGCTTGTGATCATAGCATACGTTTATGTGGGATTAACTATTGCAGAAACAACCTTATTGACTCTTTTCGGAATGCCATTATTTGATGCAATAAATCACTCTTTTGCTACTATTGCGACCGGCGGATTCTCAATACGAAATGCCAGCGTTTCTTATTATGATTCCATTTCTGTAGAATTGATCATAATGTTTTTTATGGTGGTTTCAGGCATTCATTTTGGGCTGATATTTCAAACTGTGACATTAAATTCAAGAAGCAATATCTTTAGATCATCGGTTGCCCGAAATTATCTGCTTATATTAGGTCTGGGTATAATATTGGTGTCATTTAAGCTGTTTCAATCCGGATTGTACAACATTGCAGATTCTTTAAGGTACGGTGCTTTTCAGGTTATATCACTTGGAACTACAACAGGATTTGCGACTGCGGAGACATCAGTATGGCCATCATTTACTCAGATAATTCTGATATATTTCACTATTCAATGTGCAATGGCAGGGTCAACTTCAGGTGGGTTAAAATTCGACAGAGTATTTGTTTTATTTAAATTGATATTTAATCAGATAAAAAAAATTCAACATCCCAGAGGAGTCTTCTCTCTTAAAATAGATGGAAGAGTATATGACCATTCATTAGAGTCGGCAGTTGTAATTTTTATTGGCACCTACATGATTATCATGCTGCTGAGTACAATGATCCTTACATATTTCGATATGGATACTTTAAGTGCTTTTTCTGCTTCCGCAACAACTCTAGGTAATGTTGGCCCAGGTTTTAATAAGGTTAGTTCGTTAGGTAATTTTTCTTCTTTACCGGGGGTAGCAAAGATAGTTCTTACAGTAAATATGATATTAGGTCGACTTGAAATTTTTGGGATTATATCAATCCTTTTTATAAGGTCATGGAAACATAATTAAAAAAAGAGCATTCCTTCAGAAATGCTCTTTTAAGATTAAAAACTGCACACTGATATTATTCCGGTGAAATAGCTTCAACCGGGCAAACATCTGCGCAGGAACCGCAATCGGTACATACATCTGGATCTATTTTGTAGATATCACCTTCAGAAATTGCATCTACCGGACATTCGTCGATACAGGTTCCACAAGCTGTGCAATCTTCATTGATAACGTAAGCCATGGCAATGTTTTTTAATTTAACTTGGTTTTCAATTGACTTTGCAAACCTACATTTTTTTTATTAACTCTTTAATCTTTTAGACATCTAATATTAAATTTAGAAATATTCTGAACAACAGCCTGCCATACAGTTTATCTTTCAGTTTGAGCAAAATCAATACGATTTAGATAAAATTGAGATTAAAATGGTGTTGCCAAATTGATAAATGCTGTAATTTCGCGGTGTAATTCTGAAGTATTCCGATGGCAAACACAACCCGGATGTATTTAATGACCAGGTGGCAGACATTTAAAAGTAATTTTGCCAATTATTATTTTTTTGGACATCATCCGGGATTTGTTATTTCATCTAATATGCACACCTGGTATCAAAAGAAATAAATCAAAAATAAACATGAAGAAAGAACCCAAAGTCATTCAACTGGATGAAGTTGTCGTAAAATTTGCAGGCGATTCGGGTGATGGAATGCAGCTCACGGGGTCGCAGTTTTCTGACACATCGGCCTTTGTGGGCAATGATCTGGCTACTTTTCCTGACTATCCGAGCGAGATCAGGGCACCACAGGGCACAATTTCCGGTGTTTCCGGTTTTCAGGTTCATATTGGACATAAGGAGGTTCATACATCCGGCGATCTGGCTGATGTGCTTGTTGCCATGAACCCTGCAGCGCTGATGGCCAATATGAAATGGGTAAAGCCTGGTGCAACGATAATCATCGACATCGACAATTTCGACAACAAGAGTTACAAGAAGGCAGGTTATATTCAGGATCCATTAGGTGATGGCAGCCTTGAGGGTTATAACGTTGTGAAGGCACCGATCACTGCTTTGACCAGGGCTACCCTGGCAGATACGGACCTTAATGTAAAGGTTGTTGACAAGACCAAGAACCAATTTGCCTTAGGCATTCTTTACTGGTTGCTTAACAGGGATCTTGATATTGCAAAGAACTTTCTTAAGGAGAAGTTCAAAGAGAAGCCACACCTGATAAAGCCTAACCAGATGGTTTTACAGGCCGGGTATCATTTTGCTGAAACCATTGAGGCACTTCAGACAAGATATTACATAGCCCCTGTTGACGGAAAGAAGGGCAAGTTCAGAAACATCACAGGTAATCAGGCAGTAGCATGGGGTCTAATGGCAGCGGCTGAAAAATCCGGCAGGGATCTTTTCCTTGGTTCTTACCCTATCACCCCGGCAAGTGAGATATTACAGGAGCTCTCTCACAGGAAGCATCTGGGTGTAAAAACATTTCAGGCTGAAGATGAGATTGCCGGCATCTGCACTGCCATCGGGGCAAGTTATGCAGGGGCACTTGCTGCCACAAGCACTTCGGGACCGGGACTTGCATTAAAAGGTGAAGCTATTGGTCTAGCAGTTATGACCGAATTACCTTTGGTTATTGTTAATGTTCAGAGAGGTGGTCCTGCTACCGGATTGCCAACAAAACCGGAACAGAGCGATCTGATGCAGGCGTTGTACGGTCGTAATGGTGAAAGCCCGGTGGTGGTTCTTGCTGCCAGCAGCCCTGCCAACTGTTTCCATTATGCTTTCATGGCCTCCAAAATAGCGCTTGAACGGATGGTGCCGGTGATACTGCTTACTGACGGGTACCTTGCAAACGGATCTGAACTATGGCCTATTCCCAAAATGAAGGAATTACCTGATATAAAGCCAAGGCTTGCTATCCCCAATGATCCTGAATATCAACCATACAAAAGAGATCCTGATACCCTTGCGCGTCAGTGGGCACTCCCCGGAATGGAAGGGCTAAGACACAGAGTTGGCGGACTTGAGAAAGCCGATATTACCGGTGAGGTTTCACATAGTGCCATTAACCACCAGAAAATGACCGAGTATCGTGAAGAAAAGGTTCAGCGTGTGGCAGATATGATCCCTGATCTGGAAATTATCGGTGAACCCGGTGCTGACCTGCTCGTTGTCGGCTGGGGTGGAACTTATGGTGCAATCCTCTCAGCAGTTGAAGACCTCAGGGGAAAAGGGTACAGCATAGCTATGACCCATTTCAACTATATTAAACCACTGCCGAAGAATACCACCCATGTGTTGAGTAATCATAAAAATATTGTGGTGTGCGAGAATAATCTCGGACAATTTGCCAATTACTTAAGATCGCAGCATCCGCAATTCAATTACGTAAGATTCAACAAGATCCAGGGATTGCCATTTATGATTTTTGAACTTAAAGAGAAGTTTATCCAATTATTAGAGGAGAAATAATTATGACTACCGAAAACATCAATTTGCCTGAAATATCAAAAAAAGACTTTCAGGTCGACAACGAAATAAAATGGTGTGCCGGATGCGGCAGCTTTGCAATTCTGAATTCCGTGATCAATGTTCTTCCAAAGATAGGTGTCAGGAAAGAGGATGTTTGTTTTGTCTCAGGAATAGGATGCTCATCGAGATTTCCTTACTACATAAAAACCTACGGTTTTCATGGGCTTCACGGGAGGGCTGCAGCAATTGCCTCCGGTGTAAAAACAGCAAACCCCGGCCTGAATGTCTGGCAGATAACTGGTGACGGTGATTCTATGGCTATCGGTGGCAATCATTTTATCCATCTGTTGAGAAGAAATATCGATATAAACATTATCTTACTTAACAATAAGATTTATGGGCTAACCAAAGGGCAATATTCACCCACAACACCGAAAGGGTCTAGAACCAAGACCTCACCTGACGGAACAATTGAAGAGGCTTTCAAACCCGGTGAACTCGCTATCGGTGCGGGTGCCCACTTTTTCGCCCGTGTCGTTGACACTGATCAGAAGATGATGCAGGATGCTTTTTATCAGTCGGCAATGCATAAGGGAGCTGCACTTACCGAAGTTCTTGAGAACTGTGTGATTTTCAACAATGCTGCCCATGCCGATATTACCGACAAGGATCTCAAAGATGAACATACTATTTACGTCCAGCATGGTGAAAGGATGATATTCGGCAATGAAAAGGACAAAGGACTCGTTCTTGACGGTCTGAAACTCAAAGTTGTAAGAATAGGGGAGGATGGTTATACAATGAATGATATTCTGGTGCATGACGCAAAATGTGAGGATACTACTATGCACTACATGCTTGCAAGGATGTCGAGGCCTGAATTCCCCCTGATTTTGGGAGTAATAAGAAATTATCAGGGCACATGCTACGATCAGCTTCTGCAGAATCAGGTGGATGAAGCTCGTCGCACCTCCCCTATCAAAAATATGGATCAGCTTATGAACAGCGGATCGGTGTTTGAAAACTAGAATTTATTAATAGTTGCGTGCAACTTTTTCATAATAAAGAGCATCTTACTTTTATAGGTTTAACGATGCAATTTTATGAAAAGACACATTTCAATTCTGATTATGGCTGTACTATCAGCCTTTGTCCTGTTCTCTTTATCCTGCCGCAAGGATAAGATAAAGAATCCTTCTGATCCTGCACATCTTGAGCTCTCATCTCAAGGGAAGATACTGGTGGCAGCATCAAATGATTTCGCATTTTCCATTTTCAGGGAAACAGGAAAAACTGCCTCTTCGGATGACAACATCATGATCTCGCCGCTAAGCATTTCATATACACTTGGTATGGCATTGAACGGAGCTCGAACATCTACTGCCGACAGTATAAAGCACACCCTTGGTTTCGGGCAACTCACCATGCATGATATCAACTTAAACTACAAGTTGCTTGTTCCTTTTCTGGTGAATGCCGATCATTCCACAACAATATCTTTAGCCAACTCAATATGGTACAGAAATGAGTTTCAACCATTAAAACAGTTTCTCGACACCTGCAGCTACTATTTTGATGCCCAGATCAGCCAGGTGGATTTTAACAATCCTTCATCACTGAATACTATAAATAACTGGGTAGCAGCAAAAACTAACAACAAGATTACCAAACTTCTTAGTCAGCTTAAACCTGACGATGTAATGTATCTTATCAATGCTGTTTATTTTAAGGGGAAATGGACAATTCCGTTTAAGCCTTCAGAAACGCAACAGGCAACATTTTATAAAACATCAGGCCAGAAGCAGATACCAATGATGAATGGAAACGCCACCTATAAGTATTTCTATCATAACGACTTTTCGATGCTTGAACTCGATTATGGCTGTACAAATTATGCCATGAATATTCTTTTGCCACACCAGGATAAGGATCTGGATGATATACAAGACAAGCTTGATGCTTCATCCTTTAATCAATGGATCCAGCAGCTCAACTCTATTGATAACATGATTGTTCAGATCCCCAAATTCAGGTTTGAGTACGAGAAATCGCTGGATGAAATCCTTACAGCAATGGGTATGGGTATTGCTTTCAGTGATTTTGCAGATTTCACTGGTATCTCAACCGACATCCCACTTCTGATTACAGAGGTAAAGCATAAGACATTTGTTGAGGTTAATGAAGAGGGTACTGAAGCAGCTGCTGCAACAAGTGTAGGTATTGGTGTTACCAGCATGCCCCCATCGTTTATAGCAAACAGGCCGTTCATTTTCATGATACGCGAAAGGGATACCAATACAATTCTCTTTATTGGCAAAGTGGGTGATCCATCGTGGTAAAAAAAGGTGGGCGGCTCATTTGAGGCGCCCTCTTTCAATTAAAGATCAGGTGTTTTTTTATTTGGCAAGTTCAACAAAATAGTGATAGAACCAGGGAATGGTTTTAATACCGTTGAAGAACTGTATCAGCGGAAAGTTTTCGTTAGGAGAGTGAATGGCATCCGATTCAAGGCCAAAGCCCATCAGAATTGATTTAATTCCAAGTTTCTCTTCGAAGGTGGCGATAATTGGAATACTCCCACCACTGCGCACCGGGACAGGTTTTTTGCCGTATGATTTCTCGTAAGCCAGTGATGCTGCCTTATAAGCGTTGTTTGTGATAGGAGACACGTATGCCTGGCCTCCGTGAAGAGCTTTAACTTTAACCTTAACGTAAGATGGGGCAATCTTGTTAAGGTGCTCTTCGAAAAGCTTGCTTATCTTCACGTTATCCTGGTTTGGCACGAGGCGCATGGATATTTTGGCATGCGCTTTAGCAGGAAGTACAGTTTTTGCACCTTCACCGGTATAGCCACCCCATATTCCGTTCACATCGAGTGATGGTCTGATGCCTGTGCGTTCCATTGTTGAATAGTCTTTTTCACCGCATACTTCATCAAGGTCAAGTGCAGCTTTGTATTTATCCAGGTTGAACGGTGCCTTGGCCATTTCGGCACGTTCTTCAGGGGTAACAAATTCCACATCATCATAGAATCCCGGAATTGTGATTCTGTTGTCTTCATCAGTAAGGGATGCGATAAGTTTGGCTAATATGTTGGCAGGGTTGGCAACTGCGCCGCCAAACAGGCCGGAATGAAGGTCCCTGTTGGGGCCGGTAACCTCCACCTCCATATAACTGAGGCCACGCAACCCTGATGTGATGGAAGGTGTGTCAGGTGCTATCATTGATGTGTCGGAAACAAGTATTATATCTGCTTTCAGCATTTCCTTATATAGGTCGCAGAATTTACCGAGACTGGGAGAGCCTATCTCCTCTTCTCCTTCTATCATGAATTTAACGTTGCAGGGTAACATATTTTCCCTGACCATGAATTCAAAAGCTTTAGCATGCATAAATCCCTGGCCTTTGTCATCATCAGCACCACGACCCCAGATCTTGCCGTCACGAATTTCAGGTTCAAAAGGGGGTGTATTCCAAAGATCCACCGGATCTACAGGCATTACGTCATAGTGCCCGTAAACAAGTATGGTTGGCAGGTTTGGATTGATAATCTTCTCACCGTAAACAACAGGATTCCCGTCTGATGGCATCACCTCAGCCTTATCGGCTCCTGCCTTCAGGAGGCTCTCTTTCCAGTAACCGGCTGCACTTACCATATCCTGCTTGCGCTCACTGTCTGAACTGATTGATGGGATGCGCATCAATCCAAAAAGCTCTTTAAGAAATCTTTCACGGTGCTGTTCAACATAAGCATTGATTTTTTCCATAATGTTAGTTAATTTTGTGATTATTATATTGATAATTAATTTTTCAGCAAAAACCGGCACAAGATAGAAATTTATTTTTATTTTTGACATGGTTTTCAAGCAACCAGGGAGAGGTTTTAGTTGTCTTATATAATAATAATGTGATAAACTTTATTTTTATCAGATGAATCTACGATCACTAATAATATCTTTAATGATACTGGCAGGGCTCCAAACCGGTGTGGTAGGGCAGTTGCTGGTGACTCCGGGTGGCAATCCCTCCCTGATGGTTCAGAACATTCTGGTGGGCAGTGGCATTACCGTATCAAATGTCACCTATACAGGACACCCGAATTCTATAGGAACTTTTACCACAGGAGCCATGGCTACCAATCTTGGTTTTACATCCGGAATAATAATGGCAAGCGGAAATGTAATAACAGCAGTTGGGCCAAACAACTCAGGTTCTGCCGGCACCAGCCTTGGTATCCCGGGTGACGTTCTGCTTAATTCGCTGGTGGCTCCCAATGTCACCTACGATGCCGCAATTCTTGAATTCGACTTTGTTCCCCTCAGTGATACTATTAAATTCAGGTATGTTTTTGGCTCCGAAGAATACCCGGAGTATGTAGGCAGCTCTTTCAACGATGTGTTTGGTTTTTTTGTAAGTGGGGGGTATGATCCGGTTACATGGACACCTTTTGTCAACAGGAATATCGCAATCATACCGAATACTGTCAGCACTCCGGTGTCGATAAACAATGTAAACAATGGCAACAATAATGTTGGCCCCTGTATGAATTGTGCTTACTATATTAACAATAATGGGGGAGTATGGATCCAGTATGACGGTATCACAACGGTTCTTACTGCCTGGCTGAAGGTTATCCCCTGTGTTACATACCATCTTAAACTTGCTATTGCTGATGCCGGTGATGGCATTCTCGATTCAGGAGTTTTACTGGAGGCCAACAGCTTCATAAGCAACAATGTTCAGCTTTCATCCTATACCGCATATCCCGGCCTCGACACCATGGCTATTGAAGGTTGCAACAATGCGGTAATAAAATTTAAGTTGCCATCCATCACTGCCACCGACCGAACCGTTTATTACAGTATCGGCGGCACTGCCACCAATGGTGTAGATTATGTTCAGGTACCCAACAGCGTTACAATACTTGCCGGAACCGATTCGGCTCTTTTGTTTATTCAACCGATAATGGACAGTATTCCTGAAGGTATCGAGACCATCAGAATTATTGCCAACACTTCATTCTGCACCACTGACACGGTTTGGATCTATATAAAGGATTATCACCCTATGGAACCGGTGACCTCAAACGACACCATACTTTGCGCAACAACCAGTACCCTGCAGACATGGGATACACTGGGCATCCCACCCTATTCCTATATTTGGAGTACAAGCGATACCACCGCATTGATAAATATATACCCGGCTGCAACAACTCTTTACACTGTTACGGTTACAGACCAATGCCAGATGCAACATGTGGATTCGGTAATGGTCACTGTGAGTAAACCTGTGATACAGACTGTCGGAGACACAATCTGCGATGGTGATACTGCCACCGTAACCGCTTCGGCGGTAGGGGCCACTGCCTACGAATGGAATACAGGTGATTTTACAGCGTCAATAAATGTTACCCCTTCGGCAATGACAGTTTATACTGTCATTGTAACCGATACTCTGGGATGTAAGGATACTGCCGATGCCATTGTTTGGGTCAATTCCCTGCCAATACCTTTAATTACTGGTGATACAACTATATGCCGCCATGACAGCATCACACTGGATGCCGATGGTGGGGTAATTTACGATTGGAGTACCGGTGCTACAAGCCAGTCAATTACAGTAAGCCCAGCTAACGGAACCCGGTACACCGTTACCATTACTGATCAAAACAATTGCAACAGCGTTACTGACATGTGGCTTGATGTGATACAGTTACCTACCACCTCGATATATGCCGAATCGGATACTATTTGCAGAGGTGCCTCACTTGAACTCACAGTTACCGGAGCTTCAGTATATCAGTGGAATACCGGTAGTGCCGCCGGCAGCATCCATGTTGGCCCTCCAGAAAGTACAGATTACTGGGTTACAGGCACCAACTCCATGAATGGGGTATATTGTAATGTTACTGACACTTTCCGGCTTGGAGTTAAAAGATGCAACCGCTTTTATGTACCAAACGCATTCTCTCCGGATGGTGACGGAAATAATGATGAATTTGGGCCTGTAGGTATATTTGAAGGGGTTGAAAAGTTCGACTTTTATGTGTATGACCGTTACGGGAGACTGATTTTTAACTCAAAAGATCCTTATAAACTATGGGATGGCCTTTTGGATAATGGCTTACCTGCACCTGATGCAGCTTATGTGTATAAAATGTTCATCAGGGAGGCCTATTCGGATGAGTATATGCTTATGGGAACCTTTACACTTATAAGGTAACTGAATTAATTTTCTAATCCCGTTCCTCATTGCCCTGCACACTTTTTAAGCAGACATATTTTAACAGGTTATTTATCAGGCAAAATATTTCATGCATTGCTGTTCTGCCTTCTGAAGACCATAAGGTAGTGAGCTATACCTGCCTCATAAAACTTATCACCTTCACATATAAAGTCTGCTCTGAGATAATAGTTAACAGCAGTGACCTGTGAATGAAGATATATTTTCTTCTGTTTAGGTATCACATCCTCAAGAACCTTTTGCAGCAATATTGTACCATATCCTTTACCCCTATGCTTATAAGGAACGGCAAACCTTTCCAGCTTTATACCACTTTCGGTTTTCCTCCATCTGCCGGTGGCTATTGGGACATCACCTTTCAAGAGAAGATAATGAACCGCAGATTCATCGTTCTCATACTCCAACTCTTCAGGTACCTTCTGTTCCCTTATAAAAACTTCCTCTCTGATACTTCGGGCGTGGCTGAACATTACACTGTTATCAGAACCAAAAGATATAACAGAAATGTTGTCCGGTAGCATTGTTCCTGATTTTGTTTCTATATCAAATTTGATTTCTATCGTTTCTTTTATGCCACGAAGAGTGTATCCGGTAAACATTCATTAGTGCATTCATGGCTTATAAGAAACATATAAAGCATACATAATCAATTTATTAGCAAAGACAAAAGCACTTAATCGGTTATCAACAGCATGCATTTCTTAATCAGGTTAATGTCAGGTTTTCAGTTGCTTTTCCTCAGAATGATTCTGAAGGTTGTACCTTTATCTATGACTGAAGATTTAACGAAGATTTTACCTTTGTGATATTTCTTGATTATCCTTTCCGAAAGGGACAGTCCCAGGCCCCATCCACGTTTTTTTGTTGTGTAACCTGGGTTGAATACCATTTTAAGTCTCGATTTCGGTATTCCTTTACCTGAATCTTCAACATCAATATGGATATACCTGCCGGTGTCGTTACATATAACTGTAATAACTCCTTCATTTTCTATTGCATCGATACAATTACGGATTAGGTTTTCGATTACCCATTGGAACAGGTTTGCATTTAAAGGAATCTGAAGTCTCTTAAATGCCTCATCTGCAGATATTTTATATATAATTTTTGATGATGTTCTGACCTTCATGTAGTTAATTGATTCTTCAATCAAATGGAAAGGTTCTTCCGGGGATAATTCTGGTGTGCTGCCAATTTTTGAGAACCGTCCGGTGATAGCTTCAAGCCTGCTGATGTCTTTGGTTATTTCTGTTACAATGTCGGGTTCAGTTTTTCTCAGCCTGAGAAGTTCCAGCCATGCCATGAGTGATGATATTGGTGTTCCCAGCTGGTGGGCAGCCTCTTTAGCCATACCGGCCCAGACCTGATCCTGTTCCGAACGGCGTGTAAGATTCAGGAGAACATAAATGGCGAAGATAAAAATGCCTATTATGATAAATTGTATAATAGGATAATAACGTATCTGGGTCAGCAGGAATGAATCTTCGTATAAGATAAGCCTCCGCCCCTGGATAGGAAGGTTGATGGCAATGGGCGGATTATGGGATTCCATCTTTCTGATAAGTTTTTCAAGCTTTTCCGGGGTTCTGAAGTCATTTTCAGTAATGCCTCCTCCATGTGCCACAACAACCTTCTGTGAACTGTCTGTTATGATTACCGGGACAGCAGTTGCATTTGTAACAACCTCTTCGAGGAACTTCTGAACGTGATTATCAAGAATCTCTTTAAGGCTGTTGTAAAACACAGAATTCTGGTAAAATATATAGTTTTTGGTCTTACCGGTTAGTGCAATTTCAATAGGTGGATTTTCTGATTCCATCCGTTTTATCAAATCCGGCAGGTAGTCGGGTTTAAGCATCAGTGGGTCAACATTACCGTATGTTATAACAATAGTGCGCGATGAGTCGGTTACAACCACGGGCACTGATGCAGCATTGTCAACAACATCGGAGATAAACGACTCAGTAAGATCATCAAGCATGTTCCGAAGCTCAGAATAGAGCTTTGACTCTTTATAGTAAATCATGTTGATAAGGCCGAAATTATCCGATACAATTGGAGCAAAACCTGAGAACTGTCGTTTCAGGGCACCTGACAGTACCTTAACCCTATCAGCATCGAAGTCCACATTTGCTGCTGTGCGGATATTGCCATTTTCATCTGTTATCACAATAGGAATTGTTGTGTTTCCGGCAAGAATCTGCAGGTAAAAAGAGAGTTCCTGGGCTGTATCTGCCCTTGAGACTATCCGGTTTGCTTCTGCCCACAGTTCAACTCTCTTCCGTTCCTCGTTACTAATCTTTTGAAAGAACTCATTGGTGTAGTTAACCACCATGGCTTTCTGTCGAATGGCTTCAGCCCATAGAGTTACCCTTTGCCTTTCAACATCTTTAAGGTTTTCAAAGTATTCATCGGTATAATTCACAAGACCCACACGCCGCTCAATGGCTTCAGCCCAGATACGCACCTTTCTTTCCTCTTCAATCTTTACTTTCCTAACAAGAGTATTGGTGTACAATAATGATGCGGTAACAATGAGAGCTGCAGATCCAAGAAGGATCCAACGCCAAGCTCTGATGTTAGTATATAATTTCATTTAACAGTTTCTTCATTATTCCGTAAACCATAATCCCCGTTTTAATGTTATAAAATTAACAATTTGGGATCCTCAGCATCTTCATTAATTTAACCATGATAAACATCTTACTGTATTATTATCAGATAATTAACCCTTTAATCATCATCCCATTCAATAATTATCACCCCCTCTTTCTGTTGTGTGCTTTGCTTTTCAGGCTTTTCGTTTGAGGGGTTAAAAATACCAAATTCCTTTTTAAACAGATCCCTCATTTCCTCTTTTTCAGTTTTAAGCTCCTTATTCAGTTTGCTGCGTTGACCTTTCCGGTCATACCTCACCACAGGATTTATGGCTGTGCCCTCAATAAGCAGATAAATTGTGATTCTTCCCTTCTGATCCTGCTGGCTGAGGTCTATATCAGATCTTTGCCTGTTTATCCTTTTTGCTTTTCCTGATAAAAGCTCCGATAAAAGTAATCGCACCTGATAATTGATCTCCCCATTAAAGTTATGAATGCCGGCAACCGAAAGGTCAATTGCATCTGAGAGGATCATCATTTCAGGAATTATAATTTTGTTTTCTGCTATCCTTATCTCATTTCGCAACGTGTTGAACCTTATATTGGAGAGATCATCAAGGCGGGTGTATCGTGCAAGAGCTTTAACCGGCTCATAATTAAGCAAAGCTCCATTTTCCACCACAAGATCTCCCAGTGCATCCAGCGAAGACATATTGAAGATGAGTTGTGGTGTCAGTTGGCTAAGGATCCTTATCCTGCTTGTCAGAAGCCCTTCAAGATTCCTGTCAGTAAGATCATCCTGCCCGAAATTGTTGAATTGTTTAAACATCTGGTGGATATCAACCCTCTCTGTATTGAGTTCACAATCAAACATAAAACTGTGGTCATCTTTCTGAGCCAGCATCACAGCTCCGTTTGCCTTTCCTCTGAATGCAAACATGCCTACATCCCTTGCAAGAATCTTTCCGGGTGAAATGCTGATTTTTGCCTTTATGTCCTTAGGGGTAAATTTGTCATAGACAAGTTTGGCAATAGTTATATCCAGCACTCCGTTAATGTTATCAGGTATTTTAAAGTGTGCATTATTGCTGGTGTTTCCGGATTCTCCCTGAAAGAGCCATTTTTTAAGATCAATAATAGGCGAGGATAAAGAGCCGTTGAATTCAAGCATTTGGTCCTTGATAAGGAGATAGGGCAGGAGGTTCCTGAAAAAACCGCTGAAAACAACCTTATTATCCATAACAAGACCCTGTAAAGAGGAAATGTTTAAATCGTTGTTATCAATGGTCATTTTTCCGCTGATATCCTTCAGTAGTTGTATCTCTTTTTCTGTTTCAACCGAAACACTATTCAGTTCAATTTCACCGTTTGTACGGCTGTTAAGAAGCTGTGTAGCCGATAGCGTTTCGTTGAAAGTCGTGGAGGTTTCAGCATTTATATCGATCTTTATCTTCCCACTGCCTCTCTGAATATTCTTAACCGGATAAAACGATAAAAGGTCGGCAACCTCAAGCTCTGCAATTAAATCAACCTGGTATACAGGTGCACTCAGGTCAACCACTTTTGTCCTGCCACTTATTGAACCTTTGCCAAGGCTTGCGGAGAAGCTTTTAACCTCCAGATCATTGCATTTATGCTCTGAATAGTTGTAGGTACCGCTACAGGATATTTCCCCCAACATTATTCCAGATTTTTTATGGTTCAGGGAACCGTTTTCAATACCATAGGCAAAACTGATCGCCGGAGATTTATTGCCATCATAACTTCCCGAGATATTTCCCGTGAAAGTGACTGTGCCATTTGGAGTGTATTCCTCTTCAATGAAAGCCATCTCTTCAGGAAGGAGTTTCAGCAGATGTCCGATTTTCATATTATCGCCTTCAACTGCAAGATTAATTTCTTTGTGCCCGTCTCCATGTTCAACTGTACCGGTAAGCCGGAAAGGGAGTCCGGCTACCCGGAGGTTGCCTCGTGTAAAAGTGTAAACTCCCCTGATGTTATCCACTTTTAATATCATATCGAGATATGAACTCTGCCCGGAGAAGAATTTATCTTTGCCAACTTTTACCTGTCGAATGGAGATGTCACCTGACAAACCGGTATTGTACTCTTCAGCAGAGAAATCACCCCTGAAAACCGTTTTCGAACAATAAATATCAGCTATAATATTGTTTCTTACATCTTTATAACTGAGGTTTACATCGTTGATCTTTACTTTGCGAAGGGCAAAACCTACAGCGTCTCCTTCGGTATCCCCTTCTTTCAATATCAGGTAATTGGGTTCTCCGTTTTCCGGGATGGAAATTGACAGTGAACCGTGTTCTATTCCTATAAACCGGATGTTGTAATTTTTTCTGATAATATCGATAACACTGAAGTTTAGGGTAAGGCTGGCTGCTTCTAGCAAAGGGATCTGCTGTTTGTGATTGTCAGGGATAAGAACTTCACTAAAACGAAGCCGGGCGTAGGGGAAACTGCTGAATAAAGAAAATGAAATATCTTTAACTTTAACTTTGGCGGTTAGTTGGTTATTAATCTCTTTGATAAGAATATCCTGCATGCGGCTTTGTAGCCAGAGTCCGGAAGCAATAATGACAATAAATACCACACCTGCTGAGGTGGCAATAATTCTGAACAATCTTCCTCTTTTTGGGCGGGTTCTCATGTTTTTGGAAACGCTTCTCAACTTTTTGAATTGGGATTAGACCGGAATCTATAGCATCTTTAGGTAGTTTACCTCTTCTTTGGTCAGGTGCCGCCATTTTCCCCTGCGGAGGTCTTTCTTTGTAAGGCCTGCAAACATTACTCTGTCGAGTTTGATAACTTCATATTCCAATGATTCAAATATCCTTCTAACGATCCTGTTTTTGCCGGAGTGAATCTCCAATCCAATCTCAGTCCGGTCGTCAACGGTTCCAACATATGAAATATTGTCTGCTTTTATATAGCCATCTTCGAGTTTAATCCCTTTGGATATCTTCTTTATATGATCAATTGTTATGGGTTTATCCAGTTTTATATGGTAAAGCTTTTTCACCAGATTTCTTGGATGCATAAGCTTTTCAGCAAGCATCCCGTCATTGGTAAAAAGTATCAGTCCGGTGGTATTTCTGTCGAGGCGACCAACCGGAAAGACCCTTTCATCGCAGGCTTCGTTGATAAGTTCAATGACGGTAGCCCTTCCTTCCGGGTCGTCGTTGGTGGTGATGTAGCCTTTTGGCTTGTTAAGCAAAACGTATCTCAGCTTTTCGCCATGGATATGAATCCCTTTATAGGTAACAACATCACCCGGATCGATTCGTGCACCGAGTGTGTTAACAACCACACCATTCACACTGATTTCTCCGGCCTCAACAAGCTTATCTGCATCACGGCGACTGCATATACCGGCATTGGCAATATATCTGTTTATCCTTATCCCTTCAGGATGAGGCGGTGGGGTGTACATCTCACCAGGGCCTAACGGCCTTGGCTTTCCCGGTTTGCCGGGACTCTGATATGGCCTCTTATTTACCTTTCCGTAATTGCGAGGGTTTTGCCGGTTACTAAATGACTGATTACCTGAATGGCGATAAAACCTGCTTTCATTACCGGATGAAGGATTCGTTCTCCCCTGATAGTCATCACGGTTTGAGTCAAACTTACGCTGTAAAGGAGGTACTGATGAATAACGTTCAGTTCTCTGAGGATACGATGGCTTATCCCTGTCTGCCACCCAGGGTCGTTTTGCACCGGCATCTTCCATGTCTCCCCGCTTTACAATACGGGGTTGCCTTATAAGTTGCTTCCTGGGATAAGGTGGACGGTCATCCTGTTGACTGATGGGTGTATCTGCTTTGTTTTCCCTAACTGATGAATATTGCGATTTTCTGCCGGAATAATCTGTTCCGGGTTTTCCTCTCCGGGGGTTACCCCCTTTATCCGGAAAACGTTGGTCAACGTTCTTCCTTTCCATAATTGTTGATTTTTTTTATGTAAAGATCTGATAATAATAAAATACGTTGCAAAGATACAAAATATTGCCGGGTGCCCCATATTCTTTTACATCATGGGATAAAAGGCATCTTTGATATGATTGATGATAGCCTTCTCACCACTAATGACAACCGCAACAATATCGAATCTTACCGGAAAGTCGATACCGTAATATAAAACATAGGCGTTTGCGGCTTTTATAAGAGTTCGCTGCTTCTGCCGGTTTACAGATACTTCCGGATCACCTGCATAGAGGCTTTTCCGGGTTTTGACCTCAACCACAATGATGCTCTTTGCATCTTGCATCACAAGATCCAGCTCAAAATGTCTGAACCGCCAGTTTTTGTGAAGGATCTTATACCCAAGGCCACTTAGAAATTCCTCTGCCAGTTGTTCTCCATGGGCTCCTGTTTCCTGATTTGTTGCCATATTATAATATATACGTACAGAACAGTATCTGTTGTTATATTAGTTCGGGACCAGAAAAAAGGAAAAATAAGCGAGTATTTTTTTGCATAAAACGGGAAACCGATATGATTTGCGGGGGTCAGAATACAATCCTTGAGGTTCAGGCGGCAATACCTATATCTTGAACACCAGTGCATCCACATCTTCTGTTGTAGTGACACCTCTGGAAAACACCCTTTTCACTGTAACTGTTTTGAGATAATCCCTGGTTTACAGTTTATTCTCAGGGAGAAACAGGCATGCATCCCCGTAGCTGAGGAATCTGAAATCATTTTCGAGAGCATACCGGTAGGCTTTCTTCCAGTCATCACCAATAAGGGCGGCAACAAGCAGCAGCAGGGTGCTTCCGGATTGGTGAAAATTGGTTATCAACCCGTAGGAGAAAGCGAAACGGTAACCCGGCACAATCATCAGGCTAGTAATACCTCTTAATGATTGATAGCCGGATTTTTCCATCAGAACTGCCAGATTACTGAACACCTCTTCCGGTGCAGGGAGATACGAAAAGTTGTACAAATAAGGTTCCCATTGTTCCACATGGAAATTGTTGTTCAACATCTCAATGTTTTTCAAAACCCTTACCCCATACCAGTAAACACTCTCCAATGACCTTACCGAGGTGGTCCCAACCGGTATTACAGGCCCTTTGTGGAAGGCTATGTCCATAAGCAGATCACAGGTTACTATGATCTCTTCATGATGCATAATATGATTTGATATGTTATGGGCGGTTACCGGTTTAAAGGTTCCTGCCCCCACATGGAGGGTGATGTTTTGTTGAAGAATATTCTTTGTTTCAAGAGTTTTCAGCATCTCTGGAGTGAAATGTAATCCGGCAGTAGGAGCAGCAACGGATCCGTTATGAAAAGCATATACCGTTTGGTAACGCTCTGCATCTACAGGTTCATCCTCTCTGTTTATATAAGGAGGGAGGGGAGTGTGGCCGACAGTTTCGAAAACATCAGCAAGAGATATGTTTTCCGGTTTCCATGATAATTCAACCAGGAAGGTTTCCTGTCGCCTTTCAATAATCCTTACATAGAGTTCAACATTCTCTCCTTCAAACAGAAAAGTATGTTTTAATTCACCCCCTTTCCATTTGCGGGCGTTTCCAATGATACATTCCCATGTAACGGGTGGCCCGCTGCCGAAGGATACCTGATGATCTGTTGATGGTAGTATCGGGTTCAGGAAAAAGATCTCAATTTCGGCACCG
Source organism: uncultured Lentimicrobiaceae bacterium (assembly GCA_964469215.1). Lineage (GTDB taxonomy): Bacteria > Bacteroidota > Bacteroidia > Bacteroidales > SKPS01 > SKPS01. The sequence continues at coordinate 33,979 of CAYXYB010000006.1, forward strand.
GTATTTTTTATGAAGAGTAATCTTGCCCTGATAACTCGTGTGTTGTTGAAAAGGAGCAGGGTGTTTTGAGGGAGAAGGTCAGGTAAATCTTTGAAAACAATAGAGGAGAGTTCTCCCTTTTTCATCACAAGAAGCTTCGAGCGGTCACGTTGTTCTGCCGGGTATTGGGCAATTCGCTCTTTTGGAAGGTTATATCTGTATTCTTCTATGTTGATATTGCTGAACATTTGCATTTCGGTGCAAAAGTAGGGTTTGTTTACTTTTTATATTATGTGTATTTAATTAATTTTGCGGCTTCAGATTTTTTTATCAGGCCTCTTTAGCTCAGTTGGTAGAGCAGCTCATTCGTAATGAGCAGGTCGCCGGTTCGAGTCCGGCGAGAGGCTCGCTACGCTCGCGTTCAGGGTTCAGGCTCGCTACGCTCGCGTTCAGGGTTCAGG
>CAYXYB010000006.1:34518-84173 GCA_964469215.1 uncultured Lentimicrobiaceae bacterium
CTCGCTTCGCGAGCGTTCAGGGTTCAGGCTCGCTTCGCGAGCGTTCAGGGTTCAGGCTCGCTTCGCGAGCGTTCAGGGTTCAGAACCCAGAACTTTTCTCTTATTGCAGGCTGTTTATCCTGTCGAAGAGGTTTTTCTTGTAAAGACCACCGATTGGGAGAAGTTTCATCTTCCCTTCCATTATGAGTTCCGGATACTTTATTGAATGGATCTTATCAATCCTTACTATGTATGATCTGTGTATCCTGACAAATTCGTATTCCGGAAGTACCTCTTCAATCCCTTTGATAGTGGTATGAGTTGTTATCATTCCGTTAACCATGTGAACAACAACATAATCTTTAAGTGCTTCGATGTACAGTATCTTATTGAAGTCGATTCTGTTATGGCGGTATCCGGCACGCACGAAGAGGCATCCGGTATGTTTCGGTAAAATTTTGCCGGGCCTTTTATGTTTATTAAGGGCAATTTCAATCGCAGCGTGAAGAGTTTCAGGTCTGAAGGGTTTAATTACTACGCCATATGCTTCGGAGGCGGCAATGTCACGGATCAGGTCACCGGGTATTCCACCGCTCATCAGCACAACCGGCAGGCCGTGAAGGTCATAGATCATTATAGCTGCTTCTATACCTGACAGACCTTTGCCCATGTCGGTGTCCATCAGAATAATATCAGGCGGATCAGTCTCAATCGATTTGATTGCATCCTCAGCAGTGCAGACAATCTTAATGACATCATAGCCAAGCTTTTCGAGCACATTTCTTATGTCAATTGTAACATTTTTTACATCTTCTGCGATGAGTATTCTTTTTGTCTTCATAATGCAGGACTTGTAATTAATGGGTGTTTAGTTCATATTATTTCACCAACAAAGATAATTAAACCTCTGATTGATTCGATGAAAACAAAAAAAAATCCGATGAACAAAAATTTCAATAGACATGTAATCTAATGGGCATAATGAAATCTTTAAGACTATCATCAAAGCAACTAATCTATAAGGGTTGATTTTATTAACCACAGCTAATAAAACAGGCTTTAATTTTATTAACCGGATTTAATAATACAGGCTTTAATTAACCGGAGTTAATAAAAATGAATTTGTTAATGATATTTCTATAATAATTGGGAATTTTGGTTCAGGGCAATACCACAACTTGATTCAAACCATTATATCTCCATCAGGCATAATCATTTTTTTAGGTTTCCAAATAGCATAAATCACTGATAACAGGATATACAGAATAACTGCAAGCGGCAAAGCCTGCCATTTCAGAAAAATTATAAGCGCTGCTGAACCTGCCAGAAGCAGTATGGGGAACACCCTCTCAGCACCTCCCTTTTTCAAATCTTTGAATGAGAACATAGGCAGCGGCAGCACCATCAGCAGAGCCACGGCAATAATTATCAATGTAAGCAACGGGTTACCGTAGAGGTAAAATCCGTATTCGAGGTCGATATAAGGGAGGGGGATGAGGAAGAGGCCTGCGGCGGGTGTTGGCAGTCCGCGGAAGGAGACTGACTGTCTGGCGTCGGTGTTGAAACGGGCAAGGCGAATTGCGGCAAAGAGAGGTATTAACCCTGCGAGCGCCACACTGTAATAGTTAGGATGAAGCAGATGCTGGTAGATGAGCACGCCGGGTGCCACTCCGAATGAAACAATGTCGGCCAGAGAATCCATCTGTTTTCCAAAATCCGATGTGGCGTTGAGGACTCTTGCCACCAGGCCGTCGAAGGTATCGATGACGGCGGCTATGCAGATCAGCGCCATACTGTACAAGGGGTCTGCAAGCACTATGGCAGCAAAACCGCACAGTAGGTTTCCCAGGGTCAGCAGCGATGGGATAACTTTTACTATTTGTTTCATTGATGATGATTGTTACAGTGGATTTTTCCGCAGCTGTGCAAGATACAACACAAAGTTGAAAAGCATGTGCATGGATTCCAAACACCAGCAGTTAAAGTATTATTTATCAGCATAAGCGGTTTCCCGTTTTGATGTGGTTGCCGGTAAGTGTTTCCGTATTGTTAAGCAGGTTGTTTTCCATGATCAGCAGCACGGTTGAGCCAAGTTCGAAGAGGCCGGTCTCCTGGCCTTTGACTAAATTTACTGATAGGTTCCGGGCGTGAAATCCTTTTGTAAACCCATCCACAAAGCTGATCCTGATCCTCCCCACCACGATTGCGCCCACAAGCACCAGAAAGAATCTACCGTATTCCGAATCACCTTCAATGACAACCCGTTCGTTGGTGCAGTAAAGGTTCGGGTGTCTGAGGATCTTTGCGGGGTTTACTGTTCTTACAGAGCCGTGGAGGTGCCTGATTGCAGTAATCGTACAGTTGAACGGTGCATGCACCCTGTGGTAATCGGCAGGGGAGAGGTAAATGGTTGAGAAGGAGCCGGAGTTGAAACCTGGTTTACCCAACAATTCCGAAAGATGGTAATTACTTCTTTTCACATGGAAAAGCTGGCCGTCTTCAAAGCTACCCCCGGCGGTGATGATACCGTCTGCCGGTGATACTATGCCATCTTCGGTTTTCCGTAAGCCCGGCCGCGCCTGCCTGGTGAAGAAACTGTTGAATGTACGGTAACAACTGAGATCGCTGTCGAACTCAGTCATGTCGATACGGTTTGCACGGATATATTTTCTGATAAGCGGTTTCAGCAGCCATCCGGGAAGGCGAAGATCGGCAATATACCCCATAAAGGTCGTCAGTCCCCGTGCCAGTCCTGCACGCTGAAAAAAGTCAGAGGTCACAATCCGGTATAAAGTTTCCATTTGTTACCGTTTGATTAAACAGCAAAGGTAAAGGAAAACTCATAATTCATAACTCAAGACTCCCCCCAGTATCGCCCTCAAACATTCATCCCTCGCTTCAACGTACCCCATGTGGCCGCAGTCGCGCAGAAACAGCACGGTACAGTCGGCCGGCAGCAGAACCTGTTCCAATATCTTTTCCATGTCGATACGTGTATCGAGCTGTCCGACAATATACAGCACCGGCACACTGATGTTTTTCAGGGTTTTGTAATGTGATCTGCGTATCTTCATCCCCTCCATTGCAGCTGTTATGGCTTCGGATTCCATGTTGTTTGCACGCTGTTGAAGGGTTTTGATAACACTGGTATGTTTTTTACGATTTCCGGGGGCAAAAAGATCGGGGATAAAAAGGGTTATGTAGTCAGCCCGGTTTTTTTTCACAACATTTATTGCACGGTCGCGGTTTTCTTTTGTTTCAGGACTGTCGGCATTGGCATTGGAGTGGAACATGCAGAGCCCGCTGAGCATTTCAGGATATTGCGCTGCGAACTCAAGAGCCACGTAACCTCCCATGCTGTGACCTATCATAAAACACTTTTCTGTTTCAAGACGAATCAGAACCTTTTGGATTACCGATGCCATAAAACTCATAGTGTGTATATCAGAAAAACTCTCGCTGCTTCCATGGCCCGGCAGGTCAATGGCAACAACCCTGAAGGAATCTGAGAGTGCGTTAATGTAATCTTCCCAGATTTCAGATGATTCCATGAAACCATGAAGAAACACTACAGTGTCTCCTTCACCTGATATATAAAAGCTTACTTCTTTGTTATTTATGCGGACATGTTTCTTTATCATTTTTTTGTGCTTTGAAGCAAAAATATTCTAATTTAGTCAGAATAAAAAAATGCTGTGCTATGAACAACGACTTAATGAAACTTGACGACTTTCGGAGGTTGCTTCAGGAGCTTGACCTTCGTTTGCTGCTCCTTCTGAAGGATCGGTTCAGGCTTAGTGAAGAGATGGGGATTATTAAAAGGAGGAACAATATTTCACCTTTACAGGAAGAGGAGTGGCAAAGAAAGATTGATTTTCTTTCATCCTATCTTGAGGATAGCGATAAAATTACTGAGTTGCTGAACATCTTCTACCTTATTCACAAGCTTTCTGTAGAAATGCAGGAGAGGGTTCAGTGATCTCTTACATCCACTTTTTACGCTTGAAGTAGAACATCATTCCAACCATTATCATTACCATAATTCCCAGAATAACATAGAATGCAACAGGGCTCTCCTGTATTGGCAGCAGCACATTCATACCATACATCCCGGTGATCACGCTCAACGGAAGCATGATGGTAGAGATAAAGGTAAGTATCTTCATTATCTGGTTTGTACGGTTAGCCTGCAGTGAGTCAAAAGTTTTCGAAAACCCTTCAATCAACTCTTCATAATCCTCAATCATATCCCACATCTTCTGATAGTAGTCGAGTATGTTGCCCCAGTATTCTTCCATGTCTTTGGCAAAACCTTCGATGGCTCCTGATTCAAATTTCTGGAAAACACGAAGTTGTGGCCTGAAGATGGTGTTTATCAGGATAAGGTTTTTTCGGGTTACAGATATTCTTTCGATGGTTTTCTCTGCCTTGATATTGAAAATATCCTTATTTATAAGATCGAGTTCTTCATCGATACGTGAAAGCAACGACATGGTTTCCTTCATGAGTGCCTCGAGGATAGCGTATAACAAGGTGTCACTCGACTGAGGCAAATTTCCTAATGCTTCTTCGGGATTATCTTTCACTTCGTTAAAGAGGTTTTTAACAACCCAGTGTGACTTACCTATCGTGATCACAAAATCTTTTCCCCAGAAAATTTTCACCTCCTTTGTCTTCACAAATTTATTCACCTTGTCGGCGTAGGGGAAATGGAGAATAAGAAAATAGTAGTCGTCGTAAACGTCGATTTTAGGCCTTTGCACGCGGCTGCGGCAGTCTTCTATATCAAGGGGGTGAAAGCTGTAGTTCTCACTCAGGAAGTTAAGGTTCTCTTCAGAAGGGTATAGGATGTGATGCCATTTAACGTTTCCTATCTGGATGGTTTCTATCATTGGCGCTCCTCCTGAATTTAAATATGATTCTACATTCCGTGAATGAGTTTTATGCCGGCTAAAGTAAACTATTTTTTTGGTTATGTTTTTTTTTTGGCGATTTCTTTTTTATTAACAGTTGTTTTCAGCTTCACCAATGATATTTCAGGCAATTACTATTCGTGAACTTTCAAACTTTCAATCTTTCAAACTTTTTTCATTCATCAAGGAACCTTGAAGACTGAAACTTGTTTATACATGAAGTTGAAATAGAAAATTAAATTGTATCTTCACTGTCGAAAAAGCGGTTTTAAAAGCAGATGAAACATATCAGCGGCATGAACGACAAGGCTTTGGAAGCCTTATACCGGCAATATAATAATGATCCGGGGAGTGTTGATTCAAGCCTGCATCCTTTTTTTGAAGGTTTCGATGTTGGATATCGGAACTTTTCCGGGGAGGAGGGGGCTTCACAGACGGGTGACGAGTTCAGGGTGATAAACCTGATAAATGAATACCGTAAGAGGGGGCATCTTTTCACACGTACGAACCCGGTTCGCACCCGAAGGAAATACACCCCGACACTTGACATAGAAAATTTCGGGCTTACTGAGGATCACCTCGACAGGGTTTTCGATGCCGGTGCTGAGATTGGTTTAGGTTCTGCAAGGCTGCGGGATATCATTGTTCATCTTGAGGATACATATTGCAGGAGCATCGGAGCCGAGTTCATGTTTATCAGGAATCATGAGGTAGAGGTCTGGCTTAAGCAGAAGATGGAGGGCTCCCGGAACAGACCTGAATATACATCAGCACTAAAAAGAATCATCTTAAACAAGTTGCGGGAGGCTGTATTTTTCGAGAGGTTCATTCACAGGAAGTTTCCTGGACAGAAGAGGTTTTCACTTGAGGGAGCAGAATCGTTGATACCTGCTTTGCAGACTGTAATTGAGCTGGGAGCAGGAATGGGTACAGCAGAGTTTATTATTGGGATGGCTCACCGGGGAAGGTTGAATGTGCTTGCCAATATTATGCAAAAACCTCTCAGCGAACTTCTTAGTGAGTTTTCCGGTCTTGAATATGATGATTTTGACCTGCTGGGAGATGTGAAGTACCACATGGGTTATACCACCTATCTTACCACCGGTGGAGGAAAAGAGATACGTGTTACACTTTCTCCCAACCCTTCGCACCTCGAAGCTGTTGACCCTGTTGTGGAGGGGATTGCCAGGGCGAGGATCGATCGTAAACACAACAGAGATTACAGGAAAATCACACCGATACTTATACATGGTGATGCTGCAATTGCAGGGCAGGGTATAGTCTATGAGGTACTGCAGATGTCGGAGTTGCCTGCATATAACACCGGCGGTACAGTGCATCTGGTTATCAACAACCAGCTCGGTTTTACAACCAACTATCTGGATGCAAGATCGAGTGTTTATTGCACTGATATAGCCAAGGTGATACAATCCCCGGTATTTCATGTAAATGGTGATGATGCAGAGGCTGTGGTCTTTACAATGAGGCTCGCTATGGAATACAGAGAGCGTTTTCAGAAGGATGTTTTTATTGATATACTTTGTTACAGAAGATATGGGCATAACGAGAGTGATGAACCGAGGTTTACCCAACCGTTATTATATAAAATCATCGAAAATCATCCTGATCCATACATTATCTATAAAAGCACCCTAATAAATGAGGGTGTAATTGCTGCAGATCAGGCAGACAGGGATGAAAAACGTTTGGTGGATTATCTCGAAAATGCACTCGACAGTTCAAAAGAGATAAGCAGGTCTACTATAAAGTCGTTTCTCAGCAAGACATGGCAGAAGATGCACAGGGCATTGCCGGAAGATTTCGTTCAATCATCTGATACATCAGTTAGTGAAGAATTGCTGGAACAGGTAGCGTTAAGGATAGCCTCTCTTCCTGAGGGGAAGCAGTTTTTCAGGAAGATAGTCAGGTTGCAGGATGAACGTTTGAAGATGGTAACCGAAACCGGAAAGGTTGACTGGGGGATGGCAGAGTTGCTTGCATACGGAACACTTCTGGCCGAAGAGTTCAATGTTCGGATCTCAGGACAGGACGTGGAGAGGGGAACTTTCAGCCATCGCCATGCTGTTTTAAGAGTTGAGGATTCCGAAGAAGAGTATATACCATTGGAGCATATAGCAGAAAATCAGGGTAAATTTGAGATTTACAACTCCTTACTCTCTGAGTATGGAGTCTTGGGGTTTGAATACGGCTATGCACTGGCCTCCCCTGACACATTGACAATATGGGAGGCTCAGTTTGGCGATTTTGGTAATGGCGCCCAGATCATATTCGACCAGTTTATTAGCAGTGGTGAGGAGAAGTGGAATGTTATGAACGGCCTTGTTGTGTTGCTGCCACACGGCTACGAAGGGCAAGGCCCGGAACACTCAAGCGCCCGTATTGAGAGGGCACTTATCTTGTGTGCCGATTACAACATGCAGGTTGCATACTGTACTACCCCGGCAAGCTTCTTCCACCTTCTGAGAAGGCAGTTGCACCGTGAGTTTCGCAAACCATTGATAGTGTTCACACCCAAGAGCCTTCTGCGTCATCCGCTGTGTGTCTCTGATAAACAGGAATTTATATCAGGAAAGTTCAGGGAGGTGATAGACGACCAAATTACCGATCCGGAAAAGGTGCACAAGGTAGTGTTCTGTACCGGTAAGATCTGGTATGAACTCAATGAGGCCAGAACGAATTTGAAACGTGATGATGTGGCTATTGTGAGATTGGAACAGCTTTATCCATTACCTGTTGAACAAATGGTGAAGATTGTGACGAAATACAGGAATGCAGATTCATGGCTATGGACCCAGGAGGAACCCGGCAACATGGGTGCCTGGAGCTATATATCGAGAAACTTCAAAGCTGTTCCGTTACGCATGGTTGCCCGCCCCGACAGCGGTAGCCCGGCAACCGGATCAGGACGGTTACACAAAGTACGACAGGCAAAAATAATAGAGAAGACATTCGGAAACTGTCACTGCGAAAGAGTGCGTGAAGAGTGCCGTATGATATGTTCTGAACGTGAATACTAAATATTTTAATTGGTTGTTGGCTTTACCTCTAATATTTAACCGGTTAAACTACTAAACTATAAACATTTAAATAATGTAACTCTCAACCTTGACAAACTTGATAAGCATTTAAACTTTATCAACAAAAATCAAAAAATCAATGACAGAAATAAAAGTACCAAGTCCCGGAGAATCGGTATTGACGGTCATACTGGCATCATGGCTGGTGGCTGATGGGGAGTTCGTGGATAGGGACCAGGAGATTGCGGAAATTGATTCCGACAAGGCAACTCTCAGCATAAGTGCCCCGGAAGCGGGTGTAATAACCATTCTGATTGCTGCCGGAGAAGAGGTAGGAGTGGGGGAGGTGATCGCCAGGATCGTGCCGGGGGAAATAGCTACGATCAGAGAAAAAGCTGTTGAGGTAAGTGTTTATTCTGCAGAACTTCAAAAAATTGAATATCAATCTGATTATGCAAATGAGATTACTGATGAAATAGTGACTTTTGTCGGTGATATTAATCAAACCAAAGAAATAACCAGTCTGACCCCACTGGCGAGATCATATATGGCGGCTGAAGGCCTTGATCAGAAGGATATAAATGGCCGCATACGGAATAAACGAATAAAAAAAGCCGACATTGAGGAGTTGGTTAACACCATAAACAGTTCATCGCCGACAGTAGTGGCGGAAAATATCGCAGATAAATCCACAAATGGTGAAAGAAGGGTTAAGATGTCACCGCTTAGGATAAAGCTATCGCAGAGGCTGGTGAAGGTAAAAAACGAGACAGCGATGCTCACCACCTTCAATGAGGTGGATATGACTGAGGTAGTGCGTATAAGGAAGGAGTTGGGAGATCAGTTTGAAAAAATTCATGGGGTTAGGCTCGGGCTTATGGCATTTTTTACAAAGGCTGCAACAATTGCATTACAGGAGTTTCCTGAGGTGAATGCCTTTATTGATAAGGATGAGATAGTATATCACGATTACGTTGACATGAGTATAGCCGTCAGTTCCCCTAAGGGGCTGGTAGTCCCTGTGGTTAGAAATGCTCATCAACTTACTATTGCAATGATAGAACAAGATATAAGGAGGCTTGCAGATAAGGCCCGGAACAACAGGCTTACACTCGACGAGATGACCGGTGGTACCTTTACGATCAGCAACGGAGGTGTTTTTGGCAGCATGCTTTCCACCCCTATTATAAATCCACCTCAGAGCGCAATACTGGGAATGCACAATATCGTTGAACGGCCGGTAGCCCGGAATGGCAGAGTGGAGATCAGGCCTGTTATGTATATTGCACTATCATACGATCATCGTATTATTGACGGACGTGAAAGCGTGGGATTTCTTGTAAAGGTGAAAGAGTTGATAGAGAATCCATTAATGATGACCTGTCAGAACAACCCGGTCAGCTCATTGCTAAATCTCTGATAATCATTATTCAGATAAAACGTTCGAATGAACAGACTTTTAATTCTATACCGAAGAGCTTTGGTTTATCATAATCTGATTAACAATCTTTCACCATCAATTACCATCAATAAGATAGTCCTTCAGTTCCTGTGAAGCCGGATTGGAAAAGAGTTTTTCCGGCTCACCCTGCTCAACAATCTCCCCGTTGTGCATAAAAACAACATGATCTGCAAGCCTTTTTGCCTGGCGGAGAATGTGTGTTACCAGTATGATGGTGTGATCCTTCTTGAGTTTTCTTAGCAGATCCTCAATAATCCTGCTTGATTTTGGGTCAAGGGCAGATGTTGGTTCATCAGCAAGGATGATTGCCGGCCTTACGGCAAGCCCTCTGGCCAGGCAGAGCCTTTGTTGCTGCCCTATTGAAAGAGTATTGGCCGATCCGTTAAGCCTACCTTTCACTTCACCCCACAAACCTACCTCCTGCAGGGTATTCTCTACTTCGGATGCTATTTGACGCTTATTACTGATACCCTTAAGTTTCAGTCCGTAGGCAATGTTTCTGCGGATCGAGAAAGGAAGAAGATACGGCTTTTGTGACAATAACCCCATTTTCTGCCTGAGTACAGGCAAATCTATATCATTGTTCAGAATATCATCTTTTCCGATAAATATCTCACCCTCAACCTTTAGTTCTTTGTAAAGATCGGTAAGCCTGTTCATGCATTTCAACAGGGTTGTTTTACCGCATCCCGAAGGGCCTAACATAACCGTGATCCTGTTCTCAGGAATTGCAAGGTTGATTTTTTTCAGTATCTGTTGGTGGCCTGCATGAACATTCAGATTTCGGATTATTATTGATGAGGTGTTCATAATCAGAATTTATTTTAGATTGGAATAATAACATTTAACCTATCGGATATGCAGGCACCAAACAAACAAAACCGGGTGCTCATATAGTATTTCATTGCACACTATTCTTTTTGAAACGGTTAAAAATGAACCTTGCCGACAGGCTCAAAAGCAGAATAATAATGGTAAGAATTGCAGCAGAGGCAAAAGCTCTTTCACGAACTTCCGGAACGGGAGAGCCGAGTTGGAAGAAGATAGCCAGGGGAAGTGTGGCAGCAGGTTCATCAAGGTTAACAGGAATCCTGTCGGTATAGCCTGCGGTAAAAAGTACAGAAGCTGCATCACCAATACCTCTGCCGAAGGAGAGTAAAATAGCTGTGATAAATCCGGGCAATCCCTGCCTGAAAATTATTCTGAAAGCGGTTTCTGATCTTGTAGACCCGAGTGACATTGCCGCTTCATACAACCCTTTAGGTATGGTGGCAAGCACTTCATCGAAGGTTCTTACCATTATTGGCGTTATCAGCATTGCAACTGTAATTATTCCGGCAAGCAATGAAGCATTCATCCCTAGAAGAAGCATAAGGGTAAATCCAAATGCACCATATACAATTGAAGGTATACCCCACAGGGCATCAATGATGTATCGTATCAAATTTTGGGTACGCCTGAAGCGAACCATGTGAACATTGAGAAAAAGTGCAGCCGGGAGGCCAAATGCTACCGCAATCAGTGTAGCTCCCCCCGCAATATAAAGAGACCCAATGATCGCATTAAGTACACCTCCCTCACCACCATAATAGAACCCGCCTTTAGGGATACTGGTTATCATGTCAATGTTCAGGGCGTTGAATCCTCTGTAGAAAACTACCAGGATGATAAACCCGAGAATGGCAAAAAGTGACCACGTTGCAAATCCGGACAGGAAACGGAAAATATTCTCTTCGATTCTTTTTCCCCTTTTCATATTCAATGCTTTTGAGACTTCATAATGAAATACCTGAAGATAAAGTTTATGGCGAGAATGACAACAAGCAACAGCAGGGCAGAAAACATCAGAGCAGCATCATACATGGGAATTGAAAGCATCTCACCGTAATTATTTGCAATGAGTGCCGGCAACGGATAGCCGGGTTCAAACGGGTTAAGGGAAACGTTTATCATGTTTCCCACAACCATCATCACAGCAATTGTTTCACCAAATGCCTTTGCAATACTTAACCCGAAAGCGGAGAGGATTCCAGGAGTACTTTTTCGGATTACTACATTTTTAACTGATTCCCATCTCGTTGCACCCAATGACAGAGCAGCCTCTTTCATACCTACAGGCACAGTATTGAAAATGTCGATAAGCATATTGAGCATATATGGTATGCACATTATTCCCAGTACTATACCTCCTGAAAGCATAGAATATCCGGTTGATGTTATATTGAATACAGGAGCAAGATATCCTGAGATAAATGGTACAATTACCAGCACACCCCAGGCACCATAAATAACGGATGGAATCCCTGCAAGGATGTCGATCACAGGATGAAAAATCCGGGTTATGGATGAGGGAGCAAATTGTGTAAGGTTTATTGCGGCAAGCAGGCTGACCGGGGCAGCAAAAATGAATGCCAGAGCGGTGACATATACTGATCCGGTGATGAAGGGCAGGAACCCGAACTTACCTTTCATTGGTGCCCAATCCGAGGAGGTGAGAAGGCTTACAAGTGACTGATGTTCAAATATTGGTATTGATTTGTAAAAAAGCCCCACCCCAATAATCAATGGCATGATAAGGATTATTCCCACTGCAACCACCATCCAGATTGAAATAGTTCTATCGGTGATGATTCTTCGTAGTTGCACCTTAATTATAGTTTTTTAAGGTATTCATCAATTTTGCTAATATCTATTGGCACATAACCGGCATCTTTCACAAACTTTTGTCCGTCCGTCAGTGTCCATTTTATGAAATCCAGGGTTACCTGTTTCTCAGGTTTTCCTTTGGCAACAAAATAGAGCTCCCTGGCAGGGGGCGAAGGGTAAACGCCATCAGCAATTGCTTTAAGGATAGAGTCAAAGGTGCCGTAAACAGCCTCCTCAGGATCAATAACCCCGTTACTGTTTATATCTATCGGGATAACATCTGAACCAACCCTTTTTAGGCCTGTTTTTACGTCATACACATAAATGGTATTGTTGTATCCAATGCCGTAAGGATCTTTGGCAACCACCTCAGCCAAACCCGGATCACCAAAAACTCCTACTCCCAGAAGATCCTCCTGGTTTGCGCCAATATATTTGGCAAAGGTTTCAGCAGCACCACATGCATCCGACCGGGTGTATACATTCATTGCTTTGTCGGGAGTTCCAGGTAGTAACTGGTTCCAGTGAGTTATCGTACCCTCCACAAATATCTTTCTGAACTCCTCCTTTGTAATGCCCCTCTTCTGAAGAACCTCTTTATATGGGTTGTTGCTGCTTATGGAAGGGATCACAGCATCTATGGTAAGCCCAACCCACCATGTACCTTTGTTCTTTTCTTCCGGGGTAATCTCTCTCGAAAACATACCAAGGTCAACTACACCTGCAAGAGCATCTGCTAGCCCTTTACCTGCACCACCACCCGAAATATTAAACCTGATATCCGGGTTTTCCTTTTGATACTCCTCTGCCCATTGAACAACAAGCGGATAAAGAGCAAATGCACCGGAAATGTTGATGGTTTGTTCTTTTACCTTTTTCGAAGAACATGAAAATATCCCTGTCATTATTATTGCTAATACACTTAACTTTAATATGTTCATAAGCAGTCAGATCAGATAATTAATATTCATTTTTTTAATGATTTTGCATATTATATTCTTTGGCTGGAATTATCCCGTACTAATGTGTAAACATGTTTGGGGTGAGGGAGAGCATTACATTAACAAAATTGGACAATTTCTTGTGGCTGATTTTATTATGTTCCCGGTATGCATCCGAAGGAAAAAAGATAAGATATCCTGTTTCCAGCGAGCCCCATTCAGCAAAACGCCAGGTGAATACAAGATCGTTTTCCAATCCGAGAGGTTTGCTTTTCTGTGTGTATGGATTAAGATTGGCGAGACTGAAGTAGTGGAGAGTGTTTTTCAGGACCATTTTCTGATTGAATCTGAACGATAGATAAATAAAAGGATCGATGATCCCCCCAAAATCTGTATGTTTTTTCATATTGGTAAACAGATCCATATTTCCATTGTATTGATGTTTGGATCTGAAAATAGTATAAAAGCTTTTATCAGTATATGATCCTTGCATAGCAGAACTGTTCCCGGAAAAGTAACTGATACCTATTCCAGGAGTCAATTGCCCGAAACGCCTAGACAAATCTGCATCAGCAAGCCAGGCACTGACTCTGTAGCCGTTTTGATTTTTTCCATACTGATAGTAAAGATTGCATATTGCATTGAAGTACCTGAGTTTAATATCAGTGTAGATACCGGATGTCTGGCGGAGATATATTGTTTGAGAAGTATCTGTCTTTATGCTGCCTGTGGATAAATGTGTTAAAGATAAATTACTCCCGTTTTTGAAAATTCGGTTTACCCACAGAAATCCCATTGTTTTTAGCTTACCTTCCTGATATGTCACATTCGACCCTCTTTCCGGAAACATATTCCAAATACCCCCAAGATGAGTCTTCCAACTCTTATTTCTTAACTTTATCACCATGGCATCGGATGTTAACCCTGACTGGTTCCAGTTACTGTTGGAAAGAATTGACTGATTGTCATAAACAAGTTCCTGCCTGCCCAGGGATATCTGCATCAATTGGTTAAGTTGTAGCTCTGCATAAGCTTCGTACATATTAATAGTTACATCCTTTCCTGTTCCTCCGGAATTTGTTGTAAGTTGACCTTCACTCCAATACCTTACGTCCTGTGGAACTAATTTAATTTTTAACCCACTGTTTTCATAAGTAAACGATAACCGTGTCCTTTGGGTTATCCAGAGATCGCCATCGGTATTCATATTTATTGGAAGAGCATCCTGAAATCCTTCCCTGTATTCCAACCTTGGCCTGATCTGAGCATCAAGCCTTAATTGGGCGGAAACATCTGTTATGCAGATAATCAGTCCGGTAATAAAAATGAATGGCGTAACGACTCTTTTCATATTTATCAGAATTTTGTGTTTACAAATATACGAAGTAAATCTATAGAAAAGATATAGTAATAAAAATAATAAATATTTTTTTTAATTCTAGTTTTTATTAATTTACGGTCCTTTAATAATTATCAAAATCATACTCATGAAAAGAGTGTTGTTTTTTATGTTCCTGTTTGCTGCTTTGGTGAGTCGGGGGCAGATAAACCAGGATATACGGCGTGAATTTGCCGGTGCTGATTATGATGAATTTACACTTGCTCCGTTTGGTGAACTGGGTGTAATTGTTTTCGGGAACGACAGGGTTAACATGTCAATCCAGAAATGGAAGTTTTATAAGCTGGATAAGTATCTGAATGATCTTGATTCTATCAGTTTTGATCTTCCTTCTCAGCTTGCTCTGGTGGAATTTTATACCACAGACCAGTCATTGGTTTTGCTCTATGCAAGTATAAAGCGCCGGACTTATCGTATCACCGAGATAGACTTCAATTCGATGAAGCTGAAACATTACAACGGGAAACTTCCCCCAAGGCCTTTTTTTGGTGACATGAAGGTTTGTGGTTCAACCACATATATTACACTTTTGTCGAAAAGGAAGCCGGTTCTGATGGCACTGGATATGGAGAGTGGGGTGATGAGGCAGGAAAACATGGAAATTAAAGGGAGGAAAAGGGTATGGTTTGAGGGTTTGGAGGTAGATACTGCAAGTCAGGAGGCATTTGTTTTTCTTGGTTTTATAATAAAGGGGAAAATGACCGGGATCAATGTTCAGATATGGGATGAAACCGGAAGAAGGATGGATATATTTGACCTGTCGGATGAAAAGGACAAGAATCTTACTGCCATAAGGGGTACCCGAGTTGATGCCGGGCATTACATTTTTGCGGGCACCTATTCTCAACGCAGTGCAACCACAGGATCTGGTTTTTTTCTGGCCGAGATGAAGAATGGGAAGCGAACCTATCTGAAGTACTTCAATTTCCTGGATTTGGACAATTTCACCGATTACCTTCCCAAAAGGCAGCAGGATCGTATGGAACGGAAAAAGAAGGCCCGTGCGGCAAAGGGATCAACTTTGGCTGTTGATTATCTCATGTTGCCTCATAGTGTGCTTTCTTCTGGCGAAATTAACTACTTTTTGGGAGAGTTTTATTATCCAACATACCGTTATGTTACAAGAACAACATATGTAAATGGCAGGCCACAGACAACCACTGAAAGGGTCTTTGACGGATACCAGTACACCCATGCTTCACTGATTTGTTTCGATCGTTCGGGTACTAAATTATGGGATGCTACTTTTGAAATGTGGCTCGATTACAAACCAATGATTTTATACAGGTTTATCACAATGAGAGTTGATTCAGAGGGAACTGTTGATTTGATGTTTCCTTGTCGCGATAAGCTTTATATCAAGTCATACAACGACAGTGGAAAAATTACCCGTGACAGATCATATAAAGGGATAGATACAGGAGGGGAAGATGACAAGGTAACCCGTTCCTTCTCTCTGATGAAGCACTGGTACGACAATCATTTTCTGGCCTTTGGTTATCAGAGGATCAAAGACAGGGGGAAGACTGACGGCAGGAAGGTGCGGAAAGTATTCTTCGTGAATAAGGTTAGCCCTGAGTAGAAAACAGCTTTTTCAATAATTTAAGGCTGGTTTCGTAGATTCCCGGGAAAATTTCTTCAGCAGGGCCGGCTATATTCAGCAACTCAATCTGGTTACTTGTGATCCATTTCCTTATTTCATCTAATGCATCAGGACTATTTGGATCGATAACGAGATGAGGTTTATTGTATTCCTTTGCGCAGGATATTGTCAGATTGGTTCCGGGATCTATTGATGATTTTTCCGGCACTATTACAAGGGTTGCATCTGAGTCCCTTACATTCAATTCGGTTCGCAATGATCTTGGGATACCGGAGGCATCATAGCTTCTCTCCTCTGCAGTTTCAGTCAATGGATATTTTTTACCTATTTCACCGTCATTGGCTGCCCGTTCCGGTGGGCACCACCCCCCGGTAGTAATGCCTGCTGAACTGGCAGCATCCAATGCTGCCCGGTCAACACCGGTCTGTCCACCTGAAATAATTCCCCGTTCTATAATTCTGGTCAGCTGATTAATATTCATATACAAGGATTTAAAAATAATTGCATAAAATTAAAAAAAAATATCCTTTTTTACCAATTCGATCAAATATACATAAAATTATCAGAGGAATGCATTACCCGGTATTATTCATTTGTTTGTTTTGTTTTCAGATATATCCGGCAAAATGTCAGGTTGATGACTCATGGAGGGGTATGAAGGGGTTGAGGTTTATGTTCTACAATGTAGAGAACCTGTTCGATCCTTTCAATGATTCGTTGAAGATGGATGAGGATTTCACACTTGATGGAGCGAAGCGGTGGAGTTGGAGGCGGATGCAGGCAAAATGCGGGAACATTGCAAGGGTGATGATAGCAGCAGGGGGTTGGGAGGCGTTGGAGATAGCGGGGTTGTGTGAGGTTGAGAATCCTCTTGTCATCAGGCAACTGGTGAAGCACCCCCTGCTGCTACCCTATGGTTACCGCTATGTTGTTTCAAAATCACCCGACATCAGGGGGATAAACCTTGCTTTGATTTACAGACCTGAAAAGGTGGAGTTGCTTTATCACAGAAGCATTCCGGTAACCGATCCTGAAAAGCCCGGATGGTTTACCCGGGATATCCTCTATGCCAAACTGCTGACATTGTTCAACGATACGCTTCATCTGTTCCTCAATCACTGGCCATCGCGAATGGGAGGAGAGGAGGCCTCTTCATACAGGAGGATGCTGGCAGCACGTGTCCTCAGATATCAGGTTGACTCTCTGAGGTCATTGAATGAAAATGTCTATATCCTGATAAGCGGAGATTTCAATGATGAACCCACAGATTCATCGGTAAGGTATATTCTGGGGGCTGTACCTCCCGGTGAGGGTGGATTGGTGAACCTGATGTGGCCATTGTTGAAGAGGGGAGAGGGAACCCATGCCCACAAGGATGTTACAGGTATGCATTATAACCTTCTTGATCAGATAATAGTGTCTGGGGTGATGCTGCAGCAATCGGCATCGATAAAAGCATCAGAAGCTGTGATAGGAAGGTTTCCGTTCCTGTTGAAAGAAAATGCAGCAGGAGTGGAGATTCCGTTCAGGACCTATGCCGGCCCTCAATACCTTGGTGGCTTCAGCGACCACCTGCCAGTAATTGTTGACCTCAGGCTGCGATGATGAGATAGTAGTTCTTTTTGCCTCTCTGGACAAGTATATACTTCCCGTTCAACAGGTCGTTGCCGGCAACAATGTAATCAGCAGTTATCTTTTGCTTGTTTACAGAGACGGCATTTTCAAAGAGAGTGCGACGTGCTTCCCCCTTTGAAGAAAAGACACTGCATTTCTCTGCAAGGAGTTCCACAACCGGAATCCCTTTCTCAACATCCGTTTTTGCAATCTGATATTGGGGAACACCTTCAAAAACCAATAGAAGGGTCTCTTCATCCAGTTTCTGTAATGTTGATGTTGTTCCCTGCCCGAAGAGTATACCAGATGCTTCAACAGCTTTTTCGAGTGCTTCGGCTCCGTGCACCATAAGAGTGACTTCACTTGCCAGCCGCTTCTGCAGAAGACGCTGGTGTGGTTCGCCAGAATGAGCTGTTATCAGAGTGTCGATTTCTTCCTTTGAAAGCAGTGTGAATATCCTGATATATTTTGCTGCATCATCATCTGACACGTTGAGCCAGAATTGATAAAACCTGTAGGGAGAGGTTCGCATGGGGTCGAGCCATACATTGCCCTGTTCTGTTTTTCCGAATTTACCACCGTCGCTTTTGGTGATCAGGGGGCATGTTATAGCGAAGGCTTCACCCTGATCCATCCTCCTGATAAGTTCAGTGCCGGTAACAATGTTGCCCCACTGGTCGCTGCCTCCCATCTGCAACCTGCACCCCCTGTTGCGGTATAGCCATAGGTAATCGTTTGCCTGAAGGAGCTGATATGAGAATTCGGTGAAGCTCAGCCCGGTCTCAAGGCGTTTTTTTACGCTGTCCTTGGCCATCATGTAATTAACTGTGATGTGCTTGCCGACATCTCTTAGAAAACCCAGGAAGGTAAAATCCTTTGTCCAGTCGTAGTTGTTCACAATCTCTGCATCATTGGGCTTTCCGGCATCGAAATCTAAAAATCCGGCAAGCTGTTTCTGAATAGCTGCCTGATTGTTGCGAAGTGTTTCTTCGTCAAGTAATGAACGCTCCTCTGATTTGCCCGAAGGGTCACCCACCATGCCTGTAGCTCCTCCGATAACAAGTATGGGCTTATGGCCGGCTACCTGAAAGTGCTTCAGCATCATCACTGAAACCAGATGCCCGATATGCAACGAATCGGCGGTGGGGTCAATGCCAACATAACCTGTGACCATCGTGCTCTGCAACAGCTCCTCAATGCCAGGCATAATATCGTGGATCATGCCGCGCCATCTCAACTCCTCAGTGAAATTTATTCCAGTATTGTTATGTGCCATTTCTGTTTCTGATTGAGATGCAAAAATAGTGATGTTTGGTGGAAAAAGCTACAAGCAGTTCAGGGTTCTTTGCACTCGCTTCGCTCATGCGTTCTTTGTCTCGCCTGCGGCGAAACGTTCTGTTTGCTTCGCTCATGTTCTTTTGTTTAGCCTGCGAAGATACTTTCCACATCTATCCCAATCCCTTTACTCATGAACTCATCATCAATTCTTCTGAAACGGGAACTCCGATTCATTATGAATTGATCAATGCTTTGGGACAGATCGTAACAAACGGAACCTTTACAGAGTGACACGTCATCCAAACAGATACCTATGGCAAAGGTGGGTATGTTCTTCGGCTGAATGACGGACGGGATATGTGGATTCAGAAGGTGATTAAGAGATAGATAAAATGAAGTCTAAGCGATAGCGAAGACCACGTTTAAGTAATCGAATAAATCTTTTTTCCCTTAAAATTTAAAATGCCATTTTAATATTTCAGGGAAAGATTTATTGCCTTTGCGCCATGATACACAGAAGAGCTCTCTCAAATCTGATCGAAATCCTTGACCATTTTCCGGTTCTTGGGATTATTGGTTCACGACAATGTGGGAAAACCACAATTGCAAGGCAACTCATGGAGGCTGTGCCCGGCATAAGATACCTTTATCTCTATCTGGAGAACCCCGAAGGCCTGGCAAAGCTAACAGATCCTGTTCTCTATTTCAGAATGAATCAGGAATATTGTGTGGTGCTGGATGAAATCCAACAACGACCCGATTTATTCTCTGTGTTGAGGTCGATGATAGATCAACAAAGAACTGCCGCAAGATTCATAGTCCTGGGATCAGCCAGCCCGGCACTTATGAAAAACTCGTCCCAATCACTGGCTGGTCGTGTAGCTTATCAGGAGATCTCCCCGTTGAATTATACCGAGATTCATCACCTTTCAGATTACTCTCCACATTGGTTGCACGGTGGATATCCCGATGCATATCTGGGCAAATCTGATAAGATCAAGAGGTTGTGGCTTACAAATTTTATCGGAACCTATATTGAAAGGGATGTTCCGGCGCTTGATCCGGGAATCAATACAGGTTCTATGCGGCAACTCATTTCTATGCTGGCACATGTACATGGTCAGGTGATCAACTATTCCAACCTCTCACGATCAATGGGTGTTACATCTCCGACAGTTAAAAGGTACAAAAAGTTTCTTGAAAACTCCTTTCTTATCAGGCAATTACAGCCATATTTCTCAAACTCAGGGAAAAGACTGGTCAAATCACCTAAACTATTTATCCGCGACTCAGGGATTTTACACTCGTTATTAAGCCTAAAGACAATGGAGGAGGTTTTTTCTCATCCACAGCTTGGCAATTCCTGGGAGGGTTATGTTACAGAGCAAATAATGCAGTTGTTGCCTGATGGCTTCGCAGGGTGTTATTACAGGACACATGAAGGGGCAGAATGCGATCTGGTGATACTGAAAGGGGGCAAGCCCTTTATCTCCGTCGAGATAAAATTCACGTCGTCACCTAAATTAGCAAGGGGTAGTTTTGAAGCGTTCAATGCTTTGGGTACCTCTCACAGGTATGTTATCACACCGGCGTCTGATCACTTCCATCTAAACGAATCGGTACAGACTTGCAGTATGGATTATTTCCTTAAGGAAATTCTCCCCGGCCTGATTGAATAATTGGCAAATGCTACCCGTTTAGCAGCCGTAAATTAATACTTCATTCTGCATTCCACGCCTGAAAATTTGTCTACGAGTTCGCTCCGACTTCATTTTTCATTTATCTCTATTCACTATCCTTTTTTCGTTCCTAACAACGAGGGTTTCGTTACTCTCGGTAGCTGTTTCGTTCCTTTCAGGAATTAATACTTGATTTTACAGAAGGATTTGATAATATTGTGATGTTTTTGGTTTTAATAATATTGATAAAAAAGAAGAGCGGGAGTGTAACGCTTTTGAGGTAAAAATGAAGAATGAAAAATTGATAAGGAATACAGTTTTAGACTTGTTTGAGGAGTTGATAACATATTGACATTGAGCAAAATATTAAAATTCGAGAATATGAAAAAGTATTTGGTGGTTTTTATCTTTTCTTGTGTAGGGTTGTGTCTTAACCCCCTATTTAGACAACAGGCCAGACCAGGATTTAGAACCACAAAGGAATGATTGATTATCGATACCTGAAATGAATATTCAAAACCAACGGCTGACCCTGACGATGTGCCTGTGCTTCTTTATAGCCATGGCATCTGCACAAATTGTCTATGTTTCACCTTCAGGCGCCGGGACGGGTGACGGCTCCTCCTGGGCCAACGCGCTCAACGGGAACGATAATACATCCGGTGGTTATACCGCTCTGGCCGACACCCTGCGGAAAGCAGCACCGGGAACCCAGTTCTGGATTGCCCAGGGGGTTTACAAGCCCTGCACGGACAACGACAGGGACAAGTCATTCGAGATCAGGGAAAATGTTTACCTGTACGGTGGGTTTGCGGGGAATGAAACACAGTTGAGTCAGCGGGACTGGAATGCCTACCCAACCATTTTATCAGGGAATATCGGGGTGGACAGTCTGAATACAGATAATAGTTACCATGTGGTACTAACGACAGGTCCATCATGGTCGGTTTTTTCTACTATTGATGGTTTTACTATCAGGGATGGTTATGCCGAGAGTACTGCTTTACCCACCCAGGATGGAAGAAGAAGAGGTGGGGGTATTCAGAACGGGCATAGGCTGTCAATAAATAATACCACTATTCAATACTGCCATGCCGGATATTCAGGAAGTGCAATAAATAGTGGTTATATGCTGGAATTAACAGATGTTAAAATCACAAACAACACCTCAGGAACGGTCTATGCTATTAATTGCAATCATTCATATAATCAAGGATTTACAAAATTATTAAGAGTAGTCATAGCAAACAACCAGTCAATGGGGATTTGGACTAATCATTCCACCGAACTTGTTAATTGTTTGATCGTTAACACAGGTTATTCTTCTTTTGTCAGTATATATGCAGGCTATTCTCAGTGGAGCATAATCAACACAACGATTGCAAACTCAGCACAGGTTAGGGTTGGGTCGAATGATCACCTGAAACTGTACAATTCAATCGTATGGAATACAAGCCTGGGACTTTTAAGTGGAGCTACCACAGATATCCGCAATTCATCTGTACAGGGAAATTTTTCCGGTTCTAATATTTTTACTGCCGACCCTCTGTTTGTCAGCCCCGTAAATGGTATGGGATTCGGCGTTGACGCACTCCTTGGGGATTGGAGCCTTCGCTGGTGCTCACCCTATGTTAATTCCGGGCAAGACTCTCTGATCCCCACAGGCGTAACAACTGATTTGTTCGGGAAACCAAGGATCATGAGCAATTCTGTTGACATCGGTGCGATTGAATACGATACTGCACAAGTTATCCTGAATCAGATTGACTTAACCCAACCTGTCCTGTACGTAAAAGACACTACTACATACCTTGGCGGAGGCGACTCGTGGCAAACAGCTCTGGCAGGTAACGCTGAAAGCTGCAAATATCCAGGTCAAACGCAGCTTTTTGAGGCTATGAAGGATGCTTCTCCGGGAACCCAGATTTGGGTACAGAAAGGTCTCTATTATTCCACACTCAGTGCCAACCGGAATCACTCATTTGAGTTGCCTGAGGGGGTGCGGGTTTATGGCGGTTTTGATGGTAATGAAACCGGTATTGCGCAAAGAAATACTGAGTATAAATCCATTCTGACAGGTGAAACGGGAGACACTTCATCTCCATCAGACAATGCTTTTCATGTACTGAAAATCAATGAAAATAATTCTATCTGGAACGATACAATGATTTTGGATCAGCTTCAGGTCAGGGACGGTTATGCCAATGGGCAAAATACCGCTTCAAGAGGAGGAGGGCTATATATTGGACAATTCACAAAAATTATCTTGAATCGATTCAGCAGCTCTGATAATTCCGTAGCAGGGGAAGGGGCAGGAATTTATATAGGAGCAGGATCTATTGTTGAAATGCAGGAATGCAAAGTCTATAATAACTCGGGATTAAATGGGGGTAAGGGTATCGGTATTTATAATGAAGGTAATCTTCATTCAGTCAATTTGTCGATACATGAGAATATATCAGGATCACAGGGGATTGGTTTGTATAATGCAGGCATTTTCACGGGAGTTCATTCCTCAATTGATTCTAATCAATGTTACATCAGTCAAGGCACATATTCCTTTGCTGGTGGTGTATTTAATTCAGGAATATTTAAAATAAACCAAGGGAGTATTAGCAATAATTTGGCAAAAACACATGGAGCAGGCATTTATAACGATGTAACTGGAATTGTTGAATTAGATTCTGTTGAAATCCATTATAATGTTACGCAGTACCATACAGCTGAAGGTGGGGGCGTATATAATTCAGGCAATCTTCAAATCAGAAACTCAAATATATCCAACAACACAGGTTGGAAAAGAGGAGGTGGTGTATATAACAATCCTGTATCAGTTACAAAGATAACATCTTCGCGGATTTCCTATAATATATCTTACCAAAACAGCCAACAAGGTGGAGGAGGTGGCGGTATATACAATTTAGGGGAGGTATCATTAGTGTCCTGCAAAATAACCAATAATTCTTGTGGGGGTCATGGTGGGGGCATTTACCGTCCAACGCTTATCAGCAGTTGCCTGATTGCCAACAATCAGAAGGGTTCAACGGGCTTTGAATATGGAGGAGGGGTGTATGCCGATTCCTCTTGTCAGGGTATATTCCATTCCACCATTGTCCACAACCAGGGGCAGGGAATTTACGCTGTCGATAGCTTCACAATGACTAATTCGATTGTTTGGGGGAATAGCATCAATACACAAGGCCCTTTAATTGCATCCCACAGCACAATGGAAGGAAACTATCCCGGATATCATATCCTTTGGGACAACCCACTGTTTGCCAGCCCATCTGCGGGCACTGGCCCAGGATTTGACGGACTTGCAGCCGACTGGAACCTGTTGCCCTGGTCCCCTTGTGTCAATGATGCCAATCCAGCTGACCTGATTGCTGCGGATTCCCTGGATGCAGGGCTGAATCCCCGATGGTTTGGTGTAGCGCCTGACATAGGGGCCTTTGAACTGCAGGCCAACCCAATTTCACAAATCAGTTTTGCAACGGGAATTTTGCATGTGGGGGATTCTGCCATTCATTCCGGATTTGGTACCAGTTGGTCCGACCTGTTGTCCGGGAATGCTCCAAGCCTGCGGTATCCAGGTTATACCCTATTATATGAAGCGTTCAGGGATATGCCTGCCGGAAGCCAGGTTTGGCTGAAAAAGGGCACATACAATCCGGCTGCTGACAGTATTCGCACCCGAAGCTTCGACCTAAAACAAGGGGTTGTCGTTCATGGAGGTTTTGCAGGCAATGAGACCTCGCTGATACAGAGAGATATCCTGCAAAACACCACCAATATATCAGGTGATATCGGTATGCCGGGTGATAGTCTGGACAACACCCATATACTTTTCAAAACCCAACCTACCCTTTTACCCAGTGGAGATTCCATCATTATTACAGGGGTAACTTTCAGGGATGCCCAGGCAGACAATCCAATTTCAGATAGTGTTCGCGCACAGGTTTTTAATTATTGCTACGGTGCTTCAATATTCAACAATGCAAATATGAAAACACATATTGAAGAGGTCATTTTTACAAATAATCTTGCTTGGTTTGGTTCAGCCATTTATAATGCAGGTTGCATAAATATTTATAAATCAACAGTTAATAAAAACTGCGGATTTGGAGCCATTTACAATAAGGGCATAGGAGCCATATCAATAAAAGAAAGCTCAATTGATAGTAACTTTGTCTTTGACTACTCTTATGTTCAATTTAAACCGGCTGCTATTCTTAACTATGGTGAAATGTTCATCGATAGCTCAAGCTTTTCTTACAATACCAATAATGGAAAACTATTCGAACAGGGTGGAATTTCGAACCATGGAAACTTAATAATTAATTCTTCGATTTTTAAGCATAACATTAAGCCAATCACAAATTATGGAACGATACTCGTGACATCGTCAATCATTGACAGCAATGAAAGCGCTTTGAGTAATTCTGGCGTAATGGTCTTGCGTAATTTGGAAATTACAAGCAATCTTAAAGGCGCACTAGGCAACAGTGGTAATTGCCAAGTTGATAAGTCAATATTCAGCGACAACTGGAATCAAGGTGGAGGGGGTGCAATTTCAAATAGCGGAATATTGAAGGTTGACTCAAGTATTTTTAACTCGAACTCTGCATTATCAGGAAAACCAATACATACCGGTATGTTTGATATTATTGTAATCACTCCTGGAAATATTGGAGGTGCAATTCTTAACACTGGCCAGTTTTCATCCTCCTTTAATAAATATATTGGAAATATGGCTGCATATGGTGGAGCCATAAGAAATAAGAATACCGGGTTAGTGTTCTCCAAAAATGATCTGTTCATTAATAATTCTTCGTATCGATTCGGTGCCTTAATATCCAATACTGGCCATGCCCACTTTGATGATGTTTTAGTGCATAATAATTCAAGTAACAATTTGAACGGATATGGTGGTGTCATTAGCACCGGTTTAGGAAGCACAACAGAGTTTAAGAATTCTACAATTGTGAATAATTTGGGGCAATTAGGTTTGTTTGTTTCCGGCATTACAAATGAAAGTTATGTCAATACTTCTTTATTCGATACAACTTTAATACCTGACACAATTACTTGCTTCAACAGTATTATCAGAGAAAATGGCCCGTTTTTTTACAATCCAAACAATTCTCTTTTTTCCTTTCATTACTGCAACGTAAGTGATTCATTGATACAGTCCTCCAACAACAACATCAACCTATCCCCCCTGTTCGTCAATCCAAGCAACATCATCGGCTATGACACAAATGATGTCATGCTCTACAACTGGCAACTCACCGGCTGCTCACCGGGCATTGACGCTGGGTGTGATACCCTGGTAACCGACACCCTTGACCTTGCCGGTAACCCCAGGATGGTGAACCGTGTGGATATGGGCGCTTATGAGCTGCAATACCTGAATTCCATAAAATCCGCATCCGTATCCGGAATCGGCAGGACGGAGGCATTGGTTCGCTGGAGCAATGGCATCGTGCCTTGTCATACCATCGTGTTTGTCAAGGACACCACCGGTGGCTTTCCGAACCCTTCCGGCAGTGCATCATACCTGGATAGCTCGCTTTATGGAGCCGGGTCTGCTTTGGACGGCTGGTATTGCGTTTACCGTGGTGGTGGTGATTCGGTGCAACTTACCGGACTGACCACCGGCACAACATACCGGGTTGCCATCATGAACTGTATCCAAGATACCCTGTACGATGACCCATACCTGACCTCCTTCACCACCGAAATGTTCCATGCGGACACCATCCAACTGGTTTATGGTAATCCGCCAACCAAAATCCCTTATCATACGATGTCAGGCATCTTTCTTACCCATGCTGAGAGCAGCGACACCCTCATTGCGATTGCTTACGGTGATTCAGTAGCAATCAGGGGTGCCGGTTCATGCCTGATCTCACTCCGCCACGAAGGGAACACCCTGTACCTGCCTGACAGCACCTCCACATTCCTGAATATTGCCCCGGCGCCGTTGATGGTTGCTGCAACGGATACGGTGAAAGTTTACGGAAGCCCTAATCCTGCATTGTCGCTTCAGTATGCGGGGTTTGTTTACGGGGAGGATGTTACGGTTCTGGACACCTTGCCCTCCCTGTCAACAACCGCCGTCGTTTTTTCAGATGCCGGCAACTATGCCATCACGGCTTGTTGCGGGGCAGCCGGGAATTACGAGATGACCTACCTGCCCGGCCTCCTTACCATACACAAGGCCCCTTTGCTCATCGGGGTGCATGATACCCTGCGCCAGTACGGAGATCCAAACCCTGTTTTCCAATGGTGGGTTTCAGGGCTGCTGGGCAATGACATCCTGAACGACCTGGATACCTTGCCGGTGCCTTATTGCCAGGCCAGCAATGCTTCGGATGCCGGGCTCTATCCGGTCACCTTGTCGGGCGGATCTGACAACAACTACGCTCTTTCCCTGGTTCCCGGGAGCCTGGCGGTCACAAAGGCACCGCTTGTTGTCACAGCATTGGACACAGTGCGCACCTATGGGGGAACGGATCCGGTGTTTCAGTTTGCGTGTGCCGGATTTAAAAACGAGGAAACGGTTGCTGTGATCGACACTCTCCCTGTCATTGCCACAATGGCCACATCGCAGTCACCTGTGGGTAATTATCCCCTGGTTCCATGTTGCGCCGGGGACCATAATTACAGCTTTGCATACAATACCGGCATGCTTGCCATACAGCCCGCACAGCTCACCTTTGCGGCCCGTGACACTTCAAGGTATTATGGTGATCCCAATCCGGCATTGGGTTTTGACGTAACCGGTTTAACCGCAGGGGATTCGCTTTCCGATATTGATATCCTGCCCACAATTTCCACGCTGGCGGATTCTCTTTCACCTGCCGGGGTATATTCCATTCAAATAGCAGGAGGACTCGACAGCAATTATGTCATCACCCATCAAAACGGATTGCTTACCATTAACCCAAGCACTTTAGTGGTGCAGGTTATTGATACCAATAGGATCTATGGTTATCCCAATCCTGCATTTCACTATATCATTACAGGATTCAAAAATATTGATAACAGCAGTGTCATCGATACCCTGCCCGTGGCTTATTCGGTAGCCAATTCCTTTTCAATGACGGGTAATTATCCCATTGAAACCTGCTGTGGATCAGACACCAACTATGTCTTTCAATATCATTCAGGAATGCTTCAGGTTCAATCAGCGCCACTTACTGTTGCTGCAATGGACACAATACGCCCTGCGGGAACGCCCAATCCATTGTTCAGAGTGGTTTTCAGTGGATTCATGAATAATGAGGACACATCGGCGTTACTATCCCAACCATATTGCATTACCACAGCAACCATTTCCAGTCCTGTTGGTATCTATCCAATCCTGCCAATGGGAGGTGCTGCCACTAATTATTCATTCAAATACATCGATGGAATTCTTACAGTTACAGAGAACCCGGGGTTCCGGAATTTTGGCAGAGTGGCCGGAGTGACGATTATTCCAAACCCGGCCAGCCATCAGACTTATTTTGTCAGTAATCAGGACCCGATTAAAGAATATGTCATTTTTGATATAACTGGCAAGGAGGTCAGCCGAAATTCAGCCTTGAACGAATTGAAAGTGCCGATTGACCTTGCCGGTTTACCAGAAGGAGTTTACCTCGTGCGGGTCAGCATGTCAGGGGCTCTGGTGTCTTTAAAATTAGTAGTGACTAAAGCAGAGTGATCAATCAAAAATATTTCATTACACTATTATCCGACTAAATTCTGAATTGGTTGTTTTTGCCATTTAGCATACTGATAATCAATTATAATATTTTGGTTATCACAAATGCCCCCCTGGGAGAAGTTCCAGCATCTTGTTGTAGCCTCTTGCCGCTCTCATCTTCAGGATGGTATTCCATTTCAATGATTTCATCCCGGAGAACTCTGGCATTATCCTTCTTTCGGTAATGGATCCTGGTGGTCTCAATGACCGCGTATGCAGCATTCTTCTTCAGGCGGGTCACAAAATAGACGTAAGCCTTCGGCAAACTACATTTGGGGAACATCTAGTTTACCGAATTACGCGCAAGGTAGTCTTTTCCTTCTACAGAAAGGATGTCGAAATCACCATAAGCAGCAAAGGAATAGATGCTCTGCTGGTTATGATGGAAAACTTTTACCGTGATGATGTTATTGTGGAATGAAAGGTAGTAATAGAAGTAGCATCTGAGAAATGTTTCCGTTTTATAGGCTCTCAAACAAGTATAGCCATTCGTCTAACAGTTCCGAAATAATCAGGCAAAATATTTTAATAAGCGAAATTCTTTTTGCAGAACAGTTATTATTTGTATTTTTGCACCCATAAAACAACATTGCGGGGTGGAGCAGTGGTAGCTCGTCGGGCTCATAACCCGAAGGTCGTAGGTTCGAGTCCTGCCCCCGCTACACGGTAAAGTCTCAGCGAAGCTGAGGCTTTTTTGTTTACCCCTACCAGGGCAGGCTTGCCTGCACAAGGCAAGGCAAACAAAAAAGAAGCTCGAAGGGCACTTTTCCTCTGTCAATCCTTAATGCACCGTAAGGTTTTTCCCGTAGCTCTGGTGCCGTTGTCAATGCCGGCAGCGTTACTCTTGAAACCCATGTAAATTCCGTTATAATTGCTGATATTCGAGGTCCAGTAGTACCCGTTTGAACCAATATTGTTGATTGCCCCATTGTAGTAATAACGGTAGCCTGCCATGGTGAGCTTCAGTGTTGATGAAAATGCACCCGCAGCATTGTTGCTGCTCCAGGTTGCCTGCTCTGCAGTATATTCTGCATCGGTAGGAAGGCGGTAACCATGCGGACACGGATTGTTGATACCGTTTTCTCCCTGCCAGAGGCCACCGTTCTGAGGATTCCGCCAGTCGGCGGGGAAAGTCTGGGGAAGAATGAAGTTTCCGTGTGTGGGCTTGTCAGTTGAACTTTTTATTGTAGTGGTAGCTGATGTCCGGCATTGGTGACCATCGGCAAAACGCCCCCACTGATACAGGTCACCATAAGCATTGGTATCGGTTGAGCTTGTTGCTGCCTGAATGGCACCCATATTACGATCCATCCAGATTTTGCCTGTGACAGGGTTTGTAACTTCAACGATTTCAGTTGGATTGCCGAGGTTGCAATGCACAGTGCCCGGCTTGAATGGCATCGCTTTAAGGTTAAATGTGTATAAACCGGTAATTGATGGATTGTCATAGAGGGTGTCGCTTGCTGCTGTATCCTGAAGAGGAGTTGCATATCCCGTAAACCTGAGCTGGTCACCGGGGGCCCAGTCAAAACCTGACCTCAACGATCTGAATCCGGAAAATCCTGTATTGAATCCGGTATAATCAATCCTGCACGATTCACTGCTTCTCCCAAGACTGATAAGTTTCATGGATCTTCTTTCCCTCGGGGTTTCTGCAACAAGAATATAAAAACTCTCATTTCCGGTATATATGCTGAAAGTGTGTTCCCCTTCAGGCAGCGTATTGTGATACCCTGTAACCTCACGCCCCGAAAGATCAGTAACACGTATTGTAATACTCTCTTTATGAGATAGATAAAGCTTTGTTGTCGTGTGACCTTTGATTGGATTCGGATATGGAGGGTATAGTATCATTATGTCTTTACTACCGTTGACTTCCGCAATGGAGATGCCATGATCAAGCTCAATTACTGTATCAGGGTAATGCAATGAGGTGTCCCCTCCACGGGTGAGATTTTCAATAACAATGCTGTCAAGAGCCTGATAAACACTGTCGTAACTGGCTGAAAACGTTAACGAAATGACTGTCTGTGAGCCTAAACTTCCTGCCAGAATCATGTTGAAAATCAATAAAATAAATAAGGATGTCTTTTTCATGATAAAGATTAAAATTAGGGGATCAAAAATAACGGATTTTTTTTTTGAAGATCCATTAAACCGGTTGATTCATAAGAAGAATTTTTTATTTGACTTAATTTCAAATTCCTGTGAATAGTTTTATCTTATTATATTTGCCCAAAACAACTGAAATGGCTCATAAAGCAGGTTTTGTAAATATAGTCGGCAAACCCAATGTGGGTAAATCCACCCTTATGAATGCACTGGTAGGGGAGAAGTTGTCTGTTATTACTTCCAAAGCCCAGACCACCCGGCACCGTATCATGGGTATTGTAAACGGTGATGATTTCCAGATCGTCTATTCCGATACCCCGGGTATAATAAAGCCTGCCTACAGACTTCAGGAGTCGATGATGAAGTTTGTTGAGAGTGCTTTTCTTGATGCCGACATATTCCTGTTCCTTACAGAACCGAACGACAGAAACTTTGCTGACGATTTCATCGGCCGCCTTGCCGGAACCTCTGCCTCGGTTATGGTGCTGATAAACAAGATAGACCTCTCTGATCAGAAGAGTGTTGAGGAGGCCATCACTTTCTGGCAGGAGAAGATCCCTGCTGCCACTGTGATGCCGGTGTCGGCTCTTCATAAAGCCGGTCTCGAAGGTGTCTTCGACACAATATTGATATTACTGCCTGAATCTCCGGCCTATTTCGATAAAGAGGAGCTCACCGATCGGTCGATGCGTTTCTTCGTGGCAGAGATTATTCGCGAACAGATACTGATACAATACAAAAAAGAAATACCTTACTCTGTGGAGGTGGTTGTTGAACGTTACAAGGAGGAGGAGGAGCCGATGGAGATCGATGCTATTATATATGTTGAAAGGGAATCGCAGAAAGCCATCTTGTTAGGCCATCAGGGAAGTGCCATTAAAAGGCTGGGAACCAATTCCCGCAAAGAGATTGAGGATTTTACAGGGAGGCATATTTATCTTGATCTCAGGATAAAGGTTAGTAAAGACTGGCGTGAAAACCCCGGGCAGCTTAAAAGGTTTGGATACGATCAATAGCTACCTGCACACTGTTATTCATGGTGGCATCTGGCAAAGAATCCCTACCTTTGCCCCAAATTATTGAAGTTATGTCGAATATGCTGGCGATTGTCGGTCGCCCAAATGTGGGTAAGTCAACCCTTTTCAACCGTCTGGTAGGAAATAGGCAGGCCATTGTTCATGAGTCGAGCGGTGTTACACGCGATCGCCATTATGGCAGGTCAGAGTGGAATGGCATCAGTTTCAGTGTAATAGATACCGGAGGGTATGTTGTGGGTTCCGATGATGTTTTTGAGGAGGAGATCAGAAAACAGGCCATACTCGCCATCGAAGAGGCTGATGTGATACTCTTTATGGTTGATGGGCGTGAAGGTCTTACCGGTCTGGATCAGGATGTTGCG
The DNA here is from genome assembly GCA_964469215.1 of uncultured Lentimicrobiaceae bacterium. GTDB lineage: Bacteria > Bacteroidota > Bacteroidia > Bacteroidales > SKPS01 > SKPS01. The sequence goes on from CAYXYB010000006.1 coordinate 66,335, forward strand.
GAGATACTCCGTAGGTCGAAAAAGCAGGTAATGCTTGCGGCCAACAAGGTCGACAACCCCGGTAATTACCTGCAGTCAACAGTCTTTTACAGCCTGGGGCTGGGTGAAGTGTGGGGGATATCGGCAATGAACGGGCATGGTACAGGTGACATGCTGGATGAGATGGTTAAGAGGTTCACTCCGGAACCCGAAATCAATGATGACCTTCTGCCACGGATAGCAATTGTAGGGAGGCCCAACGTGGGAAAGTCATCATTCATAAACGCGCTTATCGGTGCAGAGAGAAACATTGTAACTGATCTTGCAGGAACTACACGCGACACTATTTACACCAGGTATAACAGCTTTGGCTTCGATTTCTACCTTGTCGATACTGCCGGCCTTCGAAGAAAAAGCAAGGTTAAAGAGGATATAGAGTTCTATTCTGTTATGAGGTCGATAAGAGCCATTGAAACTGCCGATGTCTGCATTGTGATGGCAGACGCAGTTCAGGGCTTCGAGAGCCAGGATATCAACATTTTCCACCTCGCCGAAAAGAATAATAAAGGTATAGTAATACTCGTCAACAAGTGGGATCTGATAAAGAAAAGCAGCAACACCCATGTTGAATTCGAACAGATGATAAGGTCAGAAACAGCTCCTTTTACAGACGTACCCATTGTTTTTACCTCAGTGATCGAAAAGCAGCGTATTCACAAAGCCCTGGAGGTGGCAACAAAAGTTTTCAGGCAGCGAATGCTTAAGATATCCACTGCACAGCTCAACAAGGATCTGTTACCCATAATCGAAAAAAATCCTCCGCCGGCACACCGCGGTAAATATGTCAAGGTGAAGTATGTTACCCAGTTGCCGGTTGCATACCCTGCTTTTGCAGTGTTCTGTAACATGCCTAAGTACGTGAAGGAGCCCTATAAACGGTTCCTCGAAAACCGGATAAGGGAGTTATACGACTTCAATGGAGTTCCGATCAGGATCTTTTTCAGGGAAAAGTGATATGGCCGTAGAAACCAGAATAGACAAGTTTCTGTGGTGCGTGAGACTATCAAAGACCCGTTCGCTTGCAACCGAGCTGTGCCGTAAAGGGAAGGTAAGAACAGACGGTTTGCCGGTAAAACCTTCGCGGGAGGTTAAAACAGGAGATGAGTTCACGATACATGATCATGGATTTATAAGAACCTTCAGAGTGCTGGAACTCCTGAACAACAGAGTGGGGGCTAAGCTTGTGGCAGACTACATTCTGGATCTTACCCCGTCGGAAGAGTTTGACAAGCTTAAACTTATGCAAACCAGAAGTTTCGAACGGCGTGAAAGGGGTGCCGGAAGGCCCACCAAGCGTGAACGACGTGATATCGACCGGCTTAAACAACCCGATCAGTGAACTTAATGTCTTCAAGATAATGTCTGCAGACCCATTCTATTGTCTCTTTTAGCGGCCTGAACTCAAAACCAAGCTCCTTTTTTATCTTTTCTGATGAATAACTCACTGTGGAAACTGCTGTTCTGGCAGTCTCCCTGGTAATCAATGGTGCTTTGCCTGAAATCCTGCTCCGGAGCCATTCAAGCCGCCACACTATCTCTGCCATCCACCTGCGTGCCCTGTATTGTGGAGCCGGCAACCCCAATGCTCTTGTCACTATTCCGAAAAACTCCCCGAAACTGATGTTCTCCGATGCCAGGATATAACGCTCTCCGCTTATGTCGCTCTCCATCAGACGAATCATAACCCTGGCAACATCCCTTACATCTACATAAGCATTTATCCCTTCGGTATAAAACTTCAACCCTCTGTAACACCTCTCAATAAGTGAGGTGGAGCTCTCACCCCAGTTGCCCGGGCCAATGACCATGGCAGGATTAACTATTACCACCTCCATTCCCTCTGCACCTGCCCGCCAGGCCTCCCTCTCCGACTCAAACTTGCTGATACTGTAACCGCTCCGGCGACTACTGTATCGCCACTCCTCCTCCTCCTTAACAAATAACCCCTGTTCACCTGATCCGGTGGCTGAGGTCGAACTTACATGCAAAAGCCTCTTGACCCCTTTTGAAAGACAGGCATTCACAAGGTTGGCGGTTATACCAACGTTGTGTTCGATCAATCTGTTACGGTCAGACGGATTGAATGATACAATCCCTGCGCAGTGATATACACATGAAACACCGTCAAGAGCCTGTTCCAGGCGATCGTAATCAAGGAGATCAACAGGAGTTACTATAACACGTGAAATCAGGTCATCAACATTAGAGGTGTAATATCTGAAAACATGCCTGATACCGCTAATTCGGGCTGAATCCCGGACTGTGATCCGCACAGTGTTGCCTCCTGCAACCAGGCGGTAAAGAAGATGTGACCCAATCAGGCCGGTTGCTCCTGTGACAAGTATCATCTTTGCTGTATTTTGCTGTGCAAGTTACATCAATTATGGAAACCTGATTTCAGGTAAATAAAGTTAAACAATACGATTTATTCTTTAGAACGCATCTAAATAACAGCTGTTTTTACTATTTTTGCTACATTAGGTAATAATAAAATATTCAGTAAATATGCAGATGAAGGAGAAAAAAGGAGTAGAATTCCATCCGTTGACTTACGATGAGGTGCTTACACAACTTGAATGTACTGACTCAGGGTTGAGCATTTATGAAGTTGAAAAGCGGAAAAATAAATATGAAAAAAACACCTTGCCGGTGAAGGAGGCTCCCGGGTTTTTAAAGGTTTTTGTGATGCAGTTTATGCATCCGCTGATATATATATTGCTCGCAGCAACCATTGCTTCAATTGCAATAGTTGAATATTTTGATATGGCTTTCATCATGCTGGTAATTCTGCTAAACTCATCATTGGGGGCATACAAGGAGCGGAATGCCGAGAAGAGCGCGCTGACATTGCAGAACCTGTTAAAAATCAGAGCACTGGTTAAAAGGAATAATAAAGAGGTTGAACTTGATTCTTCCGAACTGGTTCCTGGTGACATTGTGCTGCCTGAGAGCGGCAACAAGATACCTGCTGACATGAGATTAATCGAGGCACGTGGACTTTCTTTAGATGAATCTTTCTTTACTGGGGAATCTGTTGCTGCCACGAAGCAGGTATTGTTGTGCTGATGATCACGGGAGACCACCCGGCAACGGCTGCTGCTATAGCTTCCGAATAGGGTATAATAAATGAGGGTGATGCCGTTGTTTCCGTTACTGAACTGGATGTGGCCATGCAGAATGACAAGGGATCTTTTGACCGGCTGGTGCTTTCTGCAAAGGTTTTTTCATGTGTAACACCTGTGCAGAAGAAACTTATTGTGGATGTTTTGCACGATAACGGAGAGTTTGTTGCCGTTACCGGCTATGGCGTCAACGATGCATCTGCCATGAGATCTGCAAACCTCCCTCTGCCTCTGCTGGCTGTTCAGTTGCTGTGGCTTAATCTTGTAACCAATGGCATTCAGGATGTCGCTCTTGCCTTCGAAGGGGGAGAACCCGGTGCTATGAAACGAAAACCACGTAAAATCTCAGAGTCGATATTCAATAAGCTGATGATACAACAGACGGTAATCTCCGGCCTTACCATGGGGCTAATTGCCTTCGGCACATGGTACTATCTGATTGATGTTCTTCAAATGGCTGAAGAATCTGCCAGGAATGTTATACTCCTACTTGTCGTGTTTATGCAGAATGTGCATGTGTTCAACTGCCGCTCCGAAAGAGTCTCTGCTTTCAGGGTGCCGCTGAAAAGAAACATACCTCTGATATTCGGAGTACTTATAACTGCAACGGTGCATATCGCTTCAATGCACATCCCATTTATACAGGCCATCCTAAGAGCTGAACCGCTTCATATCAGCGAAATGCTCAGGGTGTTTGTCCTCGCCTTTCCGATGATATTTGTCATGGACCTTTACAAACTTATAAGACAGAGATTAGTAAATGGTGGATTATAACACCTGGCTTTTTCTCGGTTCTATTTCACGATAAGCTTGCGGGTAGCAATAGTGTTATCAACATATACACTAATAAAATAAACACCTGAATTCAGGCTGCTTATATCCAGAGTTGTCCTACTAGTGTCCGGATTATTCCTCAACACGAGTTGTCCGGTGCTGTTATACAACTCAACAAGTGTAATTTTACCGGTGCTTTCAACAGAAAGGGCATCAGTGGCAGGATTTGGATAGAGCTTCATTCCGGTGGTAACTTCAGCCTTTGCAATGCCCGTATTCGGTACTATGTTACCATAAATTTTAAATGGCAGCCCCTGTTGGGTGGAAGTTCCGCCATCCAGCAGGTTAGCCCAGCCGGTCGAGGTTTTCTGTTTGGCATTACCAGTGGTTGTGAGGCCATCAATTGTTATCGGGGGTACCCATGGCCCTGATGTAAGTGAACCGATTCCCTGGTAGTCTATCCACCATGTACCGGGAGAAAGGATAAGACCTGGGGTGGTGAGATTGCATGCCATTACAGGCCTATTAGTAAGACCAATTCCTGCTGAATCGCCTGAATCCCGGTAAATCCTGCTCCAGTAGGATTGATCGAGGACATTGGAGGTTGTATTGCCCCAATGTACTGTGCTTGCAGCAACTGAAGGATCTCCATTCCAGACCTGCAGGTTAACAGCGGTCATTGTTGAACTGGTTGATGACCCGGTCTGGTAAAAATAGACTATTATCGAATCTATTACCCAGGCTGAATCTGTAATTACCAGATCCTCAGCAACCCGGTTGTCAGTAGAAGATGTCTTTTGTGCACCAGCTCCAAAACTTGTCATACCCAACGCTGTCTGCAATCTGCTGGTATCAGGCGACCCACCAGCTCCCGGTACATTTACCATGGACCCGTTGTTGTAAAGTAAGCCTGACTTTGAGTCATTGTAATAGGTGCCTGTAAATGGTACCTTCTGAGTGTTGGCGCCAATGGTAATACCTGTTGTTATTCCCTGCAACTCATCATTAGTAAATGACTGAGATGAAACAGGTTGTGCAAAAATCGCAACTAGCAATCCCGCGATAATAAAAGTAATTGTTTGTTTCATAATGATATGGTTTTAAAGATTGCATCAAATGTAGAAAATGTACACTTACAAATAACAAAAACTCCTGTTTTTTTTCAATAACCCTTTTTTATTAATTTCGCAGTCAGATTAATGAAATTCGGGCATGTCAGTTAAGGTAAATGGAGTAAGCAAATTTTATGGTCAGCAGAAAGCACTCGATAAGGTATCACTTGAAATAGGAAAGGGTGAGATAGCGGGGCTGCTAGGGCCAAATGGTGCAGGGAAATCGACCCTGATGAAAATATTAACCTGTTTCATCCCACCGGATGAAGGTACCGCATCAGTAAATGGTTGCAGTATTTATGATGATCCGTTTGGGGTTCGTATGAATGTTGGCTACCTGCCTGAAAACAATCCTCTCTACCTTGATATGTTCGTGCATGAGTTCCTTCTGTTTGTGGCAGGATTGCATAAAATCAACGAAAACAGGCATAAGAGAGTTCGGGAAATGATAGAGATCACAGGGCTTCAGGACGAACAGCATAAAAAGATAGGTGCACTCTCAAAAGGTTACCGGCAAAGGGTAGGATTGGCACAGGCAATGATCCATAATCCTGATGTGCTGATATTGGATGAGCCTACCTCAGGCCTCGACCCCAATCAGATAGTTGAGATACGAAATCTCATCAGAACAATCGGCAAAGAGAAGACAGTACTTTTTTCAACACATATAATGCAGGAAGTTGAAGCCCTTTGCAGCAGGGTTATTATCATCAATCAGGGAGTAATTGTAGCCGATACTCCCATAAGTGAATTGCCTTCACTGACAAAAGGGAGGGAGATGATAAAGGTGGAATTCGATAAGAAAGTTAATATTGATACACTTCAGAAACTGGATGGAGTATTTCTTGTTACGGAAATTCAAAAAAACACTTACCATATTGAATCCAATCCCAATAAAGATGTGCGTTCGGTACTGTTACAGTTCGCTTCCCGTAATGACCTGAAAATAATAACCCTCGCCGGAGTGGAAAGACGCCTTGAAGAGATATTTCAGCAGCTTACAAAGAAGTAACCCTAAGGTAAAACTTAGTGGTTAATAACTCCGGATAGCTAATTTTCTTTTTGTCAGACATCTGATTTTAACATAATTACTACTATATAACAAATCGCATCTTCTTTATAATGTGATTTTCATGCAATGTGATATGAAACTGATTTTGATGATTTATGAGTCGTTGGATTAGTACAACTGATCTGAGGTTCGCGTGAGTTCTTATTTTATTTGGTTCCCGCAGAAATCCGCTGAAATTTCGCATAAAGCCGCAGAGAAGTTTCAGTGCCTTCCAGCGATATTTCCGCGAAATTACACGGGAAAATACAAACTCAGATTCAGGTAATCACATCGTAAGATGGTCAACCTGTTTGCATTCTTTTCACAACAAGTTGTATCATAAATTGAAAGTTATTCATTTTGATTTTGGGTTGTGACACCCTGGGGGACTTATAGACTGGATTCTGCGGGAACTAAAAATCCTTTGCGGAGCATGTAAATATCATTGTTTATTAAATATTTATTTGAAATTTTTGAATATTTTATAAAATGAATTACTTTTGCAGCGGTGGAAAGATTTGAATTGATTGCAACCACTGGAAAAAATGCTAAACCAATAGGTTTTTCCCTCCGTTTACAATCTCATATCTTTTCCTGTATTAACTTAATGTTTAACTAAATACAAGTTTTGTTATGCCTTTTCTATTTACATCAGAATCAGTTTCCGAGGGACATCCCGATAAATTGGCAGATCAGATATCAGATGCACTTCTCGATGAATTTTTAAAAAATGATCCCGAATCCAAAGTGGCATGTGAGACAATTGTCACCACCGGTCTAACCTTTTGTGCCGGTGAAGTGAGAACAAACGGATATGTTGGCGTTGATGAAATTGTCAGGAATACCATAAGACGGATAGGATATACAAAAGCTGAATATTGTTTTGATGCCAACTCATGCGGGGTTATCTCTTCAATTCATGAGCAATCGCAGGATATAAACCAGGGTGTTGTACGTGAGCGTGTTGAGGATCAGGGTGCTGGTGACCAGGGAATGATGTTTGGTTATGCCATCCGGGAGATGCACAACTTTATGCCTATGCCGGTTGAGATCGCACACATGCTTGTGCAGGAGTTGGCCGCCATCCGTAAAGAGGGAAAAGAAATGACCTACCTTAGGCCTGATTCAAAGTCGCAGGTAACTGTCGAGTTCGATGATAATGGCAAACCGGTGCGTATCGAAACAATAGTTGTATCGACACAGCATGATGAGTTTGGTTCTGATGATGTTATGCACAATACAATCACCAATGATGTGAGAAATATTCTCATTCCCCGCGTAAAATCACTGCTTCCTCAACACATCCAGGATCTTTTTGGCACTGATTTTAACCTGTTTGTGAATCCTACAGGTAAGTTTGTTATCGGAGGCCCTCACGGAGACACAGGCCTCACCGGGCGTAAAATTATCGTCGACACTTATGGTGGACGGGGTGCACATGGGGGAGGTGCTTTCTCTGGCAAGGATGCCTCTAAAGTTGACAGGTCAGCAGCTTATGCTGCCCGCCATATCGCTAAAAATCTTGTGGCAGCAGGGGTGGCTGATGAGGTGCTGTTCCAGGTTGCTTACGCCATTGGTGTGGCACAGCCGGTAGGGCTTAATGTTAATACCTTCAAAACAGCAAGGGCAAGGGATGCTCAGGGAAATATTTTATCTGACGGTGAAATAGCCCGGAAAGTGGGAAAACTATTCGACCTCAGGCCCTGGTCCATCATTAAGGAGTATGGCTTAAAAAATCCGATATTCCTTGAAACTGCTGCTTATGGCCACTTTGGCCGTGACACCTATCAAAAAGAGATTGAGGTGCACTATCAGGATGAAACCACTTATACCAAACCGGAATGTGGTAACAATAGGTTCTTTAAGATAGTCGAATTCTTTGCATGGGAAAAAATTAACAGGGTGGATGATATTAAAACTGCCTTCAACCTTTAATGATCTAATAGACAGTTTCGTTTTCCAGAACACCCTGTTCATTCCAGAACCTCCACTTTCCTTTGCGGATACCATCCTCAAAACGCCCTTCGTAAAACTTTTTGCCGTCAGGGTAATATACTGTCTGCTTCCCGTGTAATTTTCCCTGCCTGTAATCGGCAACAGTCCATAATTTGCCATTGTTGTGCCAGCCTGTCCACCGACCATGACGTTCACCATCCCTGAAAAATCCCTCTATCCGCTTTTCACCATTGTCATAAAATTCCTCCAGCTTGTACAAAACCTTGCTGCCATCAATGAGGTTATAATGTTCAATAACTTTTGGAGTACCATCCGGGTATTTCTCCGTCACCTCTTGTGTCCGTTTTCCATTGCATCCCGATAAAATAAGAATCAAGAAAAGAAGGAATGTAGTAATAAAACTGGTATTTATCCTTAATGGACTGATAATTTCCGGATTCATAATACAAAAGGTTATTTCTTTTTCTTTTTCAGGTTTTTACGATCAGGGTATATCACCAGATATTCCTCATTCATCAGCTCTATTACCTGCTGGGTAATATCCATCGAATCGTCGGCATAGAAGATATTTGTAAGTCCTTGCTGATATCCTACCACCATGTCAACACCAAATACCTCTTTGTTACGTTCTATGAAGCTCCATAAACTGTCGAAATAGATAATGTTGAGTTTCAGTTGAAGATCGTTGATGCGGTTTGTATAACTTTCTTCAAGTTCAGCAAGGTTATCGCCTTCAGCCTCAATCCTTTCCTTTATTTGCAAGGCCATACTCTCTTTAAGTAATCCACTTTGTACATCCCTGTAATAGTTCTGCACTTTTTTCTGCAGTTCGGTCTTTTTTGCCACAAGGTCGTTCTCCATTGATTTGAAACGCCTTTCAATACTGTCAAGGAAATGGATTGTCATAAGATAGTTGTTTTGAACAGAATCAGCCTTCACAAAGGCTACCCGGGTACCACTTATGGCTGCACCGTCAACGGTTGTACCCTTAACAGCCCTGGGGTTAACGGTAGTTGACTTGCCTGATGTTGTAATCAGGGTGAATATAACTCCTGCAACAGCTATCAACGAAACTATCAAAGCAATCCATGTTATTCTGGGAATCTGGATGACAGATTCTTCATTTTTTTCCTGTAGCTGAGGTATCTCTTCCTGTTCCATGATGAATAATGGTATTAATTTTTATTCTGATATTTCGATGGCAGACATGAATGAAGATCTGCCATGCAAAGATGATAAAAACATTGATAATAAACCATCAGTTTCCGAGTTCCGAAAGGAATTTTATCCTCATCAGGCGCACCTCCTCTTCAGGGTATTCATCTTCACCAAGAGTATCAAGGGCATCCTGCCATGAATCTGTCTCAGCTTCTTCCCTGAAATAGGCAAATATATCCTCCTGATGAAAAGGATCAACAATCTCATCTATATAATATGATATGTCGATTTTGGTTCCACTAGCTACAATATGTTCGATGGCTTCGAGAATATCGGTGAATTCGAGGTTCTTTGCAACAGCAATATCCTCCAGGGAGTGCTTCTTGTCAATACTACGGATGATATCAACTTTTAGCCCCGACTTATTCACAACCGATTTCACAACCATATCCATCGGTCTAACGATCTCATTTTCATCAACATAATTTTTAATAAGTTCGATGAAGGGTTTTCCATATTTTATAGCTTTACCTTCACCTACGCCGGTGATGTTTTTTAGCTCTTCATGACTGATGGGATACTGGATAGCCATATCTTCGAGAGAGGTATCCTGAAAGATTACAAAAGGGGGCAGATCTTCTTTTTTTGAGATATTCTTGCGGAGGTCTTTCAGCATTGCAAACAGAGTGGAATCTGAGGAGTTTCCTCCTCTCTGTTCACCTGCGGAATAGAAATCTTCATCATCGGAATCCAGATTGCCATAGTCATGATCTTTGGCAAGCATTACCGAATATGGATTTACAAGAAAATCCTTACCTTTTTCGGTAAGCTTAAGTATTCCGTAGTTTTCAATATCCTTAATTATGAGATGTTCAACCAGAGCTTGCCTGATGACAGCATTCCAGAAAAAGACATCTTCGAAACTGCCTGAGCCAAGGATATCCAGGTTATCGAAACGGTGTGCCTTTATCACTGAATCTACCTTACCGGTCAGAATCAGAGATATCTGTTTTGCCTTGAGCAGTTGCCGGGTTTCTTTGATGGCATCCAGAACAAGCAGGATGTGTTCCTGGGCTTCCGACTTAGGTTTGGGATGCAGGCAGTTGTCGCATGAGTTGCAGTTATCTTCATGATACTCTTCACCGAAATAGTTAAGAAGCTGAATTCTTCTGCAATGAGCCGACTCCGCATAAGAAACTGTTTCCAGAAGAAGCTGGTTCGCAATTTCCAGTTCCGACACGCTCTTTGCCTGCATAATCTTCTCCATTTTCAGCATGTCGTCATAAGTATAGAATGCAATGCAGTTACCTTCTCCTCCATCACGTCCGGCACGTCCTGTCTCCTGATAGTAAGCTTCGAGGCTTTTGGGCATGTCGTGATGAATCACATATCTGACATCCGGCTTGTCAATACCCATTCCGAAAGCAATTGTGGCCACAATTACGTCTATTTCCTCCATCAGGAACATATCCTGGTTCCTTACCCTTACACCTGAATCCAGTCCGGCATGATAGGGCAACGCCTTTAATCCGTTTACCTGTAATGTCTCTGCCAGCTCTTCAACCTTCTTGCGACTGAGGCAATAGATTATACCCGACTTCCCAGGCTGTGATTTAACATATTTGATAATATCCTTGATAACATTTCTGGTCTTCGGGCGAATCTCATAATAAAGGTTTGGCCTGTTGAATGATGTTTTGAACACAGAGGCATCAAGCATATTCAGGTTTTTCTGAATATCCTGCTGCACCTTCGGGGTAGCCGTTGCTGTAAGAGCAATCACTGGCCGTTTCCCGACAGCCTCAATTATTGTCCTTATTCTGCGGTATTCAGGTCTGAAATCATGCCCCCACTCAGAAATGCAGTGCGCCTCATCAACTGCATAAAATGATATGTTAATGCTTTTCAGGAAATCAACGTTCTCATCCTTGGTGAGGGATTCCGGAGCTACGTAAAGAAGCTTCGTATGACCCGAAGTAAGATCTTTCTTTACCCTTGCAATCTCAGCTTTTGTTAAAGAGGAGTTTAAAACATGTGCTATACCCTGTTCGGTTCCAAAACTTCTGATTGCATCAACCTGGTTTTTCATCAGGGCTATCAACGGTGAAATTACAATCGCAGTGCCGGGGTATATGAATGAAGGTAGCTGGTAACACATAGACTTACCTCCTCCTGTGGGCATTATCACAAAAGTGTCACGCCCCTCCAGCAGGCTCTTTATCACAACCTCCTGATTACCTTTAAACTGATCGAACCCGAATATCTTCTTCAGTAAATCGTGTAACGTATGTTCTATTGTCAACTCCATGCAAAAAAAAGTCCATTGAGGTTTTTTAATTACTCATCAGTAAAGTTAATCAAAATTATCGGGATTGGTACTAAAAAATCAAATTTTTTTCTGATTTTTTAACAAATTTTTTCCGAACCTAAAGTTCTCTTAACACTGATACCCCTAAAAAAAAGATTGCAAATATAATAAAAAAAACCTCAGAAAAACATCACCGTATTTTCTTTCCAACAATTTCAATAACGCGTTTAATATCAATACGATCCTGAAGCATTGTGTCCCTGTCACGGATAGTAACCATGTTATCAGCAAGGGATTGATGATCTATTGTGATGCAAAATGGTGTTCCAATGGCATCCTGTCGGCGGTAACGTCGTCCGATAGCATCCTTTTCGTCATACTGGCACATGTAGTGTGTTCGTAGATTTTCCATAATCTCCCTGGCCAGTTCAGGAAGCCCATCTTTTTTTACAAGAGGTAATACGGCAACTTTGACAGGGGCAAGCTTTGGTGAGATCTTTAGCACAGTTCGCTCACTACCGTCACTAAGTGTCTCCTCACAATAGGCGTTCGACAGAATGGCAAGAAACATCCTGTCGAGGCCTAAAGAAGTTTCAACAACGTAAGGTATGTAACTTTCATTTAGCTCCGGGTCGAAATACTGCATCTTCTTCCCAGAGAATTTCTGGTGAGCAGCAAGGTCAAAATCGGTTCTTGAGTGAATTCCCTCCAGCTCCCTGAACCCAAATGGAAAAGCAAACTCTATGTCGGCTGCAGCATTTGCATAATGGGCAAGTTTCTCATGATCATGAAAACGGTATTTCGCTTCATCGATACCCAGTGACAGATGCCACCTGATACGTTCCTCTTTCCAGTAATTATACCATTCCATCTCAGTTCCCGGCTTCACAAAAAACTGCATTTCCATCTGCTCAAACTCCCGCATCCTGAAAATGAACTGCCGTGCAACGATTTCGTTTCTGAAGGCTTTACCAACCTGGGCGATTCCGAAAGGAACCTTCATCCTGCTGCTTTTAAGCACATTAAGGAAGTTGACAAAAATGCCCTGTGCGGTCTCGGGTCTGAGGTATATTGCACTGGCATCATCGTTGTTCACTGAGCCCATCTTTGTTGAAAACATAAGGTTGAACTGCCTTACGTCAGTCCAGTTCCTGCTTCCTGAAACGGGGCATACAATCTCCAGCTCCTCAATCAGAGCCTTTATATCTGCCAGGTCGTTATTTTCAAGTGATCTGTTCATCCTTGCAAGTATCTCTCCTGCCTGCGTGCGGTATTCCGCAATCTTTGGATTCGTCTCCAGAAAGAGAGCCTTGTCGAACTGATCCCCGAAACGCTTCTCCGCCTTTTGCACCTCCTTTTCTATCTTACCCTCAATCTTAAATACATATTCTTCAATGAGCATGTCAGCCCTGTAACGCTTTTTGCTGTCACGGTTATCTATCATAGGGTCATTGAAAGCATCAACATGACCCGATGCCTTCCATATCTCGGGATGCATAAAAATGGCGCTGTCGATACCAACTATGTTTTCATGGAAACGAACCATTGAATGCCACCAGTAATCGCGTATGTTGTTTTTCAATTCAACACCATAAGGGCCATAGTCATAAACTGCACTTAATCCGTCGTATATCTCACTCGACTGAAAAACGTAACCATACTCTTTGGAATGGGCTACAAGCTTCCTGAAAAAATCTTCCTGTGTAATCATGGCTGCAAAAGTAATGAAAATGTGGCACTAAAAACCGCGAGCAATATGTACATTTGCAGGATGAAAGTGATAGAAAACACCATTGTGCCTGATGAACTTACTGGTCTTTGTTTTGCTTGCGATGTGAACATGTGCAAAGGGGCCTGCTGTGTTGAAGGTGATGCAGGAGCTCCACTTACAGAGAGGATGAAATTTGCCTTCTGGAGGATTACCTTGAAAATCTGATCCCCTTTATGGAGGCTTCAGGAAGGGATGTGGTAAGTGTTTACGGTGTGTTCGACTGGGATATTGACAGTAACTATGTTACCCCATTGGTAAACGACAGGGAGTGTGCATTTGCATCATTCACCTCTGATGGCATTGCAATTTGTGCTATTGAGAAATGCTGGAATGAAGGGTTGATACCTATGCAAAAACCCGAATCTTGCCATCTCTATCCACTGAGGATTATAAAGATGGAAAACGGAATCGAAAAGCTGGTATACCACCGTTGGCCGATATGTGAACCGGCACTGCAGAATGGAATTCAGAAAGGGGAAAAACTGCATGCTTTTCTCAAAGATGCCCTGGTTCTAAAATATGGAAAAGAATGGTTCGAAAAGCTAAAGAGGTGAAACAGGTTTAATTCACTTTTTTTGGCGTTCATCTGCTATCTTAACTGCATTGTAAGCGTTTAAAACACCACCCGAAACACACAGGTTTCTCATGCGTATCTTCTTATTTGTTCCCGGTACAATGACCTTCTTTTTCCCGTAATATGTAACCGACTGTAATATTATCTCCCGCACTTCGTAAGGTGTGAGGTCAGGGAAGTAGGAGAGGAGGAGAGCTGCCACCCCGGTCACAACGGGGGATGCCAGGCTGGTGCCGTCAGCACTTTTATAGCTGCTTCCCGGTTGAAGCGTCATAATGTCTTCTCCTGGAGCAAACAGATCCACTCTCTCTTTTCCATAATTGGAGAAAGAAGCAATAAGATTCCTGTCGGGATGTTTCGTGCTTGCTCCCACCTCAATCCAGTTCGATGCCCTCCCTCCACCATTGTACCAGGGTGTGGGAAAATTGTTTACAACATCATTATCTTCTGAATCGTTACCTGCTCCGTGAACAATAAGAACACCACTGGCTTCGGCATAGCGGATTGCTGAGTCGACCATCCACTTTTGTGGGGAGAACTCCTTGCCAAAACTGCAGTTTATAACCTTTGCCCCATGGTTTACTGCATAACGAATACCAAGGGCTACATCCTTGTCGTATTCATCACCTCCGGGTACCACTCTTATTATCATTATTTCAATATTGTTTGCTATACCGTTAATTCCCAAACCGTTATTACGTATTGCTGCAATAACGCCGGCAACAGAGGTGCCATGACCCGGAGTACCCCCGTCAAGATTGTTGTTGCCATAAATGGAATCATTCATATCCAGGATGTTGTCACCAATGATGTGGCGTGGATTATGATCAAGGTTCAGCTTGGTGTTCAGCACTGAACGGTAATGGTCGGTTAACTCTTTAAGCTTGTCGTCAGTAAGGCCATAATAGTTCAAAGCCAGATAAAACGCTTTAGCCTTGTTCACACCCTCATTCCTGGTCTTTATAGCTGCCACATCCTCAGTGGTATACTCATTGCCCCTGAAATGACGATCGAGAATTATCTTTACCTGTGAAAGATTCTCGGTCATACGCTGGTACTGTTTAAGGTTCTCATTTGCATCATCGAACTCTTCCTCATAAGCAGCCTTAACGGCAAGGTATAGTTCATGTTCTTCACGCTGACTTTCATCCACAGCCGAAGCCCTGATGTTTCCGTAAACAGGTCGCAACTGACGATACAATCTGGTCATCTCCAGGGTCTCCCCATCTATGTTTTCGCCTTTAATATTGCCCAGATAATTCCAGCCGTGAATATCATCCGGCAACCCGTTGCCATCATCATCAATACTGTTGCCCGTTATTTCCCATGGATTAACCCATAATTTTGACCTGATGTCGGCATGTGTGGTGTCGAAACCGCTGTCAATGATGGCAACCAGAACCTTACTACCGGTCCTGCCGGCAAGGTATTGGTATGCCTTGTCGAGGCTGATGCCCGGAGTTTTATCCTTCACAGGATCAGAATAATACCATTGTTCGGAGGTGTAGTCACCAAGAGTGTCTATAAACTGCCCCGATAGGCTGTAGTTTATACATGTAAGAAGAAGACATAGTAACGAAACAAATATTTTTTTCATGTTTATCATTATTTGAAAAATGAGGGATAAAAGTAACTTTCTTTTATATATATTAAAGTCGATAAATAAAAATTGATGAGATATTTTACTTGATTTTTATTATCTTTGTACTTCTGAAAACAGGCTCAGTAGTTCAGCTGGACAGAACGTCAGATTCCGGTTCTGAAGGTCGGGGGTTCGAATCCTCCCTGAGTCACAAAACAGCAAGAGCGCGAGTATCGAGCAAGATCAAAAACACAATTTCTCTTTCTGGTTTGTTCCTCATTATTCTTACTCAAACCGACACATTTATATGTTAGATTTTAAAAAATTTGAAGTTTTTTAGCCGGGAGTCAGAAGTCGGGAGACAGAGGTTCTTTAAGGTGAAACAAGTAACCACAATAAAAATCAAAAGTCATGAAAACCACATCCAAATTCAGCAATCTTATGATTTTCTTGGCTATCATCCTATTGACATGTAGTGCTATGATAGCAAATGCTCAGTCGGTTATGCCCTTACCTCAACACGGATCCAGTTTTTCAGGAAATTCAAGAGGATTCTGGTTTACAGCTCCCATCGGTTTCATTATAACAGGTATACGAGCTCCACTGGAAATTAATTCAAATGCCCAATCCATTCATCTGGTTAAGTTTACAGCAGGACCGCCACCTTCATATTCATCTGTGACAACCTCATTCAATACATTATATTACGGATCCAACATCACAGGTACCAATTTTGTAACCATGAATATCCAGATAGATTCTGGTGATGTTATCGGGGTGATGGCGGTGCGCAACAATGGCAGCGGCACTGGTCAGACCTCATATGCAACCCCAACAGGTATATACACTTCATATATTGGCACCTATCCGGTAACGTTGACCAGGATGGGCTGGCAGGGTAGTATCCTCAGTTCAGCTGCAGTGAATTTCTGGCAGGAACCTGCTGCCGCCATTGGCAGGGCAGAGATTCAGTATGTGCTTTCTCAACCCACAGATGCCGGTTTGGAGTCGTTCATCAACATTCCCGATTCCATCTGCAGCGGTACCAATCCTGTAACTGTGTCGCTGAAAAATTACGGCCCGCATTCTTTAAATGATGTGAAAATCAACTGGAAGGTCAACAATGCCACACAACCAGTTCACGCCTGGAGCGGAAACCTTGCCGTTAATGCCAGCACCAATGTCACCATCGGCACATATTCATTCCAGGCCGGTATCAACTATGACATTATCGCCTGGGTTTCCGATGTAAACAATGATGTTGATTCTGTTTCCGGGAATGACACCATCCAGAAAACGGGCATTGTGGTAAAACCCTCACCCGGCATTAACCTGAATGATACTGCATTAATAATCTGCCAGGGGGATAGTGCTCAAATCTTAGTACAATTCATGGGATCACCACCCTGGAATCTGACTGTTCATGATGGAACATCCGCCACCCAGTTCAACAACATCACAATACCTGGTTTTGGTTTTTGGGTGTCCCCTGCAAACCCGACTACATACACAATTACCCAGATAACTGATTCGACAGGATGTTCAAACAATGACTCCCTGAAGATTGAGGTATCGGTTGTCCAGCAACCCCCTGCTGTAATATCAACCCTGGGTTCCACTGCTGCCTGTTCAGGAGATTCGGTTGGTATGATGGCCAGCATTGGATTATATTTCACCTACCAATGGATTAAAGATGGCACCCCGGTTCCCGGAGCAACCAGTTATACCTTCGGAGCCAAACAGTCAGGAGCATACACAGTAAAGGTTACCAGCCCTGCCGGTTGTTCAAAAGTCTCCGATCCGGTTAATGTAATCATTCATCCGCTACCGGTTGTATTCCTCGGCAACGACACCAACATTGCTCCCGGGGCAAACATCATTCTAGACGCAGGTCCGGGATTCAACAGTTATAACTGGAGTACCGGTGCCACGACGCAAACCATCACAGTGGATAGTGCCGGCCACGGATTAGGCATACAAAACATCTGGGTGGCTGTGCAGGACAATAATTATTGCACTGGTCGTGATACAATCAAAGTCAACTTTGTACAAAATCCGGGGATTGCAGAAGGATATCCCGGTGTAACAGTTAAGATCATCCCTAATCCCACCGCCGGGAAATTCGATCTGTATCTCGAAGGTATAATCCCCGGAGATATGAAGCTTCAGATTTACAGCCACGACAGCAGGCTGGTATATGAATCATCATTTGTAATAAGAAAGAATACAGAAAAGATAACTGTTGATACCGGCAAGCTATCAGAGGGAATCTATCTGTTAAATATAACAGGTCAGCAGGGAACGGTGAGCAGGAAGGTAGTCATTAGTCGGTAGTCGGTAGTCGGTAGTCTGTAGTCGGTAGTCTGTAGTCGGTAGTCTGTAGTCGGTAGTC
>CAYXYB010000006.1:84273-98952 GCA_964469215.1 uncultured Lentimicrobiaceae bacterium
GTAGTCGGTAGTCTGTAGTCGGTAGTCTGTAGTCGGTAGTCTGTAGTCGGTAGTCGTGAGTCGGTAGCCGTTAGTCTTGATCCGGAACCTCTCGCCGAAGGCGAGGCAAAGAACCCTATTTACACTTCAATGCCTTCAGCATCTGATCAGCTTTGATGGTAGTCCTTCCGAAGTTGGCTTTCTTGTAAGCATCACATGCCTTGTCGTTGTCTTTCTTTGCGTAGTAAGCCTGTCCGATTTCGAAATAATATTTTGCAACATTCTCCCTGTTATTCGAGTCGAGATCAATAGCCTTCTCTGACGCACCGATAGACTCATCATATTTTTGGTCTGCATAATAGCCTACAGAATAGTAGTAATAGAGGTCACCACTCTGGCCAAAGGTAGCAGCAGTGTCAAGGTTTGCCAGACCATCAGCAACATTTTTCTGATTTATCAACTGTGCACCTGTAATCATATAGTGCCTCATAAGGGCAGATGATGCCTGTTGTGCACTCCTGTCTGTAGCAGGATTACGGGCAGCATCAATGGTCTTCCTGAAATATTCAACCATCTCAGGAGTCTTTTCAAGCCTCCTGTAACTATCACCCAATAAAAGCAAAGTCTGGGTATTGGTTGGATCCAGCTCGACCGACTTTTTAAACCATTCAATTGCCTCTTCATAGTTTTTGTCACGGTATAGATCATTGCCAGCGATCAGGAATAGCTGCGATAATGATTTTTCAGTCTCTTCCTTTATAACAATGTCATTTTGTTTTGTACTGATCTCGATGGCTTTTCTGAAGGCCACAATTGCTTCCTCATTTTTCTTGTTGTTATAAAGATCAACAGCATGATCACGCCACAGAGCCGGAATCACAACCATCGCCTTCTGCTTAAGGTCAGTAATAGCCTGCAATATCTCCTCTTCATTGTCTCCTCTCTCAAGTTCTGCGCATATAACAATACATTCATCAAGTGAGCTGATAGCTTCAACGAACTTCTTTTCGGCTACAAGTTCCCGTCCTTTATTGTACAGATCATTGGCGTCCTGCAGTGTTTTCTGGCCGTACAAGTGAGAAGCTGCCATGATGAGAGTGAAAAAAAGGATCAGGGGTTGGTAAAAAATTACTCTGGTTTTCATCGTTTCTGGTTTTAATGAACGAAAATATTGTTTGTTTGTATGCATAAAGTTTTCAAATAACATGCCATTTATCAATCATCATTGGCAGTTTGGATCCTCTTCTCAGGCCTCATTTGCGGGAACAGCAACACATCCTGAATGCTGTGAGAATCGGTCATTATCATGGTCAGCCGGTCTATCCCAATCCCCAGGCCTGCTGTAGGGGGCATTCCGTATTCCAGTGCCCTGAGGAAATCCTCATCCATCACCATTGCCTCTTCATCACCACGCTTTCCCAGCTCAAGCTGCAGTTCGAACCTCTCCCTCTGGTCGACAGGATCATTGAGTTCGCTGAACGCATTGCATATCTCCTTACCGTTACATATAGCCTCGAATCGCTCCACTAAACCCTTTATACTGCGATGCTTCTTTGCCAATGGCGACATCTCAACAGGATAATCGGTGATGAAGGTGGGTTGTATCAGATTGCTTTCACAGCACTCTCCAAAAATCTCATCAATAATTTTTCCTTTACCCATCGAAGGATCAATATCAATATTGAGGCTCCTGGCAGTATTTCTCAACATCTCCTCATCCATTTCTGAAATGTCGGTTCTGGTATAATGCTTAATTGCTTCGTACATTGTGTACCTTTTCCATGGCCTGCGAAAATCTATAACGTTATCCCCAACCTTTATCTTTGTTGTGCCATTAAGCTCCAGGGCAATAGTTTCAACCATCTCTTCAACAAGTTCCATCATCCAGTTGTAATCCTTATATGCAACATAAAGCTCCATCTGGGTGAATTCCGGGTTGTGAAACCTGTCCATACCTTCATTACGGAAATCTTTTGCAAACTCAAATACGCCATCAAACCCACCTACAATAAGCCTTTTCAGATATAATTCATTGGCAATTCTGAGGTACAGTGTTGTATCGAGGGTGTTGTGCCATGTTTTGAAAGGACGTGCTGTAGCTCCTCCGTAGATGGGCTGCAATACAGGTGTCTCAACCTCAAGGTATCCTTTTAAGGTGAGGAATTGGCGCATGGAGTTAATAAGTTGTGACCTTTTTTGAAACACCTCCTTCACTCCGGGATTAACAATAAGGTCAAGGTAGCGCTGGCGGTACCTCTGTTCCGGGTCTGTGAATGCATCCCAGGTCTTACCCTCCTTCTCCTTTACAACCGGCAATGGCTTGAGCGACTTACTCAAAAGAGTAAGCCCGGTGGCATGGATGGTTATCTCTCCCATCTGCGTAACAAAAACATACCCCTTAACCCCGATTATATCGCCGATATCCATATGACGCTTGAAAATCAGGTTGTACATCGTCTTATCTTCTCCGGGGCATATATCATCCCTTTTAAGGTAAATCTGTATTCTCCCTGTTGAGTCCTGTAGTTCAGCAAACGATGCGGCTCCCATGATCCGGCGGCTCATAATACGGCCTGCAATGGTTACATCCCTGAAAAGGGTGTTGTCTGCCGGATACCTTTCATGAATTTCCGAAGCTGTGACATCTATATTATAAAGGTCAGCAGGGTATGGGTCAATGCCAAGATTGCGCAACTCCTTCAACGACTCCCGCCTTATCAACTCCTGCTCGCTCAATGTTGTTTGCATGCTTGTAAATGCTGTTGTTGAATATCTTTCTGTCTGATTTGAGGAGCACAAAGATAGAGTTTTTTAGGACAATGATACGTAATATTATGGTGAACGATAGTTTCCTATGTTAAAGAATACGTACCTGGATGGTTTCAGAAACCTCTATAGGTATGAGTTCCACCTCTGTGGTGTTTGCCGGCAAAAGCAATACCTCACCCGCCCGGTATGGGAACCGGTGTTCTCCATTGACAAATATTCCCTCACCGCGGGTAAAAAGAAGTATCACAAAGGAGTCAAGATCTGAATAGTCGTTTTTTATGGGTTTGTTAAAAGGTAACAGGTCTGTCCTGAAATGGTAACTGTTGACCATAAGGTTTGCGCAGTTCTGTTCACGGCGGTATTTGATGTTCACATCTTCAACGTTGTTGAAATCTACAGCTTCCAAAGCATCCAAAAGGTGTGTTGCCCTGGATTTACCGTCTGTTCCTGTCCGGCCCCAGTCGAATAACCTGTAAGTAACGTCAGATGTCTGCTGAATCTCGGCAAGCAGGATACCCGGGCCAATGGCATGAACTCTGCCTGCAGGGGTGAAAAACACATCCTCTCTTTTAACATTCACATAATTAAGCACTTCCGGAAGCAGTCCGTTGTCGGTAACAAAAACCAGGGTGTCAGGATCCAGGCTGCGGTTGAACCCGCTGATAAGCTGAGCCCCGGGGGCAGCATCCAGGATATACCACATTTCAGTCTTACCTGTTGTGCCGTAACGCTCCCCTGCAAGTTTGTCGTCAGGATGAACCTGTACCGACAGCCACTCGTTGGCATCGAGGATCTTAATGAGAAGGGGGAATTGACCGGGGCTCCTTGCATATACTTTTTCACCAACGAGATCCTCCATAAAGATCTCATATACATCTGCAAGGGAGTTCCCTTTAAGAACACCGTTTGCCACTGCCGTTTCATTGCCGGGTACAGCAGAGAGGAGCCATGCTTCCCCACAGGGAGCATCAGGTACACCCGCAAAACCGAATTCATCCCTGATGCGGTAACCTCCCCAGGGTTTTTCAACAAACCGGGGAATGAACCTGAGCGGGTAAAGCGATATCTTTTTGTCTGTTTTCAATATTATATTTTCTGACAGCAACAGTTTTGCTCACCGGCATATTCAATAATTCTATGTTCCCTTCTGATCTTTGTATTCCAGTACCTCATGGTTTACGTAGTTGAGTTCAAGCCCTGCCTCCTTAAAAAGATCTTCCGACTCTGTACCTGCATGGTAACGGTATTCACACACCACCCTGGTGATACCGCAGTTGATGATGAGCATAGCACATGTCCGGCAAGGTGTCATTTTGCAGTATAGGGTTGCTCCGTTCAGCGCCATTCCAAGCTTGGCAGCCTGGCAGATTGCATTCTGTTCTGCATGGACAGTACGCACGCAATGTTGTGTAACACTGCCATCCTCATGGGTCATCTTTTTAAACTGGTGCCCCGCCTCATCACAATGTGGCAAACCCACCGGACTGCCAACATAACCCGAAACAAGGAGCTGCCTGTCACGGGCTATCACGCAGCCGCTGCGACCCCGATCGCATGTGGCACGCTTGGCAACCGTACGCGCCAACTCCATGAAATACTCATCCCAGGTGGGGCGTGAATACTTATCTTTATCCTCCATATCAATTATAATTGTAATACTTTTTCAAGTCTTTTATACAGGTCTTCCGGGGTACCATTGTTAAATATCAGAATGTCGGCCATTTGAATACACCTTCTTATGTTCTGATGGTTAGGGTCAGTTGAGTGCATCTCCCGCTCCTCGTTGGCAACAAAGGTCTCAAAGCTTATTTTATCTGTCTCTGAACCTCTTGCAGCAATTCGGTTATACCTTAACTCAGGGTCAGCATCAACAGCCAGCAGCATAAAACCGTCAACTTTTCTCAGGGCATCCACCTCTCCGGGGGTACGGATGCTCTCTATCACGCAATTCTTTCCTGCTGCGACAGCCTCACGGTAGAGCTCCTCGATGATGAAGGCAGGTGAGTGCTGTGCCCTGAGATAGTTGGCCACCAAAACCATACTGTCGCGGTCGGGTGGTAACCCCCGGCGGCTGATCTCCTTAAGCAGATACCCTCTGACCGAATAGTGCGCATACCCCTTTTCCTTCATCAGGTAATCTACCATCGTGCCTTTACCTGCACCTATCGTACCCGTTATGCCAATAACCTTCATCCTAATACCTGTTGTTGGTTTTTAATTCTTCAATCCACCCCTGGTCATCATTATAATTTAATACAGCAGCATCAAGCTTTGCCAGCAGCTCATCCGGTTTGTCGCTAACAAAAAGATTTCCCCTGTGTTCCCTGCTCAGAAATCGCTCTCTCACGAACAGGTCGAGCTGGTTAATGAGGTGATCATAGAACCCGTTAAGGTTTAACAAACCACAGGGTTTCCGTGAAAACCCAAGTTGAAAACGGGTAAGCATCTCAAAGATCTCATCCATTGTGCCATAACCACCGGGTAAAGCAATGAAAGCGTCAGAGAGATTGAATATCATATCTTTCCTTGAATTCATGCCGTCAACAACCCTCATGTCATTCACCCCGGAATGGGCAAGCTCCTTCTCGATAAGGGGCCCGGGTATCACACCTGTTATTTCACCCCCCGCTTCAAGCATGGCATCCGCAATAATCCCCATTAAACCGATGTTGCCTCCCCCGTAAACCATTCTTATACCTTTATCTGCCAGCAACCGGCCGAAACTCTGAACGGCAGGTATGTATCTGTTGCCGTCACCAGCCGAAGATCCGCAGAAGATCCCCACCGACCTGATATTCGATAAAGGTTCGTTGTTCATAACGGCAAAATTAAGATTTTTCAAACGTAATGCAGAGTTATAAGTTATGAGGCCCGAAAAATTGAAAATCTTCGATTTTCTCATTTTTCATAGATCCTTCACGAGCCTACATCTCGACGTATTTTAAAAAAAAGAATACTATCTTTGTACTTGCCTTAAATGTTGATAACCTTTAACAATTCATATTTAATCATTAATAATTAATATTTTCATCTATGAAAAAGATCTTTACGTTTGTTTTAGTAATTTGTATCACTCTGGGTTCAGTCGCCCAGACAAAGTTCCAGAAGACAGCCGGCACAACCTCCAACGACCGGAATTATCATATTGCTTCGATGGCCGACGGCACGCTGTATGCTACCGGCTACACCGAATCGGTACCGGGCAATGGCAGTGATGCTTTTTTAGTTAAGTACAATCGCTTTGGTGAAGTAGTATGGGCAAAAACCTATGGTGATACAGGGGATGAGGCCAACTGGGATATTATCGTTACCCAGAACAATCAGCTTGTTGGTGTTGGTAACAATTCAGGCCTGATGGCCAATGAGGTAGGTGTGATCACACGAGCCGACACGTCAGGGGCAATTATATGGACGGTTGGTGTGGGAAGTGCAACAGGAAGTGTTAATTTTTACAGGGTTATTGAGACCACTGACGGCCATCTCGTTGTCACCGGGCTTGCTTCTGTCGGAGGCCAGGATGCTGTACTTATGTGTAAGCTTACCTCCAGTGGAAACCTGATATGGAGCAGGGTTGTGAAAACACCACAGTCTGATGAGATGATGGGGCTCATTGAAACATCCCAGGGGCATTATCTTTTCTGTGGCCTTACCAACGACGCCACAGGCATTGGAGGGAGTGATTTTGCAGTGGTAAAAACAGATACTGCCGGTAATGTTATCTGGAAAAAGAGGTATGGTGGTTCCGGAAGCGACAGGCTTAATACAGTTGTTGAACACAACAACTCTTACTACTTCCTTGGCTGGTCTCCAACAGGTGGCATCGGCAACAATGATGCAATACTTATGAAAACCGATACTGCCGGAACCGTCGACTGGGTATATGGTTATGGTAATCTGCAGGCTGACAGATTTTTTAATATGCTCTTCGTCAGTGAAACCTCTTCTCTGATATGTGCCGGCTATACCGACTATTCGGATTCTGTTACCAACAACAGGAATACAGTGCTTATGAGCGTTGATCTTAACGGTAATCTTAACTGGGCAAGAAGTTACGGCAGCACCGGTACCGACGGACACTGGCCAACAGGACTAGCCCGTAACGATGACGAGGGATATTATGTTCTTTCAAGCACCAACACCTTCGGTCCCGGCAACTACAGCCTCTATCTGACTAAAACCGACAGTCAGGGGCATACCGCCTGCAATCAAAAAAACCCCGGATTCATCAAGCAAGCTGTTACAGGATGGAGTGGGGTTAATTTTGGAACAGACAGCACCATCACACTGGCTTCAATGCCTGTTGTTGTCACAGGAATGCCGTGGAACATCGCAACTTCTGCTCAATGCTGTGAGCTGTTTGTTTATGCCGGCACTGATATCGATGTGTGTGACGGATCAGTTGCGCCTATTGGAGATAACGGACTTCCCGGATATCAGTATAACTGGTATTACCAGGGTGGACCCGCAGGTACAGGACCCTCCTGGCAGGTACCATCTTCAAATGCAGGAACATGGACCATTGTTGCTATGGCTCCGGGATCGGCATGCACCACTGTCTCTGATAGCGTAATCGTCACTATGATACCTTCACCGCCGAAACCAACAATCAGCTACCTTACCACACCGGGTAATTACCTAGTAAGCAGCTCAGCAACAGATAACCAGTGGTACAGAAACGGTATCATTATCGTTGGTGCCAACCAGCAACAATATCATGCCGTTATAAGCGGTGTATATCACGTGGAGGTTACAAACAGCAACGGCTGTAAAAGTGCTTCAGATACTCTGCACCATACAGCCGTTGGTATAAGCGAACAAAAAGGGAATGGAACTGTCACAATACACCCTAACCCAGCTTCATCAAATGCGATGATAACTTTTGGTGAGCTAAGCCTGAATATAACGGTAAGGGTTTATGACCTGAATGGAAGGGTTTTGTCTGAATTGACTATACCTGAAGCAAAAGCCGGAGATGTTGAGATCCTCGACACCGGAGGAATGACCGGCGGTATATATTCTGTTGTGATAAATGGTGAATCTGATATTATCAGAATTCCTCTTGTGATCCTGAGGTAGTATTCATAACCCTTATCTCCGTGATCTGCCTGCATCAACTTTCCTGATGCTCTTTAATACCTTTGCCCCTTTGTTGGTGAGACCGGCTGAAAACCTGTCCATGTGGTTCTCTATTGATGCTGCCAGCTCGCCTTTAAGTTCCGGTATCGTTTTGCAAATGGCTTGCAGGGTATCCATACAGTAAGCTCTGACTGCTATTGATTCACCAGTGTCGTTTAGCCACCTGAAACAGAGATCGGTGACTTCACCCAACAGTTCATCAGGCAAATCTATCAGGCTCAGTATCCTGGCGGCAGTGCGCTTCTCTCCGTCGTGCTTCATTTCGGGAACCAGGCTCATCATCTCCTGCAGATGACCAGTTGTAATCAGGTCAGGCATCCTCATGACAGCATGAGTGATTACCCATGCAGCCCTCCTCGACAAAGGCTCCATAAGCTCAGTGTAAAAATGCCAGTAGTCTTCGAACAGTTCACGCCTGTTTTCGATAAGACCCACCTGAAGGTCTGTGAATGCTCTGGAATAGTTGCTCAGAAGCATTTGACGTACTTCACAGATCCTATTTTTCATCTCTGAAGATCATCACTTTGATTTCTCCGGAAGGTAACAGCACACCCCTGAACATCCCTGCTGTATTGAAGGTCATAGTATAGTTGCCGTTTTTGTCAATGGCAATAAGCCCACCGGTGCCACCCTGCTTCTTAAGCTTATTGTGGATTATTTCCCCGGCTGCTTTCCGGAGTGAGGATTTGCTGTACATGATCCTGGCTGCCAGATCGTAGGCTACAGCATTGCGTATGAAATACTCGCCATGCCCTGTGCATGATACCGCACAAGTGGCGTTGGAAGCATAGGTGCCTGCCCCGATTATGGGAGAATCGCCGATACGGCCGTAACGCTTCATCGACATGCCGCCGGTAGAGGTTGCAGCAGCCAGGTTGCCTCGCCTGTCAAGAGCCACCGCCCCGACAGTGCCGTGCTTTTCGCCTTTCTCACGCATCTCCAGATACCTCTCATACCGCTGCCGGGTAAAGAAATATGCGGGGTCAACGATGTCGAGCCCCTGCTCTGCGGCAAACTTCTCAGCGCCCTGACCTGCCAGCATCACATGCGGGCTTCGTTCCATCACGGCACG
Source organism: uncultured Lentimicrobiaceae bacterium (assembly GCA_964469215.1). Taxonomy (GTDB): domain Bacteria; phylum Bacteroidota; class Bacteroidia; order Bacteroidales; family SKPS01; genus SKPS01. Next base: position 93,230 of record CAYXYB010000006.1, read on the forward strand.
TGCTGCCGTTACAGGATTCTTCACAGTGGTAACCCCCGCCACCGCCCCCGCCAGGCCTGTGGATCCATCCATTATGGAAGCGTCCAGCTCGTTTCTGCCTTCACTGGTGAATACCGCCCCGCAGCCGGCATTGAAAAGGGGATGATCCTCAAGGTATCGTACAACTGCCTCCACAGCATCAAGAGCACTGCCCCCGGTGTCGAGAATGCGGTGACCAAGCACCAGGGCTGCACGCATTCCATCATAATACCCCTCCGACACACTGTCAGGCATATCCTCCCTTACCATCTCGCCGGCTCCACCATGGATTACAAGCAGGTATTCGGGAACCGGTGATTTGTTTTGGTCAGATCCGGGTACCGGATATCGTTTCAGGGATATCATCAGCAACACAGCCGCTACCAGCGCGGTGATAAGAATGATAAGACGAAGATGTTTCATTTTGTCTAATTGTCTAATCGGCTAATTGTTTGATTGTTTTTTAAATTTTATTTTTGAGTTTTAAGGAGGAGGTTATTTTTCTGGTGAAATTTTGTTCTTCACTGCGTTTAGCTTATTTGCAGTTTTATCGATGAGCAACCTGATTTCCAAATATTTATCATACTCCAAATATCCGAGTTCCTGTGCAATGATTACAAGGTTCAATACTTCCATCAGGCTGGCAAATGCCATATTGAAAAAGTACGTTTGATCCTTCGAAGTATTACGGGCACTCCCTTCTGAAATATTTGCAGTAACTGATACTCCTGCCCGCTGCAACTGTGAAACCAAACCAAATTTTTCGGCTGTTGGAAATTTTTCAGTAATCCTGTAGATTTCTATAACCAGTTGTTTAGTATCTTGCCACACAGTTAATTTCTCAAAGTAACAGGTATGCATATTTTCTGAATATTGCTAAGAAACGCTATCAGAACTACTGATGCTATAAAACGATAAATTCAAATAAAAACCGATTAGACGATTAGACAATTAGTAAGCTTTACTCTGACCGCGGAAGAGGACCCAGAAGGTGCGGAGGATGATTCGCAGATCAAGGTTGAAAGACCAGTTTTCAATATACTTAACATCAAACTCAACCCTTTTATCAATATCCTCAACGCAGGTTATCTCGCCACGGTAACCATGTACCTGTGCCAGGCCGGTTATACCTGGTTTTACTGTGTGCCGGAGCATGAACCTCTTGATCAGCTTGCGATACTCCTCCGTATGTTTGAGCATGTGGGGCCTGGGGCCTACAACCGACATCTCCCCCTTTAAAACATTGACAAACTGGGGTATCTCATCAATGCTGGTCTGCCTCAGAATCTTTCCTATCGGAGTGATCCGCTTGTCATCCTTTTTGGCAGATACCTCATCAGCTTCCCTGTTGGCACGCATACTCCTGTATTTGAGGCATGTAAACTCTTTGCCGTCAATGGCGGTCCGACGTTGCCTGAAAAATACCCCCTCACGGCTTCCCAAAAGTGATGCTATCCATAAAAGGGGAGTTAACCACGACATCACTGTGAGAATGATCATCAGGGAGATAAAAAGATCAAAAATGCGTTTCACAATCCTGTTAAACCAGAAACTCAACGGCCCGGGATGGATCTGGATTACCGGTATGTCGCCATAGTTGACAATCTGGGCGGTGCGAAAAGAGAAATCTTTCAGGTCGGGGATGACACGAACTTTAACCGGGTAACTATCAAGCACTTCGAAAATACGGTTCAGCCTGTTGCGGGGAATGCTGCTCCAGGCAATGTATATCTCATCAACAGGATAACGGGAAAGGTATTCATCGAGGGTGTCAAGCCTGCCAAGAAATTGTTCACCTGTATGATCCTCATCAGAGGTGCCATGCCCGCCATGCTTGTCACAGAAGTAACCCATAAACCTGTAACCATGCCACTTAGCATTCTGAAAGTACTGCGCCAGCGATTCACTGTTGTCATCATACCCAACAATAACCGCAGTACGAAAATTAAATCCCCATTTACGGTACCATACAAACCCGTAAAAGAGTAACATCTTCCAGGTTATCAAAACCAGGAAATATATAGGGAAAATATATTTCCACCATTCCCTGGGATAATAGGCGAAAGGCTCAATCTGGAAGAACATCAGAAAGAAAAAGAAGAAAAATACGATGATCTGAATATAGGTTATCAGAAACGATCGTGGTTTCATGTTCCTGTCGATATGATGTGCTCCGAAAAGGAAGACGAGGATAAGCCATGTCAGGTTGAGGTAGATGTAAAAGGAGGGAAGTGGTGGATCGAAACAATCTCCATGTCCGTTGAACCGGCAGAAACCAGCTACAAGTATCAGGTTAAGGATTATGAAATCACCTGTAAGAGAGATCAGGGGAATGAATCTGCTATATCGTTGCGGCATAACGTGAAGTTCTGAGTTTTGGTGAGGCTATATTACAATTTTATTTTGAAAAGTGATGATTTTTTCCTTTTCCCGGAACTTAGACAAATATACATACTGACAGGAGGTTGTTATAACCGAACAATATGCGCAACTGACGGTAATATAAACTCAGTGTTTCTTAGTGATCTTAGTGTCTAAAGTGGTAAAAAAAACCAGGGCAAACCGGGGTAAAAACATTTAAATTAAAACAGAACTCTGTATTAGCTTCATATAGTCATCAATAACACCATCCCATTGATATTTATGCTTTATTTTCCGAATATTATTTTCAATTACCCTACGTCGCCACTCAGGCTCAGGTTCATTTCTGATGATTGATGCCACATCTTGCGACGATTGGAAATATTGAGCGTCTTCACCTAATACTGACCTGTTGAATGGATTATTGTGGGCGCATACCGGAGCTGATGCTGCCATAGCTTCGAGTAATGAGGGGTTTGTGCCCCCTGCCGAATGTCCATGGAAATAGAGCCTGCAGTGATGCCTCATCGAATCGAGCAGCGGCAGGTCGAAGACACCGCCGGTGAAAACTATCTTTTCAGACCTGTATTTATTTAACAGGTATCTGCCATGCCTGTTGTTTGTGTTTCCAACCACTATCAGCGGAAATTCGCTTCCCGATTTCAGAACCCCCTCAATAGCCTCTTCGATATGATTGTCGGGTTGCATGCGGGCAATGAGAAGAAAAAATCTCCCGGCTTCTACAGGTATTTTTTCAAGAAGTCCGGAGTCGGGGTTCTCCGGTATCACCGCACCGTAAGGGATAAAGGTTGATTCTACATTGTATTCCTCGGCAAGATAGCTCCTGATTGCTTCTGAATCGGCCACCAGGGCATTGCTGCTCTTTACCGCAAGCCGCTCGGCATACCTCAGGAAGCGGCGTACCTTTGCGCTGTATTTGCTCCGCTTCCATTCAAGGCCGTCCATGTTTGTGATGATGCGTGCCTTGCGGGGCAGCAACCTGTGCCATATTGTGCTGCTGGTGTATCCCAGTTGCAGTATAACGTCAAAATCGCGCTTCCGGCTGTCGAGGATGCAGTTGAGATCGTAAATGAACTGCCCTGCAGTGCCCAGCCTGTCTTCCGGGTCGGTACAGTGGATAAGGTTTACCCCCCTGTAATTAGTCTTCCTGTAGGCGTGTTTGTTTGAGCAATAAACCCATACCTCCATGCCTCTCTCAACGAGGCCTGTGGAAAGATATTCGGCAAACTGCTCAAAACCGCCATATGCGTTAGGTATACCCCTCGACCCGATAATTGCTGCTTTCATCTCAGGTTTTCAGGTTGTTTTGGTTCATTCGTGGTTGTGATACGTCTCATCAACTTATTTTAGGGCTGATGCAAAATAAAAGGAAAAATCTATTCATTTTGAATTATCTTTGTGACTTCAACAACCAAAATAACGGAGGAAAAACGATGAAAAACACATTGATCTTTATTGTAGGACTTGTAATTCTTGTTCTGGCTCTTATTCTTGATCTGATTGGAATACCGAACACAAAGGATGGTTTTGGCTTGGTTCAGATAATTGGCGCTGTGGTTGGTGCAGTGCTTGTTGTTTACGGTCTTGTTAAGATGGGGAAGAAGAAGTAAATTAGCCGACTGTGCGACCATACGACCATACGACTATGCGATACACCGATTCAACGATTAGACGATTGGCCGATTAGACGTCTGGTCGCTCATGATTTCTGAAAGCCGGACGGCAAAGTACATGGGCAATGAAATCAGATTGTACACGAGCTGCTTCCTGTCTGGTAAATTCACGCTGGCCTGTAAATCTGTACCTGTACTGGGTTGATCGAGGTTAAACCGGATGCCTGTTTTCTTGTTCTTTTCTGCCAGAAAAACATGAAGAGATTTCAGAGTGCCTCTTTTACCTGCTTTAATTTCAATGGGATACACTTCGTTGCCAATTTGAAACAGACAATCTATTTCTGCATTCGAGTTTTTTGCTTCACGAATCCAGTAATTCAGTTTCCGTTCGATGTATGGTTCACTCCCGGCCAACAACTCCTGCATGATAAACTGTTCAGCCAAAGCCCCTTCAAAGGCGGTAACCAAATTTGGGAGGTCAATAAGTTTTATTCCGGCAATGTGATTGAGCAACCCGATATCCATGAACACCGGTTTGAAAACATCGTTGTCCTGCTACTGTGCAATGGGCACTGATGTAGATCTGGTATGCCTGACTAAATGAATTATTCTGCTCATCTCCAGTTTAATGAAAGCATCTTTCAGTAGTGAAGAATGCACGCTCCTGTCAATGTGAGCATACTTCACTTTTTTACCAATGTTGTGCGCCACGTAATGCAATACATCCTTCAGGAATTCTTGTTGTTTCCGTGTCCCGTAACTAGCAAAATCATACTGAACAGATTGAAGCAGGCTTGCATGGATCCGCTCAATACCTGCCAGATCTTTTTGCCGGGCATAATAAGATACAGCTTCGGGCATTCCACCGATAAAAAAGAAAAGGCGTAGTAATTCTGAAATCCGTTCATGCAAAGCCTTGCCAAATGCGCCGTTCAATGTAAAACTTTTAATGGCCTGTACAAGTCCGTTTTCATCGAGGGCTTCCAAAAATTCTAAGAAAGTCATGGGATACATGTATGCAAATTCAACCCTGCCAACAGGCATGGCATAGGGCATCTCGTTCAAAGCGTGGTCTAACAGAGACCCCGCTGCAATAATATGTACGCCGGGCTTTTGCTCGAAGAAGTACCTCATGGCTGGTATCGCTTTAGGGGCAGCTTGTATTTCGTCTATAAACAGCAATGTTTCGCCATCTGCAAATGGCACCTGGTACAGTACGCTCAGCTCATTGATGATTTGTTGAGGCTGCATGTTTTCGAACATGGCTCCGAGGTTCTTTTCCTGTTCCAGATTGATTTTAAGGAAATGCCTGTAATGCTCTCTGGCAAATTTCTCAACGGTGTAGGTCTTGCCAACCTGGCGGGCACCCCTGATGATCAATGGCTTGCGATAGTCGCTTTGTTTCCAGTTCGACAGATGTAATTCGAACGTCCTTTTCATGTTACTTTTTGGCAAAGATACAGAAATCAGAATAACACTATTGGAAAATGGAGTGAATAATCACAAAACAGTATTGGAAATGGGACTTACGAGGGGGCGACTTTACGACTGGCTGTTGGCTGTTGGCTATTGGCTGTTGGCTATTGGCTATTGGCTGTTGGCTATTGGCTATTGGCTGTTGGCTATTGGCTGTTGGCTGTTGGCTGGTGGCTTTAGCAACCCGGAATTGACAACTCAAAACCCGTAACCCGGAACTCAGAACCCAGAACT
>CAYXYB010000006.1:99052-127782 GCA_964469215.1 uncultured Lentimicrobiaceae bacterium
CAGAACCCGGAACTCAGAACCCGGAACTCAGAACCCGGAACTCAGAACCCGGAACTCAGAACCCGGAACCAACCCCCTCCACACACGTCTGGCCGTTAAACCTTTGTCTTGACCTCGACCTTGACCCTGACTTTACGACTGTACGATTCAACGATTATCCGGCTATTCTTTCCCTCGGTAGAAACTGATGTATTCTTTGCAGCGAGATGTCAGATAAATGGGCAGGTTGACCAGGGTAAAGCGTTTGCCGTTAAGAGTTTTGACTTGTTCGATATGTAGCGGAGCTGAACTGATTCTTACTCCAAAATCATGTGGAGCTGCATCGATAAAAGCCATCAGAGATCGCAGCCTGCCTGTTTTCCCTGATTTTACCTCTAGAGGAATGAGCAGGTCATCGTGTTGAAGGACATAATCCACCTCGGCATTTGATTGTTTTTTTTCTCTTACCCAAAAATGGTTGACCAGAGATACTGCTGAAGAAACAGTAAGTAGTTCTTGTCCTACAATGTGTTCAACCACTCTGCCCTCATACACGTTGTCGATATGTTCATTGTTGAGCAGTGAAAATTGAATCCCAGCAAAATAATTCATGATGCCTGTGTCGAGAACATGCAAACGGGGTGCTTTACGCAAATTTGAAATGATTGGCAATATGGTATGGGTAGTTGGATAGACCAACGAGATAAGAAAGGTTTTGGTTAAGGTTCTAAAACCTTCACTCACCTCCCGCGACTTGTAGTTTGAATTGGCAAATCCTTCAAAATGAATTCTTTCGCCGGCCAGTTTCTGAGCGTTATGAATGATGTGTCTGATGATCTTCCTTTCTGATTCCTGTGCAGCGTATTTTTCAACATCATCTTCATACGTGGTAATCAACGAATCAAATAGTTGCCCTGTCTTTACCAGGTCACGATTTTGGAGATAAAGGCTTACTACTTCCGGCATACCCCCAATAAGAGTATATTCATGAAACAGTTGCAGCAATCGGTCATGACCGTAGCTGGGAAACGGGATGGTATCCAGTAGTTTACAGGCTGCATCTTCACCTGCTGCCATCAGGTATTCCGAAAAGCTGAATGGACGTAACATCCTGTATTCTACCCTTCCCACCGGGAAAGTGATCTGATGCCCGAGAATACTTTCCAGCAGAGAGCCGGCTGCAATCACATGCCAATGCCCAGCCTCTTCGTACAAGTATCGAAGCAGTTCAACGGCTGTCGGTGAACTCTGTATCTCGTCTATGAACAATAAGATTGACTGACCAGCGCCAATCGTAATCTTTTCACGTAGTAGAAGTAATTGAAGTATGGTTTGGATGTCGTCGTGGTTCTCGATAATCTGCCTGTCTGCTCTCTTATCCAGATTCAAATGGATACTGTGGTCGAAACTTTCAGCAAACATCCGAATCAAAGTGGTCTTTCCCACTTGGCGCGCCCCTCTGATAATCAGAGGTTTTCTGTGGGGATCATTCTTCCAGGATTCGAGTTCCCGAAGTAGTGTTCTATGATGATTCATAACACAAAGTAAGGGATAATATTTCAAATTTAGACCACAAAGTAATGGATAACTTGTGAATTTGAGAATGAGAGAATTAGCATATTTGAGAATTAGGAGCAAATTAGGAGCAAATGCGATAATTCTCTCTGGGCGACTTTACGACTGAACGAGGGGGCGACTTTACGACTTTACGACTATACGACTTTACGATTCAACGATTAGACGATTAGACGATTGGACGATTGGACGATTACACGATTTCCTGAAAGTTCCGGATATAGATCTCTTCGGTGAAGTGCTCTTCGTAGCGTTTTCTGCCGGCTTCGCCCATTTGTTTCATCTTTTCGGGGTTGTTGATGGCAAAGGATAGGGCTTCAGCAAGGGCTTTGGGGTTGCCCGGTTCGAACAGGATACCGGTTTCGTTGTGCACCACAATCTCGGTTAAACCGCCGTGGTTCGCGGCGATGACAGGTTTGCCTGCACTCATGGCTTCGATGGCTACGAGGCCGAAGGGTTCGGGATGGATTGAAGGAACAATCACTGCATCGGCATTGTGGTAATAGTTTTCGGGGTTGGGAGTAAAGGGTACCATGACAACCATGGCGGTTAGTTTATGCTTTTCTATTAACTTTTTGATCCGGTACTTCCTGTAATTCTCTTTACCATAAACATCACCCAGAATAGTTGCTTTAACACGCTCTTTTTCCCGTGGGGGCAATAGCGCCAGGGCTTCAACCAGCAGAGGCTGACCTTTCCAGGCGTTTATACGACCTATAAGCAGAAATCCGGTATGCTCTTCTTGTGAAATTACCTCCTCAGAGAGCTCTGGGACAGGGTGTGTTCCATTCCATACAACGTGCTGAATGGGATTTCTCAACCTGCCAAACGAACGCTTCACTGCATTGGAGATAAAAACCAGTTCAGCATGGGAAAAAGAGAGCAGAGCTTTAAAAAAAACACGCTGAATTCCAGTAGGAATTTCCCTGATATGAATCATCTTTCTTGCTTTGCTGAATCTGGCTGCTATGATCATATCCATAACAACCAACGAGTTGATGTGCACCAGGTCGAACCTGTTCATCAGGGAAATATACCGGAAACAGATTAGGACACGGGGGATGATGTTAAAGTTGAACCTTTTCAAATCGTATTTTCTGAGCACTCCCAGTTTAAGAAATTGGGGTTCAATATTGAATTCTTCACGAATATAATCTGCCAGACTACCCTCCCCGGGTAATACAACCGAGATCCGGGCAGCAGGAAATTTCTGTTTTAAAGCCCTGATGTTCCGAAGCAGCGATTTATCGGAACCGTACAGTTCGTGCCCCTGGTGGATGAAGAGGATGTTATCCGGGTTTTGCGTATTCATTTGAAAAGTTACTGCATTAAAAGAATCTATAAGTGAATCATTTTGATAGTATTTGCTGATAAATTCGCTCGAGCTTTTCACCCAAATACCGGATGTCGTAATTTGCCGACACATACTCTCTGGCAGCAATTCCCATAGTTTGACGCTCCTCTTCATGGTGAAAAAGATAGGCTATTCGAGTGGCAAAAGCCTCAATGTCGCCTGCTTCTATTACATAGCCAGTGGTTCCGTCTACCATTCCGTATTGCATACCACCGGCATCGGAAACCAGCACTGGTAAACCCATTGCCTGGGCTTCCTGTATGACCAAACCCTGAGTTTCGGCACGACCGGTATCCGGATCATGGATGCCCGGCAGCAAAAACAGGTGTGAATGCAACATGTTTTTAATCAATTCCTCCTGACTCATACCTCCTAAAATACGGACGTGTAAATTTAGATTTAATTTGTTCATCAAATCTTTTAATGTGTTTTCAAGGGGGCCATTGCCGATAATGTCCAGTTTAATATTAGGGACGTTGAGGGAGTGTATCAGATGATATATAATCTGTATCGCCAGATCAGGACCCTTCCATCGAATCAATCTTCCACAAAACAATATTCGCATAGGTTCTTCCTGAAGGCGTGGTTTAGAAGGTGAAGAGAGCTTGAATTGTGTTATATCCAGACCTACCGGAAGCTGGATTACTTTTTCCGGATGTGAACAAATGGAAAATAGAATTTGCTCAAGGTAAGGTGTATTTACCGTGAGTGCATCAGAAACTTCAAACAGCTTATTATACAGTGTTTTATAATGATTCAGGCAAGAAGGGTCAAGATCATACCCATGAAAGGTGACCACAAGCTTGGTGTTTGTAAGAACATGCTCTGCCAACATGTTGGCTATTGGTATTCCCACAATACCGTGGTGAACATGGATGATATCAAATGGCTTATATCCCTGAAACCATTTCTCTGCTTTCAATCCAGTGAAAATCGCGATTATCCGTTGCCTTTCCAGGTCATGTTGTTTTCGATAAGCGAACAACCCTGAGCTTTTTAACATCTGCTTGACTATACGATATAGCATCCTTTTTACTCTGCGGATTCTATCGGAAGGAAAAAAAGTGCATTTTTCCATAAGACTATTATCGCTGATAACAGAATGGATAATGGTTTCACGACTTTTATTGTAAGCAAAGATATGTACGTCATACCCCTGTTTCAACAAATAGGCAATCTGAGTGTAAATAAATGTCTCAGATAAAGTTGGGAAAGAGGATAATACAAATGCAATGCGAAGTTGTTTCAAACCAGATTATTATTAGAGATGATTGATGCTAAGAATCTTTTAGGGCAATAAAATAGTAATTTATCCGAACAAACGGTACTTCAATATTTTCCAAAAAGGGAGGTATTCCAAATCAATGTAGTAAGGCTGTTTCTGATTAGTGATGATTGCATACAATTTTTCAATGAACTTATTAATCAGAATGGATGTTTTTATAAGTTTTTCACGAAGTTTTGCCTGAGCCCAGGTTTGCTCTGAGGCGATTCGTCTCCTGAAAAGATATGAATACTTATAATCAGTCCAATTGTCCATTATGAGGTTATGTTTGATAAGGCTTTCTCTGTAATGCTTTGTTTTAAAATGATATGTAATACCTTGACTGCCTCTCCGATAAATAGAGGAAACGACATTATTATAATAGATAGGTTGATATGATTGAATCAGAATTGATAAAGGGCTATCACCAACAATGAGCTCCAGAAAATCTGGTGGAAGCATTATTTGATTGCGGAACAGTAAAGATGCTGTTGCAAATTGTCTGCAACGAATGATTTCTGCAATTGATAATATTCGACTATTTCTTCTTCCAAACCTTATTGTGGTTCCGTCATCAAATAAAACGGAAGCATTTTCTGCTGTGCCTCCAAACATTACATTCTCCTCCAGAAACTCAACCTGCCTCTGTAATTTTAACGGATCTGTCCAGTAATCATCGCCTTCGCAAAGTGCAATATACTTTCCAGTGCAGGCTTCGAGTGTTCGTTTGAAATTAGGTAACATACCCAGATTTTGTTCTTCAGTTAACAACTGAATTTTCTCAGGATAGGTCCTGGCATACTCCTGACAAATTTCAAGAGTATTGTCCGTTGAACAATCCTCACCTATCACTAAAATGTACGGGAAGCTGGTTTGCTGCATCAGCACTCCTTCAATGGCCTCCCGGATGAAAGGCTCATGATTGTAAGTGATCATACAGATGTTTACGAGCGGCTGTTCCATTTGCCTTTTTTAAAAAGTTTTTCTGATCCCCTGATCGATCGATAATCCGACGAACAGCAAAACCCGGATAAATTCCCCAAGACTCTAAGCTATTGTTTGCCAACGATATGACTCCGGAAACAGAACCGTTACAGATTCAATAAAGTCGTTAAGAGGTTGGTTGGTAAGCTGGGTCACAAAGTTGATTTTATCTTCTTGCATTCCTGACAGATTGTATTTTTGTCAACGCAGTTTCTTTAATGTAAAGGTAGGGCGAAATTTTAAACAATTCACCAGCACCGATTATTATCAGGATACCGGTAATCCCCTGAAGAATGAGTATAATGTAAAGTTCCCATGGCAGGATTGTTCCCAACCAATATAACACGGCACCACAAATCACCGCAAGGCAGAGGGTAGGAGCAAGGTCAGCCAGTTGGCGGCCGGTAGAATACCCGGCCAGTTTACCCGACCACATGCTGTTGAGAATAAATGCAATAGCAGAATGTATCATCATACCAACAATCATAATGGGTATTCCATATATGACACCGAGTACAATAACCGGTATCAAAAGCAGTTTTTTCATTACTTCGAGGCGCAGAAAAAGGTCAGAACGGCCCATGACGTTGAGAATATTCAGGTTAAGTGCATGCAGAGGGTAGAGCATGCCCACAAATGAGAGTAACCTGAGATAGGGTATCACCGGCCTCCAATTTTCTCCAATCAGGGTGATGACAACGGGTTCAGCCATTGCCGCGAGCATTGCCATAAGGGTGAAACTGATAAAAGCTATTCCGGTGATCAATCTGCGATATCCGTTAAAGAGTAACTCCTTTTGCTCCCGAAGCTCTGAAAGGACAGGATAGCTTACTTTAGAAATTATTCCGGTCAGTTGCTGTGCAGGAAGATCTACAAACATCTGAGCCCGTGTAAAAAAGCCCAGCTCTTTTGCTGCGAAATATTTACCTATGACAAGGTAATAGATATTATTAAAGGTTGTTTCAAGCAAACCGCTGGCCAATAACCTGCTTCCAAAACCAAACAATTCTTTAAATGATTTAGCACTAAAATTACTGACAGGGCGCCACGCGTTCCATAACCAGAGCATGGCTGATATAAAAAAGGCTGAAGTGATGGTTCTGGCTACAAGGCTCCATACACCATATCCGCTGTATGCCATTGCTATAGCTATAATGCCGGAGAGCGCTGCAGCAATGATCTGTATTTTTGCCTGAAGCCTGAAGTTGACCTTCTTGATCAGCAGTGTAAGCTGGATGATAGTCAGGGAACGGATAACCAGGTCCAGGCCCAACACCCGGATGACAGGCCGGAGGATGGGTTCACCGAAAAACTGTGCAATATAACCGGAAGCTGCAAACAATACTCCGTACAGTGCCAGACCCACTGCAAGGTTGTAGTAGAACACTGTGGCGTAGTCTGCCTCCGTGCTGTCGGTTTTCCTTATCAGGGCGCTGCTGAAACCACTGTCTATAAAGGTTTGGGAGATGGCAATAAAGAAGGCAGTCATACCGATAATACCAAACTCATAAGGGGTAAGAGCCCTTGCAAGAATGATGCTTACCACAAAAATAATAATGCTGTTGGAAAGAGTACCAACTGCATTCCACATTAACCCTGTGACTGTCTTTTGTTTATAATCCAAAATGGCTTTCTTTTACTTTTTAACCGGGAATATATATTATGTAATTGTTTCCTCTGTGAACTGCCTTATAGCCGATTATGGACATGCGACCGAACATAAGATCAGTCAATTTATATGCCGGCATTTCAGGATAATCATAAACCATAACAACAATTGGTTGGTTACTCTGTTCCTCGAGATAGCATATTAATGACTCTATCTGATCGGGGCTATTAACATCAAGCCAGAAACGGTGTATGATATAAGGTGAGGTATCTTCAAGATATCGGAAAAGCCAGGCTTTACTTCCAAAGAATACAACACTTCTGCCACTATTAACCATTTTTAAACTGTCTGTAACATATAAGATATCTTCAATCTGCTGTTTTCTGGCAGGAGTTGTTCTTATGCCGGTCAATTTCTGGTGTTTTACCTCTGCTGTAAGACGAAATATTTTACCATCCTCATAGGTTTCATTTATAAATACTTTCCCAGCGACAGACAAGATGCAAATCAAAGCAATGAAAAGAAAAAAATCTTGTCTGTCATTTCTCTTAAGGTACCGGTCAATATATGCCAGTCCAAATGGCAGCATAAAAATGTAAACACCACTTATCTTTAAAAGTCCTGTATTTGACCCTGCTGATGCTACAAAACCCAGGATAATTGAGAAAACCACAAATATGGCTAAACGGGTTTCTTTATTATTGTAAGCCTGATGAAGTAACGCTATGAAAACTAACAATGTAAATGCAGTGTAAAAAAATGACAACTGGTAGCTATATTGTGATCTGAGCACCTTTGCAATAAAATATGAAATGAATAAAACCAGTATAAAAACTGAGATAATGCGGTTATTAATAAAAAATGATTTGCTGTGCTTCCAGGCTAAGATAAACATGGTTATGACTGCTAACATTTCTATGATTCTGAGCCCATTGGCGCAATATCTATATAAAAGTGCCACCAGTGAGTAAGTGCTTCCGGCACTTCCGAGAGGTTTTATAACATCATGAAATGTTGATGCGTAAACGCTTTCGTTCAATCCGGTTCCGGAGTTTGGGAAAGTAAAATAATACAGTAATAGGTAAGTAATAGCAAAACAGGTAATCATTACCATTAAGGCTATACCTGCTCTTGTCCATTTCTGCCTCATAATAATAGCTTTGCCTGTAATCAGAAAAACTAAGGGGACTAAAACAGTAAGGTTGGGCAGGCGAAATGCCATTGCAATACCCCCCAGGCTACCTATAATTACCAAATATTGTAATCCATGATTTTTTATGTAAAGCCATGAAAAAGAAAAGACAAGAGAAATTATAAAGTATGAAAACAAATCCCAGTTCACTATGTAATAGTTCATTGTGGTTGCAAATATTACTGCAACTGCACAAAATCTTAGTTTTATGCCCCATTCGTAATCCCTCAGAATTAATAAACAGGGTAATGCTGTGGTTATGAGAGTTATAGATGCTGCAAAGGTTCGATAACCCAGAATGTAGTTGCCGGTTATCTTGCACAAGATGTTCCCTATGTAGGAGTAAAGGAAGGTTGATGGCCCCGCCGGCCTGAGTCCTGAAAAGTTAAGATAATGGTATGGGCTGTCTGTATAATCCAGGCCAAACCAAATAAATACAAATGGATAAATGAGGATAAAAGATAGGTAGAGAAGAATTTCTGCCCGGATAAGCCAGGTTCTATGAATGTTGTTCATGTATAAATGATTGGCAGGTTTCAATTATATGTTGTTGCTGTTCATCTGAGATTTCGTAGAAGAGAGGCAATCTTACCAGGCAATCTGAGTAGCGATCGGATTCCGGTAGTATTCTGCGGTCGTGTTTTGCTTTATAATACTGGCTGTTATGCAGGCTCTGGTAATGGAATACCGCACCTATATTATTATTTTTCAGATGGGAAATAAATGTGTTTCTGAAACCGGCATCGGGGCAGACAAGGTAAAACATGTGGGCGTTGTTTGAGGCATATTCAGGGATTTGTGGCAGTTGGATCCGGTTTTTTGCAGCCCAGGATCCCAGTCCGTTCAAATATCTTTGCCATATCACACACCGTTTTTCCTGTATTTCATATATTGCTTCTATCTGAGCCCACAAGAAGGCAGCTGTGACTTCCGAGGGGAGGAAGCTGGAGCCTGTATCCACCCACCCGTATTTATCAATTTCACCTCTGAAAAAGGCAGCGCGGTTTGTCCCTTTTTCCCAGATGATTTCGGCACGTTCAATGAAAGGGTCGTCGTTTATGGCGATCATACCACCTTCACCGCACTGGATGTTTTTGGTTTCGTGGAACGAGAAGGTGGCGAGGTGGCCGATGGAGCCGAGGGGGGCTTTCAGAAGCACCTCACCCCCGGCCCCTCTCCTCAAGGAGAGGGGGGAGAGGGGAGGGAGGTAGTAGCTGTCGGTGGCGTGGGCGGCGTCTTCCACCACAAAGAGGTTGTGTTTGTTGGCGATTTCCATGATGCGCTGCATGTTGCAGGCGACGCCGGCATAGTGGACTGCTACGATGGCTTTGGTGCGGGGTGTAATCAGGAGTTCCAGGGCATCTTCGTCCACACCGGGGTGGTCGGGGCGACTGTCGGCGAAAACGATTTTTGCCCCTTGCCTAACGAAAGCCAGGGCGGTGCTTACGAAGGTGTATGAGGGCATAATCACCTCATCGCCCGGTGCAATGTTCAGCAGAATTGCACACATCTCAAGTGCATCGGTGCAGCTTGTTGTGAGCAGTGTTTTTTTGAAACCCCACCGCTCTTCGAAGTATTGCTGGCACATCCTGGTGTATTTACCATTTCCTGAAATCTTTCCGGTAGCCACCGCATCATAGATGTAGTCCACCTCTTTGCCGGTAATGTAAGGTTTGTTGAAGGGGATGTGCATGGATATGGTTTGTAAATTTTGGTTATAATATAGTTTGTGAGTATTTAAAATTCTTCTTCTTCTGACAGCAACCCTTTTTCTTTAAGTGTTGAAATAACAGGAATTAAATCCTTAAAAGGAATTTTGCTTCTTTCAGAGATAGCTACCAGGTCATTGTTTCCGTCACACAGATTCAGTATCCACATCATAGCATTAACAAATTCTTTGGTATCTTTCTGTGAACCAATTGTAGGATATAACCCCCTTTTCCCCAGTTGAGGCTCGCAGAAAGGCAACTTGTTGATGTATCTGATATTATGTTCAAGTGTATTAATAACTTCAAGGTATTTCAAAACTGAATCTTCCATTGCCTGAAATGAAATGAAATCTTTGTTGTCAGCTGAAGTGTGGTACTGGGGGTATTTACCATACATGGTTCGCATCAATGAGCCCACAGGCAAATTAAATCCGGGTGAGCAATATTGTCTTTCATCACTGCCACTTGGAAAGAAATCAATAATTTTATACTCATTTTCGGTTTGCTTCAACACATTTTCCACAACTCTGTCAGGCAGTGCGTTTCCAATTCTGCTTTTTTTATAGGTAAATACACCGTCATCTCCGATGCATGTGATAACAAATCCGGCAGCAAGGTTTTTCTTCCATGATATTCCTTTTACTAAAAGCGAATAGATAGTGCCAATGGTTTCAGGAACAAATAAAAACCTGTATGTGTTTCTGAGTTTCTTTTTTTCTTTTAATGCGTTATATATCATTGCAGTGACAAGCGGGCCGGACAACTCGTTATTGGCTAGTGAGGGATGACAAATATATGTTGAGAACAGAATTTCCTTTTCTGAACACCCTTCAATCACTGCTTCACCTATTGTCATTGAGCCGTTTTCATCAAATGCCGAATCCACCAAAACCTCATAAAGGTCGTTTTTATCAATCTGTAAAAACTGATTATGTGACATGCAAAACCCCCATCTCCGTTTGTAATATGAGGTTAAGTAGGGGATAACATCAGGCTGATCTGGCAAGGTGTATAAATGATCCTTCAACTCTTCATAAGTAAGTTTACCTTGAAAAGGTTCTGAGTAGCCAAGTATATGAAGGTTATTGGATGAAAAATCAATAATCTTTTCCCCTTTATTGTCTTTGATCCAGGCTTCACAGATATTCCATTCAGGCGGAACAATCCAGTCGAAACATTCAGTACCACTGGGTACTTCTGTAATCTCAAGGTCAATTAACTCTGAAAGGATTGCCAATGATTTCCTGTTGCCATTCCCGGTCAGACTCCTGTTTATTGGCCATAACCGATCAAAGTACTTTTCAATTATTTTTTGCATCGTACAGGGTAAATGTATCCGGAAACAATATCACAGCCTCACCGGTTACCAATAGCTGGCCTGCCTGATTATAACATTCGCATAAAAATACACCCCTTTTCTTTGTTTCATCAAACGATACCAGCTTTACTTTTGCTTTAACAGAATCACATACAAATGCAGGTTTTAAAAACTTTGCACTTTGTGAAAGATAGATACAACCATTACCGGGGTAAATAGTGCCAAATATTTTCGAGAACATACTTACAATCAGCACCCCATGAACAATATTCCTTTTGAAGAATGTGCCGGAAGCATATTCTTCATTAATATGAATCGGATTGTCATCCTGTGACAATTGAGCAAAAGCAATGACATCATTTTTGTCAAACACTTTTTCAAACTCAAACTCTGAATCTATAATTACTTTTTCCATCATTTTTCTATTGAATATAAATAGTTTATTGCTTCGCCATTTTTGATTTTTCGTTCTGTTTCATTATAAAAAGTATTAAAAAGAATGGTTCTCATTCCATAACCTTCATCAGGTTTATCACCTTTATATGCTCCTATTTGCCATAGGTAATCCATCATTCTGTTAACATTTGTTTTTACGCCCCTCTCCAAATCTCTTACGTATAGTGAGTAGGTCCTGATACTTTCAACTCCATTTTTATCTATATATCTGCCTGTAAAATTTTTAAAATAGCGATAATCCACTAAATTCTGCTCTTCAACAAAATGGTATGAGGTCATAGAGTTTTGATCTGTCAGTCCAATTATCCCTATTTTACCGTTTAATGCTTTGATTGTGGCAAATGGGGAATCTGAACCATATCCGCTTTTGTTGTCGATATTTTCAAATTCTTTCGCCATCTTGCCAATTACAGAAAAAGAATAAATTGGATGGCCTGTCCTGACTGATTCTGAATGTTTCCTTCCCAACTCGGTAAGCAAACCCATTTGGGAAGGAGTTTCATTTATATTGAAATAACCGGTTTGCGGAAAATCAAAATTATACAATGGTAAAACAAGGGTGCCATCTTCACCCAACGCAGTCAGTAAAGTATCGAAAATGTCAACAGGGGTGACAGGAATACCAAATTCATCATTCAGGGTCTTTAATAATCTCTTTAATGATGAATGAATCAGAACCAGATCTCCTTTTTCAAGGCCACTTCGGTGCCAGTTATTTACTAATGAGTCAAGCATTTTTTTCTTCATAATAAACTTTTATTTGTGGTTTGTATAAATCTAAATGGTCTTTGTTGCCTTGATAATAATATCAATGAATTATTATTGATGGTATTTCAGACATGTATGCTATGTACATAACCGATTCATATTATCAATATCATTTTTAATGTCTGAATACGTCTGTTGCAGGTCATATTGAGGGCTCCAACCCAGCTCATTCTTTGCTTTTTCGATGCTCATATGATAAACAGATTCATCTGCCTGTTTGTCTTTATCGAATATTATCCCAGATTTGTTCCCAAAAGTGTTGTTGATAGTTTCAGCCAGTTCCCTGAAAGAAAATATGTCTTTCATGCCTATATTGTATACACCTGATTTGTCCGGGTGAAGCATAGCCGCTTCTATTGCAGAAACAACATCTTTAACGTAAACATAATGCCTCTTTCCTGAGCCCTTGCCAAAGATAGTGATTGGTAAACCATTCATTGCATTTTTAAGGTAAACCTGCAATGCATAACCTTCCCGCTCACCAAGCCCTATTACCTGGGCTAAACGTAGGGTTTTTATATTCAGCCCAATATTGGAAAAATAACAGGCTGCCGATTCACACCACAATTTTGATAAACCATAATAACTATCCGGAACATTATATTGATTTTCATGCCATGGTACCATATTATCTTGTGAATAAACCATCCTGCTTGAAGCATTAATAATGTTACTTACACCTGTTCTGAGGCAGGCTTCGAAAAGATTTGAAGTTATATTCAGGTTCGTAATATAGTGAGCAATTTGAACCTTCGTATGGTCAGGCCGTTGTGCTGCCAAATGAATAATAGCATCCGGTTTAAATTCTGAAATTATTTGTGATAAGCTATCTGTGGAATAATCTGTAAAGATGTAAGGAATGCAATTGTTTAGTTTTGTTTCAATACATTCAGTGTCATTCCGTATTCCGATGATCAGAATATCGTTGTAATCTGCTTCCAGGTTACAAAAGTATCTACCAATAAAACCAGTTCCCCCTGTTAAAATTATTTTCATCAATAAATCTTAATTTGATAACCAACTTTTTCCTGATATCCGTTAACAGTTCTGATAGCTTCGCCATCGTGGTAATACCACTCAAGATATTTCGAATGATCATCTGCTGAAAAATTGTTTCTGTCCATAATTTTATCTGGTGGCTGTGTGAAAAAGGTCAAATCAGCTTTTTTTTCAGAATTGATAAATTCAAATTTAAAATCATTATTATCAATTCTTTCATTAGAGAGATATTTGAGTATTATTTTTAATAAATCGGGTCCGCCAACCAACCTCAGAAGGCGCCATAAATGACAGCCATCAAGCCGTGGCGTGATCTCAATGATCCTGGGTTCACCATTGCTGTTGATTTTGATCTGATAATAAACCGGCCCCTCTTTTATATTCAACTGATTACAGGTGTCTGCAACCATTTTGTTGATTTTTTGATCGTTAAACGTTTTTGATATCGGGTACCTGTGACTTTTTATTATTCCTCCGGGGTATTGTGGGAAGCTGATACGTTCCGTTAAGAAAAGGAACATAGGCATTCCGTTAAGAATATAGCTGTTTATGGATATTTCAAAACCATCAACATACTCTTCTGCAATGGCTAACCGGTTATTTGATATATTGCTTGCTTTGGAAAAAGCTTCCTTCATCTCATTTTTCTGTTTAACCAGGCTAATGCCACGTTGTCCCTGGCTTACAGCAGGCTTAACAATAGCCGGAAAAACATTCCATGATTCAATGTCATCTTTGTTGGATAACAATTTGTACCTCACCGAATATTCGCCATCATTTATATTGTATAAAGCATCCCTAAGTAATGGTTTGTTATTGCAAATGGTGGCGGTTTTATAATCTATAAAGCTTTTCAGCCCTAAAGCACCTGTTACAGCAGCAACAGTTGGCATAGCCAGATCGGAACCAATACTGTACATCTTGTCAATTCCGTAATTAATAGCCAGATCAGTGACAGCAGTAACATCTGTTATATTGACCAAATGGAAGAAGTCACTCTCTTCAATGCCCCTTCCTTCATGCCTGTAGCTGCATGTATGTACCACATAACCGGCTTCTTTACAAAACCTGATGAGATCAAGCTGGGCATCACCAACCCCAAGGATCAGAATCTTCTTCATTTAATCTGATTACGAATTTCTATAATTTTTTAATTATCCCGGCTGGAAATCAGATCTTCAATTTTTGGTTTTTGAATATCCCGCAGTATCCTTATCAGGTATTCACCAATAATTCCGACAGACAACAGGTTTAAGCCCCCTAAAATTCCTGTAAGGGTTACGATGGTTGTGTAGCCGGGATATTCGATTCCTAGAAATAACTTTCTGCTGACGGTATATATTACAAAACCAATAGCCAGAAGAAAGGATATCAACCCAACGAATCCAACAGATTTTAAAGGATAAGAAGAATAGTTAATTATATTATTAAGGGTCAGGCTGATAAGCTTTCTTATACTATAGTGACTTTTACCGTATCTTCGTTCATGATGTTCAGTATGGACATTAATTATATTATGTGTGTAGTGAATGATGAGACTTGAAATGGAAGGCATGGCATTGAAATTTTTCACAACACACATAGCAATTTCATGTTTCATAATTCTGAAGCTTGACTTGATAAGGCCTTTGGGTTTTGCCAGAAACATATCGTCAACTTTTGACAGCATGTAGCTTCCAAGGTTACGCCACTTTTTATGTTTTCTGTCATTAAACACCGGGATGGCAAAAGCGGCATCCAGTGATTGATCTCTTTGCATAACCTCAATAAGTTTTGGTATTTCTGAAACAGGGTGCTGCAGATCATCATCCATGGTAATAATGTATTCGCCCTGTGAAAAAGACATGCCAACCACAATGGCAATATGCTGGCCCTGGTTCTTCCTCAAACAGACACTATGCACAAATGGGTATTGACCTGAAAGCTCATGCAATACCTCCTTTGTCGGCAGATATTGTGGTGAATCATTAACAAAAATTATCTCAAAGTCGCACATGGTATTTTCTCTGAGAATGTTGACCCGGGATGAGATTTCTCTTAGGCTTTCTGTAGATTTATATACAGGAATAACAATGGAACAGAGTCCTTGCTTTTTCGTTTTATTTTGATTCATTATCTTTGTGTATTGTCAATATATTCAAGAAATTCAGCAATGATGCTGGCATTGCTTTTATCTTGAGTATTATCATTTTTAAAATAAAAACTTTCCGGGGTGGATATGTATCGATTAAGTAATGAATCAAGAGAATCAGGATTTGTCGCAGGATAGGCAAACTTTTTTTCAATCTGTTTGCAGAACAACTCACATCCTGCTTCACTGATTATAATTGTTGGCACTGAAAATGCCGCTGCTTCAATTACAGAACTTGAATTAACCGTAATATGTAAATCACATATTTGAAACAGGGCAGGTAAAGGATAACTGTTGGATATTTCATATTCAATATATTTTGATTTTTCCAAGGCTGTCTTCCATGCCCTTATTAT
Source organism: uncultured Lentimicrobiaceae bacterium (assembly GCA_964469215.1). Classification (GTDB taxonomy): domain Bacteria; phylum Bacteroidota; class Bacteroidia; order Bacteroidales; family SKPS01; genus SKPS01. The sequence goes on from CAYXYB010000006.1 coordinate 114,747, forward strand.
CTTTTCAGGTGTATTATGATGGAATCTTATACCCCAAATTATATCTGATTGCGAATTGTTTATATAATCAATTAACCACATGGGATAACTTAAATCAGGAGGTAAAGTTATTAAAACATTAATACTGGTCTTATGGCCAAAACGCACACGAAGAGTATGTAAAGAGTTTAAATTTAATTTAGTGTTTGGTTCTTTGACCAGCCATAAATTATTCCACAGATTGCCCCCAATATATACAACAGGTAGAAATGAGCGGTTGCTGCTCCATTGACTAACAGCCAATTCATCACGTTTCTCCCAGCACCATATTATGTCAGGTAAAAGATCAAGGTTTTGTTTCAAATTACGTAAACCATTTTGGAGATAAGTGCTGTTACTGTAATAGCCGTGTTGGATTTCAACGGTTTTTATCTCTTTGGATCTGCAAGCCAGATTAAAGGCAAATGAAACTATGCCATAATAAGGGAAGAAAAAGGCCAACCTTGGATTTGTTCCAGACAGTTTCTTCTCAAAGAACAACTTTAATTGGAAAATTTGTCTTATTGCTAAATCAAGGTTAATAATAAATTGCCTATGAGTGAAATTATGCCTACTTAAAATTTCAATAAAATCGTTGGTTTTTAGCAACGGCAACCCCTCAATGAGAACAGGTTTCATTATAAATGCGCGAATTATTGCGGCTTGAATACCAAATTGAATAAATTCGGAAGGGTTGTAGCGTGGTGTTTTATATTTATGATCATACGACCATTCAAAAGCATGGCATTGCAACCCATTTGTTTCAACAGCATCAAAGTATGGGTCACATATCCTGTCATAATATACTGGTCCAAACTTTGTTCTACGGGTTGATTGTGTTAAAAATATCACATCAGCATCGGGTAATTTATGGCTGTTGTTTTTTCTATCCTTCACAGACTCCCATTGCATTCTGAATAAAGACATTATTTCCTGAATGATAATGCGAGCCAGGTCTTTTTTATTGCTCTGGGTAGAGTTTGTGTAAGGTTTATTAAGTTCAAAAAGAACTAACGGCCATATATTTATACCATTAACGCAAAGCGAATGTATATCATATTTTTCCTGAAATGACTGAATTAAAGATATATTTTCATTTCTTGGAATCATTGTAATAGCTTGCTGGAATTTTACAATTAAATGACGAACAAATTTAGTATTCTTTTAGACTTAAGGAAGAATGACATAAAAATAACAAAATATGTCAGACAATAAGCGTATGCAACACCCATATATCCAAAATAATATACACCAATATAATGTACCAATAACATTATAACGAGGCTGACAATTGAAATACGGCCTATGAACGATTGGTAATCGTAGTGAATCAGTACGGGTTGAATAAAAATTGACAAACCGTTAAAAATCATACCAAGGGACAACCAGATAATGAATTGATCTGCTGAATAATAGTCTGGTGTTGACATTACACGTATGACAGTACCCGATGCTAAATTTACAAAAAGAAAAGCTGCAATAACGATACTGAAATGCATATAAAACATTCTGACTATATTGGATTTATTGGCACTATTATTTTTCGACAGCTCTTCAAAAATAAAAGGTGACCATGATAGATTGAGTGTAACAATTATTATCATTACCACATAAGCAATCTGGTAGCCAACAGAATAGATGCCGAGAATCTCTTTTGTAAAGAACAATTGCAGAAAGAGAACACCAATTCTGTTACCAATAACAGATTGCAGAGAATTAGGAAGGAGTGTTGTAAGAAATCTGATAAAATTTTTAAACAAATTGTATTTGAAGCACAAGTTAAAATAGCCATTTGTTCTTAAGATGTATAATGCAACAATTGCAGAGATAATATTTGATAAAATAATACCTATAATTCTGCCCTCCCAACCTACAAGAAAAACCGATACAAGCAGAAGGGTAGCAATGAAATTAATTGATGTGTTTGCTATTTGATTTACACCAAATGAAAGTACCTTTTTTTGATTTCGGAAAACTGTAAGTAGAACATTAAACAATATATATGCAAAAGAGTTAAGGGGTATAAGCAACATCCAAATAACCGGTAAGCCATAAAAATCTGCCAATGGTTGATATGACAAAACCAGTACCAGCATTATTAAAATATTCAGCACAAACACAACAAACACACCATTTCCAATGATTTTGGCTATTTCATTCTTTGGTTGCTTAAAGAAGAATTTGGTAATATATAGTTGTATTGTTGATCCGCTTATTGCGTTGATTATGGCTACATAAGCCGTAAAAAGCGCTATATTGGCGTAAGCATCCGGATTGAGATAGCTCGTTAGTACCGGTAATAGCAAGAATGGTAGGGCATTATTTATCAAAGTGGCTAAAAAATAACCACCTGACATCTTGCCAAAAACTTTAATGGAATTCAAATTGTCAGACTCTTTAGCATTATACTCCTTTAAATTTCAATAGACCTGGTAATAGCTTTGTAATAATTTGTAAAAAATAGTTTTACATTAGCTCACCTTTACTTAATTTAGATATATAAACTGGTTATTACTAGAAATCACTTTAAATGATTGGTTCTATAATATTCGCCTAATGTTCATATGTTATACTTCTGACAAACAAGATTTTTTACTTCATTAATAATAAATATGGTAAACGCAAGTCAGAAAAGTAAAACGATCATGTAAAAGTAATCATTAACATGTTCTAATATGTTCTTTTGCAAATATTCTTTCAACAAATTCTCTGAAAGCACCTTCACCGCCACCTTTTTTGGTTACCAGTTTAACCTGCTCTTTAACATTATCAGGTGCACTTGAAGGTGCACCTGAAATACCTACGTTTTTTAGTAGCTCGATATCGTTATTATCATCTCCTATATATGCCACTTCTCTAAGAGTAAGATTTAATTTTCTGCACAGGTTAGCTGCTACCTCAAGTTTGTTTTCGACTCCTTGAAAAAGATAATCAACATATAGTTTTTCACTTCTCCTTTTTACGATATCAGTTTCTTCACCAGTAATGATTCCAACGGGAATATTGTTCTTATGACAAAGAAGCACACCTGCACTATCATATGTGTGAAATTTTTTCATTTCATTACCATGTTGGTCGTAGTACATACCTCCATCTGTCCAAACACCATCAATATCTGTCAGTACAAGTTTAATAATTTCCATCTATTGCAAATTTTCTAGTTTTATTATTTCATTTATTTGGATGTCGGTTGATGCTCTATTTCCAATAATTAAATTTCTGTCATGCCATTTAACACCGGTTCCAGGGGATAATAGGTGTATATCCTTTTCTGAAATTATTTCACCTGTTTTAATCTTACGTAATGCTGCAACTGATCGTTCAAGTTTCATTTTAGTATTTTCAACATCATCACAAATAAAAATATCTTCATAACCCATTGATAACTCTAAATTTCGTATATCCCTCAACATACGACCTATCCCATCAATACCCAGTGAACATGCTTGATCAGTACCTTTCATAAGACGGTCTAATGTTATATGCTTTTCAATTATTTCAGCTCCCAATGCAACAGCAGCAATTGGTGTAGCAATCCCAATAGTATGATCAGAATATCCAATACGATATTGACCGTAGTTCTTCTTAAGATATGAAATTGTTTTGAGATTTACATTTCTATATTGCGTCGGGTATTCCGATACGCAATGTAGAATCGATATATTTGAGTGATATTTAGTAATAAGTTCTATTGCAATGTCAAGTTCTTTCTTGCCTGACATACCGGTTGAAATAATTAATGGCAGATTGGTTTCAGCCATCATTTCCAGGAGAGGAAGATTTGTAAGGTCACGTGATGCTACTTTTAAACGATCAGGAGTAAAATATTTAAATATACGGAATGCACCTTTTGCGCAAAGAGTTTCAATGAAGTCAAGCTGAAGGCTTTTAGAAAATTTATATAGCTCAAAATGCTGTTCATCGTCCAGTTCAAGAAATTTTCTGTGCTCTCCATAAGTTTTTCCAAAAGAATGGGGTGAATCATAAGCTTTTTTCATCTCACTGGTTGAAAGTTCCTGTTTAAGATCCCGTTTCGTCAGTTTAACTGCGTCCATTCCTTTGAGTTGTTCTCCAAAGAGTTTGTCAACCACAGGTCGGGCAGCTATCTCAATCAGAAGCTTTGCTATATCTACAGACCCATTATGATTCTGACCTATTTCACCGATTATGTATGTGTCACTCATAATTACTTTTGGTTTTGATTGATTTCTTTTTGCATTTTTTGAATCCAGTTTTTGTTTGAAATGACAAAATCGCTTAAATGGTTGCTTTCGAAATTAATGTTTTCCTGAATCGCAATGGCAAATATTTCCTGTGCAATCTTAAAATCCTCCTGTGTATCTACTGTTAACCTGATCTGATTTGCTTCAACAGATACTGGTATCTGATGAAAATGCAATAAAAATTTGTCCTGATTAGAATAAATATAGTTGGTTACATGTTCCATAAATATTTTGTCTTTTGTCATTGATTTAATTTTTATTATTGCAGTTGTCTTTACAGCTTCACCCCAGAATCCGTAATGGGTTTTAATCGTGGGGGTTCCATTACTCAAGGAATATGCCCAGTAATCAACATCAGTTTTTTCAAATTCATTTATCATGAATTTTAGTGCTGATAAGTCAATGAAAGGATTATCTGCACAGATTCTTATGAATCTGTCCAGATTAAAATATGATGTTGCTTGTATAAATCTTTCCAATACATTTTCCTTTTGCCCTCTATAAACATCAATACCTTTTTGCTTGGCAATTTTCTCTAATATATTGTCAGCCTCATCCGTTGTTGTTGCAAGGTATACAGGAATTTTGAAATTACATTCCATAAACCTATCTGAAAGAATTTCAAAAATACCTTTTCCTTTATAAAAAGGCAATATCATTTTATCTGGCAATCTTTTTGAATCTCTACGAGCTTGAATTATTATTGCTATTCGCATTATTATAGGTTAATATTAGTTATAGCTTAATTTTTGATCTCAATTATTGAATACGATTTCATTATATTTTCATAATCTTGTGTAAGACAACCAATTCTATTTTAAAAAATCTTATAAATGAATTTTTACTAATATTACTTTATATAATAGCTTCATAAGTTAAGTTATTCAAATTTAGTAATTATTTACTAGTGACTTGTCGATTAAGCTTTTATTAATTTCATATAAATATATTGTCCAATAGGAATTCTCATTCCCAAAAACGCCGTTTAATATTAGTGCCTCATTAGAATCTGAATTTATTTCTGCACTCGACAGAATGTATTCTGCCCCCATGCTAATAATTTGTTCATAATTAAAGTCTAAATGATGAATAACTGGTTGATCATTACATAATAAATTGCGACCGATTTCAGCAGAATAAGCGTAACATCTGGAACCCCAATTGTCGAAATAGTTCTTTAAGTCTTCGTCTTTATCAAGTTCTTCAGCAATGATTTTTCTAAACTCATGTTTATATGATAATGGATAGTTTGTAAAGTAACCATCAATAGTATAAAACCCGTTGTATTGAGATATTGCTGGATGAAGACCGACACTAATAACCCTGTAATCACAAGGTTTACGACCTATATGTTGAATTATTTCTTTGAATAAATCAGGTGAGTAAAACTCATTGTATGAAGGCTGATCCCCTTTCTGAAGGCACTCATGCTTATTATATAAAATCAATACCTGGCATAGGAAAATAAAGGCTACTAATTGTTTGCCATATCTCGGCATTTGATTTATAAGTACAATTGCTGAAAGAGCAAAAAGGATATACCATAGCATCGGAAGTAAAAAATGGAATCGAGAGAAATTAAATGATGAAAAAACGCCCATTGCCATTTTTAAAGGTTCCAACCCCCGCCAATCCCAAAATCCAAAAAATCCCGAAATTAGTATTATCATTATGAACACCTTGAAGAATAATTTTGAATTTAGCCCTCTTACTAGAATAAAGGCTAAGGCAGCAATTACTGTTGGAAGTATGATTCTGAAATGAATACTGCTCGCATGATACTGTCCATATAAAAAAACATCTTTTGCATTAAGTAACGATCCAAAAAAACCTGTATTAAAGGCATTGCTAAATTCAGTTCGATGTGAAACGAAATTTTCATCAATAAAAAATTTAAAAAATAACCTGTAGTTAACAAGGACATACGACAGTGTCATAACAGCAATTGAAATCAAAAAAAAGATAGATATGCGTTTGTGTTTAATCAGATCATATATCCATAATCCGAAAATAATAATCAGAAAAAATATAAAACTCAACACAAAACTTGAATAAAAGGGGATTAATATAATAATTATCCAATCTCGAATCTTTTGTTTGTTTTCCCTGAAATTGAGGAATGAGTAAAGAACAAGCGGTTGGCCCGCAACACTAACACCTATTGAAGGATAGAATGGTAAAAGTGAGAATGTAAGCGCAGCCCCGCATGCAAGAAATTGATATTTATTATCCTTGATAAGAAACCTGGAAATTAATAAGTACATGCCTATAAATGCTGTCAAACGAATTATTATCTGTCCTATAATAATTGCAATATATGGGTCGAAAAAATAATATATCCAGAATCTAAGGCTAAAATCAGGTCCTTTTCTCTTGGGTAGCCCTGCAAAATAATTTTTATCACATATTTCATTTGAAGATAACTCTGCTTTTTTACGATTAGCAACCACTTTTGCTTTTGCATGCGAAGAATCGAGATTGTCATGGATCAGTATATATGGATCATCAGCGAGATATGGGATAAAATAGGCTATGAAAAGTAAAGCACTAATAAGCAACAAGAACCATTTATTATTAACTATAGTCTTGATATTAAGCATAATAATATATCAATTAGGGTTAAAAGTTAGAATTCGTATTTAAATTGCAAGTATCACCTAGGTTTTAATCTAATTTTAATCGCGAAGATAGTTTTTTAAGTGTTACCCTTAATTAAAACCAACCTATTTTACATACCAAGAGTATGTATCTGAAAATTTGGGATGCCCTTGTCGTATCTGCTTCCAGAAGAACGTTGAATACACGACCTGCCCGTTGGTATTCAAATGAAAAGGTTCTGCAAATAGGGTGCTGTCACCATGCTCGTCCAGTTGATCAAAGGTTCAAAAGATGGGTGTATCAAAACCCGCCTTGATTAGATGGGAGACGTATTCATTGTGAATGTCTGCTGCATTTACGCTATAATCTTTGGTGAAATCTGAACGTTTTGGTGGGATAAAAGCTTCGAATTGAATGCTATGTTGTCTGCACCAAACGGCGATCTTTGTTAGATACTCAAATTGAAGTTGTGACCATCCAAACTTCTTTGTTTCGAACCAGCTGGAAACCGAATGGTTGAAGTTTTTGGGTATCCTTGTCAGGGCAACTGAACCGTAATCGTTTGGTATAGCAGGCCGTAGGTTTGTCTGCACGGTATTGCAAGTTGTTCTGAAAATATAGGTGATCATGCCTTTATACCTTTTTTTCATTGCACTATGATCTGAATATAATTGGTAACGTACTGCTTCCAAAGGTAGAAAGTCGAGATAAATATAGGGTTGCCGGTGTCTGTAGTACCGCTTCGCATAAATCCATGGATCGAGCCCGAAATACATTTTTTTGATGTTTGATCGGTCAAGACTGTTAAGGATAAAATAGGTTTCAATGGGATCTCTGGCATCCATTGCAATGTTTACGAAACTGTACTTATGTTCTGAGAGTTCATTCAACACATTGCAGGAGAGGCCATATCGTACACTGGAGCTACCTGCAAGTATAATCAGGGAATCGGCTTCCATCTCATTGATCCATTCATAGTCATTCATCTGTTCGCAGAAGAGTTCTTTCAAGCATGCTTCAGAAAGCATAACGGGTCGCCAGATCTCAATCGCTAACTCCAACAGTATGAAAATAGAAGCAGGAATAGTTGTGAAAAATAATAATTTACTTATAAATATCTTCATAGGCTCAAAACTGAAAATAAATAAATTCCTATTCTTTGCCCCCAAACCAGAAGATAGCGACAATCAATGCATAATAGAAGCTATATCTGAGGGGGCGCCACCAATTTAAACCCATACTGGCGATGGCATATTGATGTTCACGGCATAGCCACTCAATGATCAGGAGGATCGCTGTGAGCAGTAACGTGATCAATGCTCCATCACGTTCCGGGAACCTGGGTATAGATACAAGTGGTTGGGAGAAAACACCTACGATGTATTGCATTGCATGGTTCAGATCGTTGGCTCTGAAGAAGATCCATGCCAGTAGGGTAAGCCCGAAAGTGATACTGATTCTGATCAAATCACCTACAGTGGGTAACCAACTCCCTTTGGCCACAATGTCTATATGGTTCCTGTTGTTTTGGGTAAGGAGCAGTGGTAGAAAGTACAGGGCATTCAAGGCTCCCCACACGATAAATGTCCAGTTGGCTCCATGCCAGAAACCACTGACAATGAAGATGATGAATGTATTTCGGATTTTCATCCCTAATCCCCCTTTGCTTCCCCCAAGTGGGATGTACAGATAGTCGCGAAACCAGGTTGAGAGGGAGATGTGCCATCTGCGCCAGAACTCTGCTATGTCTCTGGAAAAGTAAGGGAAGGTAAAATTGCGCATCAGATTGAATCCAAATAACTTGGATGTTCCAATGGCTATATCTGAATAACCCGAAAAATCGCCATAAATCTGGAATGCAAAGAAGATGGCTCCCAGTACCAGAGTGATTCCTGTATAGTCTGCCGAGTTGTTAAAGATTATGTTGGCGTACTCGGCACAATTGTCGGCAATCACGATTTTCTTGAACAAACCTTAAAGTATCTGCCTTAGTCCGTCAACGGCCTGGCTGTAATCGAAGGATCGTTTCCGGTAGAATTGAGGCAACAGATTAGGAGCACGTTCAATGGGCCCGGCTACCAGCTGTGGAAAGAAACTCACAAAGGCTGTAAACGCAAAAAAATCGCGCGTGGATTCAAGTTTTCGGCGGTAAACATCAATGGAGTAGCTAAGTGTTTGAAAGGTGTAGAAGCTTATTCCAACAGGCAGAATAATGTTGAGGGAGTTGGCATTGAGCGTTCCACCGAAGAATGAAAACGTTTGGATGAAGTTATCCAGAAAGAAATTGTAGTACTTGAAAAAGCCCAGAAAGCCAAGGTTGACAATAATGCTGGTCCATAACAGCAGGCGTCTGATGTTTGTTTGCTGGTAACGGGCAAGGCCTAGTCCTACGGAGTAATCTACGAGTGTGCTGAACAGGATCAGCGACAGGAATCGCCAATCCCACCAACCATAAAACAGATAACTGGCTGCCACCACCAGAAGGTTTAGCATTCGCAGGTTCCTGTTGGTCACAAACCAATACAGGACAAATACGATGGGGAGGAAAATAGCGAAATCTAGTGAGTTAAATAGCATGCTGATGTGAGAATTAGTCCTTTAGGAGTGAACGACTGTACGACTATACGACTGTACGCCTGGCTATTGGCTGTTGGCTTTTGGCTTTTGGCTTTTGGCTGTTGGCTATTGGCTATTGGCTGTTGGCTATTGGCTGTTGGCTTTTGGCTGTTGGCTGTTGGCTGTTGGCTGTTGGCTGTTGGCTGTTGGCTGTTGGCGAAAATATAAGCGTTAAAGGTAGTGAAAAAAGCCAACCGCCAACAGCTAACGGCCATCGTCCAGCAGCCATTTCCAGGCGGGTATTACCTGTATTCCCGGATGTTCCGGCAGGCATGACGGGTCGGGTTCGGTTGCTGTAATCAGTAATCCTTCCATAAGGTTGTGGCTTTGCATGGCCTCCTGTAACCCGTTGAGTTCCCTTGCCGCATTGTGGTGTTGAAGTTCCCATGTAACCTGAATGGCCCGGATGATCGTGATACCCTCACGAATAAGGAAATCGCATTCGTATTTTCCGGAGTGATAAAACACTTCATGCCCTCTGCGACGGAGTTCGAGCAGCACTGCATTCTCCAGGCTTCTCCCTTTGTTCTGCGAAAAGCTAAAGCCCAGTCTGTTCGAGAACCCGGTGTCGATTGCATACGCTTTCCGTGGATTCATGATCTGTTTCTTCACAGAGTAATCGAATTTTTTCAAGAAGAGAAAGAGGTGCGATTGCTCATAATACCACAGGTAATCTTTCACAGAGCTGGTACTTTTTATGCCGGAAATTTGCTGCAAGGTGCTGTATGAGAACCGTTTGCCGCAGTTGGATGCAAGAAATATCCCGATTTGCCGGATCTCCATCACCTGGCTTAGTTTGTAACGTGCAATGATATCGCGGTAAAGAATATCCTGAAAATAGTCGTTGATCAATTCAGGATCCTGTTCCTTCACCACCAACGGAAAGCCGCCATATTCCAGATAACGGTTAAAGCCCCCCCGAAGCAATGATTTTTGGTTAATATCCAGTAACCTGAGGTCGTACTCCAAACCGGAGGCGCGAAGGTACTCCCGAAATGAAAATGGGAACAGTGCGATCACTTTGTTTCTGCCGGTGAGGCTGGTCGAGATCTCAGAGCTGAGCAATCCCGCATTGGAGCCGGTAACAAAGATTTTCAATCCCCGTTCATGCATCCGGTTGATGAATTTCTCCCAGCCCGGTACATTCTGCACTTCATCGAAAAACAACACCGGTTCTTTTCCATACAGTTCGAGGTGGAGGGTGAAGAGCTGTTCAGGAAGTTCGGTGTTTGCAAATGCTCTTTCATCGTCGAAATTGAAATAGCAAAAGTCGGCATCCAAGAGCCCCATTTGCTCTTTGATGAGAAAAAGAAGCGCTGATTTTCCGGATCGTCTGATCCCTGAGATGATCACCACTTGTTGGGTGCGAAGATAGGGGTTGAGATCTACATCGCGCTTAATCAAATCTTTACAACGATTGAATGTAGAGCGTTGATCCAGATAGATCTCTTTGAGCCGTTCTTTGGACAGTTGCATAAATTCATTGTTCGTTTACAGAGAACAAATATAGAACATATTATTCGTTTAAAACAAATAAAATTTGTTTAACTTTGAGTTCGGGGATTAATGACTGAACGAAAGAGCGACTTTTTGTTTGGCTGTTGGCTATTGGCTATTGGCTATTGGCTGTTGGCTCAGAACCCGGAACCCGGAACCCGGAACCCGGAACCCGAAACTACCATTCGCTAATTCTCACATTTGCTCATTCACCAATTCCCGGTTGCCTCCTTTTTTTGTACCCATACGTTCTACGATTCCCAAAGCTCTTAATTTATTGATATTGTCAAGTACTTTACGTTTAGATATACCTATATGTTTTGCCATTTGTGCCATGGAAATAGTAGAATCTTTTGCTATAAGATCTAGTATTGTTTGCTGGTTTTCTGTTAAAACTTTAGAGACTCTATCGGGGACTCTATCGGGGACCCTATCGGGGACCCTATCGGAGACTCTTTCGGTGCCATTATCAGTGTCATTATCGGTGTCATGATCCTGGTCATCAGTTTCCTTTAGTTTTTGCTTAAAGATTGTTACCAAAAAACCGTTGGGCTTCTCTTCAAAAACCGGTTCGATAATTCCGTGATTTTTGCATAAGTTGAAAACGCGCATGATACCGGATCCGTAGCGTTCAATCAGGCCAACCTCCTTAAATGATTTGGCAATCAGTTTGTTCCGGGATTGCGAGTTGTAATGGCCTTCAATCAGATCATCTACGGTAAGGTTGCCAAATAGCCTGCCCGGATTGTAAAATTCAATTCTGTCGTCGAAAATCTTGATGGTGCTGTGGCTGCTTTCCCTATAATCCCGATGGACAATCATATTAATTACAATCTCACGAATTGCTTCAATTGGGTAATCAAAGCGCTCTGTTCGCTGCGGTTCTCCTGTGATGATGTATTCAACCATCAGATGCTTCCGAATGAAGAAAAGGATTTCATCAACTTCTGTGAAGAGATCACTGTTGAATGAAACGCTGTCAATGATGGTAACAGGACTCTTAAATCGCCCTGCCTGAACATCGGTAACAGGGCAATAATCCTCGGCAAATAATAAATAGCCGCCAAAGGTGAGCTGACCTTTGCGTATGATTTCTAATTTTGAGAGAAAGTCAAGGGGTTCAAGATTTATATCTGTTTGTGCCTGTAGCTCAATACGCTTTATGAATTTGCGGACTTTTTCAATGGATATGTGTTGGACATCATGAAACGGATCCGGATAAAAGTCCCAACTGCTGTTGATGGTTTTCAGGTGTTCGTTGGAAATCTCATTCAGGCTCATCAAATGATTTGAATTGGCAACCCGTTTAAAGTATTTCCCCCTGGTAGCAACCGGCTTTACCGGATACTCCATTGTGCTGAAGATTACCAGCGTTTTACTTTCGATTTCAACAACTTTAACTTCAGGGAGCAAAGAGGGAGTGGTTTTTGTCTTTATTTCATTCACCCACTTCTGCACTGATTCCTGGTTTAGGCTTACACCCGCAATCTGCCCGTTTTGGTTTATCCCAATGAAAACTTTCCCTCCTTCAGCATTTGCAAAAGCAACAAGCGTTTCAATCACTTCGGTATTGAAACTCCTTTAAATTCAAGGTATTGCCCTTCACCGGTTTTGATAAGATCCTTTATGCTATTGGAAATATGCATGTTTTCTTGAATATGATAATGGTGATTTGATACGACTGTACGAGGGAACGACTTTACGACCGGGCGACTTTACGACTGGGCGACTTTACGACTGACTTTTGGCTGTCCCGAAAAATTGAAAATCTTCGATTTTCTGATTTTTCGTGGATCCTTCCCGAGCCTTCGGCTCGAGGACAGGCGAAAAACTAAGAAATCAGAGATTTCTGGTTTTTCGGGATTGGCTATTTGCAGTTGGATTTGGCAACCCGAAACCCGGAACAGCCAACAGTCAATAACAGACTCAAGGACTCAAGGACTCAAAGACTAGCTTATTGATCATTTCTTCTGCATCGAGGTTGATGCGTGAGAAGGCGAACCACTTTTTGCCAAGGTCTTTCAAGGAGGCGCCGATGTGGTACACGGTTTTGCGGTCGATTATCAGGAACCGGTCATGAGATT
>CAYXYB010000007.1:0-1916 GCA_964469215.1 uncultured Lentimicrobiaceae bacterium
TGCAAATATATGAACTTTCTGTTTAGCACGGTCGGTTGTAATATAGCCGCTAACGCTTTCAGGCTTGCTGCTGCGGCGTTGGTTCGCCGGAGGGTTTGCCTTTGCGCTCCCAAAGATAGTATCGATTTCGTAATGAAGCAAGTATTTTATCAAGCCGTTGCAGCAAACCTGTGTTAAAGGTAGGGCTGATAAGCAATTAGTAAAATTAATCCGTTATTAACCAGTATGTTTCGGAGGCGAAGACCTTTACCGGCATTAAATCGTTTTTGAAGACCCGACAGTGATTTTTTTTAGCAGCGATTCCGGTCTACGACCATTGTCCGTTAATGAAGCAATATATTTTGAAAATCACTTGCCGCGTCAGCGAAATTTATCAATCAAAGAACTTGAGATCAGCCTTAGCTTTAACTCGTTTATATATGTACCTCGACCTTGCCCACGGGTTGGTTTACCTGCTGTTCTGGCAGGTGGCTAACCCAACCTTTTTCTGAATAACCCAACCTTTTATGTAGCTTCATGATTACGTGTATTTGTAACTCCTCAAATTAATGTGTCCAGGTCATCAAACGGCGAACGTATCTTCTGTATCTGCTTCGAGGAGACATGTGTGTATACCTCCGTCGTCTTGCTGCTCTTATGCCCCAACAACTCCTGAATATACCTCAGATCAGTTCCGCTCTCCAATAAATGCGTCGCATAACTGTGTCGTAACCAATGCAAGGTGACAGGCTTTCTGTTCCCAGTCAAAGATAAAGCATTCTTCAATACCTTTGCAAGTGATTCTGCAGAATATTTTTCACCTGCCTTCTGACCCTCAAATAACCATACCTTCGGCCGGTATCCCTTGAAGTATTCCCGCAACATCTCAACAATCCGCTCCGGCAAAGGCACTACCCTGTCCTTCCTGCCCTTGCCCTGCCTGATGATCAATAATCCCCTCTTCGAATCCACATCCTGTGGCTTAAGGTTCAGCAATTCACTCCTGCGCAATCCACAAGCATAAATCAAACTCAGCATCGCTCTGTGCTTCGGATTGACCAATGCCTCCAGAATCGCCTTCACCTCCTCCTTGCTCAACACATTCGGCAGCTTATGCTCCCGCCTGGGACGCTCCAGCTTCTCAATATCCAGCCGTGTCTGTAAAACCTCCCTGTAAAATAACTTCATCGCATTCACCGCCTGGTTCTGCATCGCAAAACTGTAACCATTGCCAATGATATACTCGTGTACGTATCGCACCATGTCGCTGTTGATTGCTTCATCTGCCCGCCTGGGCTGTATGAACGCCAGAAACCCCGAAATGGCATCAGCGTATGTCTTTACCGTGGAAGCACTGTAACGCTTGTGCTCCATCCATACACGGAAACGCTTCACCAGGATATTGTTATCCTCCGAAAGAAGATTTCTGTTAACTTTCGGCTGCTTCTCCGGCCTGCCACCGGAACCTGAACCTGTTGAGGCACTGCTGACCAAATCCCGCAAAGGCAACAACTCCCGGTAATTTACCATCGCCACAGGCCGCATCTCCCCGGCAAAAACCTTGTGATCAAACCCCTTCGCATCAACATACCAGTACTTTCCCTCCGGATTATACCTGGCAATGTTAAACGATTTAAGATGTTCTACAACTGAAGCGTTGTAATAGAAATGGATGGTGACAACCTCCCTCCCCCGTTCAGATCCCCTGCGTAATGTAATCCATGGCATCTTTTTCATTGATCCTCCTGATTTTTTCAAAATAACCGTAACCTCTCATGTAGTATATTTGCCTGAACACCGAAAAACGGAAGAAAATGTTTAGGTTAAGATCCGGATTGATGAATAGATTATTTACCTATCTTTGAACTCTGAACCCTGAACCTCTCGCCGCAGGCGAGACAAAAAACCCTGAACGTCTCGCCGCAGGCGAGACAAAA
>CAYXYB010000007.1:2016-3430 GCA_964469215.1 uncultured Lentimicrobiaceae bacterium
AAAAAACCCTGAACGTCTCGCCGCAGGCGAGACAAAAAACCCTGAACGTCTCGCCGCAGGCGAGATAAAAAACCCTGAACCTCTCGCCGCAGGCGAGACAAAAAACCCTGAACCCGCTCGCACAGCGAGCCACTGAACCTCTTAACCAAACATAAATGTATAACAAAATCATCATCAACATCCAGCCGCTGGCCTTCATGTGGCCCACCATAGACCCTTTTTTGTTTTGCGTTCACCACCACGACCATTACCCTGCCGGCAATGATATCATGGGTCCGTCTGCATCCCTTGCCGGGCGAAACCTAGGCCAGGATTTCACCATTAAAGATGGCTGGCGTATGTACCACGGAAGGCGTGTTCCGGGGTTCCCCGTGCACCCACATCGAGGCTTTGAAACAGTCACCGTTGTGATGAACGGCTTTGTCGACCATAGCGACTCTGCCGGAGCCGCCGGCAGGTACGGTAACGGCGATGTGCAGTGGATGACCGCCGGTGCAGGACTACAGCATTGTGAGATGTTCCCTTTGCTGAACCGCGATAAAGAAAACACTCTTGAGCTTTTTCAGATATGGCTCAACCTCCCGAAATCACACAAATTTGCTAAGCCGCACTTCAAAATGCTTTGGGCTGATACAATCCCTCATGTAACAATAAAAGACGATGCCGGAAAGGCAACATCTTTAGATATTGTTGCAGGAAGATATGGTGAAAACAAGGCTCCATCGCCCGCTCCTGACTCATGGGCAGCTAACCCCGATAATGAAATTGCAATATGGAATATAACTATGGAAAAGGAGGCTGTATTCACTATCCCTGCAACAGATGATGAGGCAAACCGGATGCTCTACTTCTTCGAAGGTGACTCTCTAAACATAACGGGTAATGAGATCAAACCTATGCATGCTGTTGAGATGTTTGCAAACCAAAATATAATAATAAAGAACGGAGATAAACCGGGTCGGTTGCTGTTACTTCAGGGAAAACCAATAAATGAACCGGTGGCACAGTACGGTCCGTTTGTCATGAACACCCAACAGGAGATACACCAGGCTATTGCAGATTACCGCGTCACTCAATTCGGAGGCTGGCCATGGGAAAACGACGACCACGTTCACCCCCGCGATAAAGGAAGATTCGCCCTCTACCCCGACGGCAAAACTGAAACAAGACCTGAACCCGTTCGCAAAACGAGCTTAGAACCCTGAACGTCTCGCCGCAGGCGAGACAAAGAACCCTGAAAGCTCGCAAAGCGAGCTTAGAACCCTGAACGCTCGCAAAGCGAGCTTAGAACCCTGAACGTCTCGCCGCAGGCGAGACAAAGAACCCTGAACGCTCGCAAAGCGAGCTTAGAACCCTGAACGTTCGCAAAACGAGCTTAGAACCCTGAACGTCTCGCCGCAGGCGAGACAAAGAA
>CAYXYB010000007.1:3530-118874 GCA_964469215.1 uncultured Lentimicrobiaceae bacterium
GCAAAGCGAGCTTAGAACCCTGAACGCTCGCAAAGCGAGCTTAGAACCCTGAACGCTCGCAAAGCGAGCTTAGAACCCTGAACGTCTCGCCGCAGGCGAGACAAAGAACCCTGAACGCTCGCAAAGCGAGCTTAGAACCCTGAAAACCTGCTTAAATGGAAATAAACATCATCACCTGGGTTGGCTTCTCACAAGCGCTTTTTGCTGCTATCCTCATGCTTACAAAGTCGGAAAGAAGAATGCCTGACAAAATCCTTACAGGATGGCTGGTACTGCTTGCCATCGAATTCCTTACAACAGGGCTCGACTTTAAAATATATGGGTTACCTCTCCTCTCCAGCTCATTTCTTCTGCTCAATCCGGCATTCTTCCTGTACATTAAATCCCTTACCAACAAACGGTTCCAAATCAAATGGTTGCATTTGCTGCACCTGGCTCCTTTCATTATCCTTGAAACTGTGGCATATATCATCAATGAACCTTTCACCCTGAAAGAGTATTTCGATCCGGATAAAACGCTGTGGTTCCGTTATGCATTCAGCATCTCAACGCTAATTTCATGGTTGGCATATAACTATGCAAGTATAATGATGGTGCACCGCCATCGGATATCTCTGAAAAATGAGTTCTCTACGATCGAAAGGAACAAGAAGCTGGGATGGCTTCTCTTTGTGGTAGTTGCCTATAACCTTTTCTGCGCAGCCTCCATCTTTATCGGAATAATGGTTATATTGTTCAATAGCAAATTTCTTTTACCGCTGATCTTCAACTATTCAAACCTGCTGGCTATGGTATATGTCCTCAGCATTTACGGGTTAAGGCAGCGAATGATTTACCAGACAATTTACCCGCAATCCGATACCGTTGACCAGAAATATTCCCGGTCAGGCATGAAGGATCAGAGAAAGACAGATATTAAAAACATAATGACAGAGTATTTCATAAAAGAGAAGCCATACCTTAATCCTGATCTGAACATGCAGATGCTGTCAGAAAACCTTAAAATACCCAAACACCAGATCACTGAGGTTCTTAACACCGAAATCGGGAAGAATTTTTTTCAGTATGTGAATGAATATCGCATTGAAGCTGTTAAACAAATGCTGGCAATTAAAGATCATCCATGGTCGATAGAGGCCATTGGATACGAATGTGGATTCAACAGCAAATCAACCTTTTTTACCGTATTCAGAAATTTCACAGGAATGACTCCATCTATCTACAGGGAAAGCCTGCTGAAATGATGATTGCAGATATTTCTGCAATTCCGGGAAGTCCTATTCTTTTACACAACGTACCGAGTATCCAATTCCTTTGTTGGAAAAAAGCTTAACAACTGAACCATTATGTGTACTCAGGCTCCTGCCCCAACCGTTTCCAAGATTATATTGTGTTGATGACCAGTAAAATCCTGACCACTTGAGGTGACCATACACCCCCATCTCATCCCGCAAACCTCCGGGAATGGCACCAAAACCTGATTCGTTGGTAGCATCTGTATTGGGCTGGTTCCAAATGGTATTACCTGTCTGTTTCAGCTTGCTGCCCGCAACATTCTCACCACCAAGATAATCTATCAGGGTTGTCCAGTCTTCATCTGTAGGAACACACCATCCGGAGGGGCAAATACCGGAGGAATTATTTACAGCATGCCAATTATACAACCCTCCGTATATGTTCCTGTTGGTAGTGTCGTTGTCGTACCATGCATAGGCGCCCGTCGAACTGCTATACCACATGGTAACATCTGTGCCGGGATAAATTATGCTGCTTCCGTCATCGTATCTGGTAGTCCTGAGATTTTCAGCCATCCATAACTTATTGCCAATCTGTACTGTAGCGTAAACATTGCCGTCTTTATCTGCAAGCCTGGTGGAGATAATTACCTGATTGCCGTATCCGGTTCCTGCCTTGTTGGTGGCATAAGCCCTTACGTAATAGGTGGTGCTGGGCTTGAGCCCTGTGATAGAGCTGGTGAAACTCCCTCCATCCGATTTTCCCAGGTCGGTCTTGCTGCCACTTGCTGTTGGATTTGGCGAAGTTCCCCAACAAACACCATGTGACCTTATCGTGGCACCCCCGTTTGAAACAATCTCACCTCCACCACTGGCTGTTGATTGTGTGACATCGGTTACCGGTGAAGTGTTAACTTCCGGGACGTTCTTCTTCTCGCATCCCAGAATAAAAACTCCCAGTATCAGGACGAAAATGATGGTATGGGAATAATGGTTCATGATCTGTTTTTGTTTTGTTGATTTATTTAAGAGCCTGATTGCTCTACAAATATAATCATTTATTATTTTTTGAATAAATCATTGAAATAGTTTCTTACCCTTACATTCCTTTTCCCTGAATAGTCCATGCCACTTAATCCGAACCACAATAATCGGTTCAGCTTTTATTATACGTACTGAATATCCTGCATTCATAAACTATCATTGCTCAATAAATAAAAAAACGGGTGATGAAAAAGATACTTCTTTATTGTATTGTCTTTGTTATATTTATATTTCATCAATTCAATCTTTCCGCACAGGACTCAACTGATTTTCATACGATGATCCCGATCCCTCCGGTAAAATCCACCTTAAACGGATATGTAAAAGGGTTAGCTTATGTAGGAGCAAAGAATTATGATTATTCAAATGTATTCGGGGAAATTTCTTTGAACACCTCCCTGAAACATCAGAACCTGCAGATGAGAGCTGAATTAAGATTCCGGGAAGGTATTTCCTTCGGCACCAGGATAACCAATATGGAAATCCGGGAAGCATGGGCAGGATACTCCTCCAGCCTGGTCGATTTTAAACTTGGTAACCAGATAATCAAATGGGGCAAAACAGATGGTTTTAATCCAACCAATTGTATAACTCCCACCAATTATTTCATCCTTACTGATGAACCTGACGACCAACGGATGTCTAACTTTGTTCTGCAGGGAACTGTTAAACCTTTTAGTAATGTGAGCTTTACTGCAATCGGAATTCCTTTCTTCAGCCCCTCTGTGTACCGGTATGAACTGTTCGACATGGGAAAGGAAACGCGATTTATTCCAGCGGATCTACCTGATTTAAATTTCAAAAACGGAGCCTATGCCCTGAAAACCGATTTCAGGATACTACGTGCAGATATGTCAATTTCATGGTTCGACGGATATAATCCCGACTACGGCTTCATTACAGATACCTTTTCCCTGTTTCCACAACCCGAAATAATCTACAGACCGGCATTTTTCAGAAAAAGAGCCGTAGGTGCCGATTTTGCTCTTCCGCTGGGACGCACCATTATAAGAGCCGAAGCCGCATATAACATTACAAAAGATTATGAGAAAAATATGCACATCCCTTTCCCCGGTCTTAGCTATGTTGCCGGAATCGAAAGGGAGATTGCAGGTGTTACAACTATAATGCAGTATGTAGGTGGTTATACCCCCGGATACAAACCTCTCACTGAACCGCCTCTGCCTGACCCCCTCAATCCGGTTTCCCAGATAAAATATGCTAGAGATAAGATTTATTACGAATCGGAACTCTTCAACAGGCAGATATTTTTTCAGCAGGAAAAATTCAATCATGCGGTATTTCTTGCACTTACCAAAACCATGCTCTTTGAGACACTCAAAGCCGACCTGTCAGGATACTATAATATTACCTCGGAGGAATACTTCGCAAGAGGATCCTTAACATGGTCTGTATCTGATAACCTAAGAATTTCACTTGGCGGAATATTACTTAACGGGCCTGAAAAAACCATCTTCTCACACGCAGGAAAGGTGCTGAGCGGTGGTTTTCTCGGACTGAGAGCCATGTTTTAAAAACCAACTAAAAAGCCTGCCGGAATGATTCCGGCACTATAAAGTTACTACAACCTGAGAAGATCATTAAATTTATGGGCAAGAACAGAAAAACACAACTATTCATCATAATTCCGGTAATTATTACATTACTGTTTCTGATTCCGCTGACACGGGCAAAGATCAACCCCGACCTTAATGCATATCTGCCTGATGACACACCTGCAAAACTTAGTATAGAGCGCATCGACTCCCTCTTTGGCAAAACCGACCCTCTGATGATTATATTCGAATCGGATGACATTCTGAACCCAAAAACATTGAATCGTATCCGCAAAATCAATGAAAGTCTTACCGAAAGTCCCGAAATACGTTCAGTAATTTCAATATTCGAAACCAAACACATAAGAGGCAGCGAAGGGATGATGCTGGTTGACCCTGCAATACCCTTCGTTCCCGAAACCCCGGGAGAGAAAGCAGAACTGAAAAAAATAATAATATCCAATCCTCTGGTATATAATCTTTTGATCTCAGAAGACTTCCGGTTTACCATGATGATAATTAATGCCGAAAAGGGGGTGCCGGATGATGCCCTCTATGATCTCCTTCATAAGATATTAAAGGATAACCCCGGAAATGAAGAGGTCTATTTTGCAGGGATGCCATACCTGAGGCATGAAATCCAGCTCAATGCAACACGCGATCTTATTATCCTGCTTCCTGTCGGGCTGATAATTATGATGATTTTTCTCTACATCTCCTTCAGGGAACGTCGTGGAGTAATTCTGCCTCTTGCTGTGGTGATAATGTCGACGATAGTTGCAATAGGCCTCATGCCACTGTTTGGTTATCAGCTTAGTCTGATAGCTGTTCTCACCCCTGTGCTGATGGTATCGGTGGCAAACAACTACGGAGTTCATATAATTGTACGCTATCAGGAACTTAATGCCAGGCACCGAAAATGGACGATGCCGGAGATCGTGAGCCATGCATTGTCGAAACTTAACCGCCCGATAATTCTTACAGGTCTAACCACTATAGTTGGAGTGCTTGGACTGATAGTTCATATTATGCTGCCTGCCAGGCAAATGGGCATAGTCAGTTCCATTGGTATTGGCTTCGCCCTGCTGCTCAGCCTCACATTTCTTCCCGCAATACTTGCACGGATGAAAAAAGGGCCGATCCAAAATGACTTCGAACAGAATAAACGCTCTGGGATAATAAAACTTTTGGAACGTATAGCTAAAACTTCTACCGGCAATCCAAAAATTATTATCACCATTTTTGCCGCCATCCTTATAGTTGCAGGTGCCGGAATTTTCAATATGAAGGTCAGCATCAACAATGAAGAGATGATGCCACCTTCACATAACATCAGAAAGGCAACCGCAATTGCAAATAAACATTTCAGCGGCACAAAATTTATCTCCGTTCTTTTCGAGGGTGATATTAAAGATCCTGCAGTGATGCAGACGATGGATCGTTTTGAACAGGAACTGAAACAGATACCAGAAGTGGGAAATGTCACTTCGATAGCCACCGTCACCAGGCTGATGAGCAAAGCTCTCAATAATCCGGGAGAAAAATGGTACGACACCATCCCGGATATGCGTGAAGCCATAGCACAGTATACCGAGCTGTACAACATGAGCGGTGATCCGGATGATTTTGAACAACTCGTTGATTTCAATTATGAACATGCCCTTCTGAATGTCCAGTTTAAAGCAAAAGACCTGAAGCAGTTCAACTCCGTTGTAAAAAGGATCGAGTCACTGGCAGGTAGTTCTCCATACAGCACTACCATCGCAGGCCTTTGTCTTCTCGAAAAAGAGATGGCAGTGTCGATAATAAAAGGGCAGGTATGGTCGCTTCTGATGGCAATGGTCGCAATAATTATTTTGCTTTGGTTGATATTCAAGGCTTTCAGAGCCGGCCTCCTTGGTGCAGTGCCATTGGTCTTTACCCTCATTTGCAACTTCGGACTCATGGGTTGGATAGGCCTTGAACTCAATATAGCCACATCGCTTCTCTCTTCAATTGCAATCGGCCTCGGAGTTGATTATACCATTCATCTCTTCTGGCGTTTGAAACAGGAACTGGGGCAGGGTAACCACTGGAAAGAGGCTTTTATGGCGACACTTACTACCACCGGAAGAGGTATCACAGTGAATGCCCTCTCTGTAATAATTGGGTTCGCTGTACTTTTCCTTTCAAGCCTTGTTATTCTGAAATCCTTCGCCTTTCTGATAATATTCTCGCTGCTTCTCTGCCTGATTTGCACAATGATCCTGATGCCGGCAATCTTGATAATAACTAAACCCAAATACTTCAACAAATGATCAACATTAAATCCAAAATGAAAAAACATGTCGTTTTCACATCTTCAGCTTTGTTAATTATGATACTGATTTTTACAGCATCAACATTTACCGCCGACCCAAAGGAAATAAGCCGGAAGGCATCAGATGCCATACATTTTGATGCCATTGAGATGACCTCTACCTTAAAGATCATCGATAACAAGGGCAATACAAGAACCAGGCAGCTGAGAAATGTTACCCGCAAGTTCGGAACGACAACAAAAACCAAGATCCGGTTTATGTCACCCAACGATGTGGCGGGAACTACACTTTTAATTCATGATCATGAAAATAAAATGGAGGACATGTGGATATTCATGCCATCACTCAGAAACACACGCAGGATTGTTAGCAATGAAAAGGGAAAGAGCTTTATGGGCTCTGAATTCTCCAATGCCGACATGACAAGGCCGAATCTCAACGATTTCAACTTCCGGCTTCTCGGAACAGAGACTGTGGACAACCGCCCCTGCTATAAAATAGAATCGACCTTCATAAACCGGACAGCAGAAAGAGACAATGGTTACAAAAAACGAATCTCATTTATCGATACAGAAAACTATCTTACCTACAGAACAGATTTTTACGGGTCGGACGACAAACGCTTTAAAAGCATGTATTTATCCGACTACCGTAAACAATCTAACGGGAAATATTTTTCTTATAAAATGAGCATTGAGAACTTTAAAAACAAAAGGAAATCCGAAATAGAGGTTGTAAGTTTCAAACCTTCAACCGGTTCAGGAGAGAAATACTTCGATGTTGGGAATATCGAGGCGGAATGATTTATTGAGTGTGATAGTGTGAAAGTGTGATAGTTTATCAGTGTGATAGTTTATCAATTGTGACAGAAACTAAAGGTTTGCTCTCAACTTATACGGGTAGACAATTCTGGTAAGGATAAGGCCTTTGGCAGGAACGGAGCTGCCGGCTTTGCTGCGGTTGTGGCTCTCCATTATCGATTTAATCTCTGAAGGCCTGGTTTTTCCACGGCCGATATCGTACAGCGTTCCCACTATCGCCCTCACCATATTGCGCAAAAACCGGTTCGCAGTGATGGTAAACACCAGTTCATCCCCCTCCTCTTTCCAGAAGGCCTCAGTAACTTCACACAAAAAGTTGCTTACATCGGTATTTACTTTCGAAAAACATTGGAAATCATGTTTCCCCAGTAACATTTCAGCAGCACCGTTCATAATCTCAACATCAAGTCTGCCCTGCCAGTACCAGCAGAAACGCTCCCTGAACGGATTTTTGCGGGTAAGAATATGGTACCGGTATGTCCTTGAGACAGCATCAAAACGGGCATGTGCATCAGCCCCTACAGGGATGATATCATATACCACAATATCTGTCGGGAGTAGATTGTTCAGCTTCCAGATGGTTTGCGGGAATTTTTCCTCTCCGATATCAAACGACAGATCGAAATGGGCATACATCTCGGCAGCATGAACTCCCGTATCTGTGCGCCCGGCACCGGTTACTTCAATCTTCTGCCCGAAACATACCGCCATCGACTCTTCAAGGGTTGCCTGCAAAGACCTCCCGTTGGGCTGCACCTGCCACCCGTTATACAAACTGCCATCATAGGCAAGACGGATAAAAAATCTGTGAGCTTCCATATTATTCATCACAAAACTAAAAAAAATTGATGAGGGTAATGCTTTACCTTTGCAGCTATTTATTTTTCAGGATTAAATTGGCCAACAGGTTTAACAGATACAGGACAAAAGCAGCAAGGGTTGCAGAGCTTATCGGCGAATCGGTCAGGGGTACCGAGTACGATTTCACGAAGATCAGCCTTGGCAAAGCCATTCTCATACTTTCAGTACCAATGATACTTGAGATGGTGATGGAGTCTGTATTTGCCATTGCCGACATCTGGTTCGTGTCGCATCTTGGTGATGAGGCGATTGCAACCGTTGGTGTAACAGAGTCGCTCAACACCATAGTCTATGCCATTGGATTTGGTTTGAGTATTGCCATAACAGCAATGGTATCGCGCAGGATAGGTGAACAGAAACCTGATAAAGCTGCGCTTGCAGCCGGGCAGGCAATAGCCCTTACCATTCTTGTATCATTACTGATTGCGGTACCTGGTGTATTGTATGCCACTGATATATTAATATTGATGGGTTTACCTGTAGGAATGGCAGGGAAGTATTCAGGCTACACAGCTGTCATTATGGGGAGCAATGTGATTGTAATGCTCCTGTTTGTAAACAATGCCATATTCCGCAGTTCCGGTGATGCTGCTGTTTCAATGAAGGTTCTTTGGCTTGCCAACATCCTGAACGTCATTCTGGATCCATGCCTGATATTCGGATTGGGCCCTTTTCCGGAACTCGGCATCGAAGGGGCTGCGATTGCCACCTCCACAGGAAGAGGTATTGCCGTGTTATGGCAACTGTGGCTGCTCTTCCGTGGAAACGGCAGAGTGAAAGTGCTCAGAAGGCACCTTCTTCCAAGATTATCCCAGATGGCAAAACTACTCGACCTTTCGTGGAGTGCCATTATGCAGAATCTTATTGCCACAGCAAGCTGGGTGGTGCTGATGCGTATCATGGCGCAATTTGGCAGCGAAGTGCTTGCAGGTTACACCATCGCAATACGCATACTTATTTTTTGCCTTTTACCGTCGTGGGGCATCAGCAATGCTGCCTCCACCCTTACAGGACAAAATCTGGGAGCCGGCCACCCCGACAGAGCTGAACGTGCAGTATGGGCCACAGGAAAAATAAATGTGGTTTTACTTGGTGTTGTCAGCATTGTGTTGATAATCTGGCCGGAAGCCTTCGTTGGCTTCTTCTCAAAACAGGAGGGCGTTTTAACAACCGGTGCAGAAGGGTTGCGAATAGTAAGCTTCGGAATGATAGCCTACGGCCTTGGAATGGTTATGCACCAGAGCTTCAACGGTGCAGGTGATACACGTACTCCCCTGTGGCTGAATTTTATCAGCTTCTGGATAATTGAAATACCCCTGGCCTGGCTGCTTGCAGTAAATATGAAGATGAATGAGAACGGGGTGTTTTATGCTATCCTGATAGCAGAATCAACCCTAACAATCCTTGGAGTCTTAATGTTCAGAAAAGGAAAATGGAAATATAAGCTTGTTTAAAACCAATATGAGTTTTCACTATTATCCGACTAATTGATAATATCGATATTTATTTTTCGTAATGCCTTGATTTTCGCAAGCAGCTTTGCTTCCGGCGCAAACTGACCCCTCCTAAATCAAAGCCAATTTCAGTTGTAGCTCCAAACCAGGTGGTTCCAGAGATTTGTTCCCATATCCCCTCCTGGTGTTTCGCAACATTTCATAAACATCCAGCATGCTGATCAAATGCTTACGAACCAATGATGCCACCACCGGAAAGACTTTCTATGTCTTAGCCATCTTTTGTACTATAGTTAACAACATCTGGGGAATAGACGAATCTAATTATGGTATTACAGAAATTGATCTTGAATTTTCTGTTATTTTTTTAACATTGTTACTATTTTCACAATTAATTTGGTTTGTAGTTTAAAAACTAATATCTTTGCACCGGAATTTTAAAAGGGAAATTTGGTTTTTCCGCTGATGGGACAAATTAATAAAAAGAGATTCAAACAAAGAAATCATTACTATATTTACCGGCAGAAATAACACAATCAACCAACGAATAAAACCTGGAGGAATCATGTTAAAAATTAAAAGTATCGCCGACCTCAGACGAAAGCGTGAAGAGGTTAGGGCAAAAAAAGGCTCTGGAAATTATGGCGGCCAACCCCACGAAGCTGTAAGCGTAAAGGTGGCAATGGCAACCTGCGGTATAGCTTCCGGCGCAAGAGAGATTATGGAATTCATGAGGGATGCTATGGTTAAAAGGGGAATTGAAGCTAAAGTTACACAAACAGGTTGCATGGGATATTGCTACGCTGAGCCAACCATTGAGGTGACCGTCCCCGGCAAAGAACCGGTAGTTTTCGGATTTGTAGACCTGCAAAAGGCCGACGATGTGATCGAAAAATATATCCGTAATGGGGTGCTCGTTGAGGGTATCATTCCGGTAAATTATAAAACTATTGACGAATAAAGGGAGGGATAAGGCCGTGGATAAATACAAAAAACAGATACGCATAGCTTTAAGGAACTGCGGGCATATTAATCCGGAAAGTATTGATGAGTATATTGCCAGGGATGGCTATATGGCTCTTGAAAAGGTTCTTGGTGAGAAGACCCCTGAAGAGGTAGTTAAGGAGATCATTGACTCGGGCCTTCGTGGCCGAGGTGGTGGCGGGTTCCCTACCGGCCTCAAATGGCAGATCACAAGCAAGGTTAAGGCAGACCAGAAGTATGTTGTCTGCAATGCTGACGAAGGTGACCCCGGTGCATTTATGGATCGTTCAATACTGGAAGGTGACCCACACAGTGTGATAGAGGCAATGGCAATTTGCGGTTACTGCATTGGTGCTTC
The DNA here is from genome assembly GCA_964469215.1 of uncultured Lentimicrobiaceae bacterium. GTDB lineage: Bacteria > Bacteroidota > Bacteroidia > Bacteroidales > SKPS01 > SKPS01. The sequence continues at coordinate 14,144 of CAYXYB010000007.1, forward strand.
CAAAGGTCTTGTTTACATCAGGGCAGAATACCCGCTTGCCATTGAAAGGCTGAAGACTGCAATTGCCCAGGCGCGGGATTACGGATTGCTGGGGGATGATATCCTTGGCACGGGCTTCCGTTTCGACCTTGAACTCCGATATGGGGCCGGAGCCTTTGTGTGCGGTGAAGAAACTGCTCTTATCCATTCAATGGAAGGGCATCGTGGTGAACCTACCTTCAAACCTCCATTCCCTTCAGTATCAGGTTATATGGGTAAACCCACAAACGTCAATAACGTTGAAACCTTTGCCAACATCCCTGTCATCATAAACAAAGGTGCTGCCTGGTTTTCATCCATCGGCACTGAAAAATCAAAAGGGACAAAGGTGTTTGCCCTGGCAGGAAAGATTAACAACGTGGGCCTTGTTGAGGTGCCAATGGGAACTACCCTGCGTGAAGTAATCTTTGAAATCGGCGGCGGAATTAAAGATGGCAAAAAATTCAAGGCAGTCCAGACTGGTGGCCCTTCAGGCGGATGCCTCACTGAAAAGCATCTCGATACCCCGATAGATTTTGATAACCTGATTAAATGTGGATCTATGATGGGTTCAGGAGGCATGATTGTGATGGATGAAGATAACTGCATGGTCTCTGTAGCTAAATTCTATCTCGACTTCACGGTGGAGGAGAGCTGCGGTAAATGCTCCCCCTGCCGCATCGGCAACAAAAGGCTCTATGAGATGCTGGATTCAATAACGCTTGGAAAAGCTTCAGAAGATGACCTTGATAAACTTAAAAACCTCTGTAATGTAATCAGAGACACCTCTCTCTGCGGCCTTGGCCAGACTTCACCAAACCCGGTACTATCTACAATGGACAATTTTTATGATGAGTATATCGGACATGTAAGGGATCACAAATGTGCTGCTAATAAGTGTAAAGCATTGATGAAGTATGTCGTTGTTGAGGAGAACTGCGTTGGTTGTACCGCATGTGCCCGCAACTGCCCTGTGAATGCCATCAGTGGTGAGAAGAAACAGGTTCACTTCATACATCAGGATATGTGTATTAAATGCGGCGCATGTCACGACAGATGTAAATTTAATGCCATTGAAATTAAATAAGGGGGCTGATTAATATCAGGATACAGTAATATGGAAACAATCAAAATAAAAATAGACAATAAAGTTATAGAGGTAAAACCGGGCACTTCAATACTGGAAGCAGCCAACCAGTTTGGGATACACATACCCACACTCTGTTACCTCAACCTTCATGAGATGAACATCGAAAACAAGCCGGGCGGATGCCGTATATGTGTTGTGGAGGTGGATGGAAGGCGCAACCTTGCCCCCGCCTGTGCTACCGAATGTCAGGAAGGAATGGATATCAACACACATTCAATAAGGGTGTTGAATGCACGTAAAACTGTCATGGAGCTGATCCTCTCTGATCACCCTTTCGATTGCCTTATATGTCCGAAGTCGGGCAAGTGTGACCTTCAGAAGATGGCACAGGACTTAGGCATCCGTGAGATACGTTACCAGGGTGAACAGAGCACCTACAGGAAGGACACCTCCCCTGCCATCATCCGCGACATCGACAAGTGCATCATGTGCCGCAGGTGTGAGATGATGTGCAACGATGTTCAGACTGTTGGTGTGCTTTCGGGAATTAATCGGGGCTTTGAAGCTGTTGTTGCCCCGGCGTTCGAGATGAACCTCGACCACTCAGAGTGCACCTACTGCGGTCAGTGTGTTGCAGTATGCCCTACAGCAGCCCTCACCGAAGTGGATCATACCTACAAGGTGATTGAAGCACTGGCAAACCCCCAAAAGGTTGTTGTGGTTCAAACCGCTCCCGCCGTAAGGGCTGCACTGGGCGAAGAGTTTGGCCTCGAACCGGGTACACTTGTAACTGGCAAAATGGTAGCCGCGCTCCGCAGACTCGGCTTCAACTATGTGTTCGACACAGATTTTGCCGCCGACCTCACCATCATGGAAGAGGGGACAGAACTCCTCAACAGGCTGAATAAATTCCTGGCCGGCAACAAGGATGCCAACCTGCCGATTCTCACATCATGCTGCCCCGGATGGGTGAACTTTTTCGAATTCCATTTCCCTGAACTAAAAGATATACCATCAACCGCCAGGTCACCGCAACAGATGTTCGGCCCCATCGCCAAAAATTATTTTGCCGAAAAAATCGGTGTCACCCGTGAAAACATGATTGTTGTTTCTGTGATGCCATGCCTTGCAAAGAAGTACGAGTGCTCACGTGATGAGTTCAAAGTAAATGGCGATCCTGATGTGAACTATTCTATATCAACCCGTGAGCTGGCAAGCCTTATCAAGTTAGCCAACATCACCTTCGACGAATTACCCGATGAGAATTTCGACAACCCTCTGGGTGAGTCAACAGGTGCCGGTGTTATCTTTGGCACAACAGGTGGCGTTATTGAAGCTGCCTGCCGCACAGCCTACGAAATTCACACCGGCAAAACTCTTGATAAAGTCGATTTCGAACAACTCCGAGGAATGGATGGTGTGAGAAGTGCAACAGTTGATTTCGATGGCCTTGAACTTAAAATTGGCATTGCACATGGCCTTGGAAACGCCCGTAAGTTGCTGGAGGATATCAAAGCCGGCAAGAGCGAGTACCATGCCATTGAGATAATGGCCTGCCCCGGTGGATGTATTGGTGGTGGTGGACAACCTTTACACCACGGCGATTCCTCAATCCTGAAAGCTCGTTCCCGGGCACTTTATCGCGAAGATGCCGGTAAAGCTATCAGGAAATCACACGAAAATCCTTTCATCATCGAGCTCTACGAAAAATTCCTGGGTGCTCCAAACAGCGATAAAGCTCACCACCTTCTCCATACCCACTATTTCGATAAGAGTAACCAGATCATCATTGAATAATAATTAAAAAATATATTTAATCATGTCAAGTGTAAAGATTAAACTTCACGAGCAAGATATAGAAAAGCTGAAAGAGGTATGTGCCTCATTCAATAATGATCCGGGAGAGTTGATAAATGTGCTTCATAAGGCGCAGAGCATTTTCGGGTATCTTCCGGCCGAAGTTCAGGAAATCATTTCAAGGGAGCTGACAGTTCCACTGGCAAAGGTTTACGGCGTGGTAACCTTTTACAGCTTTTTCACCATGATACCCAAAGGGAGGCATCCGATTTCCATCTGCACAGGCACTGCCTGTTATGTGAGGGGAGCAGAGAAGGTACTTGATGAATTCAGACGCATTCTCGACATCAAGGTAGGAGAGACAACCCCTGACGGCAAGTTTTCACTCAGCTGCCTTCGTTGCGTTGGTGCATGCGGACTTGCACCTGTGGTGCTGGTAGGTGAAAAAACCTACGGCAGGGTATCCCCAGAAGGCGTTAAAGAGATTCTGGACGAGTACAAGGATTAGAGGAACCTTCTCTTTGGCTATTGGCTATTGGCTATTGGCTATTGGCTATTGGCATTTGGGTCTTGTCGAAAAAAGCTAAATGCCAATAGCCCGAACGCAGCGAGCGTCGAATCTTTTTAAATGTACCTGATAAACACCCTCTTCAGATATTCCTTCTCAAGTATCGAAGCTATCCGTTTCACGACGGTGCGCCTGATTTCGAGCTCTACCGGGAGATTCGGATCCTGGTGGGCTATGTTTACCCGTGTTCCTACAATAAAGTGAATTTCGTCGCTGTCGAGAAGCATCATGATGACCTGATCTGCAGGCCCTTTCCCTTTACGCACCTTGTTGAGATATCCGGGAAGCAATGATGCAACCTTGCCGAGGGTGAGGATACCCTCAGTATAAAGATCAATACCGTCCATATAGCTTACAGGCGGGAGGTCGTCATCGGTAAACTCAAAGCCATCACTGATCTCAACCCCAAGTTCACGTGCAATGATATCGCCGGTGGTAGCTCCTGAAACAATCTTTCTGCCATTGAACTCCCTTACGGCATCACCCAATTCCTTATCTTTCTCCTCCTCGTATGGAGGCCCTGTACAGAACAACAGCTTCCTCGGCTCCCTGAAATATACCGACACACAGGAGATGTCATCGTGTGGCATATAACCATCGTTTTTGTTAGCGGCATTCACCACTCTCACAGCAAGCTTGTCAGCATCTATATCGGGTTCATTCTGAACTGTCCGGAAGATAAAATCCCTGAGACCATCCTCTCCCCATCCGAACGGGTGTTTGTCACTGCCCATACCTGATTGGGTCACTCCATCGGTGCAGAACACAATCCTGTCATCCTTCTCAGGGGTAAAAGCACATGATCTCAACCTTTTGCCCACATGCTCTCCTGATGTAAGCTCCAGCTCCTCCCATTCAGGCTCAAGAAGCTGTTTGTCGCGCATGATGACAACACCCGGGTTATCAAACTCAAGAATCCTCGTTTGCCCCTTTTTATCAATATCCACAATGGTAAAGGTTGCATAGCTGATCTGCCTGATGCTGCAAACCGGCAGAGTGTTCAGTATGATCTCTGCAATGCGCTTGTTTTCCTTGTGTTCTGCTGTGAAATTGAGAGCCATGGTAGCTGTGAGTGAGGCAAGCACATTAGCTTTCACTCCGTGCCCCATACCGTCGGAAAGAACGATTATCACGCGCCCCTCCTCCAACACATGCCTGGAAAAGAACACATCACCACAGATCCTGGCTTCATGATGGTTCTTCTGATTGTACTTTACCTCGATATAATAATCCTCACTCATCCGATTTTCCTTTGGCAGTATTGAATGTTTCTATCACAGAATTAAGCATCCGTTCAGTTTTGGCTGCTCCTTCGCCCAGAAGAAAGCCTATCTGCTGAACCATCCTCAGGTTCTCATCAATTGCTTCAGTAAGGCGGTGGATAACCTCTCCACCCTGCACTTCGGGAGAGTGAAGATCACGCACAACAGCACCTACAACCTTGTGCTTCCTGATGCTGAAGACGGAAAGATTGTACATCTTTTCACCATAGTGAACATCTTTGTTCACAACGCTCTCATCATGCTCAATAACATAAGTGAAGTAGTTGTAGAAGTTGTACGGAAGCAGGGTTTTGAGGTCTGCACCAGCCAGTCCCGGGATGATTTCGTTTATGTCGGCAGCCTCCTCCCCCAGAAGCCTAATGAACGTCGGGTTGGCCTGGATGATCTTAAGCTGGTCGTTTACCAGCACGATGCCGTTTGGTATCTTCTGAAGCATTGCTTTTGTGGTCTCCATGGCTTCTAGGGCTGTCTCCTTCTCTTTCCTGGCCTCCTTTTCAGACTCTTCGAGTGCAAGACGGGTCTGGGCCAGCTTCTCATTGGTGATCCTGAGTGACTTAATATACTCCTGCTGGTTTCTGAGATTGTAACTGTGACACATCTCGGTCTTTGCCAACCCTTTGGCTACGGCAATGGAAAAATCCCTGCATGTAGGATAGCCACATGCCGAACAACCTTTGATACCTGTTTCATCACCTTTCCCAATGATTCGCATGATCCCGGTAATCTTATCCTCAGGGGGATCCTCCATCCGCTGGTCATCGTTACGGAACGAAGCCCCGGCTTCAATTGATGAATAAACATCAAACTGCTTCAGCCACTCCTCCTTGTCGAAGATATTATCTCTCTTTTTTGCATAGTTGGTAACCATAGTACGCCGCAGGAATTTCTTCCGCTCCGGTGAAGTTCCCGGCCCCATAAGGCACCCTTCACAATAGAACAGGTTGAAATGCTTTTCAATATCATCAATCTGATAGGCAAACTCATCAAGGGCTGCTCTTACATTATCGGGCCCCTCTGAGGTGATGATGTTCCCTGCGAGAAGGTCTTCACTCAGCCTTGCTGCCTGGACTATCCCTTCGCTTACAGGATACAGTGCGCCGGCAGCACCCAAAGGCTGATCGAAGTCGCTATACTCAAGCTTGCTCTCTTCAATTTTACGCTCAGCAAACATCTCCCTTAACTCCCTGAAGGTTATCAGCCCGTCAACCCTCCCTTCACCTGAGTATCTCTCTGCTTCACGCTTGGCTGCAATACACGGCGATATACATACAACCTTGATGTCAGAGCCATACTTCTCCCTTACCACCTTTGCGCTCATCGTCATCCCCGAAACCAGCGGTGCCAAATTGTTGATCAGTTCTGGTGCATACTTCTCTACATGCATTACCACTGCCGGACAATTTGAGAAAATATGGTACTTGCCCCTGAAGTCTTCAATAAGCTGACGGTACCTCGAAGCAATAATATCAATACCGAAAGAGACTTCATTAACGTAATCAAACCCAAGTTCCCTTATCATCTTCACAAACTTACGGTAATCGGTGATATCGTCGAACTCGCCCGAAATGCTGGGGTCAACAATTGCTGCTACCTTATGTTCAGAATCAAGAAGAGCGCTGACATGAGCTGTCGAACTAAGCAGGCTTATTGCCCCTTCCGGACAAACATCCAGGCAGTTGCCGCAACCGATGCAACGGTTTTGGTCAATCTCTGCATAAGACTTGTTGTGCTTCACCATTATTGCTTTCACCGGACATATCCTGATACAGGAATAACACAATGTGCATTTATTGCTGTCAATGCTGAGCAGGGGTTTTGCGGTGAAGTCTGCGCTATCTGTATTCATTTCTGTTAAAGGTGTTATCAAGCAATCCTGAAAGTATCTGCTCGTTTATCTTCTCATAAATCTTATCATCGATCTCAATCACAGGCCCCTTATAGCAGTTGCCGAAACAATGTGCCCCACGGAAATCAACCCTGTCTTCAAGTTTGTTCTTCTGAAGATAATCTTTAACCTGCTTTACATACTGTTTGTTTCCTCTGGAGAAGCAGGAACTCCCAAGGCATATCCTTATCTTTATCAAGGTCAGGCAGTTTTTTAAGTTATCTGCAAATATAATCAAAAAAGAATTATAACGAAATTATTGTTATTTTTTTAACATTGTTACGATTGTAACAATTTATTTATTATCTTTGTTGATGTTTTTTGGATTTTATTTGATATGATATTGATAGTCCGGCTTGTTTGAGTTAGATTTGCATTAGGAAATGAAATATATTTATCTAGTATTAAAACAATATACTGATTGCCTATGTCAGAAAACATAAAAGAGGTACTTCAGGAGTTCCGGGTCGGCCATTGTGAGGATCTGATTCCCTGCATGCAACGTATCCAGGACAGAGAGGGGTATATCAGCGAAGATTCGGTTATCAAACTGGGTGAATATTTCGGGTTGCCACCAGCAAGAGTTTTTGGGATTGCCACATTCTATGACTACTTTAAGTTCAGTCCTGTTGAAGGTGACATTATCATGATCTGCAATGGTACATCGTGTCACATGGCAGGTTCGGAGAAATTGTTAAAGGAGGCTGAGAAGATTGTCAAGCAGGCAAATCAAAAAAGCCACATAAGGCTGAATATCAGGTTATGTGGATGCCAGGGATCATGCAATGCCGGCCCTGTGATGCAGGTAAACGATCTCATCATCACAAGGGCAAACCCTGATGAGGTTAAGCATTACATAAACAAGGGTTCCGTAACCGGAAAGGGGGCAGGCAATGAATGAGTTGATTTTTGGTAAAGATATGCTTAAGAGGGTGTTGACGATTCCTCCAGGTCGTCTCACAAAACAGGAGCAGGACATCCTGGCTGAACTTCGTTACGACAAATGCAAACGGCCTGTGATTATGGTGTCAGAAAGCCGTCCAGCAAGGGTTTCCGGCTCCCGGACAACAATCAGCGCCATAAAACGGTATATTGAAGACAACAAACTGAAAATTGACTTCAGGTATTGCAGTGGAAAAGGTTTTCAGCAATATGAACCCTTTGTGGATGTCCAGCTTCCCGGGAAAGCAAGAGTTTCGTTCGGGCCAGTAACACCAGATATCGTTCCTCTTATCCTTGACGGAATGGTTAATAACAACCTTCCGGCAGAATACGTGTTGTGGCAATACCAGAACAACCTTCATGAGCCCTGGGATAACGTACCGTACTTTCATGATATTCCGTATTTTGCCGGCCAGACCCGAAGGTTAACCCGTAATTTCGGGCTTACCGACCCCAATTCAATAGACCAGTATATTGCCCATGACGGTTATCGCTCTTTAATCAAAGCGATTACAAATTACACCTCTGCAGAGATAACAGATGTTGTAGAACAATCGGGGTTGCGTGGCCGTGGAGGAGCAGGTTTTCCGGCAGCAGACAAATGGCTGGTTGCCAGAACCACCCCTTCAGATCAGAAATACCTGATATGCAATGCTGATGAGAGTGATCCAGGATCATTTGCCGACAAAGCTTTACTTGAACGTGACCCGCATAAGGTTATTGAGGGAGTTGCCATCTCTGCCTACGCAATCGGAGCAGGAAAAGCCTATATCTATATAAACTCTTCTGATAATTACTCTTATGACCTTATAAACAATGCTATACAGCAGGCCATTAGTTATGGTTTGCTGGGTGAAAACATCTTCGACAGTGGCTACAACCTCAGAATGGAGGTATACAGAGGTGCAGGAGCTTACATTTGTGGTGAGGAAACTGCACTTATAAGAAACGTTGAAGGTGGCAGAGCTGTTCCAAGGCAGAAGCCCCCATACCCTGCCGAAAAAGGGTTGTTTGGCAGGCCAACTGTGGTAAACAATGTTGAAACCCTTTTCAATGTGCCCGACATTGTGAGTTTCGGGCCAATGTGGTTCAGGGCTGAAGGCACAGATGGATGTCCTGGTACTAAAATCCTTTCGCTCACAGGAAAACTCACCCGTCAGGGATTGGTCGAGGTTCCCTTTGGAATCACTCTGGATGGAATCATAAACGGTATCGGAGGTGGAATAAGGGAAAACGGAACCCTTAAAGCACTTCTGATCGGGGGTCCTACAGGCAAATTCCTCAATGAATCATCACTAAAGATGAAACTCGATTATGATGATTTCCGGAAAGATGGAATTTTTATGGGATCGGGTGGAATGATAGCACTGGATGAGAGCAACTGCATGATAGATGCAGCAAGGTATTTTATACATTTTCTCAGTAAAGAAAGCTGCGGAAAATGCATTCCATGCAGGGAGGGATCGAGGAGGATGCTTGAGATACTTGATGCCATAACCCATCGACCCGACCAGGGTACCACACATGAGCCACTAGAAAGATTTAAAGGTGTTATGACCCTTGAAAGCCTGGGTGAGGTGATCAGGGATACCTCTTTGTGTGGCCTCGGGAAACATGCTTCCGACACAGTTTTGTCGACCATAAGGTTATTCCGTGAGGAGTATGAGGAGCACATCTTCGAGCGGAAATGCCGCGCCGGTGTCTGCACCGATTTGCAGAGTTATTCTATCGACATGGAGGCATGTACAGGATGTACAGCATGTGCAAAAAAATGCCCTGTGAATGCAATTTTCGGAACACCTCGTCAGCCTTACGTTATTGTTGAGCAGAAATGCATCGGATGTGGAACCTGCCTCAAAACATGTAAATTCAGTGCAGTAAAAACCAGTTAAGACCATGAACTTTTACATTACAGTAAACAATCGTGAGATAGAAGCCGTAAAAGGCGAAACTGTTTTACAAACTTTGAGAAGAGCGGGCATCTCAATTCCTACCCTTTGCAACATGGAGGGTTTTACACCCACAGGTGCCTGCAGGATGTGTATAGTGGAGATATCAGGCAAGCCGGATCTTATACCTGCATGTTCATGCCCTGTGGAGGAATGGATGGATGTGCAGACGCACTCTACGCGTGTGATCAAAGCTCGCCGGATGATTGTTGAGTTGCTCCTGTCGGGTCACCCTGACGACTGCCTTTATTGCGAAAGGAATTGCCATTGCGAGTTGCAGAACCTGGCATTTGAACTCAATATAAGGGAGCGTAAAAACAGTGGTAAGAAGATCAACAGGGCAAGAGACCTGAGCAACCCCGCCATAATACGTGACCCGGCAAAATGTATTTTATGTGGCAGATGTGTCAGGGTGTGTGATGAGATCATGTCTGCTTCGGTGTTTGAGTTCTCAAACCGGGGAGATCAGTCCGGAATAACCACTCTTGGTAATAAGAGTATGAACAACTCATCCTGCATAGCTTGCGGACAGTGTGTTCTGGTTTGCCCCACGGGTGCGCTGTATGAGAAGAAAATGCTCTCTGAGCTTCAGCTTGCATTGGACAACAAATCGCTTCACCCTATTGCTGTTGTGGATCCGGTAGTATACATTACCCTGGCTGAGAAATATGGCAACAGAAACCTGCGGCAGGCAGCCCGCCAGCTCAATGGTGTTCTGAAGCGTTGCGGATTCAAAGAGGTTTACGATTATGCCTCACTTCAGGATTTGTATATTATCAGAGCCGCCCGTGAGGTGCTTGATATGGATGATAAAACAGTTATCTCTTCTATCTGTCCTGCGTGGGTTAAGTTTGCCGAGCAGTTTATGCCTGAGCAATTGACTTCAATATCGGCACTGAAGAGTCCCTCGCAGATGGCAGGGTCGATAATAAAAGCAAAATGGCCGGGAATTTCCGTAAATATTACCGGAGATGTCAGGCCATTGGTTGTAAGTATTACCCCATGTACAGCCCGCAAAACAGAAGCAAAAAGAAGGGAGTTCTGCAGCATGCAACATCCTGATGTTGACCTTGTTATTACAACCCGCGCCCTTGAGCAGTTCATCACCCTTAATGGCCTCGACCCAAACCAGGCTGAAACAGAAGAATACAGCAAACCTTTCAACACATCATCACTTCATGGGGAGCTTGTATCTGTTTCTGGTGGAGCAATGGAAGCTGTGGCTGAAACAGTACATTCATTACTTAACAATGGACAAGATCTTAATGACCCAAAGGTAAAGAAGAGTCGGATAGCCAAAGGTGTACGTGAAATTGAATTCATTCACAAGAAGAGAAAATACAGATTTGCAGCGGTAAGCGGCATGGCTGAAGCCAGGAGGTTTCTGCAGGAGGCATGGAAAACACCGGGGAAGTACTGCTATATAGAGGTGATGGCATGCCCTGCAGGTTGCATAAATGGTGGTGGCCAACCAACAGACCCGGATCCTAACCGTTACCGCTCCCGTCAGAAACAGCTAATTGAACTTGCTGAAAAAAACTCACTAACCTCTTCGCTTCGCAACAGAACGATCAATGAACTGACAGATGATTTGTTGAAAGGGGATGATTCTTTAACAGATATTCTGACAACACAATAGACCCTACTGATATTCTATTCAAAATGGCAAAAAAAGAAAGAATAAAAGAACTGGTATTTACAGAAAAGGACCTTTGCAGGGTTTGTTACTCGTGTGTTCGCTCCTGCCCGGCAAAAGCAATCAGGATATTCGCAGGGCAAGCGGAGGTTATTGATGAGAGATGCATAGGATGTGGCAACTGCACAAAGGTGTGCAGCCAGGGTGCTAAAACATTTTTGTCTTCTGTAAATGAAGTTGACAGTTTGCTCCGGGAGGAGGGGATAAAAACGGCTATCCTTGCTCCGAGTTTTCCTGCCGAATTCACCGATATTGGTGATTACAGGATCCTTATCGGGATGTTGAGGGCACTTGGTTTCGACAAGGTAATGGAGGTAGCTTTTGGTGCCGATGTAGTAACAGCTTGTTACGAAGACCTATTCAGTTCGTCAGTCGACAAATCGTATATTGCAGCCAACTGCCCTGCCATTGTACATTACATAAGGCAGTTTCATCCGGATTTGATTGACAACATTGCTCCTATTGCATCTCCTGCCGTAGTTACTGCCCGAATAATAAGGCGGATGGCAGGTGAATTTACAAAGGTGGTATTTATTGGGCCATGCATTGCGAAAAAGACTGAATCGACGGAGCTTGACGAAGTTCTCACATTTACTGAGCTGAGAAAACTTTTTACGTTGAGGAGTATAACCGCTGATAAGTGTTCGGTGTCCGATTTCGATCCACCCGTTGCCGGTCGTGGAGGCTTATTTGCCATCAGCAGGGGCATGATCCAGTCAGGTGATCTTCCTGACGACACTATACGGGGCAACATTATGGTTGCAGAGGGAAGGAACAACTACCCAGAAGCTTTGCAGGAGTTTGAAAAAGGACTCCTAGCAGGGCAACACCTTGAACTGCTGGCGTGTGAAGGGTGCATCATGGGCCCCGGCAACAGCACCACTGACAAACCCTATTCGCGCAGGAACAGCATCAGAACATACCTACATCAGAAGCTTTCAGAATTTAACCTGCAGCAATGGGATGAAGCGATGAAGAAATTCAGCGACATTGATGTTTCTCAGCAATATGAGCCCAACGATCAGCGCCTGCCTATGCCATCGGCTGAGGAGATTGAAAGGATGCTTGATCGCCTGGGCAAGAATGACCCTAAGGATCATCTTAACTGTGGTGCCTGCGGCTATGAGACTTGCAGGGATCATGCTGTTGCAATATTAGAAGGGTTCGCCGAAGGGGAGATGTGCCTCCCATATACTATTGAGCAATTGCATAAATCGATAAGCGAACTCGACATTTCCAATTCCAGGCTTGCTTCAGCACAGCAGGCTTTAAAGCAGAGCGAGAAACTAGCTTCGATGGGACAATTATCTGCAGGTATTGCACATGAACTGAATAATCCTCTTGGAGTTGTGATGATGTACAGCAATATTCTGCTTGATGAATGTGATCCAGACGATCCCATCAGAAAGGATCTGCATCTAATTGTAGAACAGGCCGAAAGATGCAAAAGAATTGTTGGAGGCCTCCTTAACTTTGCACGTAAAAGCAATATGAAATGGGAGAGAATTGATGCTGCTGAATTTTTATCCAGAAGCCTTAATTCTGTTGTAGTCCCTGATAATATCTCCTATGTTTTTTCCCCGCCAGCCGGTAAAATAATGTTTGAAGTTGACACTGAACAAATGATGCAGGTGTTCACCAACATATACAAAAATGCTTTTGAAGCAATGCCCTCAGGAGGAACCTTAACGTTAGAGCTTAAAGAGGAGGATGAGATGGTGAATATTGCCGTTTCCGATACCGGAACAGGTATTAGCAGAGAAAACCTCGAAAAGATCTATGAACCGTTTTTTACAACCAAGGACATTGGAAAAGGAACCGGTCTGGGGTTGGCTACCACTTATGGTATTATCAAAATGCATAAAGGAAAGATAAGTGTTGAATCGAACAACAGGCCGGAAGAGGGCCCCACAGGAACCGTTTTCAGGATCGAAATACCCCGTGAAAGGATAATATAATCAAAGAAGAAATGAATAAGAGAGACAAAACAATTCTCGTAGCTGATGATGACATGGATTATCTGTTTCAGATGAGAATAATTCTTGAAGGAGCTGGTTATAAGGTAATTATGGCCGATAGTCAGCAACTCGCAGAGGAGATAATAGATTCGGTAAAACCAGATCTGGCAATCCTGGATCTAATGATGGAGAAAGATGACAGCGGCTTTATATTGTCATACCGATTAAAGAAGAAATACCATGATGTTCCGGTGATATTAGCAACTGCGGTATCTCAGGAAACCGGTATCTCATTTGGCCTCGACACTGAGGAGGATCGTTCATGGATCAAGGCAGACCTTTATCTGGAGAAAGGTATCAGAAACGATCAGTTATTACTTGAAATCGACAAGCTGCTGAAAAAATGAACACATTAAAAGTTCTTGTAGTTGATGATGAACCCGGGATTCGATCAGGGGTAAGAAGGATTCTTACAGGGTTCAGTGTTGACTACCCTTTTATGGATGAAAAAATCAGCTTTGAAGTTCTTGAAGCAGAGTCGGGAGAGGCAGGGTTGGAGATCATCGACAGGGAACCTGTTGATGTGGTACTGCTCGACAACAAGCTGCCAGGGATACAGGGAACCGATATGCTGGAGATCATCAAACAGAAACGACCGGAAACGTTGGTTACTATGATCACCTCCTATGCATCACTGGATGTTGCAATAAAAGCAACTGCAACCGGCGCATATGATTTCATGCCTAAACCTTTCACCCCTCAGGAACTCAAATCATCATTAGAGAACATCACTAAACACCTGTTCCTGAAAAGGCTGACAAAAAAGCTTCAGAAGGATGGCAAACATATACGATATCAATTTCTACAGGTGCTTTCACATGAGTTAAAAGGGCCTGCCAACGCAATTGAGGGGTGTATGAATATGATAATTGCCAAACGATTCGGTAATGATATAGATTCATACCTCGATATCACACGGCAATCACTGGAAAAGCTTAAGGAGATGCGTGGTTATATAATGGATCTGCTTGACCTTACCCGTTTTGAGTCCGGACAGACTCAATCAGAAGCTCAGAAAATCGACCTGAAATCTCTGATCATGGCATCAATAGATCTTCATAAACCCTATGCTACACAGAAAGATATCAGTATTAACCTTTATGCTGACAGGGATGTATCACTCACCGCGATCCCTGAAGAAATTGAAATTGCAATTAATCATCTCATTTCAAATGCCTTGAAATATAATAAGCCGGGAGGCAAAGTTGATATAATCTTAAGATGTGAAGAAACAGATATCAGGATAATGTTTGTTGATAGCGGCATTGGGATTCCTGAAGAGGAACAGAATAATCTTTTCAGAGAGTTCTTCAGGATCAGGAATGAGGCAACAAAAGATATCAAAGGATCGGGTTTAGGGTTGTCGATAGTAAAAAAGATAGTTACTCTTTACGATGGAACCGTTGATGTAAAAAGCAAACAGGGAGAGGGGTCTGTATTTACGATCACCCTCCCGCAAAACTGCAGTAACAGTCATTAATACAAGAGGGATAAAAATGAAAAATCTATCTGGAAAAACCATAGAGAGGCTTAGTCAGTACAGAAGGGTTTTGCTTGAATGCCTAAGCAAAGGAAAATACAATATTTACTCTCATGAGCTCGCAGGGATGTTGCATCTTAACCCGGTTCAGGTAAGGCGCGACATAATGCTGATAGGTCATCAGGGGAATTTGCGCAAGGGTTATGACTCCAGAAAACTAAGTGACATGATTGGGGAAATTATTGACAGCAAAGATAGTCAGAGGGTTGCGGTTGTCGGGATTGGCAACCTTGGAAAGGCAATAATGTCATATTTCCAGGGAAAGAGAACAAAACTCACAATTGCAGCTGCATTCGACAATGATCCTGAAAAAGTTAACCGGGTGATCTCAGGCATCAGGTGTTATAGTATAAATGAAATGGAGAGAGTTATCAGGAGTGAAAACATAAAGATAGGGATTATAACAGTACCACCAGAACATGCTGCAGCGACTGCGGAAAAGCTGGTTATGGCAGGTATAAAAGGTATACTTAACTATACACCTGCTGCCCTTAATGTGGAACCACATGCCTATCTTGAGGAGTATGACATGATAACTTCAATAGAGAAGGTAGCTTTCTTTGCCAAGAACAGATAACATATTATTAGCATTTAGCCTGTTATGAAGATTCATTACGGACTCGAAAAGGAAACAGGAGCTGAGAGGAGTGTTGTTACTACAGGCACATTCGATGGAATGCATATCGGTCATCAGGCTATTATCAGAAGGATAAATGAGCTTGCTGATGAACTTGGTGGGGAAAGCGTTTTGATCACATTTCACCCTCATCCGAGGAAGATTCTGTATCCCGATAATATTGGGAAAGATATCAGGATGATCACTACCCAACGCGAAAAGACAGCTATGCTGGAAAAAACCGGAATAGACCACCTTGTGATTATCCCATTTACAAAGGAATTTGTCCCCACTCCGAGTGAAGTTTTCATAAGAGATCTTCTTGCAGGCAAACTAAAGGTTATTAGAACCGTAGTGGGTTTCAACCATTTTTTTGGTTTCAACAAAGAGGGGAATTACAGGCAATTGGAGAATCTGGATAAGGAGTTAGGCTTCACTGTAGATGAGATCCCTGAGCAGTACATTCAGAATGAAACGGTGAGCAGCACACTTATTCGACAAGCTATTGAAGAGGGTAATATCCAAATTGCCAATTCATATCCGAATAACATACTGATGATGATGGGTGTTCCAGAGCATATTGATATTGATTTGGCCGGTGGTTTTTATTACGATACGCTTATGATCTGTGCAGAAGAGGCAGAAAAGCTTCTTCCTCCCGAAGGATTTTATGCGGTACGTATAAACCAGGCATCAGTTGACATTAAAGCTTTGGCTGTTAATAACCCGGCACTATCACAACCAGGTTCCCTGATCCTTCTGCCGCTTGAGGATGTGGCTGTTAGCCCTGACACAAAGGTTCTTTTCCACAGGCAGCTTCTGGCAGGTAACACTTACGATCGGTCAGGCTCTGCAATAAATATCGAAAGGGCAGTTACCGAAGCCAAAGAACTGATTTATTAATCATGGAGAAAAAAACAAGCGACAATAAAGAAATACATATCACACTTCTTGGCACCGGCACCTCTACCGGAGTACCTGTTCTGGCATGTAATTGCCATAACTGCACTTCTGAGGATCCTCGTGACAAGAGGCTGAGAACCTCCGCATTGTTAACCATCAACGGGTGTAATTTTGTAATAGATTCTGGACCCGATTTCAGGACACAACTGTTACGCGAAAAGGTGACAAATATCGACGGAATTATCTTCACCCATGCACACCGTGACCATATTGCAGGCCTCGACGATGTGAGGGCATTCAATTACTTACTCAACAAGACTATTAACATCTACGCATCTGAGGAGGTGGAAAATGCAATACGGTTGGAATTCCCATATATTTTCCGTGATGATGACGATTATTTTGGAAAACCCCTGATAAATATCCACAGGATTTTAAATACCCCGTTTCTTCTCAATGGCTTCGAGGTTACCCCTATCCTGGTAAAACACCACCACCTTGATGTGTTTGGCTACAGGTTCGGTGACCTGTGTTATATAACAGATGCCTCTTTTATTGATGAGAGTGAGATGAAGAAACTTGCCGGATGCAGGGTGCTGATACTGAATGCCCTCAGAAAATCGCGTCATGTTTCACATTTAAGCACAGATGAAGCCTTCAGAATAATCGAAAAGTTAAATCCCGGGCTGGCAGTTATTACACACATGAGTCATTTTATGGGTAGATATGAAGAACTTGTCAGCATTTTTCCAAAACCTGTTATCCCGGGGTACGACGGTCTTAGAATAAGTATTGTTGGTGACAAAACCGAGCTGCACCCCCCGAAATGGCAGGTTAATATTTTTTAATAGAAACAAGGTGCCGTCAGGATTGTTTTAGATATATAGAAAAATCCAATAAAATGGTGTTCAATCCAGAAAGATGCACGATACCAGATGAACGGATGAAACCTTTCATCGACCCGGATGAGATCCGGGGATATCTTAACAATAGCAAAGCAAGCCCTGAGAGGGTCAGGGAGGTTATTGCCAGGTCACTCGACAAGAACAGGCTTTCTCTTGAGGAGACTGCTATCCTGATAAATGCAACCGAGCCTGAGCTTATTCAGGAGATCAGGGACGGGGCAAGAACACTCAAAGAGCGTGTTTACGGCAACAGGATCGTTTTATTTGCACCTCTTTATATTGGCAACAAATGTTCAAACAACTGTTCATACTGTGGGTTCAGATCTGGCAATAAAGAGGCGCAACGTATGACACTTAACGACCGGGAAATTATTAAAGAGGTTGAAGCTCTGGAGGACAACGGACAGAAGCGGTTGATACTGGTGTATGGTGAACACCGGGATTACGATGCGGAATTCATTGCACATACGGTAAAGCTGGTGTACAGTGTTAAAAATGGCCCCGGGGAGATAAGACGTGTAAATATAAATGCAGCTCCGCTCGACATAGAGGGTTTCCGCATTGTGAAAGAGGCAGGTATCGGCACCTATCAGATATTTCAGGAAACCTATCATCCTGAAGCTTATAAAAGATATCATCTCAGCGGCAAGAAAAGTGATTATGAACACCGGCTTACATCGCTTGACCTGGCACAGGAGGCCGGGATCGATGATGTGGGTATCGGAGCACTATTCGGGCTATACGACTGGCGCTTTGAGGTGATGGGGCTCGTAAGGCATGCAAACCATCTTGAAGCCTGCTACGGTGTAGGGCCACACACAATCTCATTTCCCCGCATCCAGGATGCCAGAATGTTAAATATCGATAGTAAACATCTTGTAAACGATGATGACTTTGTAAGAATAATAGCCATTCTTCGTTTGGCTGTTCCGTACACCGGCCTTATTCTAACGGCCAGGGAAACACCACAGGTAAGAAAAGAGGTGATTAGGTTCGGAGTTTCCCAGATAGACGGAGGAACAAAACTGGAACTTGGCAGCTATTCCGACACGAAAAACCAGGCACAGGATCTTAACAAGGAGCAGTTTAAGGTCAACGACGACAGGTCGCTGAACGAGATTATAGATGAACTTATCGGCGAAAAATATCTACCCTCTTTCTGCACTGCATGTTACAGGTTAAACCGTACAGGTGAGCATTTTATGGAGTTCTCAGTTCCCGGCTTCATCAAAAGATTCTGCTCCCCGAATGCCATCCTTACCCTTGCTGAGTACCTCGAAGACTATGCACCTGAAGAAACAGCAATAAAAGGTTGGGCTGCCATTGATGAGAATCTTGCCGGGATTGATAATCCGCTACAGGTAAAGAATATACGCGAGAAGCTGGATAGGATCAGAAAAGGGGAGCGTGATCTTTATTATTAGTGCAATTTGGGAATCGTGTAATCGGCTAATCGTTGAATCGTTGAATTGTTAAATCGTTCAATTGTAAAGTCGTGAAACGGGGAATCGGCTGATATAAATTCATTTTGTTCTGTCATATTGTCACATTTTGTTAGCCCCATCTGTCATATTTTCAGTTGTTTAGTAGTTTTTCCCGTTGGCAGATCCTTTGATCATTAAGATGGAATTAAAAACTTATAAACATGAACAACGGAAACAACAAATACCAATCATTGATACTTTATGCCCGCAACCTGAACGAGCTTGCTTCATCAAACAAACTAGATCCTGTTATCGGTCGTGATGATGAGATCAGGAGAATATTGCAGATACTTTCGAGGCGCACAAAGAACAATCCGGTTTTGATCGGGGAGCCTGGTGTGGGAAAGACAGCAATAGCAGAAGGTATTGCGCACAGAATAATAAGTGGAGATGTGCCGGAAAATTTAAAAACCCGTAAGGTTTTTTCGCTTGATATGGGTGCACTTATTGCCGGGGCCAAGTACAAAGGTGAGTTTGAAGAGCGATTAAAGGCAGTAATAAAAGAGGTTATTGAATCCGATGGGGAGGTCATCCTGTTCATTGACGAGATACACACCCTTGTAGGTGCCGGTGGAGGAGAAGGAGCCATGGATGCTGCCAACATCCTCAAGCCGGCTCTGGCGCGTGGTGAGTTGAGAGCCATAGGTGCCACAACCCTGAAAGAGTATCAAAAATATTTTGAAAAGGACAAAGCTCTGGAGAGGCGGTTTCAGCTTGTTTTTGTGGATGAGCCGTCGCCGGAGGATGCGGTTTCCATTCTCAGAGGATTGAAGGAGCGGTACGAGAGTCATCATCAGGTAAGGATAAAAGACGACGCAGTTATTGCTGCAGTTGAGTTGTCGCATCGTTACATCAGCGAGCGTTACCTGCCCGACAAGGCCATTGACCTGCTTGATGAGGCAGCCTCAAAGATGAGGCTCGAGATCAATTCAATGCCGGAGGAACTCGATGAGGCAGAACGTAAGATTAAACAGCTTGAGATTGAGAGGGAAGCCATAAAACGGGAGAAAGACGACAAGAAGTTATCCAGGATCAAAGTTGAACTTGAGCAGATCATTGCTGAGCGTGACCAACTGAAAGGGAAATGGAAGGAGGAGCGCAGTATTGTTGAACAGATTCAACAGAAGAAGCGCAACATTGAGAACCTTAAACTTGAGGCAGAGAGGGCAGAGAGAGCGGGCGATTACGGGAAGGTTGCAGAGATAAGGTATGGAAGGATTCAGGAAAACGAGTCAGCTCTTGAGGATCTTAAGATCAAGCTTGCAGACGTACAGCATGGCCATCCTATGATCAATGAGGAGGTTGGCAGGGATGAGATTGCGGAGGTGGTATCTCGTTGGACAGGTATTCCCGTGCATAAGATGCTTGAAGGGGAAAAGCACAAGTTGCTTCACCTTGAGGAGGAGCTTCATAAGCGTGTTGTTGGGCAGGAGGAAGCCATTTCAGCACTTGCCGATGCCATCAGGAGGAGTCGCGCCGGGCTGCAGGATAAAAGCAAGCCGGTGGGTTCATTTATTTTTCTTGGCACCACGGGGGTGGGTAAGACTGAACTTGCACGCGCTTTGGCTGAGTACCTGTTTAATGATGAGAGAGCAATGGTCCGTATCGATATGTCAGAATATCAAGAGAAGCATACAGTCTCAAGGCTGATTGGAGCACCACCGGGATATATAGGTTATGATGAAGGGGGGCAACTTACGGAAGCTGTACGGAGAAAGCCTTATTCAGTGATACTACTCGACGAGATAGAGAAAGCAAACCCAGATGTATTCAACATCCTGTTGCAGGTGCTTGATGATGGAAGGCTTACAGACAATAAAGGCCGCACGGCAGATTTCCGCAACACCATCATTGTCATGACAAGTAATCTTGGTTCAGGGCTCATTCAGTCAAACCTTGAAGCACTTACCGAGAGTAATCGCATTGAAGTCCTTGAAGAGACAAGAATCAGGGTGATGGAAATGATGAGAAAAACCCTGAGGCCAGAATTCCTCAACAGGGTTGATGAAATCATTGTATTTTCTCCTTTGACGATTGAGGAAATAAGAAAAATTGTGATCATGCAGGTCGAGCAGGTAAATAATATGTTGAAAGACAATGGGATTGAACTAAATCCTACCTCTGCGGCCATTGATCTTATAGCCAGGATGGGATACGACCCACAGTACGGTGCAAGGCCGGTTAAAAGACTTATAAGGAGGAATATACTAAATGAACTTTCGAAACTGATTCTTGAAGGGAAGATACAGAGTGGCAGCAAGGTTTCCATCGATGTCAGGGAAGGAGTATTTATTTTCCAATAAAAAGTTATCTTTACAGCCTGCATTGCAAAAATCCAAAACCACAAACCAATGTACGAAAAACTGCAGGCTCTTGATGCTGTAAGACTTAACTTCAGCGAAGGAGGAATTCTGATAATTAATATCACAATTGCCTTCATAATGTTTGGGGTTGCTTTGGAGATAAAACCGGAGCATTTCCGCAGGGTCATCAGGCGGCCAAAATCTGTTCTTGTGGGATTTGGTTCACAGTTTATCCTGCTTCCTGCTGCCACATTCCTGCTGGTAAAACTCCTGGGTAACTTTATTTCTCCTGCAGCTGCAATGGGGATGATACTTGTAGCCTGTTGCCCCGGGGGTAACATCTCTAACTTCATGTCTTCAATGGCAAAAGCCAACACAGCACTCTCAGTAAGCCTCACCGCTATTGCCACACTGGGAGCAATTGTGCTAACACCACTTAACTTTGCTATCTGGGGAGGCCTCTACACCGCATCAAGTGATCTGTTGAGGCCTATTGTTATCGACCCTGGTGAGATGTTCAAAACGGTGTTTATTCTCCTGGGGATTCCGCTGATAGCAGGAATGATGGTAGCTCACTATTTTCCACGCTTTACCTTAAAAGTCGTAAAACCGCTGAAAAATATCTCGATGCTGATATTCATCGGGATAGTAATACTTGCTTTCACGAATAATTACAGCTATTTTGTAAAATTCATCGGGTTGATATTTTTTTTGGTGCTTATTCATAATGCCGTAGCACTTACGCTTGGGTACTCTGCGGGGTTGGTTTTCAGGCTCTCTGTACCCGATCGCAGAACCATTACCATTGAAACCGGAATTCAAAATTCGGCACTAGGACTGGCATTGCTGTTTAATCCGAAGATCTTCCCCGAGCCCATTGGAGGAATGGCATTTATTGCAGCATGGTGGGGTATATGGCACATTATCTCAGGACTCAGCCTGGCAGCTATTCTTGCCCGTATCCCATACAAAATTGATCATGATGCCGGTAAAAAGGTCTTGCTGACGGAACAAAATCCGGATAAGCAATGAGTAGAAAAAATATAGAGAAATTCTCGAGGAGATACTACCTCCTCAAGATTTACAGCAGGGTGATGCACTACCTTTACTATGGCCGTATCAGAGTTAAGGGAAAATCAAATATTCCACCGGACAAACCTCTTATTTTTGCCCCGAACCACCAGAATGCTCTCATGGATGCTCTTGCTGTGCTATTCACAATTCCGGGACAGATGGTTTTTCTTGCAAGGGCTGATATTTTCAGGCGGAGCTTCTTTTCATCGTTACTTACTTTTCTGAAGATCCTCCCAATATATCGTATCCGTGATGGTTATTCAACACTTCAAAGTAACTCGGAAATATTCAGAAAGACTGTGGATGTACTCAGGTCAAACCGGCCAATAGTGATACTTCCTGAAGGCAATCATGAGGGAATTCACAAGCTCAGACCGCTGAAAAAGGGCATTGCCCGCATAGCCTTTCAAACAGCAGAAGCTTGTGATTTCAACCTTGATATTCATATCATTCCTGTAGGGCTCGATTACTCCCGATACGAAAAATCGGGTAGTGAGCTTCTAATTCAGTATGGCATTCCAATCAGGGTACTCGATTATGCCGGATCATATAAAGAGAACCCTCCGAAAGCAATAAACTCTCTCATTGCAGAGCTTAAAAGCGGTATCAGCAAGCTGATGATCGACATTCAGAACGAAGAATACTATGAGATGATCGACATAGTAAGGCGTTACTATTCATACACTCTGATGAAGGAGGCCGGCATCAGGATCACACCCTGGAACCGCTATTCTGCTGAGATTGAAACAATAAAAATACTCGAGAAATATCTCTCAGAAAACCCTGATGACGAAATCGTTAAGAAACTTGAAGAGACAGCCATGAATTACCGGCTTGCTGTTGGCTACAATAAACTCCATTTCAGAAACCCCGAAGAGGGGCGCTGGCCTGTGTGGAAATTTTTATTGCAGGGGTTGCTTTTTCTGATCACCCTTCCTCTTTTTATGGCCGGCTTTATCAACAATATCCTTCCTGTTCTCGTTCCAAAATCGATCGAAAAAAGGATAAAAGATGTTCAGTTTCGATCTTCCTTTAAGTTTGGATTGTCTATACTCACCTTTCCTTTTTTCTATCTTTTACAAACCCTGCTTTTTTATTTGATTATACCTTTGCCGGGTATCTATACCCTTTGGTATCTGGTATCACTGCCTCTTACCGGACTTATAGCGGTAAGGTACAGGCTTTTCTTCAGAAGATATCTTGCACGATTAAGATACCGCTTCCTGATTTTTACCAACAGGAGACAATACGATGATATTCGAAGATTAAGGGCTGAAACCGATTCGCTGATGGCTGAAGTAAGAGGTAAATGATTTTTTTCTGAAGCATACACTATTGTTTATTCACCATGTTTTTCCGGATATTTGTATAGTGGGTCTGGTTTGATTTTTCCAGGTCAGAAATTTTGGTAACAAAAAATTGAAGTGCCTCCTCTTTGGTTTTGAAATCAGGAAAACTATCCATTGAAACCGACAGGTAAGCGCACGAAATCCCAGCTTTTGATATTCCCTCCTGCAAATCCATAAACAGTTTCATTGTCTCGCCGGTGCATGAGTACCTCCGTGCAAGAGCTATATTATACTCCATCAGCTTTATTGCATCACCCGCCTGTTTATTCAGCTTGTCATCCCTTTTCATCTGGTAAATATAGGCCATTTGTGCCTCCATTCTTGTTAGAATTGCATCCATACGGCTGTAGTGCTGAACCTGCGTTGAGGAGATCCGGTTTTTAGTCACTATTTTGTTCATCCCCTTAATGTTGAACCTGATAGTATACGACTGCTGATCGTAAAACACAGCCTTGTCACCCGTTATTTGTTGTGGAAGAGTATAATGCTGGTGGTATACAGTAGCCATGAGAAGCGCAGTGAGAATATAATCAGGATTTCTCAGCAGCGATACAATGTCAATTGAGAAGGGGAAGTCTTTAACACTGGTGCTGCCTTCACGGCTCAGATTCTGGTAATCTTTTATCACACCCACAACATGGTCGTTTTGTTCCAGGTGCAGTATATTACCATCCCTGTCGGTGGTGAGCATCTTTACCTCCAGGCCTTCATTCCATGTGATAACAATTGAGCTGTCGGGGAAGCGCCACATCCACTCTCCATCGAAGAAGCCATTTTTGTCGAATGTGCCTGACACCTCCCACAGCTTGTCGTTTTTTGCATAGAATGGCCCGCTTATCAATCCTGATTTAAAGTTCATTTCAACTATAACGGTTTCGAGTGAATCGTGCCGGTTCCAAACCCATTTGTCATCCTTCTTCTCCCCTGCTCTGCTTTTGAGAGATGACTCAAAACGCCACCTGCCGTCAGGCATCCCTTTGGAATAGGTAGCTTCAAGTGTGATTGCACCGGTGGTATAGAGCCGTGGTTTCTGTAACTGAAAATCCTTTTGGTTAATTTTGTATGTCCATAAGCCATCCTTCAGATTGGATGAATATGATCCGGTGATGCTATGGTTAAACCTCCACTGGTCGTTCCTTGCTTTAGCTGTGTAACGGAAAGATCCCTGCCTGATATGATCTTTGGTTTTTTCATCGGGCCGGTAAGTATAGGTTACGTCACCGGCATCGGTAAAACCATTCTGAAGCTTACCCTGGTATTTCTGAAGAGGTTGGCTATGCGCGTAAAACACTGAAATACAGAAAATAACAAGAACTTGTAAATATTTCATCTCCGAAAGGTTTTTCATGCTAAAGATATATAAAAAACACTATGTTCGATTTTGTATCTTTGCGGCCTTAAAATTAAAGTAAAATTAAGATGAGCAACACAAAAGAAAAAACCAGATGTCTGATTATCGGATCGGGGCCTGCGGGTTACACAGCCGGGATATATGCAGCGAGGGCAGATCTGAAGCCAATCCTTTACCAGGGGCTACAGCCGGGCGGGCAGTTGACCATTACCACTGATGTTGAAAATTTTCCGGGGTACCCTGAAGGCATCACGGGTCCTGAGATGATGGAAGACCTCAAAAAGCAATGTGAGCGGTTCGGTACAGATGTAAGGTGGGGTATAATCACGAGTGTTGATCTTTCGGGAAGGCCTTTCAGTGTAACTGCTGATGATGGGAAGGAGATACTTGCAGATACGTTGATAATTGCCACGGGTGCCACTGCAAAATGGCTGGGACTTGAGAGCGAAAAGCGGTTCAGCGGATATGGTGTCTCTGCATGTGCCACCTGTGATGGGTTCTTTTACCGCGGAAAGGAAGTGGCAGTTGTCGGTGGTGGCGACACTGCAGCAGAAGAGGCCTCGTACCTGGCAAACCTCTGCAGCAAGGTTTACCTTATTCATCGCAGGGATGAGCTCAGAGCGTCAAAAGCGATGCAGTCCCGTGTTCTTAAAACGTCCAACATAGAGATGGTGTGGAATTCCGTTCCGAAGGAAATCGTCGGGGGCCAGAATGTTGAGGGGGTTATCATTCAGGATGTTAAAACAGGCGAAGAACGCCGGATAGACATTGAAGGAATTTTTATTGCAATAGGGCACAAGCCAAATTCAGAATTATTCAGGGGAGTTCTTGATATGGATGAGCTTGGTTATCTCATAACCAAACCCGATTCAACGGCTACAAACGTGCCTGGGGTATTTGCTGCCGGTGATGTCCAGGACAAAAAATACCGTCAGGCTGTCACTGCTGCCGGCACCGGCTGTATGGCAGCCATTGAGGCTGAAAGATTTCTTGGAGAATAATGGTTATTGGTTAACTCATGATTCTATTACGCGTCGATGTTGGCGTAGGTGGCGTTTTGTTCGATGAACTCGCGGCGCGGTGGTACCTCATCACCCATGAGCATTGAGAAGACGCGGTCGGCTTCGGTTGCGTTTTCTATGTCAACCTGGCGAAGGGTGCGGAAGGCTGGGTCCATAGTGGTACTCCAGAGCTGCTCTGCATTCATCTCACCAAGACCTTTGTAACGCTGTATGTGTATTCCCTTTTCGCTTCCGCTTCCATCTGATGTGAGCTCCCTGACGAAAGCCTCCCTTTCCTCTTCATTCCAGCAATACCTCTCTGTCTTGCCCTTCCTGATAAGATAGAGCGGAGGGGTTGCAATATATACATAACCCGATTCGATAAGCTCCTTCATATACCTGAAGAAGAAAGTGAGTATCAGGGTGGCAATATGGGATCCGTCAACATCAGCATCAGTCATGATAATAACTTTGTGATATCTCAGGTTGTCTAAGTTCAGGGCTTTACTGTCCTCTTCAGTTCCTATGCTTAGACCAAAGGCAGTGAATATATTTTTTATCTCCTCATTTTCAAAAATTTTATGTGGCATCGCTTTCTCCACATTGAGAATTTTCCCCCTGAGCGGCAGTATTGCCTGAAAAGTTCTGTCGCGCCCCTGCTTGGCAGTACCGCCTGCAGAATCACCCTCAACAAGGTATATCTCACAGCGACCGGGATCTTTCTCTGAACAGTCGGCGAGCTTGCCTGGGAGACCGCCCCCTACAAGCACATTTTTACGTTGCACAAGCTCACGTGCCTTACGTGCTGCATGCCGCGCAGTGGCAGCAAGAATAACCTTGTTAACAATAATTTTGGCCTCTTTGGGGTGCTCTTCGAGGTAGTACGACAGCTTCTCGCTGGTGATAGTTTCAACAAGTCCCATAACATCAGAGTTACCCAGCTTGGTTTTTGTCTGCCCCTCAAACTGAGGCTCCTGAACCTTGATAGAAATGATGGTTGTTAGGCCCTCGCGGAAATCATCGCCATTGATATCGAACTTCAGCTTTGCAAGCATCCCCTCCTTCTCGGCATAGTTCTTCAGAGTGCGTGTGAGAGCCCTTCGGAACCCACTGAGATGTGTCCCCCCTTCGATAGTGTTGATGTTGTTTACGTATGAATGGAGATTTTCGGTAAAAGACGTATTGTAACGCATTGCCACCTCTACCGGCACTCCCCCCTTTTCACCCTCTATGTATATTGTGTCAGGTATCAAAGACTCGCGGGTATTGTCGAGGTATGCTATAAAATCCACCAGACCGTTTTCGGAAAAGAATGTTTCTGCGCGGAAGTTGCCGTCATCATTCACCTGTCTCTCATCAGTGAGGGTAATTGTTATTCCGCGATTCAGGAAAGAGAGCTCCCGAACCCGGGTAGCAAGGATATCGTAATTGAATTCGGTAACCTGAAAGATGGTGTCATCAGGTAAGAACTTAACCCTGGTTCCACGCTGGCCGGAGGTACCTGCTTCCTTAACATCGTACAATGGTTTTCCCTGGCGGTATTCCTGCTGATAAACCTTTCCATCGCGATAGACAGTCACCTTCATGTACATCGACAAAGCATTCACACAACTCACGCCCACACCGTGCAATCCGCCCGAAACCTTATATGAACCCTTGTCGAATTTTCCACCGGCATGCAGAACAGTCATTACAACCTCCAACGCCGACCTCTGTTCCTTCTCATGCATATCGACAGGGATACCACGACCATTATCGGTCACAGTAACCGAATTATCGGGATGAACAACAACATCGATACGGTCACAATGACCTGCCAACGCTTCATCAATCGAATTATCAACCACTTCGTTCACCAGGTGGTGAAGACCCTTTGAGCTGGTATCACCAATATACATCGCAGGGCGTTTTCGCACTGCTTCCAGCCCCTCAAGAACCTGTATATTTTCTGCAGTGTAATTTCTCGCAAGCTTTTCTTTTTCGCTCATTATCAATACTTTATCAATCTATTTACAACCTATGCAAAAATAACAAATTTTTCTTTACCGGACTACTCTTTTTGGCTTGAAAACACAAGAACTTTTCAACAAAAA
The DNA here is from genome assembly GCA_964469215.1 of uncultured Lentimicrobiaceae bacterium. Lineage (GTDB taxonomy): Bacteria > Bacteroidota > Bacteroidia > Bacteroidales > SKPS01 > SKPS01. Next base: position 42,009 of record CAYXYB010000007.1, read on the forward strand.
TTTATCAGCGGAATCAGAAAAAAGTCTATGTAAATTATGTTTTATTTTTCTTTTTAACAGTTTTATATAGTGTTCATAATGTGTGTTTTACCAATGAGACACTGAGGTCCCTGAGGATCACTTTGATATTAAAAACATAGTGCCTCTTAGTAAACAATGTGTTTTCTGCGTATATTCCATCAAATTTTACCATAAAAATTTATGGTCTTGGATTCAGCGGGAGAATATCAACCTAACCGGGTAAAAATCCACAGAGCATCTGATACATCAAAAAGATCACACCGTGCCAAACGAATCTGCCGTTTTGTCAGATTATATTGTCATGGCATAAAGGTTGACACCCCAGAATGCCTTTAAAAAAGAATTTTCTTATCAAAAAAAACAACAGATACAATGGGAAAGATAATAGGAATAGATCTGGGCACTACCAACTCATGTGTTGCAGTAATGGAGGGCAATGAGCCGGTTGTGATCCCAAACAGTGAGGGTAAGCGTACCACTCCATCCATTGTGGCATTCACTGATGGTGGAGAGCGCAAAGTCGGAGATCCGGCAAAGCGGCAGGCCATTACCAATCCTACACGCACGGTATACTCCATCAAGCGTTTTATGGGTGAGACCTTTGACAGGGTTACAAAGGAGATAAACAGGATGCCTTACAAGGTTGAGAAGGGTGACAACAACACCCCGAGGGTGAAGATTGAAGACCGTTTGTTTACACCGCAGGAGATCTCTGCAATGGTTCTTCAGAAGATGAAGAAAACTGCCGAGGATTACCTTGGGCAGGAGGTTAGTGAGGCGGTAATCACAGTACCTGCATATTTCAGTGATTCGCAGAGGCAGGCCACGAAGGAGGCCGGCGAGATTGCAGGTCTTACCGTCAAGCGCATCATCAATGAGCCTACGGCAGCATCACTAGCATACGGCCTCGACAAGAAGAACAAGGATATGAAGATCGCCGTATATGACCTTGGTGGCGGAACATTCGATATCTCTATCCTTGAGCTTGGCGATGGGGTTTTTGAGGTGAAGTCCACCAATGGTGACACGCATCTGGGGGGCGATGATTTCGACGAGAAGATCATAAACTGGCTTGCTGAGGAGTTCATTGCGGATGAGGGGATAGACCTCAGGAAGGACCCTATGGCTCAGCAGCGTCTGAAGGAGGCTGCTGAGAAGGCCAAGATTGAGTTGTCGAGTTCATCACAAACGGAGATCAACCTGCCATACATCATGCCTGTTGACGGCATTCCGAAGCACCTTGTGCGCACCCTTACCCGTGCCAGATTCGAACAGCTTATCGACAGCCTGGTGAAGGCAACCATTGAACCTTGCCGCAAAGCGTTAGCAGATGCAGGCCTTACCGCTGCAGACATCAACGAGGTAATATTGGTTGGTGGTTCAACACGTATTCCTGTTATCCAGGATGTTGTTGAACAGTTCTTTGGAAAGAAGCCATCGAAAGGTGTTAACCCTGACGAAGTGGTGGCTGTAGGCGCTGCAATACAGGGTGGTGTTCTCACAGGCGAGGTTAAGGATGTTCTTCTGCTTGATGTAACACCACTGTCGCTTGGCATTGAGACTCTCGGTGGTGTGATGACAAGGCTTATTGATGCCAACACCACCATTCCCACCAAGAAGAACGAGACCTTCACCACTGCCGGTGATAACCAGTCATCTGTTGAGATACATATTCTTCAGGGTGAGAGGCCCATGGCAAACCAGAATAAAAGTATCGGAAGATTCCATCTCGACGGCATTCCCCCGGCACCACGGGGCATACCGCAGATAGAGGTCACGTTCGACATCGACTCAAACGGCATTCTCAACGTTTCTGCCAAAGATAAAGGTACCGGCAAGACACAGTCTATCAGGATAGAGGCATCATCGGGTCTAAGTGATGAAGAGATTAAGAGGATGAAATCCGAAGCAGAAGCAAATGCTGATCAGGACCGTAAGCAGAGAGAGGAGATTGACAAACTTAATACAGCCGACTCGCTGATCTTCAACACTGAAAAGCAGTTGAAGGAGTATGGCGACAAGATCCCCGGGGACAAGAAAACAGCAATTGAATCGGCCCTTGAGAAGCTCAGGGAAGCTCATAAGGCAAAGAACCTTGCGGGTATCGATCAGGCAATGCAGGAACTCAATGCTGCATGGCAGTCTGCCAGCCAGGACATGTACAATGCTGCACAACAGGAGGGACCTGCACAACCCGGTGCCACTCAGGAAGATCAGCCGGGATCAACAGACCCGGAAGGAAACGACAATGTTACCGATGTTGATTTCGAAGAGGTGGACGACAAAAAGTAATGCTTGGAAAAATAAAACCCGGAGCTGCAGGATGATTTTCACTTGAATTGTTGTATCTTTGCAGCTCTGTTTTATTCAGAGCAGGAAACTTACAGGTTCGGGGTGTAGCGCAGTTGGTAGCGTACTTGCATGGGGTGCAAGGGGTCGCAGGTTCAAGTCCTGCCACTCCGACAGAACCGGGAAGGGGCAACAGAATGTGGATTTTCCACTTCCGTTGCCCCTTCTGCTATTTTATAACCGTACCTTTGATGGTTAAAACTACTGTGCGGTTTTCAGTATCGTTTGTGGAAACATTGATGGTTTTTGTAAAGATCCCCGTTTTTTTGGTGTTGTACTTAACGGTGATCTTCTCAGACTGCCCCGGCAACACAGGTGCTTTTGGATATGATGGCACTGTGCATCCACATGAAGCCGACACCTTGGTTATCATCAGTGGAGAATCACCTTTATTGGTAAAGACAAAATAACAGGTGCCGTCGGCATGCCGGTTTATAGTGCCAAAGTCGTAGAGGTAATTATCGAAAACAATCCTGGGGCCACCTGTTGATCCTTGAACAGGATAATAATTCCATGAACTGAATAACAGTAGGGCTGTTAAGGCAACGGAAACAACACTTAAAGTTTTCATTTTGATATAGATTTACTTGAAAGATCAAAGTCACGGGCAACATTCAATAACACTGCATAATTTACACCAAGTTGTTTGCCGTTATAATACTGATAAACCGGCTTCTCAAACATCAACGATATATTCCATGTCTCGTTAATGCTCCAGTTTATTTGTGGTGCAAAGAAAACCGAACGACCCCCGGAAGCCTTCTCTTTATAACCCTTATTAGCTTCAGCATTCTGAAACCGTAACTGCAGTATAAGAGTCCAGTCTTTAGCTTTTCCCTGACCAAAGACGAAATGCCTGCTGAAAAAAGCTGCAGAACTAAAAATGCTTCCAAAGATAAATCCATCCGGATTTACAAAGTTCTTATCAAACCTGTTTATCCAGAAGTAGCGAACCGATTTGAATGAGTTCTCCTTGATCACAAAGGTCTGAAAAACCAGACCATAAGATGCAGTTGATGGTTGAACGTCATATGGAAGCACTACTCCGTCAACACTCTTTAAACGGTACCCGTACGGAATGTTCACACCACCTGAACCGGTGATTTCAAAACGATTGTCAACATCACGAAAGAAGGCATATTTGAGGCTGACAAGGGCGTTGGACAACCCATGCCCGGTCTGCCATGAGAGAGATTCTATTCTGTAGTTCACACTTTTGTTCAGATAGTACCCTGTTTCAAGCTCCGCGCTTATTCTGTCGGTGATACCATATCCAAATAAAGTACCTGCATAATTGTAATTTGCACTTTTAAAAATGCGTTCCTGACCATGATACCGGACATCAGAATTGAAATAATCTGAAGCAAAGTGGTACCTGTAGAATGCCATTACCCTCAAGGCATTTTTATTCATAACCCCCATGTTTGCTGACCCCCCCATAGGGTTGCCAGCCGATGCAAAACACTGTGCTACTGCCTCATGACACATCATCGATGTGAGGATGAAGATAAAACCTGCAGTTAGTGTTTTCTTATGGTACAACATGGATCTGAATTGTTCTTGTTATTGAGCTGTCTTCGGCAGCTGCCTTGCAGGTAATAGTATTTAAACCAATGTCACAAAAGGCAACCAGGTAATTTACCTCTTCGCCTCCTCCCGTAAGGTTGCCTGATGAAGCATTCCAGGAAAAGATAACACCTTTCCCTTCGTAAATGGCGTGTATCTTTGTCACCTCACCCGGTTTCAGAGAATCTTTTTCGGTTTCGAGTTTTGTGAAAGATATCAGATATGAATCCTTCTCTGGTGTATCCTCCTTGTCACAGGCAAAAATGACAAACAAAAAGGACATTATTAATACAAGTGGAGTTACAGGTTTCATAACAATATATATCAACGATTTATTAATAGGTTATTTCAGGTTTATAACTTCTCATACTCTAAGGATTCATAATGCACCTCGCTGAAGCACCCATGGTTTTTGAGGTGTTATTGTACCTGCCTATTGTAGGGTCACTATTATTTATACATCTTCTCAGAGCCATTGTCGGAGCTGAAAAGTTTGTGTCGGATGTAAAGATAAACTCGAAGGTTCCCTCCATATAAAAAAGGCCTCCGTCGTATCTTACTCCGGGAAGATTGGCATTGAACCCGGAAGAGCCACCCTGTTTGATTTTTGTGCCCTCATCGGTACCACGCCATGTATTCATCAGGTTTGCAATAGAAGGATTCATCCCGAGGTATATTTCTAGGCTAAGAATTTCCTGGTCTGTAGGGATATGAAAACCTTTTGGGCAGATGCCGCGTGACCCTGGTGTATTTATGTACTGCATCATTTCATCCCACTGGTACAAAGCTCCGTAGGTATTACAGCTATTAGTGTCGTTTACATAGCAGTATTTTTCGATGATGCTGTCGTTCTGCATGTTGAGATGGCCGTAGATCATTGTTCCAATGTTCATATTTCTTCCCATCCAGCACTGTGTTCCGATCTGAACAGTTGGGTAAATCTGTGCGTCGCGATCATCAACAAGTGAATCGCCGCAATTAAATCTTCTCAAACCCTGGATGTCGGAATATATCACATTGCATGTACCTGAGGTGATCTTTGCACGGTAGTATGTGAGGGTAGTAGATGGAACAAAGCTGATGGTGTCACTGTTCCAGCCGGCTACATCAGTCCATGCAACAAGGTCGGGCGATGACTGCCACTGGATATCACCATGTTTAACTCCACCTGCTGCAAGCAGTGCAGGGCCTGAAGAGTAAATAACCTGAATCTGCTGTGAGAAGGCAGAAGATGCAATAGTTATAAGCATGCACCACAGTATTATGCAGGATAAAACAACCCTTCTCATGGCACTACGATTTTATGGTGACTTACACTCCGGGAGTTTACAGTAACAATGAATACCCCACCTGACAATTCGTAACTACTGATATCCACTCTGATGAAAGTTTCTGAATGCATCTCCCTGTAAACGATCTGGCCGGTGATGTTTCTTATCATCACCTCATACTGGGATCCGTCATAAAGTGGATTTTTTATTTTGATCACTCCATCCGTCACAGGATTAGGGGTGACGATAACCGCCTTCCTTCCACTTCCGGGTTCATCAATACCAACAAGGAGCGTTACTGTAGATTGTGATTCGGCGGTGCACCCATGTGTGTCACCAATCAACAGGATATATGTGATTGATGAATCGACTGTGAGGGTAGGGTTTGGAATTGTCGAGTCGTTAAGGCCGTAGCCGGGGCTCCAATTATAGCTGTAAGGAGGGCTACCTCCAATAGCTGCCGGTTGGCCGCCGAGCTGAAGCACCGTGCCGGTAGCTACTGTATGATTCCCTCCGGCATCAGCCGCCAGGAGATCAGGTTGAACAACGTTGAACTGTACCAGGTATTGACCTGATGCTGCTTCCTGGAGCAAAAGGCTGAATATCATTAATATAATAGGAAATCGATTCATTCTCGGTAAGTATATGCACCTTCTTATATTGCACCTGTAAAGATAATGATTTATTTTATTATCGATTATCTGATATCAATTGATTGAGTCTGCTCCGAAAAGTTACTAAGATTAAAAACATTGACGATTTATAATAATGAAAAATTTAATCGCAAAGGTCGCTAAGATTTTCGCAGAGGTCGTAAAGAGCTCATTTTGAATGCTAATCAATTAATTGCCAAAATGGCAACAAAGCAATTCTTTACGTCTTTGCAAAACCTCGGCGCACTTTGTGATTACAAGAGTTATTTGAGTGATCCCATGTTTTCTAAACCCATTTCAGACATTGAATTCAAACAGAAGGCATAAATATTTTTCATTAGTATTTCTCAGTGATCTCAATAGCTCATTGGTAAATAAAAAAATCAGGTTCGATTCCGGCTAATACAATAGCGGTAAAAACTATTATACCCGTTTTCGATTTCACTGATGGTAATATCTTTACCAAGGCTGAAACTCTTCAGGTAAATAAATAATGATGGCCTTCTTTGAGAGAAATACTCGGTGAGTGCACCATAGAAGATGATACCTGGAGGATTATTTTCCACACTACGGATGATCCTTATCACTCCTCTGCTGAAGCTGAAATCATTATTATACATCGACTGAATCTCACCCTGAGGGTACATTACAAGGAGGTTTTCAGGATCGGTCAGAATCCTGCCTGAAAAGTCGAGTGATTCAATGACGGAGCGGCTTTCGGGCTGTATTGAAAATGCTCCGAGCCTTGTGAAGAATCTCCATCTCGAAAGTTGCTCCTCCAACATCATTATATGAAACCTCTTTTTAAGATACACACTGTTGAGATACCAGGCTATAAATCCGTCCCACCAACTGAAATGGTTTCCAACAAGCAACACAGATTTGCCCGGATCAGGCATATCACCCGACACCACGATCTTGTGAAAATGCCTATTCAGAATCATTCTGATATAATTCCCGAAAAGGAAGCTTATCAGTTTATCATGTTGTGGGAGGATCATTATTGAGAAATTACAAGCACAATGTTAAGCACAAGGAAAAGGCACACCTGAGCAATCAGGATCAGGGTTGATATCCTGTTGACATATTTCACCTTCATTACATTCATCAATAAAAGAAACAGGAGGGATATAACAAACCAGGCAAGGTAGTTTTTTACCGGTACAGATCCCTGAGTCCATTGCCACAGGTTCCAGTTTACTGAACCTCCCTGCCATTGCCAGAGTTTCCAGTTTATGGCGACAGGCTCAAGGAGAATATCATAAACAACAAGCATTGCTGCACCAATAAAGGGTTTAGCCAATTCAGATATTCTTGCTTTCAACAGAAGATAATGCACTGCATATATCAGCATCAGCCAGTTTACCCCAAGCATGAGTGGTGTTCCGAACCATTTAGGGCCAAGGGCAGTAAGATAAACATAGCTCCCGAAAACGGCACTTGTCTGCACTCCGGTGACCTCTATAAAGAAACCGCCGGCAAATATCAATAATGAAGCAAAGATGAACCGGAATGTCCATCCCTGATGAAAAAGCATCATCAGCAGAAAAGAGATAAAAATAGTGAGCCCTGTAAGCTGTTCAAAAAAAGGCCTTGAGAGGGGAAACACCATTCCGGCAAAACCAATAACATAATATGTGATTATAAAACCTCTGACCCTTTTTGTGTCACTAAGCCTTTCTGCGATGGTTGCCATAAAGAGGTAATGTGAAATTATGTTTTCAAACGTACGGATTTTTTCTGTTCGTGGCAGCACCTTTCGTAAAAATCTTTACTTTTGGTTACGGTAAACAAGGTTGTGTTTGATGAAGACAGATTATAAGGACTTATACATGCGAAACGCTTTTGATTGCAGCCGCATTACGACTGTGAATTACAGCACCTCTTTTTCGATGGGTATAAGGCTGCTTGGCAGGCGATTCCGGAATCCGGTTTATGCGGTTTATGGTTTTGTGAGGTACGCAGATGAGATCGTCGACACCTTTTTCGACCAGGACCAGGAGAAACTCATCAAACGCTTTCGGGCAGATACCTACGAAGCAATAGATTCAGGATTCAGCACAAATCCTTTGTTACATTCGTTCCAATGGGTTGTAAACCAATATGGGATAGATAGTGAACTCATTGACGCTTTTCTGAAGAGCATGGAAATGGATCTGGATATCAAAACACATGACGATGAAGGGTTTTCAAGGTATGTTTATGGCTCGGCAGAGGTTGTGGGGCTGATATGCCTGAGGATTTTCCTTGATGGAAATGAGGGAAAATATCGTGAAATGGTTCCTTTTGCCCGCAGGTTAGGCGAAGCGTTTCAGAAGGTAAACTTTTTGCGCGACCTGAAATCCGATCATGCAGACAGGGGGCGAATATACTTTCCCGAACTGGTTTCCGGCGAATTGGATCAAGCATCAAAAAAGAAAATAGAAACTGCTATAGAAGAGGATTTCAGGGTTGCTCTTGAAGGCGTACGGAAACTTGACAGGAGGGCACGCGTGGGTGTTTACACTGCCTACTCTTATTATAGACTGCTATTTGCAAGGATAAAAAAAACAGATGCAACCGATTTATTGAACAAAAGACTGAGGATAAATAACTTCAGTAAGCTGCTGATAATGACAAGATGTTACCTGATGAGCATCGCAGGGATTATCAGATAGAATGGATCCGGAAATCTATGCTCCAAAAGTCTTCTGATAAAGCACAATGCTTTCCTGGATTATCTTGTAAGCCTCATCTTTTCCGAGGAAATGCTCTACCCTTACCTCCTTGTTTTCAAGCTTGGTATAGTCTTCAAAGAATCGCTGTATCTCTTTGGTTGTATGAGGAGGCAACTGATCGATATCATGAATGTGATTTACCGATGCATCCCCTTCTGCGATGGCAATTATCTTGTCATCTGCCTGGTTGTTGTCAATCATCCGCATCACCCCGATAACCCTGGATTCAATGATGGTCAAAGGCGGAAAGTCAATTTGTGAAATTATAAGAATATCCAGAGGGTCATTGTCATCACAATATGTTCGGGGTATAAAGCCGTAGTTGCCGGGATACTGCACAGATGAAAACAGGACCCTGTCGAGGCGAAGCAGGCCGCTCTCCTTGTCGAGTTCGTATTTCCCTTTGGCACCTTTCGGAATTTCTACGATACCTGTAACAACCGCCGGAGCTTGTTTGCCACTGGAGATTGTATGCCAGGGATTGAACATGTTTTTTATCATAAGGATATGGTTTTAAGGGACAGTGTTTTAATTAAGAAGTCATTTTTTTTTCTGATATCGGTCATTACAACGCACATCAGAAGGCAGCAGCAGCGAGCACCAGAGCAACTATCGACACCAGTTTGAGGAGGATATTCAGGGATGGCCCTGAGGTATCCTTCAGCGGGTCTCCGACGGTATCTCCGACAACAGCGGCTTTATGAGCTTCTGACCCTTTACCATAAGTGACACCGTTATGAGTGAAACCGCTTTCTATCAGCTTCTTGGCGTTATCCCAGGAGCCACCTGCGTTTGACTGGAAGAGGGCAAGGAGCACACCTGAAACGGTTACACCAACGAGCAGACCGCCAAGAGCCTCTTTGCCAAGCCATAAGCCGGTGATCACAGGGAAGCTTACAGCCAGAATGCCGGGCAGCACCATCTGCCTGATTGCAGCGCGGGTTGAGATGGCCACACAACGGTCATAGTCGGGAGTTCCTTCGGCTTCGTCCATCACCTTGTTATCCTCGTCAGACCATTTCGCATCAAAGTCATTTCTGTGTCTCTTCATCACCTCAAGTGCCTTCTTAAGGGGTTCGATGGTTGTGAACTGAATTCTCACCTCCTCTATCATAGACATTGCTGCATTACTTACCGCCCTTATTGTAAGGGCTGAGAAAACATAAGGCAGCAGGGCGCCCACAAAAACCGTTGAGATCACCATTGGATTAGAGACATCAATTGAGTAAATACCTGCAGCTGTCATATAAGCGCCAAACAAGGCAAGCGCTGTGAGTGCGGCAGATCCGATTGCAAAGCCTTTGCCAATTGCAGCGGTGGTGTTACCCACGGCATCGAGTTTGTCTGTCCGTTCACGAACCTCCTCGGGCAGCTCCGACATCTGAGCGATTCCGCCTGCATTGTCAGAAATGGGACCGTATGCATCAACAGAGAGTTGTATGCCAAGGTTCGACAACATCCCTACTGCAGCAATGGCAATTCCATAGAGGCCGCTAAGGTTGAAAACCACCATGATTGTAAATGCTATGGTCAGGATAGGTATGATAGTGGACAGCATCCCTATGCCCAGGCCTGAGATGATATTTGTTGCTGTTCCTGATGTCGACTGCCGTGCGATAACCCTGACAGGTTTGTAATTCAAGCCTGTAAAGAACTCAGTAGAGTAGCCTATGATCAATCCGGCAATGAGTCCTATGACAGTAGACAGGAAGATGTTAATTGAGGTGATGGTTCGTTCTGCTCCACCGTACAAAAGGTCGATAAAAACAATTTTTTCAGGCAGAATGTTTTTTATCAGAAACCAAGATAGAACTATCATAATTACCGCTGATACTATCTGGCCAACGTTCAGGGCACTCTGAGGATTCCCTTTCTCGCTAACCTTTACGAAATAGGTACCTGCAATGGAGGCTATCACGCCGGTGGCAGCGAGCAACATCGGCAAAATTACCGGGGAAAGTCCGTTGAAGATGTCGGTATAAGCTGCTGTCATAAGTGCTGCACCAAGAACCATGGCAGCAATTATTGATCCCACATAAGACTCGAAAAGGTCGGCGCCCATGCCGGCTACATCACCTACATTGTCACCAACATTATCGGCAACTGTCGCAGGGTTCAGTGGATGATCCTCAGGGATGCCCGATTCCACCTTTCCAACCAGGTCGGCGCCAACGTCGGCTGCTTTGGTGAAGATACCACCACCGACCCTGGCGAAAAGGGCTATCGTTGATGCTCCGAAGGAGAAACCGGTTATCACTGTAAGCACTTTCTTAACAGAGTCGAGTGTTTCTGTTCCGAAGAAATTAGAATAAAAAATAAAGAGGAGGCCAAGCCCCAGCATGCCAAGGCCAACAACACTGAGCCCCATGACGCTGCCACCAGTGAAAGCCACGTTCAGTGCCCTGTTGAGGCTGAATCGGGCTGCATTGGCAGTACGAACATTGGCCTTCGTGGCAATACGTAATCCTATAAACCCTGCAAGTGCAGAACAGGCTGCACCTAAAACAAACGAAAAGGCAATCAGTGGTGAAGATATCTCAGGATTCACAGCAAAACTAAGCACAAGAGTTATAAAAAGTACAAAAATTATAAGTATCTTATACTCTGCCTTGATGAAAGCCATCGCCCCCTGTGAAATGAACCTGGAAATGTTGCGCATCTTGTCGTTACCGGGGTCCTGTTTTTTTATCCATAAAGTTCGTAAAACTGTAAAACCCAAAGCAACAAGGCCTATTGCCGGAATCAGATAGATGAATAAATCTCCCATAGGTGTTTGTTTATGGTTATAATGAATTGAATCTCATAGCTTTTTTGCGGCTACAAAAATAAAGAAATTTTTGCCAAACCAACAAAAGAATTGTGATAAAATCTATCACCTGTTTGATATGGCATTCTGAAAATTGTATATTTGTTCCTTAAACATAAAAATCAAAAATATGAAATCGTTGAAGTTTTTTTCTATCACGTCAATGGTATTATTGATTGTCATTCTTTCATTATCAACCAATACCGCAGCAAAAGGCACATTCTCCCCTCTATCCGGTATAGGGTTACAGTTGATGCAATATACGGTATTGCAGGACACACCACAGCCACCACCACCGCCAGCCTGGAAATACGGCGGCCGTTCGGCCATCAACTTCAGTCAGTTAAGTTTGGTGAACTGGGCAGCCGGGGGTGAGAATTCCTACTCCCTCGCCGGGCTTGTACAGCTTTTCAACAAATACCACAAAGGGAAAGCCACCTGGGACAACACCCTCGACATCGGCTACGGGTTGATCAAACAAGGTGAGCTGGGCATCAGGAAGTCTGATGACAAAGTTGATTTTCTGAGCAAGTTCGGTTATCATGCCATAAACCGCTGGTATTACAGTGGTATGCTTAACTTTAAAACGCAGATGGATATGGGCTACCAATATGATAAAACAGGAGAAAAGACACTCATCTCAGACCTTCTTGCTCCCGGCTACCTGCTGACGTCGCTGGGGATGGAGTATAAATCGAAAAATGATGATTTCTACATTCTGATCTCCCCGTTTACAGGAAAAACAACCTTCGTCAGAAATAGTACCCTGTCGAAGGCAGGAGCATTCGGTGTTGACCCGGGGAAAACGGTGCGCCAGGAGTTTGGCGGATTCGCCAAAATAGCCTACAAGAAGGAGATATGGACAAACGTAAACCTTACCACCAAACTTGACCTCTTCTCAAACTATCTCGCTAACCCGCAGAATATAGACCTCAACCTTGAAACAATTCTTATGATGAAAGTAAACAAGTACCTTGTAACGAGCATCACCATGAATTTAATCTATGATGATGATATCAACATAACTGATAAAGATGGTAATACAGGCCCCAGGACTCAGTTCAAGGAGGTTCTGGCTATCGGCCTCTCATACTCATTCTGAAAGCTGAAACCGGCGTGCTGACAGGGTGATCATCAAAGATCGTCATCCTCCTCCCCGATGCTGAAGCCATCTTCCAGGTCTTCACTGTCGAAAAGAGAGTCTTCACGGAAGTCATCCTCGAAATCATCTTCGATATCGAAGCCTTCACGTATCTCCTTGTCGTCGAAACCCAGGTCGTCTTCGTCTAGATCATCATCATCCTCCTCATCGGGGATGTCAAAGTCATCATCATCCAAGTTGATGTCGATGTCGAAATCCTCATCCAAATCCAGATCATCGTTGTCGAAATCTTCTTCTTCATCTTCATCATCTTCAGACATGAGATCGAAGGCGCTTTTCAGGTCGCAGTTTCTTACAAGGATCTTGATCCCTGCATTTTTCTGAGAGAAAAAAGCAACCGGGAAGTTGAATCCAAGGTCCTTTATCAAACAAGGGATGCCATTCTCCTCGAGCAAAGCTTTGTGAAACTGTGCAATCAGCGGATCGCCGTAATTGCGGAATAATACTAAGTCATTCTCTCTTTCCATGCTACTTTTCGCGTTTAAATACAACTCTGTTTTTATGGTTGAACTTCGTTTCAGTTATTAAGGTTATGGTCTTTTATTCCGGGTGCCAAATTACACGTAAAAATAAATCAAACACATGGTGCAAAGAAAAAAATTTTTTTGTTTGTTACCTTTGTGCCGAAAATTTTATCCTATGATCACATTTTTCGGAGATCCGGCAACACGGATCATTGCTGCCAGGCATGCCATTCCTTTGAATGAAGATGCTATAAGTCGTATTGTTTGGCTTTTGGGAGGTGCTGAGCATCTTAATGATAAGCATATAAAAGGGCTGTACAGGGGCCCCAGGCGTGAGATGATCACCCCATGGAGTACCAACGCCGTGGAGATAACCATCAATATGGGGGTGGTAGGGATAACCAGGATTGAGGAGTTCAACTCTGAAGGTTGTGCAACCACTCCATTCGACCGCATGCTTGAGACGTATTACGATGGTCTGGGACAGGATCTTTTCGACATTCATCATACACCTGAGCCGGTTAAGGATATAAACTCTATTGCGCAATACAACTTTGAGGAGGGGCTTGCTTTAAGTGATGATGAGATTGATTATCTTGAGGAGCTGAGCAAAAGGCTTGGCCGCCTGCTCACCGACAGCGAGGTGTTCGGATTTTCGCAGGTCAACTCCGAACATTGCCGCCACAAGATCTTCAACGGCACCTTCATCATCGACGGTGTTGAGATGCCGGTGTCGCTTTTTGCATTGATCAGGCGCACAACAAATGAGCACCGCAATATGGTGGTATCGGCTTACAAGGATAACGTGGCTTTCATCTCCGGGCCATCCACCGACCAGTTTGCGCCGGAGCATGCGGATGCACCATCGTATTTCGTGATACGCCAGAGGGAGTCTGTTATCTCGCTTAAAGCCGAGACCCATAACTTTCCCACCACGGTAGAGCCTTTTAATGGTGCTGCTACCGGTACCGGCGGCGAGATACGCGACAGGATGGCCGGTGGCAAGGGGAGCCTTCCGATAGCAGGGACAGCGGTATATATCACCTCCTATCCCCGTCTCGAAGGTGGCAGGGAGTGGGAGCACGCTATTCCATCGCGCAGATGGCTTTACCAGGCACCCGAAGAGATACTCATCAAGGCATCGAATGGTGCGAGCGACTTCGGCAACAAGTTTGGGCAACCCCTGATATGCGGCAGTCTCCTCACCTTCGAACATGCCGAAGGGGATTACCTTTACGGTTTCGACAAGGTGATAATGCTTGCCGGAGGTGTGGGCTACGGCTACGCTGAGGATGCAGAGAAGGACATCCCCTCCCCCGGTGACGTCATCGTGGTTATGGGGGGCGACAACTACCGCATCGGCATGGGTGGCGGCGCGGTGTCGTCGGTAGCAACGGGAGAGTACCGCAACAGCATAGAGCTCAACGCCGTTCAGCGTAGCAACCCCGAGATGCAGAAGAGGGTTGCCAACGCCATCCGCGCGATGGTAGAGGCAGGCCGCAACCCAGTGGTGGCAATACACGACCATGGCGCCGGTGGGCATCTTAACTCCCTCTCGGAGCTCGTAGAGGCAAACGGTGGAGTGATAGAGACAGACAAACTGCCGGTGGGTGATCCAACCCTCTCGGCCAGGGAGATAATAGGCAACGAGTCACAGGAGCGTATGGGACTTATCATCAGGCCCAAAGACCTTGAGCTGCTGCAACGCGCCTCAGAGAGGGAGCGGGCACCAATGTATGCCGTGGGCAAGGTCACCGGCGACAACCGGCTCATGTTCGCCGATACTGTAAACAAAACCTGCCCTATAAACCTCGACATCACCGATTTCTTTGGCAAGCCTCCCCGAACTATCATGGAGGATAGAACAATTAAAAACAGCTTCGCAGCCATTGACACCGGAGACATTCCGTTTCGGGAACAGCTCTCACGGGTGTTGCAGCTCGAGTCTGTGGCATGTAAAGACTGGCTCACCAATAAAGTCGACAGGTCTGTTACGGGAAGGGTAGCTTTGCAACAGTGCACCGGCTCTCTGCAGTTGCCGCTCAACAACGTGGCGGTGGTTGCCCTGGACTACACCGGAAAATCGGGTATCGCTACAGCGCTGGGGCATGCTCCCGGTGTGGCACTTATAGACCCGGAGGCGGGCAGCAGGATCGCCGTTGCAGAATCACTCACCAACATCATGTGGGCACCACTCACCCACGGCCTCAAAGGGGTGTCGCTAAGCGCCAACTGGATGTGGCCGTGCAAAAACCCCGGCGAAGATGCAAGGCTATACCAGGCGGTGGAGGCCATCAGCAACTTCTGTGTAAGCCTCGGGATAAACATACCCACAGGGAAAGACTCCCTTTCGATGACACAGAAATACCCTGACGGCACCAGGGTAATATGCCCCGGCACCGTGATAGTGACCGCCGTTGGGGAGGTGAATGACATTACCCGCTGCGTAACACCCGGCCTCAAACCGGTAAAAGGCTCGACTTTGATACACCTCTGCTTCTCCACCGGCAACAACTCACTGGGAGGCAGTGCCTTCGCACAGGTTAACAATACTCTCGGCAGCGACACCCCCGACGTGACACCTGAAAGTGTGGCCGCCGGCTTCAACCTTATACAGCAACTGATAGCAGAAGATATCATCATGGCCGGGCACGACATCTCAGCCGGAGGGATGATAACCACCCTCCTCGAAATGGCTTTCCCCACCACTGATGGCGGCTTTTCGGTGGCGATACCCGCCACCGATGAAGCCACCCTCTCCCGAACCCTCTTCACCGAGCAGCCGGGGGCAGTCATACAGGTTGCCAACATTGCAAGGGTGACCGGACTGGCAGCTGAAGCAGGTGTAAAATGCACAATCTTAGGCGAGGCCACCACCGACGGCACCGCTACCATCAACGCAGAGTATGGAGTGATCAGACTGCAGGTATCGGAACAGCGTAAAACATGGTACCACACCTCGTGGCTTCTTGACACTAAACAGAGCGGCCCCGCACATGCGAAGCTCCGCTATGACAACCACCCTCTGCAGCCATTGCTGTTCAGCTTCCCCGTCACCTTCAGGGGTACCTTCGAAAGCTACGGCATTGAACCGCGCCGCACCACCAGAAGTGGCCTCAGGGCAGGGATAATACGTGAAAAGGGTGTTAACGGCGACAGGGAGATGGCGTGGTCAATGCACCTGGCAGGGTTCGACGTGCGCGACATCCACATGACCGACCTCATCAGCGGTAGAGAGACTCTCGACGACCTCAGCTTCATAGTGTTTGTAGGCGGGTTCTCCAACTCCGACGTGCTCGGCTCAGCCAAGGGGTGGGCAGGTGCCTTCCTCTTCAACCCGGAGGCGAAGGCTGCCCTCGACCGCTTCTACGCCCGCCCCGACACCCTCAGCCTGGGGGTGTGCAACGGCTGCCAGCTTATGGTGGAGCTGGGTCTCATGTACCCCGGCCACAAACAGCAACCGGCTATGAAACACAATGACTCAGGTAAGTTCGAGTCGGCATTCCTTACCTTAGATATTCTTCCCAACAGCAGCGTTATGCTGTCGTCGCTGGCAGGCAGCCGCCTCGGCATCTGGGTTGCACATGGCGAAGGGAAGTTCATCCTGCAGGAACAGGAATCTGCATACTTCATCACGGCAAAATACAGCTACAGCGCATACCCCGGCAATCCCAACGGCTCGGATTACGGCACCGCCGCCATCTCCAGCCACGACGGGAGACATCTGGCA
Source organism: uncultured Lentimicrobiaceae bacterium (assembly GCA_964469215.1). Taxonomy (GTDB): domain Bacteria; phylum Bacteroidota; class Bacteroidia; order Bacteroidales; family SKPS01; genus SKPS01. The sequence continues at coordinate 58,748 of CAYXYB010000007.1, forward strand.
ATAATGCCACACCTGGAGAGATCGATATACCCATGGAACTGGGCATATTACCCACAGGAGAGGGATGATGAGATATCGCCATGGATAGAAGCATTTGTGAACGCCCGGAAATGGGTTGAGGAGAGGATTAGAGGTTGACTGTCGGTGCCTGAAATACGTTGACAGTCAGACTGTCTAAAAACCATAAAAACTTGCTGAAAACTCTTTGGATAATGCCGGTTGAAAGCTTGGAGTTTTTTGTACTTTATAACCCAGGTAAAGGCAAAAAGCACAAGCGCCAGTAGTTTGTTAATGCGATCTAAATCGGTCAAGTGCGTGTCTTCGATATTAAAACCGCTTGATTTCAGTGCTTTAAATGCAGATTCAATCTGCCAGCGTTCTTTGTATAATGACTGCGATTCTTCAGGTTTATGGAAAGAAACAATGATCTGCAATTCGGGGGTCCCTTGTCGGTTTTTGATTCTGGATGCTGACAGATAGCATAGTTGACCATTGACATTCACTATCTCTCGACAGAACGCATACTGATTGATCTTTAAGTGGCTAAATATCCAGGATGCTTTGACACGATGTCCGTTCTTAGGGTTGTCAACCCGGAAGTTCTCACGGATTCGAATGTGGTATCGTATACCTCGACGATTAAGGTAGCCGATCCACTCATCTCCGACGAACTCACGGTCAGCCAGCAGGCATTCGATGCAATCGCTTCCAAACAGCCCGATGAACTCTTCCATCAGGGTAATCCCCTCCCGGGTTGAATAGTTGCCGAACTTTGGCAACATCTTGTACAGCAACGGGAAGGATACACCCTGATAGACCACGGCCAGTAACAAAATGTTGATGTTGGTTGATCCAAATTTCCAGTTGGTTCTATCCATGGTCAGGCGATAAGGTGGATGATGCGGCAACAAGGTGAATACAAAGCTTGCAATCAGCCTTGTGTCCAGCATGTATTCAGCAATGAATCGCTGAATTCTGCGTAGGGAAGAATCCACTCTTGCCGGGGAGTCAAAGCCTGCTGTGATTTTCTCAAAACAGACCGTCTGAACCTTGCATAAAGCACAGATAAATAAGCCAAAGAACTTGATTCGGGTCAGATTCATACTGTCCCCAAAATTTTTGATAATGTTGCGAATAAAATACTATTTTTACTCTCTACCCTGGTGTTTGTGTATCTAGGATCCATTAGTCGTGATTTGAATCTACGATGCTGATTATCAGGGTATTATATCATATTGTAAATATTAGTTATCACTAAGTTATTAACACATAGTATTGTTAATCTATTGTTTATGAATTTTTGTCATGTACTAAGATAAATCTATTCAACAAGATAATAGTTAATTACTTTTGCACTGTGAATAATAATATCAGAATATTAGCTGCAACATTGTTAACAGTAATTTATTGCTTTTCAATAGATACTGTTACAAACACCATTGCCCATTATGCTGTTGCAGACCATCTAAACACTTCACAAGAGAAAATTATATCTGAATTTTCATCTAAATTATTTTGCCACACAACACAATCTGAAAGTTCTTTAAATAACCTAAATAACTTACCAGCCCCTACTTTCAAAAATCCATCTATAGAATTTGGGGGAGTAAGTATAGCGGCTGAACAACTATTTAATTCTGAATTTGCTCAATACACATCCTGTTCGGGAAAAATTCTGATTAATTACAGAAAGTCCGACATCATTTTTCCCTTCCATTACTTTTGGTAATCTGTTTTTTAAGTTGTCAAACATTTTTATGAACTCTTGTTTGACTTGTATTTCAATGCTTTACAAATCCGTGAAGCACAGTTAATAATTTATATAAACTTAAAAAACAAAATAATGGAAATGGATTTGGCAACAGCCATAGTAGGGCTGATTTTCATACTGATAACTATCGTTCCTTTTGTGATAATCTACTACGTCAGGGTAAAAAAAGAAAAGAAACTGTTGCATGCCTTAAAAAAGGGTGCACATCAACATAATTGCAACATAAGCCAATATGAATTTTGTGGCGATTATATAATGGGTATAGACGAAAGTAGAAATTTTGTGTTTTTCCACAAGCAGAAAAAAGAAGGAGCACTTTCGCAATTTGTTGACCTTTCAGAGATCAAATCTTGCCAGGAAGTGAAGAAAATAAGAAATATAAAAAAAGTCACCGGTAATCTCTCGATAATTGAGAAATTAGAACTTAGTTTTACACCTAAAAACAAAAGCATGGATGAAACGAGATTTGAATTGTATGACGAAGAAACAAATATGCAATTAAGAGGAGAATTGCAGTTTATTGACAAGTGGATAAAACAAATTAATAACCGCTTGAAAAACAAAAGGTAATAGAAAATAGCCCTGTGGAAAGACCATAGGGCTTTTTTTAAACCAATTAACCAACAGACAGACAACAGGAGCACAGCAGCTAACAGCGTTCGTATGTGAAGTAATTCTTGTAAAATATTTGAGTTCTTTTCACTTTTAGGTAGGTAAACATTGAGCATATCAGAAAACTTTGCTTAAAAAAGCAAGGAGTTACATTTCTGATTGTTTATTATAGTTAGCCATGATTAACCGAAAGCATGATCCCACAATACCAACACTTACTTTCTATTGTATTGCAATAGCCGGATACATGTGCCGGAATGCCTGAAAGAAGATCCTTGTGATCGCCGCCAAGGGAAAACGAAGAGACTTTTTTAAGGACTTATTCCAGAAACTTGACCATATAAATACGGAAACATAATTTATTCCAAAGAAAAAATTCTTATTGCATTAATCAGGATGATAATGTGTTAATATTTTACAATTCATTTCAGAAGGTATAGCCGAGTGCCAGCTCGAGCATGACATACGGATAAACCCCCTCATCAGAATCATCATAGTTGTGATTCAAACTATGATCTTCTGTCCACCTCCTGAAATTGAGCCCCAGGTAGATACCTGTATTAATAAACAAACCTGATGGGTACACTGACCTATACCCTATGTTATTGCTCCAGATCAGGGACATTTCATCCACTGTGACCGAATAAGGGGAGGGGGTATTAGGGTAGTAGTTAAAGGTGTTGAAATTATAGACCACTTGGGCAGTAGCGATCTCGAAAACCGGACCCATATAAAACCTGCTTCGGTTTTCCCCGAAATAGAAAAGAGGGCCAAATCCGAATGCCATCCCTCTGAATTTATCTGCATTCCCAGGTTCATCTTGATTAAAATCAAGATCATCATCCTTTCTTGCAAGCTTTGAGAGTAAACCCAACGATGTAAACCTTACATGGGAATGAAATGCGACCTGCTGGCTGATCCCGAAGTCAATGCCAGCCACCGGGCCAAACTGCACAAATCCCAGCGGCTGCACAGAAACTGCAAAAATCCTTGTGACAGGATTATCATTAACATCATATTGTGGAACAAAACCATGCAATTGGTTACCATGTCTTTTCGCAGACATCCGGTCGGAAACCGAAACGAGGGAGTCATCATTGCCTTCCTGGTCATCAGGATTCGCAACGGAAGAAAACGGGAAAACAAAATACAGCAAAAGCAAACCAATGAAAGAGAAAGCAATAGTTTTCATAATAAAATGATTTAAAGGTTATTGAGTACTATACCTAACCATATACAAATAATAAAAAATGTGAAGTAAAATACAAGTTAAAACCAGATAAAAATGATCCTAAATAGTTCATTTTACTTTTGTGTGGCTAAAGATACGAATTAATTAGCAAAAGTCAAAAAAAATTGCCATTTTTCACCCGGAATACATCTTTATCTTAACACAAACAAAGACACAACGGCAGGTTCAGGCAGACTGGTCATATTAAGGTAAATGAGTGATGAGTTACTACTCCTGAACAACCCTGATGTTTAGTTGTTAATACCATAAAATAGGTATTAACAACAAAAAAAACAAAAATGAAGACCTTAATAATTACAATTTCGTTATGGCTGGTGGGATTGATGACCTCTGTCTTTGCTCAGCCTTTCGCCCTTCCGGCACTCCCCTATTCTTATGATGCCCTGGAACCTCACATTGATGCTCGCACGATGGAGATTCACCACACGAGGCATCACCGTGGTTATGTAAACAACCTGAACAGTGCTGTCCAGGGCACTTCACATGCGGAGCTTGACCTTAACGAGTTGATGCTTCAGGTTAGCCGTTTCGGTGATGCTGTTCGCAATAACGGCGGAGGTCATTACAACCATAATCTTTTCTGGGAGATACTGTCGCCAAAGCCACAGGCTCCTTCTGAAAAGATGTTGCGATTAATCACTGCAAACTTTAGTGGGATGGATGAGTTAAAGACGGCTCTGAGGCAGGCAGGACTAAACCAGTTCGGATCGGGATGGGCCTGGCTTATTGTGACTCCGGAAATGCAGCTTGCCGTTACCTCAACTCCAAACCAGGACAACCCATTGATGGATATCGTGAAAGAGAGGGGTTTGCCTATTCTGGGTATCGATGTATGGGAACATGCCTATTACCTGCATTATCAGAATCGCCGTGGTGACTATCTGGATGCCATCTGGAAGGTGATTGACTGGGGCGTAATAGAGAAAAAATACGATGAAGCTCTGAAGTCACCTGTGCTCGGCACAATAAAACAACAGGGTAATTAAATTTACACGGATATTATTTTCTTTGCATTCTTCGCTCAACCTCCGCTCACTCTGCGGATAGATAATTATTGCCTAGAATGCACTAATAAAAATATACCAGGGAAGCACTATTCGTGCATTCATGGTAAAAAAGCAGCAGAATGATTATTATACGGTGTTGAACCATATCTTTGTGTTTTGCTTCTGTTAAAATATCAAAACCTGCAAAACAATGACCCCTAAAGAAATTATTGTAAACGACAAGATGCAGAAAGGGTATCGCTATCTTATTACTGAGCCCGCCGGCAGGAACTTTCATCCGGAATTCAAGCCTGAACTTACCCCGAAGCAGATGCTTGAGATGGGTGTGTTCGGTGGAAAGTACATGACCGATTGTCGCGATGAGTTACCTGCATCATGGTTTACCAGGGCGAAACTATCACCCGGGAAGGCTGATCCCAAACTCAACTACTTTAGCGTCAGGGCTTCAAAACCTCTCTCCTATTGGGTTGAAAAAGGGTGGATCCATCCTCAGGATCCAAGAGGTTGGTTTCAATGGTATTGCAGATATTACATGGGCCGGCGATCGGAAGATGATTCACGCCAGATCGGAAGATGGAAAGCGATGAGGCGTCATATTGCCCAGTTGAAGAACCACTGCCTTAAGGGGGATATCACCTGCCGCCCTGTGCAAAGGCAGGCCCTCCTCCATTGGGCATACGACAGCAGATATCTTTAAAAGGTTAGTACAATAAGTGAGTTGCAGATATTTACCTTTTTCAATACATTTGCCTGGCTAATACATCTTTTATTGACATTTCATTGAAAGTATCTATGTTGAAAAAGAAAGAGGCTCAGGTTTATCTGTTTCTTTTTTGCGCGATATTTGTCATTCTATATCATGTTTTTGGCTATTTCGGCCATTTCGGATATGATGATATGACGTATGCCCGTATTGCAAAAAACTGGATCGACGGGCAACTTATCTTCGATAACGCTTTCAGTTACAGGTTTACCATAATCTCATCAACAGCATTGTCATACCTGATTCTGGGTGTGAATGACCTTGCCTCCGCCCTGCCACCTATGCTGGTCTCAATTTCCATCCTCTTTATTGTCTATTATCTGCTTAAAAGGGAAGGCACTATGCAAACCATACTTGGTCTTACCTTAACCTTAAGCATAAACGCTTTTCTGTTTTATACCGATAAACTGATGCCCGACATTTATGTAGCACTCTTTCTTATCCTTACCTTATTTTTTTACAACACCAACCGGTTTATCACAAAGGGAAAGCCCATATTGTACGGATTTTTGTTCTCTCTGTCGTTGTTTCTCGCATTCGGCTCAAAAGAAACAACCGTATTGTTTCTTCCCCTGATGATTTTTCTTTTTATAACAGACCTGATAAGAAAACAGAATGCGAAATTCTGGATCTCGGCAACAATTTCAGGCATTGTAATAACTGTTGCCTATCTGACTGTGATCTGGTTACTGACCGGGGATCTTTTCACGCGGTTTGAGGTTCTTGCATCAAACAATCAATCACAGACATTTGCCTACAGCTATGATAAGCTACCTGTTTCACAGATTCTGAAAAGGATTTCGTATGATCTTTTTGTTGCATATATGAATGAGGGCCTCCTCTTACCATTCGTGCTGATAATTGCAGGATTCAAGGCTCAGGGTATCAGGAGTCTTATAACTATAAATGATACGCGGTCACTTTTTACAGTCTCAACCCTTATCCTTCTCCTTTCGGCAAATTTCATGTCAGTCTCCCCTTTTTCATATCACCCTGTGCCAACAGAAATACGCCATTCTTTATTCATAATCCCCTTCGCTGCAATAGCTGCATCTTATGTTTTAAGAGATTTCCTCACTGAGAAGAAAAACCGTTTCCTTATTACCTCATTTTTTTTGATCATTTCAATAGCTTCAATGTTTACTGACAGACAAGCAGCTTTCAGTTTATACATACCGCTGACAGTTCTCCTGGTTGCATACACCTTTTTAAAAACGACAAGATTAACCAGAATCGTTTTGACTTCAATGATTATTTGCGTTTTACTCCTAAAACCTATGTTATTCTTCTATAACAGCGCCGCAAATGTCAATTACAGGCTTCAAAAAAAGGTTGTGTTTAATTATTTCATCAATCCCGGTGAACCTTGTTATGTTTTTACCGATCCTGTACAGAAGAATTTTGGCGATTATTACAACGGGTTTGATACCACAGCCATGTGCAGGTTTGTCAATTACACAAAACCCGATCAGTGTTCATTCGAGCCAACCCACAGGAAGTATCTCTTTTTGAACTGGCATACCCAGTTCTTTTCCCAAACCTGGGACAAGCTGCCATATCTCGCCCGGAACATCGACAGCACCTACACTTTACTGTATGAAAACCCAAAGCATCATATCTATGTTTATGAGATGCAACATGTTATCATACCGGAAATCGATGGGAACAAAGTGCTCGAAACTAAGAACGATTTCGAAAGCAACCACCTTTTCTGGCAACCGGAATTATCTGAACTTCCTGCCTGGATTGAAAAGAGCGGCAACAGGGTAATCAAACTAAATGAGTATTCACCGGGATTTTCGGCTTCACTGGATACACTTCTCGACACAACTACCTCAAATCTGTTTGTCAGGTGTCGGGTAAAAGTTAATTTTCATTCCGATCCATCGGCGCAGTTAGCTGTTTCTGTTGAAGATGAACATGGTGTTTACTTTTCGGAAAATAAGGTATTCAGTAGTATTGTTACCGTGAAGCATCACTGGCAAACTGTTGAATTTGATATGACAATCAACGGAAAAAACATGAAACCCCGGAGCATCATAAAGATCTGTATATGGAATCCCGACAGAAACCATGCTTATCTTGATGATTTCGAAATAATATTTTACAAGATTTTTATGCAATAATACTTCACCAACATTAGTTAGAGAACAGACGGCAGGTGTTTTTGATAGTTGTATTGACAAAGATTTCATTAGTATTACTACCCTGAAATATTAACCTAATAATCAGGCTATGAAAATCAATAGAGTGTTCATTAACGTCATCATTGCCTTTCTGGCATCAGGCACCCTGATTTTCCAGGGTTTTACGAAAGATTCACCAACAAAAAGCCCGGTAAAATATAAGCCACTGGAGGAATATCTGAAAAGCTATAAGGTTGCAACCATGGTAAAATCTTTGGGAGGGCACCAAAAGGAATGTGTTTCCATCAAATTCAACAATCTTATCACTGACACCTTGTTTATAAGCCTTGAGCCGGGCAGAAGGCTGGTGTCGGATGACACTTCTCAACAGGATATTTTTATAGTAAAGGAGAGTACACTGATACTTCCTCCGTTGGCTTCTGGTGAGGTTAATGGATACGGATTCTGTTGTCAGAGCAATAAGAAATCACCTCCCGGGAAGGCTGTATATAATATCGGTTTTATGGCACCTCATGATTGGGTGAGGCTGGCAAAATTCATCAACGAGCATGATTTTCCCGCCTCGGCTGTTCAGTATGCTGTGTGGGTTATATCGAATGATCATCCTATAGGTTCAATTTACGATGAAGGCAACGAAGACATCTGGATGCTGAAAGAGATGGTTGCCAATATTAAGGGGTGTGAAATACCATGGTATACTGTGAAATATGAGAAGGATACTTCAATGCTGTTTTCCGGCAGGCCTGAGCAATTCAACGGCACAATAAAATATTACCTAAAAAACAATGCTGTAATCACAATCACCTTAAGAGATGATAAAGGAATGTTGATTAAGACAATAGTCAAGGGTTCTCCCACCGGTGCCGGTTATCACGACTATTTTGTTGATCTTAATGTAAAAAACTGGCCAAACGGCACTTACCATGTATATGTTCACGAGGATTATTCAAATCTTAACATCAAGAAAACTTTTGTGCTTTAAAAAGAAACTGATTGAGCGGTATCAGGTGAAGCTTAAAATAAGCAGGCAACAGAATTTCTGCTCATCTTTGCATTAAATATCACCTTCAATTAAAGGGTCATAAATGAAGATAGCACAAACCTCTGCCGGCGAGGTGAACAAAACATATCTGCTGATTATCACTATGGCCGCTCATTTTTTTAATCCTTTCATGGGTTCTGCCGTAAATGTAGCTCTCAAAAAGATAGGCACCGACTTCGCAATGTCTGCTGTCGGGTTAAGCTGGGTTACAATGGCTTATCTACTTGCATCTGCAATTTTTCTTGTCCCATTCGGCAGGTTGGGTGATATCCTGGGAAGAACCAGGTTGTTTCTTTCAGGGAACATTTTTTTTGCAATAGCAACAGTTTTATGCGGGCTGGCAAGCAGTGCGGCGATGCTTATCGCCATGAGGTTTGTTCAGGGGATTGCTGCTGCAATGATGGTAAGCACCTCAATGGCGCTTATTATCTCAGCATTCCCTCCGGAGCAAAGGGGGAAGGTGATCGGCTTCAACGTGTCTGCAGTATATGTTGGCTCATCATTAGCACCATTTATAGGCGGTTTCCTGACCGATGTACTTAGCTGGCGCAGCATATTCTTTATCAATGCATTCGCAAGTAGTATCATATCAATACTCATAATCAGCAAAATCAAACAGGAATGGTCTGACCCTGATAAGACCAAATTTGATTTCACCGGTTCGATAATATTTATTTTATCAATGTCGATGCTCATGTATGGGTTTTCGAAATTGACAGAACTTCATGGCTTGCTTCTCCTCCTGACCGGATTAACAGGCATTTTGATTTTTATAAAATATGAGTTAATAACTATATCGCCGGTTTTAAACATCAGGTTATTTACCGAGAACCGGGTGTTTGCTTTGTCGAATCTGACAGCACTGATTAACTATGCAGCTACTTTTGCAATAACATTCATGCTAAGCCTCTATCTCCAATATGCTAAAGGACTGACTGCCAGGGAGGCAGGATTGATTCTTGTTGCACAACCTGTAATGATGGCAATAGCAGCTTCTTTTTCAGGGCGGTTGTCTGACAGAAAAAACCCACGTAAGCTGGCAGCATTGGGTATGGCAATTAGTGCAACCGGATTACTTATTCTCAGCTTCATAGAATCTGATACAACCACGACATTCATCCTTGCAGGCCTTGTTATTCTTGGATTTGGGTTCGGCATGTTTTCATCCCCAAACACAAATGTGGCAATGAGTTCTGTTGACAGGAGGGTTTATGGCACCGCGTCAGCCACCATTGCAACAATGCGGAATACAGGAATGATGTTCAGCATGGCTGTTGCATCACTGGTGATTAATTTTTTTATGGGCACCGAACAAATACGCAGCAATAACCTTGATCAGTTTGTGTCAAGCGTCAAGGTGGTTTTTGCCATTTTTACAGTATTATGCTTCCTTGGTGTTTACGCATCAATGGTAAACAATAAAAAGAAGCCAGTTCATCAATCTGATATCGTTAATAATAAAATAGTTTAAACGATGCCTCAGGACAAGTTTTCATTTATAAGCAGGATAAAAAGCTTCCCGCATGCATTTAACGGGTTAAAAATTCTTTTCAGGGAGGAGCACAATGCCAGGATTCATCTGGCTGCAGTTATCTGTGTTGTTGCCGCAGGAATTATTTTCAGAGTATCACTGACCGAATGGATAGCCTTGGTTATTGTGATCGTTTTTGTAATTTCGCTTGAGATAATAAACTCCATTATTGAGAGGATTGCAAATTTTATGTCTCCGGAATTTGACATCAGGATCAAGAAGATAAAGGATCTTGCGGCGGCAGCGGTTCTGGTCGGGGCAATTACAGCGTTTACAACGGGATTGATGATTTTTATCCCGAAAATATTATGAAACAAAGGGCTTCCTGGAATGAGTTGTTAAAACCTCACTCCAAAACTGGCATAAATCCATGAAATGTCACCTTCGGACATGAAGCGGTAGTTCAGTGAAGTATAGAATCCCTTATATGGTTCATATTCGAATCCGGTGATAAAGTAATGTGTTTTCTCATGTAACCAACTCTTATATACATAGTCATGCCGTGCAAGGAGATGCCATCCATCACATATCCTTATTGCACCATACAGAGAGGTGCCGCTCAGATCCTTCGTTACTTTGTTCTGTTTATCCTTTGCAACATGGTTAAGCTCCAGGCCGATTCGCCATTTATCTGTTTTGTACCCGGTGAAGAACGATAAAGCATTACGGGATGGCGAATCCTTGTCGGGTGCATGGTCGGCAAAGAGTTTTATAATAAGTTCTTTAACTGGCGTCCATTCGATATTGGTAAAGTACTGAAGGGTTCCATCATTGCTTTGCAACCTGAAAGGTCCGTTACCATTTACAGAACCAACTGATACCGCTAATGTTTTATGAGGTTTAAAGGTAAGTCGTGCCCCAAAATCGGCCTGGGCACCGAACCTGTACTTCTCCTGAAAAGTGAAAGCAATATACCTGAAGCCCCAGAACTTATCCTGCAAAGTAAGATATTGCTGATTCAACATCTGGCCGGCGGAGAAATCAAGCCATGAGTTGATCCTGTAATCAATCTGGGCCATCTTAAGAAAACCTGTATAATCGCTGCCACGGGATCCATAGTTTACAATCATTGATGTGTTGTTTGTGTCTTTAACATCAATTCTGTCTGTTGTCCTGTAGACATCATAAATAAGGGTAGCTGATGCCTTGTTGCCCCACTGCCCTTTATAGCCAAGCAAACCGGTGGAGAGCTCAAACCCTGTGTATGGTTCAGCCTTTTTTGCGGGAGAATAATAAAAAGCGGTAAAAATGTTACCCCAGAAACTGCTGTGGTATTTAAGGGTTTCTAAACTGTCATTCTGTGCGGAAATTGACTGAACACAAAAAACGAGCATACAGAATAAAACTGTTATTCCTTTCATACTGGCATGGTTAGATTTTGTTAAAAGGTCTATATCAAAATTGTCACACTAATACCATTTATTGTAACGGTAATTATATTATCGCAGGCACCGTTTCCATAATCGATTATTCTTACCGGTTTATTTGCCGGTGTTAATTCAAGGGTGCCGCTCACAATGTACCTGCATCCCGTCTCAATTCTTAAAGGATTTGTAATATTAACAGTGAATGATGTATTTGATGAGGTGATACCATTACCGCTTCCGGTGATAAGATATACATCATCGAGCCATGAAGGTGTTGAACTACCGGCTATCCATTCACGGGTACGGTTAGAATTCCATATTATGGTACCTCCGTTATTGGCTTTGATTATGCTACCTGCAACAACGATAGAAAATGAGATATTTCCATTCTGGTTCGTTCCGTCATTGGTTACGGTTTTTGTTCCCAGCACCTGATGGTCATCCACAAAATAGTTACTAAAGGTGTGGGTGATAACTGTACCACTGTCACGGTATGGACCTGTGAAGGAGACCAGGATAACACCCCGGCGGTTTTTACCATCAGCACACAGGCAGTTAACGGTGCCAAAGTCAATAGTAAGGGTTTTTGGAGAAACCGTTGTGTCAAGTGTAATTGTGGCACATTGACCGATTATTACCCATTCGGTTTCTAAGCTACTTTTACCTGATGATGAAACTGATTCCCATGCCTCGTCAGCGATATCCTTCACCTCGCCAAGTAAAGTTTCCGCCAGTGCATGATCTACATAAAGTCCGGTATTATCGTCTTCGTCATTCTTCCGGCAGGCTGAGGTTACAAGCATTACTACTGCCATTAAGGCAATAAACATACTGTTGGTTGATTGTTTCATGCATTTAATATTATCAGGTTATTTATTCATCTGCTAAACATTAACAGGGTGTAAAAGTAAGGCTTAAACACATAAACATCACCTTATAATGACAAAAACATCCGGAAAAGAATCCTCACCTGTTACACAGGTGAATAAGTAATCCGATGAACCAATATCCGGGAAATATAAAAATGTACCTTTGTCAGGATGTAATCAATCAATATCACAGGCACTGAGAAAATAATGAGTAACTGGATAACCATAAGAACTTTTACCTATACGCATGAAGCTCAACTGGCAAAAGCCGTCCTTGAGGCAGGAGGCATTGAAGTCTTCCTGAAAGATGAATTAATAACTCAGATATACAGCTTCTATTCCACAGCTATTGGAGGAGTAAAATTACAGGTCAGGGATTCAGATTATCAGCAAGCCCAGTGCATTTTAAACGAATCAGGATATCTTCCGGAGAACCCTGAAAATCCGGCCAGGATTACGGTTTGGTTTGACAAGATCACCTCACGGCTCCCTTTTATTGGTAAGACTGCCGTTATAATCAGATTTTTAATTCTGGTTGCTATTATTCTGACCATAGTTGTAGTTACGTGTGCATTATTTAATCTGGCAGTTTAGTTATCTTTTTAAAGGTTTTTAAACAACTACTGAATTTGGCCAGGGGTATTCAAAAAGAATTACTTTTGTTTTGACTGCAGACGTGAGTGGATTGAACATGTATAACGGTTAATGATTAATTGTAAGTAGCTAATGGTTAATTGATTGATGGTTAATGACCAGAATATATCAGTGGAATTATTAAGAGAGATACTTGCCTGTCCTGTTTGCGGGCATTCTATCACCATTACAGATAAAGGTGCCGGATGTAACGGGTGCGGAGAAAGGTATCATTTTTCAGAACGAGGTCAGTTAAATCTGAAGCTTGCAAAAAGGAGACAATATCCGCTAACTTTTGACCTTGGGGAGGAGCTTCTGCCGCAAAAAGGGTTCAATTTCGGTGTATTAAAACGAAATGACAATCCTGAAGTTGACTTTTCAGGCATGAAGGTTCCATCACATCTGAATAGGGAGTTACTGAGTTATTTCCCGAAGGGAATTGGAAAGGACAGCATTATGCTGGATCTTGGCTGCGGAACAACGATTCACAGGGAAGTTTGCGAACATGCGGGTTTTGTTTATGTTGGTGCCGATTATAATTCTCCAGATGCTCAGATCCTTCTGGATGCCCACTCGCTGCCTTTTAAAGATAACAGCTTTGATTTTGTACTTTCGGTTGCAGTGCTGGAACACATCAGGTACCCTTTTATAATGATGAAGGAGGTTTTCAGGGTGCTGAAACCGGGCGGAAAATTTATTGGCACTGTATCATTTCTTGAACCTTTTCACGGGAACAGTTTTTACCACCACACACATCTCGGGACCTGCAACTCACTGAAGTTCGGAGGATTCAACATCATTCACATCTCCCCTAACCCATCATGGTCTGTACTTAAAGCACAGGCAAGCATGAGCCTCTTCCCGAAGATGCCTTCCAGGGTTTCAAGGCTGGTTGTGAGCCCTCTGCACCATTTTCACAGGTTTTGGTGGAAGCTGGCCAGGATGGTGTCCGGATCGGCAAAGGCAAGTGAGATCATGAGGCTACTCAAAACAACAGGTGCATTCAGTTATATTGCAGAGAAAAACAATGATTAAATACCAAAGCTGTTTGATAAATAAGGCATTATTGGTGATTGTGATAATATCACTCGCAAAAAGCCTTGATGCCCAGATAATCACAAACATTTGGGTTGATGCCGGAAAGACAAATGTGAGCGAAGGATTATTTTTTAGAGGTGCAATAACCGGAGAATACAGGTTTGCAAAAAACAGCTTTGCTATCGGAGGCCAGTCTGACATGGCCAGTCATAATGATAAAGGCAACCCTGCCTTTAAAATCAATTATTCCAGAAGTTTCAAGGTTAAATCATTTATTGCAGATGCCACACCCTTCGCGCTTTACCATCGTTTTTCAGAATCGATGTATGAGATGAATTATGGTTTGGTTTTTAAGTCGGCATACAGGAAATTCGTTTTCAGCCTTGGAACAAATTTCAGAACCTATAACCTCACCTCCAGGGCAAAGGAGAAGTTTGACATTGAAGAACCGGGTAAAATCAGCGAGAACTTCAACGCTATGTATTCGCTTACCTGGCATATCCTACCATTGACTCACCATTGGAATATTGCATTTACAGGTTGCAATTTTGATCACTTCAACATCAATCAAGAGACCAATCCTTTGTTCAATCTCAGGTTCAGTCACCGCATGTCACAATCCGGTATTCTTTATGCTGAGTTATGGTATAGAAGTGCCGGCGCACTAAATCAGAGTGTTAATACTTTTGGATATTTTTTCAGAACAGGAATAAAATGGGAAATCAAACGATGAGGTTGTTGCTTTTTGCCGGCCTTCTGTTTCTTGCCGGATGCGAAAAGATTGACATCAGGGGGACATTTGTTTCGTATGAATCTGTTAACGAACGTTTTGAGCAATCGATGCAGTGGAATCAACAAAACCCTTACAAGGAGTTGACAGCTCCGGCAGAGGATTATGAGCTGTTCGTCATGGGCGACAGTCATGTTGGGGGCATAAAGAACCTGAACTCATTTCTCAAGGGAGCTGTTGATGCAAATGCTCTTGCGATTGTAATGGCAGGAGATCTTACCACAGGAAAAGCAGATGATTACATAGTGTTTTCAGAGAATTTTGCAAATTCAGGTGGCATAGATATTTTCCCGATGGCAGGCAACCATGATCTTTATTTTGATGGCTGGAAGGAGTTCCGCTCAAGGTTTGGCTCATCAACCTACTACTTCACTGTAAGAACACCGGGTACGACAGATCTTTTTATTTGCCTTGATTCCGGGAGCGGCACCCTGGGTAGCAAACAGTTGAGCTGGTTAAAGGAGCTGCTGAAAAACGAAAGACCAAAACACCGGCATTGTGTTGTTATCACTCATGTTAACTTTTTCAGGGCAAGGCACACAAGCAGCACAAACCCACAGGTTGAAGAGCTTCAGTCACTGATGGACTTGTTTCTAACCCACAGGGTTGAAATGGTGATTACAGGCCATGATCATAAAAAAAGCTCTGAAAAAATCGGAGTCACCAGGTATGTGATTATGGATGCTTTGCTCGACGGCTTTAAAGATGCCGGATATCTTGTGCTCTCAGTAGAAAAGAAAAACGGGCCGATTCACCGTTATGTTAATTTCTGATAGGCAGTATACCTTCTAATTGTCAGATATATATATACACATTTAATTCCAAATTGTTATGACCAACATCTTTCTTAGAGCCAAACACTGGCAGCTTTTTATCCTTACATTTGGTATACCAATGGCAGGGTATTTCTTTTTCTTGGGCTATATAATCATGAACTTATCTGTTGGAGAAAGTCCTGAACCGGACTCTTTGTTTAATGCTTTTAAAATTTTCTTCGCTATTTTTGCAATATTTTTATTTATTCTCTACGGATGGATGTATTCATTAGGAACTGGTTTACAGGTCAGGATTCCTAAAGAAGCACCCATGAAAGTGAACAGATTTAAAATATTCTTTTTCTTTCAGTTGATTTACATTCTGCTCCTCATTACAGGTTTTATTATCCTTTTTAATGAACTTATTCAACCCGTTCCATTTGGAGAGAATCCCGAAATCGCAGCTGTAATTTTTCTGATTCTCTTCCCTTTGCATCTGTTTGCGATGTTCTGCAGCATTTATGTGATTTATTTTGTTGCAAAAACAATCAAAACCATTGAACTACAAAGGGAGGTAACATTCAGCGATTTTATCGGGGAATTTCTGCTGGTGTGGTTGTATCCGATAGGGATTTGGTTTATTCAGCCAAAAATCAATAAGATTATCGAAAGTGAGTTTGATCACCATACCCCGTAAGGGACGCATGTTTGTTTATTCACATTCTGCATCACTTTCGATATAGGTACGACTTAATTGGCACCCTCCCCGGAGTTGTTGCCAGGAGGTTTATTATGATTGCTTAACTTTGCAATTGAGATACCTGAAATCATTGAGAATGCTACGACCTCTAATCCGGCTGTTTCTTCTTTTAATAACTCTGAATTCTACAGGTCAGGATTACATTGAATACCAAAAGACCTTTAATCGTATTGACGAAGACGTATTGTCTGAGAACTATACACTTGCAATTGAACGCCTCGACAGCATACATTCAAAATACGAATTTATTTATGCAAGGCATTGCATTAAAGCTCTCCAGATCTGCATAACCGCAAATGACAGCGTTTCTGCCGACAAGTGGCTGGCAAAATGTTTTATTCAGGGGGTACCAATCTGGATCATCAATTCCAACGACATAACAAAAAATTCACTACAGTATTCAACAACACAAAATACAATAATAGAATATGACTCCCTGTTTTCTGTTTACAGATCATCAACAGACACGAGCCTTGCCAGACAAATTGACAGTTTGTTTGCCATCGACCAAATATATACCCGTAAGGCCAATGATGGGTTTATTCTTTTCAGGTACACTATATACGGAATTCAGTGGTTGAGGAACAATAAACTTCAATTTGAAATAATCAACGAAATAATTGAAAACAAAGGTTATCCGGGAGAACGGCTCATTGGTTTGGATTTTATGGATGAAGATTCGGCTTCAATAACATTTCTGAAACGCAATGGGCCGGTTATTCTTGATGAAAAAAGAGCATACTTCATGTTAATCCACTACTATACCACTCCCCGAAAAGATATCAATTACAAGTTGATGGAGAATGTTGTAAATGGTTATCTTCCTGCATATCAATTTGGTGCCCTTAACGACTTTATGGCAAAATGGGGTAAACAACAATACGGTAATTATCAGTATTTTAATGTCTGGCACTATGATATAAACCCGGAAAACATTGATTTAATAAATAATCGCAGACTTTCCATTGGATTAAACACGTTCGAACAGCAGCAGAGGAATCAATCTCTTATATTTGAAAGACTTAAAAACAAAAAATCAAATTCGGAAATAATTCCCGAATAGAATAACTACTTTTATTTACATCAAAACCAACTATCATTATGAAATCCGATAGCAAACAAAAAACACAATGGTATGAGAGCCTGTTCCATAACTATGGCAACAAGTATGATGCAGAATGCTTCACACAGGGAACCATTGGTGAATGTGATTTTCTGGAAAAGGAGTTTGGTTATGACAAAACCCTTAGAATACTCGATGTTGGGTGCGGAACAGGCAGGCATGCTATTGAACTTACAGGCAGAGGTTATAATATTACAGGTATTGATCTTTCAGAATCTATGCTTGAAAAAGCAAGAGAGAAGGCAGCTGCAAAAAACCTGGATATTCAGTTCCTGAACCAGGATGCGCGTAGCCTTCCCTTCAACAGTGAATTTGATGCAGCCATAATGCTCTGCGAAGGAGGGTTCCCCCTTATGGAAACTGATGAGATGAACTACGAAATACTGAAGAGTGTGACAAGAGCACTGAAGAAGAAATGTAAATTCATTTTCACCACTCTGAACGGTTTGTTCCCGCTTTACCACTCTGTAGAGCAGTTCATGAAAGAGTCGTCAGAGGCCGATAATGCCACATACAGAAGCAACTCGTTCGATCTGATGACTTTCAGAGATCACAATATCACCGAGATAACCGATGATTCAGGGAAGGTTATTACTCTGGATTGCAATGAAAGGTACTATGTGCCCTGTGAGTTATCATGGCTTCTGAAATCTCTTGGCTACAGTAAGATAGATATTTTCGGAGCAAAACTGGGAGCCTTTTCACGAAATGACAGTCTGACCACGGAGGATTTTGAGATGCTGGTGATAGCAGAGAATATAACCTGAACTGAATGTCTGAAAGAATAAAGCACACAAAAAAACTCCTGAGATGAACCATAAAGTTACAATCTTGGCTCTCATGTCATTAATACCGGTGTTCTCAACGGTATCTGCACAGGGTATTGTTGTCAACAGACATTCAGTAGCAGCATTTGACAGCATACCGGCATATTACAAAGCTCAGGCATCAGCATTGAGGATGATGTTTGTTGATCGTTCAGTAAGAGTGAATATTGATGAGGGTCTTACATGCCTTTCCTACCTGCACTCAAATGCCTCCAATCAATGTAAGAGGTATATCCACACAGGGGTACCGCCCTATTCAACTGATTCATCAGAAGTTTACTGGCCCGGTCAGTGGGATAACAGTAACTGACAGAACAGAGTCTGGGAGGAAAATTGTTCAGAATGGTTTAAAAAGGCAAGCTGTTTTATTGACTATGCGGAAGCGAGGATCGACAGTTTCGATGTTATCGGATTTCAGATGAGCTATCTTGAGGTAATGGATCAGAGCACGATTGCAGACTCTGCTTCAGGATTCTTTGGGTCAGAAACTACGGTGGGTAATGCAGATAAACTTCTTTCTTTCATGGCAAAACATCCTGCGAAGAAGATGATCTGGTTAACTTCGTCCCTGGCCAGAAACATTGGAACCGGGGTTTCTCAATCGTTCAATGATCAGATGAGGACATTCACATCATCTGCCCTCGTTCAGGCAGGTAATTATTCAACACAGAACAGGGTTGTCGTCATGAGCCGGAATTAGTGTTTTCACCTGCTACTTCCAGCAGGTGAAATAATACTTTTATTTTCGTTGCAAGGACATTCTGATAAACCCCAGTGTCAGGATTCTTTTATCCGGTGAAAGGTTCAACGAAACGGGAGAACGGGCATCTGGAAACTCAAATTCGAGCAACAGTTCTTTTCCTGTCAGAAGGGATCCGGAAATCAGAACCGACTGTGTCTGAACCCCTTTTTTGTTAATTATCCACTCTCCTGCTCTTTGTTTGTCAACCAGAATAGTTACCCTCTGTTTATCAATAATCCCTCTGTGAAGGTAAGGAAAGAATGTAGCATTCAGAATTAAATCAGTGCCTGAGGTATCGGGAATTAAAGTAATTGAGCACCTGTTACCATCACTCCAGGTGTATTCATCTGAGGGTACACTCCAACCGTAACCCTGGTAGTTTTCAGCATTCCCTGCAAGGCCGAACTGAATTTCTGAACCAGCTTCATATTTACGATCCCCTTTATAAGACATAATATCCGGCAATTTTACCCATGAATCTGCAGAATACAGGCTGCCATTCACAAGGTATCTCTCCTTCTTCTCTGCAACAAAATATCTTGGCCTTTCTTTATCAGGATTTATTTTAAATACTGACTCACCCATAAAAGGATACTTCATGCCCAGGATATCCATGATTGTTGCAGGCATGTCGGAATTCATCGTAAAAGCATCGGAAACAGTCACTGCAGAATCTTCAAATGGTGGTTTTACAGCCAGCATAGCAGCTATCTTTTGAACCTTTACATCAGCTTCAGAACCATTTATGATTGGAACAAACTTTCCCCCATGGTCACTCTGCAGAACTATAAGGGTATTATCGTACAATCCTTTCATTTTTAATTTCTGCATCAGGTCAACAAACAGTTTCAGTGTGTGTTTTGCCTGTATCTTGAAATTTTCGCGGGTAGGCTTAAGCTTGGTGCCGGTGAATTCACCTTTGTGATTAATGACATAAGGGGGATGAGGTGGGAAGATGAATACAAAATGGTAAACCGGTTGTGGCCCACTGACCTCAATATGATCCGTATAATCCTTCATAAAGCTAAAGACATTCCTTGTCTGAAGGTCAGGAGTTATCTTACTGGAAAGGCTTATAAGCTGCCTGTCATCATCGTAATCACTTATGTTATGCTGTTTTAACATTAACTCCGATATTTGTTTCCTGCCCGAAAACAAACCCGACACATCAACCTTCTTCTCGGCTGCACTGGCATATTCCCGTGGAATGATAAAATAATTGCCAGCATTCCTGAAAGGGATATCGATATTGGGAACGACATTCAGCTTGAACCCCTCTTTTGACAACACATTCTGAAAACCTTTCTCTGCGATGTTCCGGGTATAAAAGTCAGCAACGGGAATGCTTCCATCATAGATTTCTCCAGTAAAAACCGGAGGCAATCCAAGTGATGTTGCATCAGAAGAGGCGAGGTTTTCCCTGAACATGGTAAATCCTTGGAATTGCTTCTCAAGTGATTCCTCCATGATTAGTTCCAGGAATATATCGGTCTGAAAGTGATCCATCATAAAATGGAGTACATTCAGGGTGCTTGAGTACTTACACAGTTCTCTCATGATATTCGAAAACAAATCATCAATATATCAATGCTCTAAGATCAATTTTTCAGGCGATTTAATTCTTCATTTTCCGGTGACCTGTCTGTTTCAAGGTCATTCGCCGGCAACTGAAGCGCAAAGTTAAAATATTTGCCGGACGATTCAGGTGAATGATTTTTTGTAAATTTGTATGCTTTTTAAACAGAAACTAACAGACAAAACACAATTCTTATGAGAGCAATTTTTACTTTCTTATTTCTTTCATCTTTTGTCGGGTTTACTTCAGCCCAGACTATTGTTTCAACCAATCCCGAGAACAAGAAAGCAGTTTTGGAGGAGTTTACCGGAACCGGGTGTCCCAACTGTCCTGGTGGGCACACTGCAGCCGCGAATATTTTATCCGCTAACCCCAGGAATGTGATAGTAATTGCATATCACCCTACAAATTCAAGTTACACAGCCAGCGACCCGATGGCAAAGGCGTATGCTTCTGCATTCTACACCACCCCTTTTATTTCGGCCTCAAGCAGATATATGCCAAGTGCCATCATCAACCGCAGAAAATGGAGTGGTGGAGACAGGATACAGGGTGTTTCTGCATGGGCAGGACATGTAACAACCATAATGGGGGAATCCTCACCTCTTAATGTAGGGGTTACCTCCTCATATAACGAGGGCACGAAAATCCTTTCAGTATCTGCAGAGGTGTTTTTCACTGCCAATGTCACCAACACTATGACAATTTACTGCATGATTACACAAGATGGCATTATTGCTTCTCAATCAGGTGGTACAGATCCATATACCCACAACCATGTATTCAGGGAGGCGTTGGTGGCTCAGTGGGGTGATCCGGTAACCGGAGCATCTACACAAGGCACTCTGAAAACCTTCAGTTTTACATTCGACAACAATAGCGCCAGTTACGACATGACTAAATGTGAAGTTGTTGTAATGATAAGAAATGCTGATGACGAAGAGATTATCTCAGGCAATGTGGCGCCCGTGAATGAGACTTCCCCAATTTCAGTACAGGAACGGGAATTGTCTGAAATGGATGTCGCAATATACCCCAATCCGACAGATGACCGGTCAACCATTGATATAAGCCTTTCATCTGCAAACAGAGTAAGAATAAAGGTCACAGATATGGCCGGGAAGATCATAAGCTATAACGATTACGGCATTCTTGAAGCCGGAAGGCATGACATTCAGATCGATCCGGTAGTATTAAAGACTGCAGGCATCTACCTTGTTTCTGTAGAAAGCGGAAATAATCATATTGTAAGAAAAATTGTTGTGCGGTAATCAATCCTTGATTCCGGTATTGAACCCGGTAACAGAAATCAGCTGCCGGGTTCTTTGTATTTATAGTGTAAACTCAACATTAGTGAGGAAGTAGCTCCTTAGCTTCCCGTCACCTCTTACAGCAAGCCCATATCCAAAGCTTACGGGGGCGAAATGGCGAAGCAGATGTAGGTCAGCATTTACTTCAAAGCCATAGCTGTAATAAGATGGTATTAGAATATTGAAACTGCCGGTAATCATATCAACAAACAGGGAGGCAGAAATTCTTTTTATATAGGCCAGCGGGCCGAGGTTCAGGTCGGGATACAGCAGGGGTAATTTATACATAGCCTGTAACGCCAGTGCATCATTTACTTCAATTTCGCTGTTTGCGTAACCTTTGGGGATAGCCACCAAACGGTTGAAGTTATTATCTTCACCCTTGAAACGTTTTTGAGCTGCAAAATATACACGTAGTCCCTGGTTTCTTAAAATTCCCGGATAGTAGTCAATCAGCCTGACAGCCATAACATCTTCACCATCGAGTTTGCCGGCAATGGAATTCAGAAGCACAATGTCGATAACCTGACCCCAGCGAGGGTAAATATCCTTAATGGCTGTACGCCTCAGCTTGTGTGCGTAAAGCCTGTTGAAAAGAGCAAACAACTCTCCTTCAGGATACTGGGGATGTGTTCCCGGAAAATGAATTATATCAGTAATGTAAATCCCTGTTTCAATATTGAAATACTTTGACCATTGACGTTGGACAGATGACAGGGGAAGGTTTATTCTGAAATTGGCATCATGCATTCCATACCTGAAATCTTCAACATCGGGGTTGTCATCACTGTAAAAAGCATCTGTAAAACGGTACGATGCATTCAGCACCGGCCAGAACCCCTTGTAGGTAAATTCGGAAAAATATTCCCTGTTGAGGGAGAAGGCATCGTAACTGAAGCCTGCACGGAAAAAGGCTGTGCTAAGAGTGTTATGAGACATCATACTTATTCCCGGTTTAATCATATACTGTTCGGGGTCTATATCTGCAGGTGCCCATGAATGGAACCTGAAGAGATTTGGGAGATGCTTATAGTCTGATACCGTGTAACATGTGTCGCACAACTCTGCAATATAGAAACCACGCAGAGGGTTTGGCGAAAACTTATCAGCCAACTCAAAACCTTTGGCTGACACAGGCCACTTTACCTCTTTCATAAGCCAGGCATCAAGGGACATAGAGCTTATAGCTACCCCTTTTGGCAGAACCTCACTGAAGAGCAGGTCTCCGTTCACGTCAAGTGTTGGATACATTGCCCCGAAGCGGCTTTGCGTAATCTGAAGCGTGACACCTGTTTCCGGCAACACAAGATAGATCTGATTTAGCCCGTCAAAGGGGGCATGGAAAAGTATTCCATCGTCACAGCCTGCCGGATATCCGATGTTTGCCGAAGTGTATTCCGACCGTCTGAGGATTTGCGATTCACCATCCCAGGAATATATTGCTTTTCCTTTACCTGTGACACCGACAAAGATCAGGCAATCGAAGGCTGACCACCATCCTGCCTGTGATGGGTTCATCCCTGCAGGCAATTTATATTCGTTGAGGATCTCCCCGTCCGGATCAAGTTTCACCAGAGTGAACCTGTGATCAGGCAGGTAACGAATCGCATATACTTCGCCATTCACAGGGTCTTCTACAGGAGAGAAAAAGCGGTCGTGTTGGGTGAGCCTGGCAAGTGTATCCCGAAGGAAGTCGTAGACCCATATATCGGAATACTGGATGTTTGGCCACCTGCGGTGCCTCGACCAGGCTGTATAGTAAATCCTCTCATCAGCACGGGAGATGCCACTACCCTGAGAATATCCCGGATAAAACAACACCTTTTCCCTGCCTTCACCATCCACTCTCACAATTGCATTGATATCATCCAGGGTACGACGTTCAGCAATATAGTCCCCCATCATCCAGGGGAGAGGCCTGTGGTACTCAGCCCACCCTGCAGGTTTCTTCACAAACCTTACAAGGCTGTCGTGATGATTGATTGTGTCTGCAATACGCCATCTGTCCGCAAGATATGCTGTTGCTTCCCTGTAGTAACGAGCTTTCCCTTTGCCAGCATATTTCCACATTGCGGTATTAAAAGCCACAGGATTCCATGGATTTCGAGCCACATACCGGTACACCGAATCCCATAAACGGGTGCCATATTGTTCGCTTCCATAAGCCACAAGCTGGTAACCCAGTTCATAATGGTCCGCAGTCCGTACCCGGTAAGAACCAAGTACAGCTTTATTATAATTGTATGGCTTTCGGGTTACAAAATGAGTCCTCATAAGCTGTTCAAAGTCAGCATTCCTTCCCCTGCCTGCATCCGAAAGAGCAGTTTCATGATATACTGCATCACCTTCAATAAGCCAGAAAGGAATATAAAGCCCAAGGACAGCAGCCGGAATGTGCTCTCCGAAAATTTTTGCAAACACCCCTGTCATCCCCTGGTACATCTGGCTAAACTGAAACCAGTGCACACTTTCGTGTATTGCTAACTGCTCCAGCCAGTCGTGGGCATCTGACTCGACGGGTGGCATGGTATATAACTCCATCCGTGACGGAGCCCATCCCACAAAGGCATTCGGAATACTCATGTTGTTGTGTAACACAATTGGTATCCCGGGCAGGTGCCTTCCATATCCCTGCTGCATAAATGGTATAACAGAATCCAGATATGCTGCAAGCTGTTGTGCAGCAGGCCTGAATGTGTCCGTAAATATCAGATCAAATTTTTCCGTACTTATAACCTTCCATCTGACACTCCCCGGTTCATGGCCAGCATCATAATACTGGGCACCGACAATACCGGGAAAAAGAATGATTATTATCAGTTGAGTAATGCACAGAAATCTTTTCATATTGAATATTTACCCCATTACATCACGGAAGTAGTCCCACAACACCTCCTTTGGAGTTGGGGCAATCACGGAAATATGCTCACTGCTCACAGGGTGAACAAACTCCAGCATTCTTGAGTGAAGATGTATTGACCGGTCAGGGTTCGGCCTGTCGTAACCGTATTTCATGTCGCCTTTAACAGGTGATCCTATTTTGGCAAGCTGAGCTCTTATCTGGTGATGCCTGCCTGTATGAAGCCTTATCTCCAGCAGGCTGTAATTATCACTCTGGTTGATAAGCATATAATCGAGTTCAGCTTTTTTGCCCTCTTTTGTCGGATGGTCTGATGCGTATGTTCTGTTCTTCTCATTGTCTTTTCTAAGGTAATGCAACAGTTTTCCCTCCTCCTGCGGAGGGCGCTGCTTTACTACTGCCCAGTATATCTTGGTTATGGTTCGTTCTTTCAACATCTCGTTAATCCTTGCCAGTGCTTTGCTGGTCCGGGCGAACATTACGGCACCACTAACCGGCCTGTCGAGGCGGTGTATTACACCTAGAAACACATCACCTGGTTTGTTGTATTTCTGTTTAATGTATGCTTTAACCCTGTCACTCAGGGGTTCATCACCCGTTTCATCCCCCTGTACTATCTCTGAAGGTTTTTTGTTGATGATAATAATGTGGTTATCCTCATAAAGGATATCTATCGAATATGGTTTTCCGGGTTGTTGGGTGACCATCAATATTGTTCTCTTTCGTTAGGGAAATCGAGCCTTTTCACATCATTGATATATGCCTGAACCGAACCTGTTATCTCTGCATAAAGGTTATGGTATCTTCTGAGGAACCTTGGTGAGAATTCCTGATTTATCCCCAGCATATCATGAATAACCAGCACCTGCCCATCAACTTTTTGACCTGCGCCAATACCTATTATGGGTATTTTCAACTCTGTTGACACCTGTGCGGCGAGGCGGGCAGGAATCTTTTCCAGTACAATGCCAAAGCAGCCTGCTTTCTCGAGCCGTCGTGCATCTGCCACCAACCTGTCTGCTTCATCCTTCTGCGTTGCCCTTACCACATAAGTCCCGAACTTATGTATTGCCTGCGGAGTAAGTCCAAGATGCCCCATCACCGGGATACCGGCAGACAGGATCCGCTCCACAGAGTCTACAATCTCATGTCCACCTTCAAGTTTTACTGCATCCGCCCCACTCTCTTTCATAATGGTGATGGCAGTACGCAATGCAAGCTTGGTGTTCCCCTGATACGTGCCAAATGGAAGATCTACCACAACAAGAGCCCGTGTTACACCACGGACAACTGATGAAGCATGGTATACCATGTGGTCAAGAGTTATTGGCAGTGTGGTGCTGTGACCAGCCATCACATTTGAAGCAGAATCACCAACAAGTATCACATCTATACCTGCCTTGTCAATTATGCGGGCCATTGAATAATCGTATGCTGTTAGCATGGCAATTTTCTCACCCTTAAGCTTCATCTCCTGAAGAACATGAGTGGTCACTTTGGTTATCGAACGGGTTAATGATGCTGACATATCGTTTTATTTTTTATGCAAACCTACGTTAATTTTTGAGAAATGCCGTTAACTGATTGTTTAACATTCCGTGATGCAAAATTACATATCTTTGTCACCTTATTTACAAAACTGACTGACCCGCTTATGAGAAGTGCATTTTGTATAGCTCTGACAGTGGTTTTAACAACATCATTCTGGTCGTGTAAAAATGACCTGGACGTTAATGATGACTGGAAAGAGGTACCGGTTGTCTACGGATTACTTGATCCGAATGAAACAACCCATATTGTTAAGATCACCAAAGCCTTTCTGGGTGCTGGCAACGCATTGTATATGGCATCAAATCCGGACTCGAGCTATTACGGAACCGAACTGGAACCACAACTTGTTGAACTTAATCCTGATGGTTCTGCTAACCGGATATGGAATCTGGATACCATGTGGATACACGACAAGGAATCAGGCACCTTCTTCAGCGGAGATCAGATGTTATACAAAGTCAACGCCGATCTCAGGCTTGACAAGACCTACCGGTTGGTTGCCAGGAACAACCATAGTGGCCTTCTTGCCTTTGCCAGTACCACGCTGGTGGGATCTGTGACTATCAACAGGCCACGGAGCAGCTTTCTCTCCTTTACAAGCACCGCCGAAACACAGGTTGAACTTCAGAGTGCCCAGAACGGAAAAGTTTACCAGATAGTGATCAGGTTCTATTATGTTGAAGTTGACCTTACAACTAACGATTCCACAACCCGTTATATCGACTGGCCATTCCCCAACAGGAAATCAATGAATCTTGGTGTGAATGAGAAAATCCTGTATTCATATATTGGCAGCAATTTTTACAGCAATATACAGGCTAAAGTCAAGGAAGATATCAACGTAAAAAGGATTCCTGGCAATGTTCACATTATTGCTTATGTAGGTGGTGAAGAACTCAGCACCTATATTGATATCACCTCACCTATTACCACCATTGTTCAGGAGAGGCCCCAGTATACAAATATTAACAACGGTATAGGTATTTTCTCAAGCCGCACTTCAAACCTCCGCGCATATAAGCTTACAGTTGCTTCCATTGATTCTCTTGTTAATGGAAGTAAAACATACTCTCTCGGGTTTGTAAAACCTTGATATACAACAGCCCACTAAGCCTTCTGAACTCTTCACAAGACTATCAATAAGAAAATCATCTGTCTTTGCACAAACACCCCGCCTGTGAAGAATATCAATCCTTAATACGACAAGGCGTTCAAATACCTTAAGGAGAACGAGAAGTTCGTCAGTAGGGTGTTGTCAGTATTTCTTGATGAGGATGTTGAGGCTGTAACGTTAGGGCGGCAGGAAACGTTACATCCGGATGAACGGAGGGCAATGAAAAAAGATTAGAAATCATTAATAAAATGTCCAGAATTCAGACATGAAGGCATATCTACTTTGATATCTGAACAGAATTAATCCAAAACTCAACTTCAAACGAATCTTATTTCCTGTTACCAAAATGTAACACCACAAAGAGGGTGAGGTGAAAGTTTGTGTTTTCGGCGAAGGCCATAATTGGGATTTTTTTAGGGAAAGCATCAAGTGCTGCCCCTACTTCGAGTGCACGTAAGTATTCCGGTTCACTTCCATAGTCGAACACAAAACCTCCTTTAAGGTAGGCTCCCGGGTATATCTTTGATTCCAGCAAGCCTTTGCCTATCGGGCCACGACCGTGGATATTGTCGGAAAAATGGTTGTTGGGATCATATTTCTCTAAAACCTTGTAATAGTCCATTATATCTGCATCATAATAAATAATGTAAAGATATACAGGCTCTGCCAATGCAATATTTAAACCTCCAAAAAAATTATACATAACTACTACACCCCCCTGATATGGCCTGTCGGCAAGGGTTCTCTGTAGCCCTAATCCTGCCTTTAACATATACACCCTGTTCAGCTTGCCGAAATTATAGGTGCGGGGGTTGGGAAACGACTCATTTGTTCTTTTATACTCCTTGGGGTGACGCATAGTGGCAAAATCAATCTGCCACAGAAGCGTTGAATAAATATTCATTATCCTGCCCTGCTGATAACCAAACCCAAAACCCCTGGTGTGGAGTGATAAATGAGCACTCCTTTCTCTTGTCAGCAGAAACTGTGGTGTTTCTGTCTGAGCTTTCAGGTTTGATGAGTAGAGAACAAGTACTCCAAAAACCATTAGAACCAGGATGTGTCGATGCATTGACATCTGTGTAACTTTATATTTCACTTATCGTGATGTTATCATCATAAACAACACTTTCCTTTCTGTTGTTTCTGATTCTGTGGTCTTGATAAGTCAGAAAATTGAGAGACAGGCGTTTATAACCGGCCTGACCCTCAACCCGGGCATTAATCTCTGTCGGCAACTTCAGCTGAAGGTTCCCCAAGATCAGAGGTAACACCCCAGCACTCCTTGGGGCCACGACACGAAACTGCTGCCAGCATTGCAATAACAATTAAAATAATTAGCTTTGCAAAAGCCCTTTTCTTCATAGGTTAATAGGTTGTCAGTGTTGATTTAACTTTTTTAATCGCCTGATTATTGTAATGCAAAGATAATATGTTTCAAATAATATACGAAGGTTTTTATTTCACCCCATCATAGTAATAATTCTTTTATATTATGAGTTCATTATCAAACCTTTCGATAAATCCGGTTATTCATGAAAGCTGGCTCAGGATTCTGAAAGATGAGTTTTCAGCTCCATATTTCATTGAGCTTAAAAGATTTCTCATCGGGGAGAAAGCCCGTTATACAGTTTACCCTCCCGGGAAACTTATTTTTGCGGCTTTTGACAACACACCTTTTGAAGAAGTACGGGTAGTGATACTTGGACAAGATCCTTATCATGGTGCAGGCCAGGCACATGGATTATGTTTTTCGGTGCCGGATGGAATACCAAAACCTCCGTCACTGCAGAATATCTTCAAAGAGCTAAGCCAGGAAACGGGTATTCCTGAACCATTTACCGGCAACCTTACTTCGTGGGCCCGGCAGGGTGTATTGCTTCTCAATACCACACTTACAGTGAGAGCAAACCAGGCAGCATCCCATCATGGAAAAGGGTGGGAGATCTTTACCGATTCCGTGATAAGACTACTCTCTGAATTATGTGACAACTTGGTGTTTATGCTTTGGGGGAATCCCGCACAGATGAAAACCCCGCTCATCGATACATCCAAACATCTTGTACTGAAGGCGCCTCACCCATCGCCACTCTCAGCACATCGGGGATTCTTTGGATGCGGACATTTCTCAGAAGCAAACAGATATTTGTCAGAAAAAGGAAAACTCCTGATAAAATGGTAAACGTTTTTCTGCGTTATCTAAAGTAATCAGAATCCAGCCAATCGATTAATAATGCAGGCATTATCAGAAGAGGTCAGAGAGAAGACAAGGGCTCAAAACAGCACCAGTTTGGTTCTGCTACATAAATTGATTACAACATTTCTTTTCTTTTCCACTATTTTTTTTCAGGGTGTTTCACTTTATGGCCAGGGTTTATCCAGCACTTTTTATTTCAATTCAACAACAGATGAATATGTTATTGAGCAGGTTGCGAAATTCAATCGTAAGGGTTTACGCACTGAACTGAATCTGCATAAAGATCTCAACCGTTTTACTGAAGACCTTCAGAAAAATGGATACTTTACTGCTTCCATAGATTCCATGATGTTATCAGACGACACTTTCAGGATTTGGTTTTATTGCGGCAAAAGATATTCATCTTCAATACTACACCTCAATAATGATGAACCGGCAATTGGTGAGCTTGCGGAGATTATTTCAGGTTATTCGGCAGGAAAACCGCGGTTACCAGGGCCAGCACTCAGTGCCATTACGGGAGTTCTCAATAGGCAGGGATATCCGCTTGCCAGGGTTAGCATTTTAGAAATGAAAATAAGCGATGATACACTCATCACATATATTTCGGTTGATCGTGGAAGTTACTATGTATGGGATTCACTTGAAATCAGAGGTGATATCAATATCAACAACGCCATCCTTCAGAAGATAATAAAGGTGAGAGCTAACAAACCTTACAATAACCTTTTATTACCTGATGTAGAAAAACATCTTGGAACACTCCCTTTTCTAACTGCAATTGGCAGTTACAACATTATTCTCACTGATGGCGGAAAGGCAAGGCTGTTACTTAATCTTGGGAAACAGAAAGCTTCAGGTTTCAACGGAATTGTTGGCTTCGGACCTGATAAGTTAAAGCCTGAGAAACTGATATTCTCCGGAGATGTTACCCTGAAACTTCACAATGCATTTGGCAGAGCAGAAGAGATGGATTTAAGCTGGCAAGGGATACAGGGTGACGAGCAATTGATGCTGAATTTCCGGCAACCATATCTTCGCTGGCTCCCTTTCGGCATTATGGGGAAGTTCGCTCTGTTAAAAAAGGGGGATCTGTTCTACAGGCTAAATATTCGCGGAGGTATAGTAGCCATGCCTGGCCCGGGTTCATCTTTCTCGGTATGGACTGACCGCACGAGCAGCAGAGTACTTGACAGATCAATATACACAAATGCAACTACACTGCCTCCGGTTACCGATTTCGAAACAACTCTCTTTGGTCTTGGTTATGCTATAGAGAGAGTTGACCTCCGTATAAACCCCGGCAAAGGGTATTACTTTTCGGGTGAAATTGCTGCAGGAAAAATGAATATTCTTAGATCGACCGATATTCCCGGCGAACTTTTTGAAGGCGTTGAAACAGAAGGCAGACAGGCACAGGGAGAGTTAACACTGGGTTTTTATATACCTGTTACACCACGTTTGATCATCAATTCCATGGTTCATGCTTCAGGTATTTACGGCACCGTTGCAAGTGAAAACAGTTTTTTCTACATCGGAGGCATAAATACTCTTAGGGGATTTGATGAGCGGAGCATCACGGCTTCATCATTTGCACTGGGGTCACTTGAGTTAAGATACCGGTTCGAAAGAGCCTCTCATTTTAAGGTTTTTGTTGATGGGGGGTGGTATGAGAAACGACTGATTGCACACAATTTGTTCCATGACACACCTTTTGGTTTTGGTGCAGGAATATCATTACCATCACCAGCCGGTCATCTACAGATAAGCTATGCATGGGGAATCCAAAATAACAATCCCTTTGATTTCAAAACCGGCAGGCTTCATTTTGGGCTTGATGCACGTTTCTGAAGCAATATAAATCACTGATTTAACTGTTACCATACAGATTTGCAAAACTTTTTACCCTGGAAGGTTAATTTTCTGCTAAAAATCATGTATGTTTGTTACCACAATGCACCATTTCTTATCCGTGATGCTGCATCAGGCGTTTAAGTCAAAAACGAAAACCATAATAAAGATGAAGCAACTATTACTTATTGCAAGCTTTTTCTCGATTTTCACCCTGGGATTACAGGCACAGGCTCCGGGGATACTATGGTCACAAACCTTTGGCGGGCCTAATAATGATGAGGCCAATGGTATTCTTAAAACTACCGACGGAGGATATGTCGTTTGCGGCATGACAGAATCCAAAGGTCGTGGTGGTATGGATGCCTGGGTGATCAAGCTGGACCCCCAGGGTAAACTTGAATGGGAAAAAACTTACGGAGACAAGGGTGATGAGGTTGCCCATGCAATCATACAAACTCAGGATAATGGTTTTGCTTTTACAGGCTATACAACATCTAAGGGCAAAGGAAAAAGGGATGTCTGGTTTGTAAAACTCGACAGTGCCGGTAACATGCAATGGCAGGGTTTTTACGGAGGCAGGAAGCACGAAGAGGGCAACAGCCTGGTGCAGACTCTCGACGGGAACTACGTGTTTGTTGGCTCAACAAGGTCATTCGGTTCAGGTGGCTGGGATATCTTCGTTATGAAAATCGACACTAAAGGTGGCAGGATCTGGCGAAGGATGCTTGGTGGCAAGAAAAACGATTATGGTAAAAGCGTGGTTGAGCAAAAGAAAGACAGCAGCCTCGTAATATGTGGCTCTACCGCCTCCTACGGCAACGGACTAAGCAGTCTATGGCTGGTTAAGCTTTCGAAAGATGGAAGAAGGGAGTGGCATAAATACTACGGAACCATTAATAAAGACATGGCTAATCACCTCACGATCAAAAGTACAGGTGAATATGTAATGGCAGGAACCACCCAACCAAAGGGTGATCGTTATACATATCTTTGGGTGGTGGGGTTTACAGCTGAAAGCTGGGATGACTGGGAACATACCTTCGGCACCCTGAAGGATGAGGCTGCCACCGGCACTTCAGAAACCAGCGACGGAGGTGTTATCGTTTGCGGATATACAAACTCTTATGGTGAAGGAGGATACGATTTCTGGTTGATGAAATTTGACAAAACGGGCAAACACCTTTGGCAGGAGACATACGGCGGTATTAATGAAGACATTGCACGAGCAATTGTAGCCACAGGACCAAACGAAGCGGTGGTCTGCGGCAGCACAATGTCTGATGGTGAGGGGAAAAGGGACATCTGGGTTTTATATCTCAAATAACCTATACCTCTACAATAATGGCTGTTTATTTCATTGCAGGATTAATCTGCGGTCTTGCACTTGCCTGGTACCGCACAAAACAATACTACGACACCCGAACCATCTCTCTTGAAGAACACAAAAGGATAATCAAAGAATTGACTCACAACAATACATCAACAGGCAATGCAGAAGATGACAAGGAGTATTAAAAAATTACTTTTTGCACACCTGGTCACAGCCACTCTGCTGATGTGCATTTCATGTCAGACAACCCACCGTTTAGCCGATCATAACCTTTCTGATTCTTACGCCATTTCTGACATTAGTCCTCTCCCTGATTATATCTTATATCAATTTACACCCGACAGCTTGAGAATCTATTTCTCAATTCCTGCAAGATCCGGAGCAGGAGATGAAACCAAAAGATGGAACAAAGGGTTTATTCTTTATGCCAGTATAATTTCTCCGGAAAACAGGAAAGTGATCCATGACAGCGCAACATATTACATTATAGCAGAAGACACAAACATAAACAGCGGTATTTTGAATGGCAGTATTGAAATTTTTACCGGTGAACCATCCGGAAAACTGCTTTCCCTCAATCTGACGGATCCTGAAAATAATGCAACAAACGAATATTACCAAAAACTGCCATCTGCATGGCCTCCAACGAGCACTCACTTCGTTCTTTACGACCATCACGGGCAACCTCTTAACCACAGAAATATAAGTACAAATTCGAAGTTTTTTTTTACAAGCAGTATAATTACCGATAATGACTTTAAGGTTAGGTATTACAGGAATGAGTACCCGGTAGCATACCCTCCTTTTGTAAACATCCCTTTTCAGCATTTTAACTACGAGGCAGATTCTGTGTTTAACGTAAGTTTTAAAGATGGTAAAACCGGAGATCTGGAACTCAGCATGCCCGGTATATACCACTTCACTGCTGACACAACTTCACGTATTGGCTTTACAATATTTGCCAGGGACTATCCATTTCCGTGGATAGCTCAATCGGCGCAGATGATAGCACCATTGAGGTACATTACATCAGACAAGGAGTACAGGGAACTGGAAGAGTCCCCCGACCCGAAGGAGGCGGTTGACAGATTCTGGGTAAATACTGCAGGCAATGAACTGCGTGCCCGTAAACTAATCAGGGAGTATTACAGACGTGTTGAAAAAGCAAACTATCTTTTCACATCGTACCAGGATGGCTGGAAAACTGACAGGGGGATGATTTATATTATGTTTGGAACCCCTTCCATTGTTCAGAGAACTGAACACGCTGAAATTTGGACATACGGTGAATCGAGACACCTGCTCTCCTTCTCATTCATCTTTATTAAGGTCAACAACCCTTTCAGCGACAACGATTATCTACTTGAACGCTCACCAAATTTTAAGACAGGATGGTATCAGATGGTAAACAGTTGGAGGAGGTAACCCATAAGCAACAAAACCCTGATGAGATCATTATTGGCATCAGGCCTGTTGCTGAAGCTATCATGAGTGGAAACACCATTGACAGGGTCATGGTAAAGCGTGGTATCTCAGGAGAGGGATACAGAGAGGTTCTCGGGCTTATTAAAAAAAATGGCATCCCACTTCAGTATGTGCCTGATGCAAAACTCAATCAGCTTACACGCAAAAACCACCAGGGGATTATCGGTTTTCTGTCCCTTGTTGAGTATGCTGACCTTGACAAAGTAATCGAAAACGCCTTTCATGCCGGAAGGGATCCCCTTATCATTTTACTGGACAGAGTAACGGATGTACGTAATTTCGGAGCTATTGCACGAACTGCAGAGTGTGCCGGAGCTGACGCGATTCTGATACCTGAAAGGGGAACTGCAAGAATCAACTCAGAAAGTATCAAAGCCTCTGCCGGCGGACTGCTCCGGATACCTGTCTGCAGGACGGTAAACCTTTTTAAAAGTGCTGTCAGCATGATGGAAAGGGGTCTGCTTCTGGTTTCTGCAAACGAAAAATCAAAACTAACATTGCACAATGCAGATCTAACCGGCCCGTTATGCCTTATTATGGGATCAGAGGAGGATGGTGTTTCCGCACCACTTCTGAAAATGAGCAGTCAACAGGTTGCAATTCCACAATACGGGAAAATTGGATCTCTTAACGTTTCTGTTGCTGCAGGGATCCTGCTCTTTGAAATTGCCCGGCAAAGGAAGGTGGTTCAGGCAGACTAAAAACTGAAACCAACATGATAACTTCACCTTACAGATGCAAATCAGGGAAACTGACACAAACCAACCCGGATGAAACTACGACGATTTAATAAAGTCTTCAGCAAAAATCTTATTCCTGCCACATGGTTCAACAAAGCCTCAGGCCTGATCATCCTTATACTGATAGCGACAGCATTCAGATTTGCATGCCTCGGTATACGGCCTTACTATAATGATGAATTGAGTGCACTGTATAGGTTGGAGAACAAGGCAACTCTTCAAGACCTTATCAGCGAAAGCATTCAGCCTGATGCTCATCCTGCAGGTGTCCAGGTGTTCCTGTGGTACTGGACACGGCTGGCAGGGTCAAACCCTTTTATGGTGAGGTTCCCTTTTGCTGTTGCAGGAATTATAAGCGTCTGGTTATTCTTCCTCCTCGCAAACAGATGGTTCGGAAGAACTGCTGCCTTGCTTGCTGCCGGTACACTTGCCATGCTGCAGTTCCCGATCTTGTATTCACAGCTTATCAGGCCCTACAGTACCGGAATGCTTTTTGTAATCGCAGCCGCCTATGCATGGGACAAGCTGATATTCAGCTCTCCTGATCTGCCTGTGAGAAAAAAAATACTCTATGCCGCAGTCATGGCTCTCTCCTTTTCCCTGGCGATGTATAACCACTACTTCAGCTTTTTTATGGCCGCAATGATAGGCTTAACAGGTCTGCCACTGCTGAAACGCCATAACCTGTTAATTTATCTTGCTGCAGGTATCGTTTCTGTTGTCCTGTTCATACCTCACCTTGCTGTCTCAATGGTTCAGGTATCACGGGGTGGGCTTGCATTATGGCTGCCTCCTCCTCATAAAACATGGATTCCGGAACATCTCCTTTATCTGTTCAACGATTCGTGGTGGCTCCTTATATTGGTTGCAGCACCATGTGCCTTTATGTTGTTTAAACCTTCAATAAGAAAATGGCAAAGAAACACCAGAATCAGATTTATCATTGCTCTTGCCTGGTATATCATCCCTCTTGTTTTCGCTTTTATCTACTCCCTCACAGTTAACCCGATACTTCAAAATTCAATAATGCTATTTGCATTTCCATTCCTTCTTGCAGTTCTGTTTTCAGGATTCGGAAACAAAAATTCTTTTATGGTAAAAGTATTTGCAATACTGCTCCCGATAGTAATGGCAGCACAACTTATTTTTGGAAACCGCTACTACAGCACTGTTCAATACACAGATTTTAAAAGAACATCTGAACTTATCTGTTCTGCTCATAATGAAAAGGAATCTTTATGTTGGGCAGTTGATGTTAACGATCCGTGGTATATACATCATTATCTTGATAATGATTGCAAACCTGACAGCGCCCTCTTTTACCTGTTTAAGGGACATGAGTCTATACAGGATTTATATTCCGCAATGGTGTCATTGCCCTGCAGCTCTTTCAGCTATGCCTGGCTCAGGCCTGCCGATCCAATAGTAACTTCTGTGATAAGACAACATTTCCCTTATCTTGTAGCTTACGAACAGCAATATCCCTATTCTGAGTTTTTCAGATTCAGCAAAATCCGACCAACCAACTCAGTTGCAGGTTATACCAGGGATTCTATTCTTCTTACAAGCATGTCTGAAAAAGATAGCATGCTGGTTGCAGATAGCTCAACAATATATTATCCTATATTTGAAGGATTCCTGCCGGGGGAAAATCCCGGAAGAGGCAGGATCCTGCTGCATTGTGAGATCGACAGTTATTCAGATCAGTTTCCTTCTGATGTGCATATTGTAATACACCCCCTTAAGGATGACGGTACAGCTGGTGAGTGGTTCGGAATCCGGCTGGCAAATACCAGAACATCGAAAAACAGCTTCTTCTATACTGTTTATATGCCTGCGGATTTTAATCATAATCAGAGATTAAAATGCTACCTTTGGAATCCGGGCAAAGAATCATTCAGCATGAAATCTGTGCGGCTTCTATGGCTAAAGGATAATGCCCGGAAATAAATATCATTTCTATGAACATTAAATTTTCTGTTACCATATTCACCCTCCTTGTGGCATCAGCAATCTTAATCTTGACAGGCTGTAACCGTAAAAGAACCGAAAAAGCCTACCATGAAAACGGCAATCTTATGTATGAAATCTCTTATAAGGGATCTGTAAAACATGGCCCTGCGATATATTATTTCCAGGATGGCAGGAAAGAGGTTGAATACGTTTATGCTGATGATGCTCTTAACGGCATGATGACGAGATGGTATTTTAACGGCAATATTGAATTTGAAGAACAATACAAAGAGAATCAACTCAACGGGTTAAGTAGGCACTTCTTGATAACAGGCATCATTTCCGAAGAAAAAAACTATAAAAAAGGCGAACTGCATGGGGCTTATAAAGTCTTCTGGGAAGACGGCGGATTAAAGATCGCTGGCGAATATTACGAAGGGTTTTACCATGGCCGTTGGGAATATTTTGACCACCAGGGGATGAAGGTTGGAGAGGCAGAATTTAACAAAGGGAGTGGCACAATGATCGCTTTTTATAAAAACGGAAGAAAAAAACAGGAGGTGAATTACCGGGAAAATTTAAAGCACGGAGCAGAGATCACATGGTCAGAAGAGGGAACCAAACGTTTCGAACACCATTACTTAATGGGTGAGCTTGTTAATGAAATAACTTACACAAGCAAACCTGATACTAAGCCGGAATAAGTGCCAAACCTCCTGAAGATTGAATTTCCAACCTGATTTTAAAAGATTTAGTAATCGAAATAAAAGATCATTGTTTTTATGTTGCAAAAAAGTTGTACATTTGGGCTGACGTTTTGTGAAACCAATAATTTTCGATATGATAAAAGAGATGCCTGACCTCACAGAGCCGGTGGAAGTGTTTGGTTTTTCCACAGCCGGCGACCTGGTGAACCAAACACTTAACTTTCAAAATCTTACAAAAAAATATGAGGCTTATGAAGAGCCAAACATACCATCGGGATTCGGGAATATCGACAAAATAACAAAAGGTTTCAAACGGGGTGAGATCACCACTATTAGCACAAGGCCCGGAAACGGCAAGACGGCATTTTTACTTTCTATGGTGCAGAATATTGCGGTACTGTTAGAGCGCCGGCTTGCTTTGTTTTCACCCGAGAGGTCTGCCGGAAAGGTGATAAGCCGCCTTATTGAAAGCAACACAAACCACTCTGTTAAGAAGATCCGCGAAGGCCTGCTCAGAGAGGGTGATAAAGAAAATACACTTTCACTGATTAAACCCATAGCTTCAGCCGGATTATTTATCGATGACAGTAAAAACCTTGATGCACAGGAAATAGTTATAAGGTGCCATCACGTATGCAAAAAGCATCACGCTGAGATCATCCTTGCAGATTCACCCGACAGCTATACCACACATATTCATGACCCTGAATCTCGCAGAGCTGCGTGTGAAGAGATAATTCTAAGCCTTAGAAACG
Source organism: uncultured Lentimicrobiaceae bacterium (assembly GCA_964469215.1). Taxonomy (GTDB): domain Bacteria; phylum Bacteroidota; class Bacteroidia; order Bacteroidales; family SKPS01; genus SKPS01. The sequence goes on from CAYXYB010000007.1 coordinate 97,209, forward strand.
TTGCTTCGGATCTTGACATCCCTGTGGTTATATTCAACCAGATGCCGAAACCTTCTGATATTACCAATGGCGGATTAATGCCATCAATAAAAGAAATACCGGAATACCTGGCAGAAAATTCAGACACCGTTATATTTATCCACAGGCCTGAATTCTACCAGAGAAAAAACGTATCAATTCCGGGAGGGATGGTTGAACTGATAGTAAAGAAATTACATCAACAGGAAACACAGCAGTTCACCTACCTGAGATTTATTGAGAGCATCGACAGGTTTGTGAATCCTGATGCAGTATAATTACTTAAAAACCTAAAAAGTTCTTTCGGGAGGTGCTGACGGGTTCAGTCTTTATCCGTATTTGCAGCTACACCCTCACCCTGCTGGTATATCATAAATGGCAATGAGGGGCTTAGGATCATCTCACCACAGTTAAATTCATCCCATCTATTGTTTACAAGGTTAATTGTATCCATGTTCATAACAACAAGATTTGGCCATTCGCGCAAAAAGTTATCATGTGACCGGGTTTTTCTGGTGGCGTCAAATCCTGCCACTGCTGAACCATCCGGTAATAATCCCATCAGATAATCCCTGCGGGGATCACTGTTGCCCGCAGCCAGCCATAGCCATGAAGAAACACTTAAACCGGAAGCTTCACTATCAAGGTAAATGATAAAACGTATGCCTGAACCTTCAGATTCTTTGGCAACCCTGTTGTGAATGTCACTGACTGATATACCGGGAGATTTGTCAACAAAAATAATTATCGCAGGAATGTATTCAACACCGTGAATTTGAGAAACCTGTGCAACACCTTTCAAAGAGGCAGGCAAGGCTTTTAATCCGTCGGTAATGAAACAATTGACCGGCAATTGCCTGGAGTTGGTTGCATCGATGCACATCTTGCTGCCGTATGCAAATTCTTCTGCAGAATGATCGAGAACATCAAGTGGACCTTTGCTGAAAAATATATCTTTCACCGGGTCAACGTTACCGGAAATTTCCCTAATGACCTGCCGGTAATTTTCAACATCGATGTTCTTATTCACAATTACAACAATCTTGTTCAACATCATCTGTCCGGCTCCCCAAAGCGCATTGGCTACCTTTTGAGGCTGTCCGGGATAGCTTTTCTCAACAGAAGCAATAACAAGGTTGTGAAACACCCCTTCAGCAGGCATATTCAATCCTCTGATTTCAACAGAAATTGCCTTTTGCAGAGGCATAAGGAATATTTTTTCAGTGGCTTTTCCGAGCCAGAGATCCTCCTGCGGCGGAATGCCTACTATTGTAGCAGGATAAATGGCATTTCGCCTGTGCGACATTGCTGTAACGTGAAACACAGGATATAAATCCTGCAGTGAATAGAAACCTGTATGGTCTCCGAAAGGTCCTTCATTACGTAGCAGTTCAGCAGTGTCCACATAACCTTCTATAACGATATCCGCACCGGCAGGGATCCAAATGTCGTTGGTGAGGGATTTCACCAGTCTCACACCCCTTTTTCTAACAAATCCTGCGAAAAGATTCTCGTTGATGAATGGAGGAAGTGGAGCTGTGGCAGCATAGGTAAGCACCGGATCACCACCAAGGGTCACAGTTACAGGCATTATTTTACCCAACTCATTATACCGGCGGTAATGAGCGGCTCCGTCTTTATGAACATGCCAGTGCATGCCGGTGGTTCTTTTATCATACACTTGCATTCTGTACATTCCGGTATTCTGCTGACCGGTTATGGGATCAATGGTATGGACAAGCGGCAGTGTGATAAAAGGGCCACCATCATGAGGCCAGCATTTGAGAACAGGTAATAATGAGAGATCGGGTTCAGGAAGGATCACCTCCTGGCATGAGCCACGCCCTCGTACCTTTTTCGGCATCCACCTCATCATTCTTAAGGCATGTGGCAGGGTCGGTAGTTTTCGCCATATACCAGATTCTTTCAGCGGTGCCAGGCTTTCGATGACAGAATCAAGCCGGGCAGGTATCTCATCCAGCGATTCAACACCCAAGGCTGCAGCAATGCGTTTATCTGAGGCGAAGGCGTTTATTAGCAAAGGAAAAGTGGTGCCATTATTACTGAAAAGAAGTGCAGGGCCGCCACCCTTTACCATTCTGTCGGCGATTTCAGTAATCTCAAGTTCAGGGCTTACCCTCGCATCAATTCTTTTAAGCTCACCCATTGACTCAAGCCCTGTGACAAAGTCCTGTAAAGACTGGAACCTTAACATTTCCTGAACTATCTCATGTACCTGAAGTTTCTTCCGGGATAATACGCCTGGTCATCAAGCATCTCTTCAATTCTGAGAAGCCTGTTATATTTTGCAATCCTGTCTGACCTGCTGGCTGAGCCTGTTTTAATAAGACCAGTATTAAGAGCAACAGAGAGGTCGGCAATGGTTGTGTCTTCAGTTTCACCGGAGCGGTGGCTGATAACGGAAGTATAACCATTACGGATAGCCATGTCAACGGCATCAATGGTTTCTGTTAGAGTTCCTATCTGATTTACCTTTATCAGTATTGAATTACAAATCCCCTCTTTAATTCCCCTTTTAAGACGATCGGTGTTGGTGACAAAAATGTCATCACCAACAATTTGAACTTTATCTCCAAGCTCGGTAGTCATCAATTTAAATCCGTCCCAGTCATCCTCTGCCATTCCATCTTCTATTGACAGGATTGGAAATCTTTTAACCCAGTCTTTGAAAAAGTCGACCATTTGCCCAGGAGTCAGTTTTTCTCCTGAAGACCAGTGAAGGTGGTATACATTTTCTTCAGGGAGGAAATACTCTGATGCTGCCGGGTCAAGGGCAATAGCCACATCATCACCCGGTTTATATCCGGCTTTTTCAATTGCCTGAAGAATAAAGAGTATTGCCTCTTCATTATTTTTTAAATTTGGTGCAAAACCACCCTCATCACCCACATTGGTTGAATGTCCCTTGGCCTTGAGAACACTTTTCAGGTTATGGAACACCTCTGCACCCATCCTTATCGCCTGAGAGAAGCTTTCTGCGCCCACAGGCATAATCATGAACTCCTGGAAATCGATGCTGTTGTCAGCATGCGAGCCACCATTTAATATGTTCATCATTGGTATCGGAAGAGTATGGGCATTAACTCCGCCAATATACCGGAACAACGACTGGTCTGTCTCCTGAGCTGCTGCAGATGCGCAGGCAAGAGATACCCCGATGATGGCATTGGCTCCCAGATTCGATTTATTGGGTGAACCGTCAATTTCCATCATTGCATTATCAATGGAACGCTGCGCAACGACAGACATTCCCTGCAACTCTTTGGACAATATTGTATTCACATTATCAACTGCCTTGAGAACACCTTTGCCGAGATAAAAACCTTTATCGCCATCGCGTAATTCCACGGCTTCATGTGTGCCGGTTGAGGCACCCGAAGGCACAGCGGCCCTCCCTATTATTCCATTTTGTGTTAGTACATCGACCTCAATTGTGGGATTACCACGGGAATCGAGAATCTGCCTTGCATGAATGTCTGCTATAATGCTCATGTTATTATTGTTAAATGGTTAATATCAATTATCAATCTATTAAAACAAAAAGGGGTAAGGTACAAAATGCACCGCCCCTTCCAAGAGTTTAAAACCGGTTTGTTTGCAACCAGGTTTTATTCCTTTCTTTCTTCTTCTTCAGCCGCAGCTTCATCACCCTCTTCACCCTGGTTCATTGGTTCAGTGTCGGAGGTTTCTGCTGACGGTTCCTGTTCTTCTGCTTCAGGGGCTTCAGCAACCATTTCCTCAGATGCAGGCTCAACAATTTCGGAAACAGATTCTTCAACCTCAACTGGCTCTTCAATTACCAAATCTTCCTGCTTTTGTTTAAGCACTGATGTAGAAACTGCTTTTCCGGTTAATTCTGCTTCTGGAGCACCTTTTCTGCCACCACGACGGGTACGCTTTGCACCCTTCTGTTGCATAGAAGAACTTATATACAGCTCGTTGAAATCAACGAGTTCAATAAAGCACATCGGTGCATTATCACCAAGCCGGTTTCCTGTTTTCAGTATCCGTGTATATCCACCCGGACGATCTGCAACCTTTTGTGAAACAACCCTGAAGAGTTCCGTAACTGCCTTGTTGTCCTGAAGATAACTGAATACTTCCCTTCGGTTGTGGGTAGTATCCTCCTTAGAACGGGTAATCAGGGGTTCAACGTAAACACGCAGTGCTTTTGCTTTTGCAAGTGTCGTGCTTATACGTTTGTGTATTATCAGAGATGATGCCATATTCGACAACATCGCCTTTCTGTGGGAACTGGTTCTACCCAGATGATTTATCGTTTTTCGATGTCTCATATCACTTCAATATTGTTTTCCTGTTCAACTTCTATTCCTTATCCAGTTTGTATTTTTCCACATTCATCCCGAACGTGAGATTCTTTGATTTAACCAGTTCATCTAGTTCTGTAAGGGATTTCTTGCCGAAATTCCTGAATTTTAAAAGATCATTTCTATTATATCTCACAAGTTCTCCAAGTGTTTCAACCTCTGCAGCCTTGAGGCAGTTCAGAGCCCTTACCGACAGATCCATGTCGATAAGTTTTGTTTTGAGCAACTGTCTCATGTGGAGTGATGATTCATCAAATTCCTCGGTAGTGACTTTCTCTTCAAAGTCGATGGTAATTCTCTCATCGGAGAAAAGCAGGAAATGATGAATAAGGATTTTCGCAGCCTCCTTCAGAGCATCTTTCGGATGAATTGAACCATCGGTAACAATCTCAAGAATAAGTTTCTCATAGTCGGTTTTCTGCTCAACACGGAAGTTCTCAACGGTATATTTCACATTTCTGATCGGCGTATAAATAGCGTCTATTGCAATGGTTCCTATGGGAGCATTGGCAGATTTGTTCTCTTCAGCAGGAACATAGCCTCTCCCCTTTTCGATCAGGAACTCCATATTTAGTGTTACTGAAGGCTCCATTTTACAGATAACCAGTTCAGGGTTTAAAACCTGGAAGCTGCTAAGGAACCGGTTCATGTCACCTGCCTTAAAAACATCCTGGCCTGAGATCGAAACATTTACCTTCTCGATTGCGTTGTCTTCAATCTGCTGCTTAAACCTGATCTGTTTAAGATTCAGCACAATTTCAACAACATCTTCAACCACCCCTTTGATAGTTGAGAACTCCTGTTCAACACCTGCAATCCTTATTGATGTTATTGCAAACCCTTCCAGAGAAGAGAGCAGAATCCTTCGGAGTGCATTGCCAATGGTGATGCCGTATCCAGGTTCAAGTGGACGGAATTCGAACCTTCCCCGGAAAGGAGTCTCTTCGAGCATAATCACCTTATCTGGTTTCTGAAACGCTATTATTGCCATGTGTTCAGATCCTATATTAAGTTATATAAAAAAATTAACTGCCATTCATTATTTCGAGTAAAGCTCAACTATAAGCTGTTCCTTGATGTTTTCAGGGATCTCTTCCCGTGTTGGTATAGAAATAACCTTTCCAGCCTTCAGCGCGTCATCCCATTCCAGCCATCCGTATTTATGGCCTCTGCCTGCAAGCGAATCGGTGATTACTTCAAGGGATTTCGATTTTTCCCTTACACTAATAACATCCAACACTTTAGCTTCATAAGAGGGGATGTTCACAGTTTCGCCATTCACCTGAATGTGTTTATGGGATACAAGTTGACGGGCGGCTCGCCTTGATGGGGCAATACCCATGCGGAACACCAGGTTATCGAGACGCATCTCACAAAGCTGCAATAATATTTCACCGGTGATACCGGCCTTGCTTGAAGCTCTCTTAAAGATGTTTCTGAACTGCCTTTCGAGTATTCCATATGTGTACTTTGCTTTCTGTTTCTCCAGAAGCTGCATTCCGTACTCTGAGGTTTTCTTCCTGCGCTTATTCAATCCATGCATCCCAGGCGGATATTTCTTTTTCTCAAAATGCCTGTCAGCACCAAATATTGGTTCGCCGAATTTCCTTGCGATTTTTGTTTGTGGGCCGGTATACCTTGCCATAATCTATATTCCGTTTTCTGATAATGATAATACTCTGATTTCTGATACTTAAACTCTCCTGCGTTTGGGTGGCCTGCAACCATTATGTGGCAGAGGTGTTATGTCGTTGATCTCCATAACCTCTATACCTGCCGAATGGATGGTCCTGATCGCTGACTCACGCCCTGAACCCGGGCCCTTGACATAAACCTTTACCTTCCTCAAACCAGCATCAAAGGCAACTTTGGATGCATCCTGCGCAGCCATCTGTGCCGCATACGGTGTGTTTTTCTTCGATCCTCTGAAACCCATCTTACCTGCCGATGACCATGAAATAACCTGGCCCGAATCGTTCGTCAGCGATACAATGATGTTGTTGAAAGAGGCCTGTATAAAAGCCTTGCCTACAGGATCAACCTTTACTACACGCTTTTTTGTGCTTCGTGTGTTCTTAGCCATAATCTTACTATTATTCTCTCAATGTTATAATTCAGTTTTTAACCTTTAACGGCTTTCTTCTTATTTGCCACAGTCTTTTTCCTTCCCTTGCGGGTACGTGCATTGTTTTTGGTACTCTGTCCACGTAACGGCAAACCAATCCTGTGCCTGATACCCCGGTAGGACCCGATATCCATTAACCTTTTAATGTTCATCTGCACTTCCGAACGCAATGCTCCTTCAATCTTAAGATGGTCGTTGATGTATGTTCGAACCAGATTCTGCTCATCATCGGTCCAGTCCTGAACACGCTTGTTGGGGTCAATATTTACGGCCTTCAGTATTTGTGAAGCTGTACTACGGCCAATGCCATAAATATAGGTGAGAGATACTTCTCCTCTCTTGTTTCGTGGTATGTCAATACCTGCTATCCTTGCCATATCAAGAGTTTTATTTTGTTTTCACTATGTTAATCAACCCTGACGTTGCTTGTACTTAGGGTTCTTCTTGTTGATGACATAAATCTTTCCCTTCCGTCTGACAATCTTGTCTTCCGGTGTCCGTTTCTTTACTGAGGCTCTGATCTTCATGTCTTTATCTATTTATTGTTTTACTTATACCTGTATGTTATTCTTCCCTTTGTGAGATCGTAAGGCGACATTTCCATTTTCACACGGTCACCCGGAAGTATCCTTATGTAGTGCATACGCATCTTGCCTGAGATGTGTGCTGTGATCACATGACCATTCTCCAGCTCGACGCGAAACATTGCATTGCCCAGCGATTCTATCACTGTGCCGTCTACCTCAATGGATTTCTGTTTAGACATACAATCCTAACTTTTTTTACTCAAAACTTCATCAATATATTTAAATGTTGACAAGACCTCTGCTTTACCACGCTTTACTACCACCGCATGTTCAAAGTGTGCGGAAGGCAACCTGTCGTGGGTCCGTATCGTCCAGCCATCGCTATCCTGGCTTATTACTCTTGTGCCAAGGTTCACCATTGGCTCAATGCAGATAACCAATCCTTCCCGAAGCTTTGCACCTGAACCTCTTTTTCCGTAATTCATAACCTCGGGTTTTTCATGAAGTTTCTTCCCGATGCCATGCCCTACAAGTTCGCGCACAACGCTAAAGCCATGGCTTTCCACGTAGCTTTGAATCGCATAGCCGACATCACCCAACCTGTTACCGGCAACAGCGGCATCAATACCTCTGTTCAGTGACTCACGGGTTACGCTGACCAACTCTGCAACACGGGGATGCAATTCGCCGATAGCGAAGGTGAATGCTGAGTCACCGTAGTAACCATTTAATATTACTCCGCAATCTACTGACACCACATCACCCTCCTTAACCAGTCGCTTACCCGGTATTCCATGTACAACCTCCTCGTTCACCGAAACACAAAGTGTCGCAGGAAACCCATTGTAACCTTTGAATCCGGGCACACCACCGTGATCCCTGATGAAAGTCTCAGCTAACTTATCAAGCGCTTTAGTGCTAACACCTGGTGCTATCATACCTGCAACCTCTGCAAGGGTCTTTCCAACAAGTAAAGAACTCTTTTTTATAAGTTCGATCTGCTCTTCAGACTTATATATTGTCTTGTCAAACATCTCTGAACGTTCATCTCCTATCCGGAAAAACTGCCCGACCGGCCTTTGATCCGGCCCGACTTCGTCAATCCGTCATAATGTCGCATCATTAAATGACTCTCTATCTGCTGAAGAGTGTCGAGTATTACACCTACCATGATCAACAACGATGTGCCACCATAGAACTGGGCAAACTGGGAATTAACACCTGCCAGACGGATAATGGCAGGTAAAACAGCCACAAAAGCAAGGAAAACAGACCCTGGAAGAGTTATCTTCGATAGTATACCGTCAAGATACTGGGCAGTTTTCTTACCCGGTTTTATCCCAGGGATGAATCCCCCGTTTTTCTTCATGTCATCTGCCATCTGTGTTGGGTTGATGGTGATAGCAGTATAAAAATAGGTGAATGCTATAATGAGTATTGCGAACACAAAGTTATACCAGAAACCGTTATAGTCTGCAAAAGCCCTTGCAAAACCAGACATCGTTTCCGAGGATGCAAAGCCGGCAATTGTGATGGGGAGAAACATAATTGCCTGTGCGAAGATAATGGGCATTACCCCGGCAGCATTTACCTTAAGTGGGACATACTGTCTGACACCACCATATTGCTTGTTACCAACTATTCGTTTTGCAAACTGCACAGGTACCCGGCGGGTGCCCTGAACCAACAGGATACACACCAGAATAACCACAATAAGAACAACAATTTCTACAAGGAAGATCACGAGGCCGCCACCCTGGCTTTCCATCCGGCTTGCAAATTCAGCCACAAGTGCAAAAGGTAGTCTGGCGATAATGCCAACCATGATTATCAGAGAGATGCCATTCCCAATACCTTTGTCGGTGATCCTTTCCCCCAGCCACATAACAAACATCGATCCTGCTGTGAGAATAAGTATTGAAGTAATGCCAAATGTAGAAAAGATCCCGACATTTGCATTCTGAATAAACGGATAGATATTCTCGGGCCGGATGGTATTAACCAGGTTTGAAATATAGGCAGGAGACTGGAAGATGAGGATGATCACAGTAAGATATCTTGTTATCTGATTCATCTTTTTCCTGCCACTCTCCCCTTCACGTTGCAGTTTCTGGAAATAGGGAATTGCCATCCCAAGTAACTGCACCACGATTGAGGCGCTGATATAAGGCATGATTCCCAGTGCAAATATCGAAGCGTTGGAGAATGCTCCACCTGAGAACATATTTATAAGTCCCATCAGACCTGAATCGGTCTGACTCTGAAGGGCAGCTAGCCCGGAAGGATTAACCCCTGGAAGCACAACATATGATCCTACCCTGTAAATAAGGATAATACCTATCGTATAAAGGATACGTTTCCTGAGGTCCTCAATTTTATAAATATTCCTGATGGTCTGGATAAATCTCTTCATGAGCGATTATGATATAATGGTTGCAACACCTCCTTGAGCTTCGATGGCTTTAACTGCAGAAGCTGAAAACGCATGAGCGCTTACATTCAGCTTTGTGGTCAGGGTGCCACGCCCCAGAATCTTAATCCTGTCGGCCTTGCCGGCAAGGCCGTGGTTAACAAGCACCTCTGCGTCAATAGCCTCAAGATTGAACTGTTTCGCGAGCTTTTGCAATGTGTCGATGTTAATACCATGGTATTCAACCCTGTTAATATTTTTGAACCCGAATTTTGGCACACGCCGGTAAAGAGGCATCTGCCCCCCTTCAAATCCCATTTTGGATTTGTAACCAGACCTCGATTTAGCCCCTTTATGGCCGCGTGTGGATGTTCCACCAGTTCCGGAGCCCTGCCCACGACCAATTCGTTTCTCTTTCTTTATAGAACCTTCTGCAGGTTTAAGATTGCTAAGATCCATATTATGTTTGACTTATAATGATTACTATTGAATTTCTTCACACTTGACAAGATGCCTGATTTTGGCTATCATACCCAGTATCTGCGGGGTTGCATTATGCTCAACAACATGATGTATTCTCCGCAATCCCAGAGCCTGTAGAGTTTTCTTCTGCCTGCCTGGCCTTCCGATACCACTTCTTATCTGTTCAATCCTTACTCTTTTCATGATCAACTGATTAACAAACATTAACCATTAAATACCTTCTGAATATCCACCTGTCTTACCTGGGCAACAGTACGTGCATCACGCAGCTTGGTAAGTGCATCCATCGTTGCCTTAACCACACTGTGAGGATTTGACGATCCCTTGCTTTTTGCAAGAACGTCTTTAATACCTACGCTCTCAAGCACGGCACGCATAGCACCACCGGCAATTACCCCCGTACCGGGTGAAGCAGGTTTGATAAACACCTGAGCTCCACTGTACCTGCCAATCTGCTCATGTGGTAAGGTGCCCTTCAGTACCGGAACCCTGATCAGATTCTTTTTGGCATCATCAATACCTTTTGCAATGGCTGATGTTACCTCCTTGGCTTTGCCAAGTCCGTAACCTACTACTCCATTCTCATTACCTACCACTACGATGGCAGAAAAACTGAATGTACGACCACCTTTTGTAACCTTGGTTACCCTCTGAATGCTAACCAGCCTGTCTTTAAAATCAATCTCGCTGGATTTTACCTTCTTTACATTTAAATTTGTCATAGGTCTTATTAGAATTTAAGGCCTGCTTCCCTGGCTGAATCAGCCAAAGCTTTTACCCTACCATGATACAAATATCCATTTCTGTCGAAAATTACAGCATCAATGCCGGCAGCTTTTGCTTTTTCGGCTATCTTCGTGCCAACAAGTTTTGCTATTTCGGTCTTGGTGAGCTTCTGCTCAGCAATCTCTGCCTCTCTCGATGAGGCGGCTGCCATGGTGTGACCTTCAAGGTCGTTGATAACCTGGGCATAGATCTGCTTGTTGCTGCGGAAAACAGTCAGACGAGGCCTCTCCTGTGTGCCGCTTATGCGCTTCCTGATACGCATCCTGATCTTTTTCCTTCTGATCTCTTTTTTGTTTTTCATTGATGGTTCTCTTTTACCCGTTATGCTTCAGATCACTCTTTTAATCTAGGAGGTCCTTTTTGCGGGCTTTGTTAATTCCTTAATATACTATTTCTTTTCTCCTGCTTTACCTGCCTTCTTCCTCACAACTTCACCCTTGAAGCGTATACCCTTCCCCTTATATGGTTCCGGTTTCCTGAGTGAACGTACCTTTGCTGCTACCTGGCCCAACAACTGCTTGTCGCTGGAACGCATTATCAGCACCGGTGGCTTACCCCTTTCGGTTACCGACTCTGCTTTTATCTCAGGAGGCAACTGGAAAATTATTGTGTGAGAATAACCAAGGGCCATTTCAACATTCTGACCTTTAACATCAACTTTGTATCCAACGCCGATAAACTCCTGTGTTGTGGTGAATCCCTCTAACACTCCTGTAACCATATTCTGAATAAGGGCACGGTACAGGCCATGTTTTGAACGCACAGGGCCTGAGTTTTCCTCACGGGTAAGCTCAATATGATTGCCATTCTTTACTACCTTAATAGTAGGATCTACCTGACGGCTAAGCTCTCCGTTAGGCCCTTTTACAACAACCAGGTTTTCACCGGTGATGGTAACCTCAACCTTCTCAGGAATAATAATCGGATTCTTTCCTATTCTAGACATCTCTTTCCCTCCAGATAATTAGCTTACATAACAAATAATCTCACCGCCAATATTCAGATTTCGCGCCTCCTTATCGGTCATCAGCCCATGAGAGGTGGAAACTATGGCTATACCAAGCCCGTTCAACACCCGGGGCATATCCTCTGCCCTGACATAATGGCGCAATCCCGGACGGCTTATCCTTTCAAGGCTCGAAATTGCAGGAACCTTGGTTTTAGGATGATATTTTAAAGCAACTTTGATAATGCCTTGCTTGTTATTATCCTCAAATTTGTAATTCAGAATATAACCCTTATCGAACAGGATCCGGGTTATCTCCCTTTTGATGTTTGAACCAGGTATCTCAACAATACGGTGACCGGCTTTTACGGCATTCCGTACTCTGGTTAAATAATCTGCAATCGGATCAGTAGTCATTGCTATAAATATTAAACATTATTAACACATTACCAACTGGCTTTTTTTACTCCGGGTATCAACCCTTTAAGTGCCATCTCCCTGAAGTTGATCCTGGAGATGCCAAACTGACGCATATAGCCTTTAGGCCTTCCTGTCAGGGAACACCTGTTGTGAAGACGAACAGCGGCTGAATTTTTCGGGAGTTTCTGAAGACCTTCATGATCTCCTGCAGCCTTCATAGCTGCACGCTTGATTGCAAACCGGGCAACCATCCGCTCTCTTTTTATTTCCCTTGCTTTGATTGATTCCTTAGCCATTTTCTAATTATTTTTTTTGAATGGAATGCCAAACTCTTTCAACAATGCATAAGCCTCCTTGTCGGTTCTTGCTGATGTTACCATTGTGATATCCATACCTGTAATTTTATTCACTTTGTCGATGTTGATCTCCGGGAAGATAATCTGTTCTGAGATGCCCATTGAGAAATTTCCCCGGCCATCAAATCCCTTGTCGGATATACCACGGAAGTCGCGGATACGCGGGATGGCTGTGGCAATAAGGCGGTCGAGGAACTCATACATAACATTGCCTCTCAACGTTACTCGTGCACCAACTGCCATTCCTCTCCTGAGCTTAAAGTTTGACACATCAATCTTAGATTTCGTGGCAACTGCCTTCTGGCCGCTAATCTGAGTCATCTCTTCAAGAGCAAACTCCATAAGCTTCTTGTCAGCAATAGCTCCACCAACACCCTGGTTCAACACTATCTTTTTAAGACGGGGAACCTGCATAGGACTCTTATACTTAAAATCATTAATAAGAGCAGGAGTGATCTCATTTAAAAACTTCTCCTTAAGTCTTGGTACATATTTCATTACTTTATTACCTCCCCTGTTTTTTTGGAATACCTGACCATCTTTCCGGTTTTTTCATCAGCACGTTTCCCAACTTTTGTTGCCATACCTTTCGAGTCCACAATCATAAGATTGGAAATGTGTACCGAAGCTTCGCGTTTGATGATGCCACCCTGTGGGTTTGCTGCATTGGGCTTGCTGTGCTTTGAGACAAGGTTTATCCCTTCAACAATAGCTCTCTCCTTGTCGACCATTACTCGTAAAACCCGACCCTGAAGCCCTTTGTCTTCACCGGCAATCACCTTCACCGTGTCGTTCTTTTTTATCTTCAACTTCTTCATATTACACATATAATTTTTAAAGCACCTCAGGTGCCAAAGAGACAATCTTCATAAACTTTTTATCCCTGAGCTCCCTTGCAACAGGACCAAAAATACGGGTACCCCTGATCTCATCGACATTGTTGAGCAATACCACCGCATTGTCGTCGAAACGAATATATGTCCCGTCAGGTCGGCGTATCTCCTTCTTAGTGCGAACGATAACCGCCCGGGATACACTGCCTTTCTTGACATTTCCTGATGGTACTGCATTCTTGACAGACACAATGATCTTATCACCTACAGATGCATATCTGCGTTTTGTGCCGCCAAGTACCCTTATGCATAACACCTCTTTGGCTCCGCTGTTGTCTGCTACCTTCAGACGTGATTCCTGCTGTATCATAACTATTTAGCTCTTTCTATTATTTCAACTAATCTCCAACACTTGTTCTTGCTTAATGGTCTTGTTTCACCGATAAGAACGGTATCGCCAATATTGCAATCATTGTTCTCGTCGTGAGCAACAAAACGTGACCTCCGCTTGACAAACTTGCCATAGATGGGGTGCTTTTCCCTATGGTCGATCTGAACAATAACAGACTTATCCATCTTGTTGCTTACGACCAGGCCAACACGCTCTTTTCTTAAATTTCTCTTTTCCATCACTTTTAATCCGGGGGTTAATTGTTTTTTGCTGATTTCTCCATCTCCCTCCTGCGAATCTCGGTTCTCAGTTTAGCGATGGTTTTTCTGTAATTACCAATTTTTCTGGGGTTTTCAAGTTCCGAAACCTTATGATGCAGCTTCATCTTCTGCAATTGATTCTGCTCCTCTTCCAGCCTCTCGATCAATTCAGGATCCGATAACTCCCTAATTACTTGATTCTTCATATCTGTGGTTTATTTTATTCTTCAACATAATCCTTTCTCATAACAAACTTGCAGGGAATAGGAAGCTTCTGTGATGCAAGCCTTAAAGCTTCTTTTGCAATAGCCAGAGGAACACCTTCAGACTCAAACATTATCCTACCGGGGGTAACCCTTGCCACAAAATATTCGGGTGATCCTTTACCTTTACCCATCCTCACTTCAGCGGGCTTCTTCGATACCGGTTTGTCGGGGAATATTCTGATCCATATCTGTCCTTCACGTTTCATATGACGAGTCACCGCCTGACGTGCTGATTCAATCTGTCTTCCGGTTATCCATCCCTCTTCCATAGCCTTGATTCCAAAAGTGCCGAAAGCAAGCTGGTTTCCACGCTGTGCATTACCCTTCATACGGCCCTTCTGCTGTTTCCTGTATTTGGTCTTTTTTGGCTGTAACATTGTACGCTTGTTTTACAAATTCTTACTTAAGGTTTACTTTTTTCTTCTTGCCCTGCCACGTCCACCTCCGGCACCTGAACCTGCAGCCCTGGAAGGTTTCTGCGTAACGGCTCCTTCTACCGTAGAGAACTCTGGCTTACCATAAATCTCTCCCTTACAGATCCATACCTTGATACCTATGCGGCCATAAGTTGTATGTGCCTCGCTGAGAGCATAATCAATATCTGCCCTAAAAGTGTGCAGTGGAGTACGACCCTCCTTGTAGCTCTCAGAACGTGCCATCTCTGCGCCTCCAACACGCCCGCTGATCATTACCTTTATCCCTTCTGCTCCCATCCGCATCGTGGATGCAATAGCCGTTTTGATTGCACGACGGAATGAAACCCTGCCCTCAATCTGCCTGGCTATGGTCTGACTGACGATAAATGCATCGAGCTCAGGCCGCTTGATCTCAGATATGTTGATCTGTATCTCCTTGTTGGTTACCTTCTTCAACTCCTCTTTCAGCTTGTCAACCTCCTGGCCACCCTTGCCAATGATAATTCCCGGACGGGCTGTGAATATTGTTACTGTCACCAGCTTCAGAGTGCGTTCAATCACAATCCTTGAGACCCCGGCCTTGGATAACCTTGCCGTCAGATATTGCCTGATCTTGAAATCCTCGTGAAGCTTTTCACTGAAATTCCTGCCCTTGCCGCCATACCAGTTTGAGTCCCATCCCCTGATGATACCAAGTCGATTACCGATAGGATTTGTCTTTTGTCCCATATATTTCTTGTCGTTATTATTCTTTAGTTTTCTGAAATATCCTTTTCTTCCTCTTTCGTGTCAAACAGATTGTTAATCATCTCCTCATCCTCTTTTCTGCTTCCAAGGTACAGAGTAACATGGTTTGACCTTTTGCGGATACGGTGAGCACGTCCCTGAGGAGCAGTCTGAAGCCTCTTGAGAACTCTGCCACCATCAACCATGATGTTCTTTATGTATAACCCGCTATCCTCCAAACGAGCTCCCTCATTCTTCTGCTGCCAGTTGGCAATTGCCGAAAGGACAAGCTTGTGTACCCTTAAAGATGCCTCCTTAGGAGATGTCTTAAGTAAAAAAAGCGCTTTCTCTACCTCCTGCCCGCGTATCATGTCTGCTACAAGCCGCATCTTCCTTGGTGAAGTCGGACAGTCGTTCAACTTGGCAAAATATATAGTAGTGTTTGCCTCCTTGCGCTGCTCTGCTGTTATTCTTTTTCTTGCTCCCATTGTTCAATAATGTTTTTCAATTCTGATAATCCATTCAGTAGAACCATCTTTCCAATATTATTTTTTCCTGTTACCGGCATGCCCCCTGAATGTCCTTGTAGGAGAAAATTCACCTAACTTATGGCCAACCATGTTCTCGGTGATATAAACCGGAATAAACTTATTGCCATTATGCACTGCTATTGTCAATCCGACAAAATCGGGTGAGATAACCGATGCTCTTGACCAGGTCTTGATAACAGGTTTTTTCTTAGATTCCTGGGTTTCAATAACCCTTTTTTCAAGTTTGTAATGGATGTACGGCCCTTTTTTGAGTGATCTGCTCATCTTTTTATTCTGTTTCGCTGATTATCAATTATTTCTTTCTCCGTTCAATTATATAATTGTTCGACGGATTTTTCTTCGAGCGGGTTTTATAACCTTTGGCAGGAACACCTTTCCTCGACCTTGGATGCCCACCTGAAGCACGCCCTTCACCACCCCCCATCGGGTGATCAACGGGATTCATCACAACAGCCCTGGTGCGGGGCCTTCTTCCAAGCCACCTGGAACGGCCGGCTTTCCCACTTACCTCAAGGCTGTGGTCAATATTGCTCACCATACCTATGGTAGCCTTACAGGTCTGAAGTATCAGTCGTGTTTCTCCTGAAGGAAGCTTGAGAACTGCATACTTGCCATCTCTTGACATCAACTGCGCATAGGAACCGGCACTGCGCGCCATCTTGGCTCCCTGACCCGGCCTTAACTCTATGTTGTGAATGATAGTACCATACGGTATTTCACTCAGATATAGAGAATTGCCCAGCTCAGGAGCTATACCCCTGCCCGAATTTATCTCCTGCCCAACCTTTAACCCGTTTGGAGCAATGATGTAGCTCTTATCACCGTCTGCATAACTTACAAGAGCAATCCTGGCAGTACGGTTCGGATCATACTCTATGCTCTTCACCATGCCGGGTACACCCTCTTTCTCACGTTTGAAGTCGATGATACGGTATGACTGCTTATGTCCTCCCCCAAGGTATCGCATTGTCATACGGCCCTGGTTGTTCCTTCCTCCGCTCTTCTTTATCGGCGCAACAAGGCCCTTCTCAGGCTTTGACGCTGTAATATCATCAAACGCACTTATTACCTTAAAGCGCTGACTGGACGTCGTGGGTTTGAATTTCTTTAAAGCCATGATATTTCTTAAATATTACTGAAAAAATCAATAGTTTCTCCTTCTGATAAAGTCACAACAGCCTTCTTGTAAGCATTTGTACGCCCGGTGAGATAACCACCCTTGGTCATCCTGCTCTTGGCTTTGCCATCGTGATTCATCGTGTTAACACTTACCACCTTAACCCCGTAAAGAGCCTCAACGGCTTCGCGTATCTGTATCTTGTTTGCTTTCCCGTCAACAATGAACGCATACTGGTTCAGCTTCTCGCCAATCCCGGTCATCTTTTCGGTTATGACAGGTTTCTTTATAATGCTCATGTTTCCTACTTGTTTTAATATTACACCCTAAGCTCTATTCCTTGTTGAACATTTCCCTTATCATCTCAAGCGAACCCTCTGCAATGATGAGCCGCCCTGCATTGAGAATCTCGTAGGTATTGATGTTGCCGGCAAGTATGACCCTGGCCTTCTGTAGGTTCCTGGATGCAAGCAACACGTTTCTGTCCGATTGTGGCATCACAAGCAGGGTTTTCTCGTTATTCAGGCCGAAACTATTGAGAATCTCAAGATACAGTTTTGTACGCGGTTCCTCCAGCGTAAAATCTTCAAGAACAAGAATCTGATCTAACTTTGCCTTGTACGACAGAGCCGACCTTCTTGCAAGCTGCTTCAGCTTCTTGTTCAGCTTTATGCCGTAGTCACGGGGCTCAGGTCCGAAAACTGTTCCCCCACCACGCATCAGAGGCGACTTAAGGCTTCCTGCCCGGGCTGTCCCTGTACCCTTCTGCCGCTTGATCTTACGGGTACTTGCTGTGACAAGTGCCTTGTTCTTTGTGGCATGCGTTCCCTGACGACGGTTGGTATTGTACTGCTTTACATCAAGGTAAATAGCGTGATCGTTTGGCTCGATGCCAAAAATGGAATCATCAAGCATCACACTTCTCTCAGTGGACTCTCCATTGATTTTATATACTCCTAACTCCATCTCTCTAATATTAAATATGAACCTTTAGGCCCGGGTACAGAACCTTTTACTACTACCAAATTCTTTTCAGGTATCAACTTCATAATCTGGAGGTTGATCATCTTGTTGCGCTTATTGCCTGTGCGGCCTGCCATGCGCATCCCCTTTACAACCTTCGATGGGTAAGAAGAGGCTCCTATTGACCCCGGGGCGCGAAGCCTGTTATGCTGGCCATGCGTGGCATCACCTACACCACCAAATCCATGACGCTTCACAACACCCTGGAATCCCTTTCCTTTGGAATAACCAACAACATCAATATATTCGCCTTCAATAAACACCTCAACTCCAAGGATCTGCCCAAATTGCTTCCGCTCCTCAAACCTGCTGAACTCAGCAAGCATCTTCTTGGGAGTGGTGCCGGCCTTTTTAAAATGGCCAAGCAACGCCTTAGTGGTGCGGTTCTCCCTCTTTTCATCAAACCCAAGCTGAATAGCCTCGTAACCATCCTTCTCAAGTGTGCGTATCTGCGTCACAACACATGGGCCGGCCTCAATGACAGTACAAGGAACTATCTTCCCATCACTGTCAAAAAAGCTCGTCATTCCAATCTTTTTTCCTATTAATCCTGACATAACTATCGAATTTTAACGCTTATTTTAATGCGATCAAACCTTTATTTCAACCTCAACACCGCTCGGCAACTCCAGCTTCATCAAGGCATCAATGGTCTTTGATGTGCTGCTGTAAATATCAAGTAACCTCTTGTAAGTGAAAAGCTGAAACTGCTCCCTCGACTTCTTGTTTACAAAGGTCGACCGGTTTACGGTAAAAATCTTACGGTTTGTAGGCAGCGGAATAGGGCCACTCACCACAGCTCCCGTCGTCTTTACCGTCTTAACGATTTTCTCCGCTGACTTGTCAACGAGGTTGTAGTCGTAAGACTTTAACTTAATTCTGATCTTCTGGTTCACCTTAACTGCTGTTTTATTTATTAATAAACATAAATTCCTTTTATTTTCCTTATAACCTCCTCCTCAACCTGGGGCGGAACAATTTCGTAACGGAGAAACTCCATGCTGCTTGTAGCCCTTCCGGAGGTGATGGTGCGCAGAGTGGTTACATAACCGAACATGTTTGCCAGTGGCACCCGTGCTCTGATAACCTGCATTCCTGCTTTATTGTCCACGCCCTCAATCACTGCACGACGGCGGTTCAGATCCCCCGACACATCCCCCACATACACATCGGGTGTGAGGATCTCAATTCTCATAACAGGCTCAAGAAGCGATGTCTTAGCTTTTGCAGTAGCTTCTCTGAAAGCAATCCTTGCTGCTATTTCAAACGATAATGAGTCCGAATCAACGCTGTGGTACGAGCCGTCGATAAGGCGAACCTTCAGGTTCTCTAACGGAAATCCTGCAATAGGTCCGTTGAGCATTGCCTGTTTGAAGCCCTTCTGCACAGATGGTATGAATTCCCGTGGTATGTTTCCGCCACGCACCTCATCAATAAACTGCAATCCTGTTAAGCCATTATCAACAGGCCCAATCTCAAAAACAATATCAGCGAATTTACCCTTGCCACCGGTCTGCTTTTTGTATAGCTCGCGATGCTCAACTGAAGAAAGGATAGCCTCCTTGTAAGCAACCTGAGGCTGCCCCTGGTTTATCTCAACCTTGAACTCGCGTTTCAGCCTGTCGACAAGGATCTCAAGATGAAGTTCTCCCATGCCGCTTATGATTGTCTGACCTGTCTGATCATCGGTGTGAACCTTAAAGGTAGGATCCTCTTCGGCAAGCTTGATCAATGCAAGGGTGAGCTTGTCGAGATCGGCTTTCGTTTTTGGTTCAACAGCCACACTTATCACCGGCTCTGGGAAGCTTATTGCCTCAAGAACCAGCGGAAACCTCTCGTCACAAAGTGTATCACCGGTGCGTATCGACTTAAATCCCACAGCAGCACCAATATCACCGGCAGAGATCTCGTCGAGCGGGTTCTGCTTATTTGCGTGCATCTGCATGATCCTTGAAATTCGCTCCTTGTTGCCCATTCCGGTATTAAGTACATAAGAACCCGACTTCAGCGTTCCTGAATAAACCCTGAAGAAAGCTATACGGCCTACAAAAGGATCGGTAGCTATTTTAAATGCAAGAGCGCAGAAATGATCCTTCGGGTCGGCTCTGCGCTCCTCCTGTTTATCTGTTTTTGGGTTTATCCCTTTCACTGCTGCAATGTCAGCGGGGCCTGGCAGAAAGTTCACAATTGCATCAAGCAGCATCTGCACACCCTTGTTTTTGAATGCAGCACCACACATCACAGGAGTTATCCGCATCTCAAGTGTGGCTTTCCTGATGGCTGCAATTATATCGTCTTCAGATAGTGAATCGGGATCGGTAAGGAACAGCTCGAACAGTCTTTCACTCTCCTCTGCAACACCCTCTATAAGGGCGTTCCTGTATTCCTTAACCTGTTCTTCCATTTCGGATGGAATAGGTATCTCTATGATAGTGGTGCCAAGGTCAGATTCATCCCAGCCATACGCTTTGTTGTTGATAAGGTTTACAACGCCATAGAAGTCCTCTTCAGCACCTATAGGTAACTGTATCGGAATAGGATTTGCACCCAGCCGGTTCCTGATCTGGTCTATAACAGCAAAAAAATCGGCACCCGCACGGTCCATCTTGTTTATGAAACTCACACGCGGCACCCTGTATTTGTCGGCCTGGCGCCACACTGTCTCCGACTGCGGTTCAACACCCCCAACAGCACAGAATAATCCAACAGCACCATCAAGAACACGAAGAGAACGCTCGACCTCCACAGTGAAATCAACATGGCCTGGAGTGTCTATAATGTTTATCTTATAATGTTCATCGCGACAATCCCAGAATACAGTGGTGGCTGCAGATGTGATGGTGATACCACGCTCCTGCTCCTGAACCATCCAATCCATGGTCGCAGTACCGTCGTGCACCTCTCCAAGTTTATAACTCTTGCCGGTATAATAGAGAATACGCTCGGTGGTGGTGGTTTTACCAGCATCGATATGGGCCATAATCCCGATATTCCGCGTATTTCTCAACTGATCCGACATTCTTAATGTTTCTCTTTTAAATATTGTTTTTTAGAACCTGAAATGGGAGAAAGCCTTGTTGGCCTCAGCCATCCTGTGGGTGTCTTCCTTACGCTTGTAAGCAGCACCCTCCTCCTTGTAAGCAGCCATGATCTCTCCTGCCAGCTTCGCTGCCATCGACTTCTCATGACGCTTGCGTGAGTATCCTATCAGGTTCTTCATGCCTATCGACTGCTTTCTTCCTGGCTTTATCTCAGAAGGAATCTGAAATGTTGCCCCGCCAATGCGGCGACTGCGAACCTCTACCTGTGGAGTGACGTTCGCAAGGGCTTTCTTCCATACCTCCAGTCCATCCTCACTGGTCTTGTCTGTGACAATATCTATAGCCTCATAAAAAATCCTTGATGCAACACTCTTCTTCCCCTGTAACATGATGTTGTTGATGAACTTGGTCACAAGCTGATCATTGAACCTCGGATCAGGGACTATTAACCTCTTTTTTGGTCTTGCTTTCCTCATATACCATTATATATTATAAACGGACTTAACCACTGATGATTTATTTCTTCGGACGTTTGGTGCCATATTTCGATCTGCGTTGCTTTCTGCCGTCAACACCTGAGGTGTCGAGTGCACCACGGATAATGTGGTAACGCACACCCGGC
>CAYXYB010000008.1:0-105981 GCA_964469215.1 uncultured Lentimicrobiaceae bacterium
TACAATGATTTCACACTTCCACAGAACGCAGGTTCCATTGTCTCCTGTCCCGACCTGACAGATGTTGTCCCCTCACCACCTGCGGTATACGACAACTGCAATGTCCTCATTGTACCCACTGGCCCAATTGTAAGCACTAAACCAACCTGCAACGGAATCCGCACCTACACCTGGACATATAAAGATTGTGCCAGCAACAGTCATAACTGGGTCTACACCTATAACGTAACACGCACGACACCACCTGCCGAAACAGGTACTCCAGTTTCAACAAATGGAGGGGTTGTTGAATGTATCAGTTCAGCACCGGCCCCTGCAGTTTTGCCTGTGGTGAAAGACGTATGCGGCAATATTCTGATCCCAACCCAGGGTTCACCTGTCATTGGTGGCACCTACAATGGATGTGAAGGCTCATATACTTACACATACCATTATATCGATTGTGCAAATCTGACATACAGCTGGACATACGGTTATCAGATCACACGTACAACACAACCCGCCGAGACAGGTACTCCTGTTTCAATAAATGGAGGTATAGTTGAGTGTGTCAGTTCAGCACCGGCACCCACAGTTTTACCTGTTGTTAAGGATGTATGTGGTAATATTCTTAACCCGACACAGGGATCACCTGCAATTGGCGGTACATACAATGGTTGTGAAGGCACTTACACATATACCTACAACTACATTGACTGTGCAGGTAAGGTCTTTAACTGGACATACAGTTATCAGATCACAAGAACAACACCACCTGCTGAGACAGGTAATCCTGTTTCAACAAGTGGTGGTGTTGTTGAGTGTATCAGTTCAGCAACGGCACCCACAGTTTTGCCTGTTGTCGAAGATGTATGCGGTACTATTCTGAACCCGACCCAGGGTTCACCTACAATAGACGGCTCCTTCAACGGTTGCGAAGGTACCCGGACTTATACCTACCATTACATCGACTGTGCCAATAAGAACTTTGACTGGACATACATCTATCAGATAACACATTTAACACCACCTGCCGAAACAGGCACTCCTGTTTCAACAAGTGGAGGTACTGTTGAGTGTGTAACCTCAGCAACAGCACCCTCGGTTTTGCCTGTTGTAGAAGATGTATGCGGTAAAATTCTGGATCCTACACCTGTCACACCTACAATAGGTGGTACATACAACGGATGTGAAGGTACATATACATACACATATCATTACATAGATTGTGCAAATCTGACATATGACTGGACATATACCTATTCCATCGATTTGGCAACACCGCCTGTGTTGTCACCAAATGCCGGTGCTATTGTGCCTCTGGTCTCACTCGCTGTACCTCCGGCAACACCTGTGGTTACTGATGCATGTGGAAACACCCTTACTGCAGTGCTTGTAAGCATGGTTGATCAACCCGACCCGATTACAACTACAGGTGTCAGGGTTTATACTTACCAATATATTGATTGCGCCCAGAATAGTTCTGTATGGACGTTTACCTATGTTGTTGACCCCTCCACAATACCGGTGTTCCCTCCCAATGGAGGGTCAATTGTACAATGCCCTTCTGATGCGGTGATGCCTTTGCCGCCCGTGTATATAGATCTATGCAGCCAATTGGTAAATCCGGTTTATCTTGGAGTTGTTGATGCCCCCAGCCCTATTGTCTGTGAAGGCACCAGAAGTTACTCGTGGTCTTATACAGACTGCCAAAACCAGACAAAAATCTGGACATATAACTATACAATCGACCTGTCAACACCTCCTGCTGTCCCTGCAGATGGCTCCGCAACAGTTCAATGCCTCGTGTTTGCAATTGCTCCAACGACACCTCTGGTTACAGATCATTGTGGAAGACCGGTTAATCCGGTTCTGCAATCCGTAGTCAATATCCCTCAACCACTTAATTGTGAAGGCTCCAGAGTCTATACCTATGCATATAAGGATTGTGCTCAGAATACCTCCCTCTGGAAATTCACCTACACAATAGATCGCACAACACCGCCGGCACCTGTTGGTACTGCCCTGCCAAATTCATCTGTAGTGAATTGTTACGCACAGGTTTCTCCCCCTGCACAACTGCCTGTTGTCAAGGATGCTTGCGGGGCTACCCTGAATCCTGCTCCACCTGTAATTGGTGGAACTTACAACGGATGTGAAGGAACCATAACATATAGCTATACGTATTCCGACTGCTCCAGCCTTCAGTACCAATGGGTTTACACATATACTGTTGTTAGAACTGCGTCTCCTGCAGTTCCGCAAAATGGCTATTCTGTTGTTGAGTGTATTGCCGATGCAGTCGTTCCGTCAACCCCTGTAGTGTTTGACCAGTGCGGTAATCAACTGGTTGCAACTTTTGCCGGCATCACTTACTCTCCTGACCCACTGGTGTGTGAAGGATCCGTTACCTATAATTATAGTTATACTGATTGTGCACATAAAACATCCCTTTGGAGCTATACCTATACAATAGACATCAACACACTTCCTGTTGTTCCTGCTTCAGGCAACTCTACTGTTCCGTTTGTATCAATGGCTGTTCCCCCTGCCACACCAACTGTTACCGACGCATGTGGAAATTCCCTCACCGCTCAGCTTGTAAGTGTTGTGGATAATCCCGATCCGTTACTTGTTTCCGGCATGCGTGTGTTCACCTACAACTTTATAGATTGTGCAGGTAATACATCAACATGGACATACACCTATACCGTTGACCCGAACCTGATCCCTCCATTCCCTGTTGATGGCGGGTCTCTGGTAGAATGCCCGTCAGATGCTGTTATGCCTGTGCCTCCTCCCTATATTGATGTCTGCAACAATCAGGTCATGCCGGTATTTGACGGCGTCACCTCCATACCTGACCCGGTTAGCTGTAATGGATCAAAAGTTTATTCCTTTTCATATACCGACTGTCTTAATCAGGTGTTTACCTGGAAATATACATATACGGTCAACCTGACAATCCCTCCTGTTGCACCACAAAATGGTTTAGCTATTGTATCCTGTCCTGCAGATGCCATTGCTCCAACATTGCCGGTGGTTGAGGACCATTGCGGTAATACCCTTACTGCCACTCCGATAAGCGTTGTTGACTCTCCGGATCCTCTTGCCTGTAACGGAACACGGACTTACCTGTATCAATTTACAGATTGTGCTTCAAATACTGTTAACTGGAGCTTCACCTATACCATAACAAGGGTTACACCTCCTGCTGAAGATGGTGTACCGGTATCATCAACCGGTGTGGCAGAATGCATCATTCAGGCGGTTCCTCCCACGGTGTTGCCCGTGGTTAAGGATGCCTGTGGCAACATTCTTCTGCCTTCATCACCGGTCTCCGGCGGTAATTTCAATGGTTGTTACGGTACCAGGTCTTATACCTATACATATACCGATTGCGCAAACCTTCAATTTGTATGGACCTACACCTGGAATATACTGATTACAACACCTCCTGCACTCCCTGCCGACGGAGGCACTGTTGTAGAATGTGTTTCACAGGCAACCACACCGGTACCACCACAGGTTATGGATGTATGTGGTAATCCTCTCCAGCCTGTGCTGTTCAACGTATCCAACAGCCCATTCCCTCTAACTTGTCAGGGACAGCGTACCTATACCTTCTCCTATACAGATTGTGCTTTCAACACGGTTTACTGGAATTACGTATATACAATACAACGCACTGTTTCACCGGGCCAAACGGGGGTTCCGGTGCCTGATCAGGCTAATGTGGAATGTGTTGCTGATGCCATACCGCCTGCTCTCATGCCAGTGGTTACCGATGTTTGCGGAGTGATTCTGTCACCTGGTAATCCGGTAACAGGAGGCACATATGTGTCATGCTCAGGCACTGTTACATATACATATAATTATGTCGATTGTGCCGGAATTCCCTATCAGTGGGTATTTACATATAATGTTAATGACCTGACACCTCCCGCTATCAGTTGCCTTACTAATCAACAAAGAACCCTTGCCTCCGGCCAGACAATGTACCTCACTTCAGGAAATGAGTTTGATCCACTTTCTTTCAGCGACAACTGTGGTTTTGTTGTTGTTACAAATAGCCTGAACGGCCAGGCTTCTCTTAATGGATTCCAGTTCCCTGTTGGAATAACAAATGTTGTCTGGACTGCAACTGATCAGTGCGGGAACTTTACCACCTGCAGCTTTAATATAGAGATTCTGTCACTTACCTATTCCGGATGTGTCGACCTCAAAGCATTCCTGCAGGGCCCGTTCGATCAGGCTACCGGCTTGATGTCCGACAGCCTGAGGGCCAAAAACTTCATCCCGGTAACAGAACCCTACTCTCAACCACCCTATTCTGTTTATTTCACCCATACCGGTGGAGGAGGAGGGGAGACAATCCTTAACCCTGCTGCAGTATTTGGTGTTACAGGCCCCAATGCAACTGTCGACTGGGTGTTTGTTGAGCTTAGAGATAAAAACGATAGCAGCCTTGTATTATATACCAGATCTGCACTTATTCAAAGAGATGGAGATGTTGTTGGTGTCGATGGTGTCAGTCTGCTTTGTTTTACAAATATGCCGGACAACCAGTACTATGTTGCTTTACGGCACAGAAACCACCTGGGAATTATGACCGCTGCTCCGGTTCTGATAACACCGGCAGGAACAGTCATCGATTTCAGATATGGACAGCAACCCGAATTTGATTTTGGCACCACCCATCCAAACGGTATTAACTATACAGGCCTGGCACAGAAGCAGGTAACCCTTAATACCAGAGCAATGTTTGCAGGTAATGCCAACTTCGACAGTAAGTTAAAATACCAGGGAGCCGGGAATGAAAGGGGAACCATTCTTTCGCAGGTTCTTAACTTCCCCGGAAATATTTTCCTGGAAAGCAATTACAGTTTTGCGTTTGGATATTTCTCAGGGGATACTAATCTCGATGGTTTGGTAAAATATCAGGGCGTGGGCAATGATGCTGCAATAATCCTTAATAATGTGATCAATTATACTACCGGTTCGTCTCAGAGCTATGATTTTATGATTGAACAATTGCCATAATAAAATCTGAAAGGAGTATGTAGAAATCACTTTAATGACTGTAACCAATTTTATTGGCTGACGTATAAAACCCGATAATACAGATGGTTACTAAGATATATAAATTAAGGCAAAAGCAATGATCCACTTAAGGGTCTTTGCTTTTGTCAAATGTTAAATATGAAAACCTACAACCTGCATTATTTTTTATATTCACAGCACTAAATGATCTTTGGTCACGAGAATATGTAAAGAACCTGAACAGTTAAAAATAATTTAGAATAATAGTTTTTTATGTACTATAAATATTAGATTATCAATATAATAAAAGAAAAATTATTTAGAATTGTTCAAAAATGGTCTGACAAGCCTCATTAAACCACTTTTTTTTTTTTATTTGAATAAAATTGATGTACTTTTATGCTCTGAAAATAGCGTTCCTTCGGGAACATCGATTAAATATGAACTATGGTATTAGAATGTACTCTAATCCTTGTATTTCAATTTATTGCAATAGGTGCGGCAACAGCACTGAATATAATATTACCCGATATTTCTCTTTCAACAGTAATAACAACGAGTCGGTTTTCGCCTATAATAAGGGTGAAACAAGACTTTTTAAATTGCATTCACAACATCTGTCTGCAGAATCAGACCAAATTTTGAATTAAATAATCCCAAACAATTATTGTATGAACTATCAAAAAATCACAAGAACCAACGTCACCGACAAGAATACATCTGGCATTTTTTACAACGCTGGTTATGATAAGTTTGACAACAATGCATTGATAAGATCAAAATACCTAATAAGTAATATCATGAAAAAACAATTACTCGTTTTCATCGTGCTGTTTTTTGCCATATCTCAGGCATGGGCTGCAACATTAACTGTAGGTACAACAGGTACCTATGCCACATTGAATGCCGCTTTAAGTGCCGCTGCAAGTGGTGATGAGATACACATTCTCACAGCGGGAAGCTATGGTGGTTTCACTTATAGCAGTGCCGGAAATCTGTCAATTAAAAACATGTCATCGGGTACTGTAACTATCCAGGGTGCATCACCGGCTCTCACTGTCACCGGTGGTATACTTACCATGAATGGAATCACATTTGTCACTTCAACCAACGACCCGGCAATACTAATCCAGGGGGGTAAGCTTATCATCCGTAGTTGTACGGTGATAGAATCTGCTTCCTATAACCAGAACGGAGTTCTGTTAACAGGAGGAGAACTTGATGCAGGTATAAGCACCAACCCCGGCCATAACACTTTTACAGTGAATGGCCCAGGCAGGGCTGTTTACAACTCGGGTGGCATCGCAAATGCTATTCAGAACTATTGGGGAAGCACCGACTATATCAATGTGACAAGCAGAATAACCGGTACGGTTGCCTTTGATCCATGGTGTAACAGTACTTTTACCCAATGTAATTTTACCACCCAGGGTGGTCCTGTCACCACTGCCCCCGGTATTGTTGCCTGTTCACCAATCATTAACATACCGATCACTACCGATATTTTCAATGATATTGATGCTATTTCGCTCACCCTTACTTATGATCCCAATGTCTTAACCTATAACAATGTTTACACAGGCCATTCCGCTCTCAGTGGTGGATTCTGGAACATTAATTCACCGGCAGCAGGTGTTCTGAAAATTGGCTGGATTTCAATGACAGGTGTTACAATACCTACTCCACCAACTCCAATACAGATAGTTTCTGTTCAGTTCAACTATGCAGGCGGTTTTTCAAACCTCGTATGGGACGACAGCGATCCGATCTTCTGTGAGTATCAGCATGCTCTGATTCAGGGACCATATTACGACAAACCCACAAGTACATATTATCTTAACGGATGGGTTACCGAACTGGCTGCTGCCATCCCGGGACCAAATATTTCAGAATGTCAGCAGATTCCAACACAAACTCTTACCGCCACTGCAACACCTGTTGCTCCGGGTACCTCTATCGTATGGTATGATGCCCAGTCAGGTGGAAACGTTGTTACTCCTACACTCAGCGCACCCGGTACAGTTACCTACTGGGCTGCAAATGCTACCCCCAGCTGCCAGAGCATTACCCGCGTACCCGTTACCCTGCACATGGATCCAAAGAACATTGCAACAATTAATTATAATAATGGCAGTGGCCAACCCCACTTCTGTACCAACGGTACTGTTGCCAATGTTATCCAAACAGGAACCCCCGGTGGTGTATATTCGGTTCAACCATCAACAGGGCTCGTAATAGACCAGAATACCGGTCAGGTGAATATCGCCGCCAGCACAGCCGGAACATATACTGTGGTTTATACCATGCAGGCTGTTGGCCTCTGCCCTGCCGATGCAGTAACCACTCAGTTTGTACTCACACAACTCCCAACCATCACTACCTACAAGTATGATGACAACCCGTTCTGCTTCAATGCCCCCAATGCTTTTCCCAATCTCGTAGCTTCCAATACCAACGGAGTTTATTCTATCCCTAACCCACCATTTGGGCTTTTGTTCAACAATGCAACAGGCGAACTCTACCTGCAGGGACAATCACCGGCAAATACCTATAATATGGTGTACACTATTCCTGCAGCAATGGGTTGCCCCGACGTTACAAAAGCAACTTCAGTCACAGTTCTTCCGGAGTTCACCCTCGCAACCTCTTCAACAAACGAAACCTGCGACGGCGCTAAAGACGGTACAGCTACTGTAATTCCTACAAACGGTGTTGCTCCGCTCAGCTACCTTTGGAATGACCCGGCAGCTCAGACTACAGCAACTGCAACTGGCCTGGCACATGGCACCTACTCGGTTACAGTAACCGATGCAAATACACCTAATGCCTGTATTCAGACTGCCACAGTTACTGTTGGACTTGAATTATTGCCAAGTCCGGTTATTGCTCCAATAGCTGATATTAGCACTGTCACCAAAACTCCGGTTATCCTCGTCTCTCAGGTTTCATATCCTGTGTTTACAATTCCGGCAGCCTATAAGGCAGATGCTCTTATTACCAGTACCGTTCCATTCCCGGTTGGTGCAAAGGTTGTTGGTGTAGTTTACCAGGAAGGTTCAAATGTGGCAACATTCACCACCAATTTCAGCCTCGACAACCTTACCTCAGTTTACCTGAGCGATATTCTTGGAACACCTCCAACACCGCTCGCTCCACACTCAGGACTTACAATCACCTGGGCAGTTTATATAGAAGGATTTAACGCGCCTGCAACATATCCTGTAACCTTCCAGACAGTTACATATATTGACAAATCAATCTGCGTCGCACCAATTGGCAATGCAGAGTCTTTCAATCTGACCTTTGCCGATCTGGTTTCTTTCTCAGTTTCTCCAAACCCTGCACAGATCATTTGTGATGAAGTACAGTTTGGATTCAATATTCAATACCCTGCTATCGACAATAATGATAATTACTCTGGTTTAATCAAAAATAATGCACATATAACTTCAAATGTGCCATTACCGGCATCTACTCTTAACTGGTCTTATAACGGTAACCCGGGGACACCTTATTCTGTCGCAATGGGAACCACACAGATTTACCTTAGTGCCATTACGGGTATGACCGCCCCTCTGCAGGGGCATGGCAACCTTAACGACACCTGGTTGTTTACACTTACAGGCCCGGGTATTAATGCAAATGATTATACATTTACTATTGATAATGTTGCTCAGTTCGGAGGTGATCATATTTATAATACATCAACGATTAACCTCTTAGGCCTGCCTGTTGTTTCTACTTCCCAGGTAGCTGATATTGCAACAATTACAAAAACCCCGGTTATTATTCATGAAACAGTTACATATCCTGCCGTAATTTCCGCTCTGCCAACTGTATTGACAGATGCTATTATTGCTACCAACGTGGCTTTCCCAACCAATGCAGTAATTGAGTCTATCACCTATGACCAGGGAAGTGGCAATACTGTTTTCAATGTAAATTATCCGATTGGCGGATTAACACAACTATACCTGAGTGATGTCCTTGGAAGTGCCTCGCCATTAAACGGCCATGCAGGCCTCACGGTCAACTGGACATTCACTATCAGTGGCTTTGATGTTCCCCAGACCTATGAGATCATGTTTACACCAATTGCCTATATCAACAAGGCTGTATGTTATAATGTTATAGGCTCATCACAGCCATTCTACCTGACATTTGATGACCTTGTAAGTTTTGCAGTATCTCCGAATCCTGCGCAGATTATCTGTGATGAGGTTCAGTTTGGATTCAATATTCAGTATCCGGCAATCCAGAATATCGATAACAACACTGGTGTTATCAAGAACAACGCTCTTATCACATCCAACGTTCCACTACCTGCTTCAATCCTCAACTGGTCATACAACGGCAACCCAGGGGCTCCTTACAGTATAACTCAGGGTACTACCCAGATCTACCTGAGTGATATTACAGGTATGACTGCCCCTCTGCAGGGACACGGCAACCTTAACGACACCTGGATGTTTACCCTTACTGGAACCAATCTTGCTGCTAATGATTATACATTTACTATCCAGAATGTTGCACAGCTTGGTGGCAACTATATTTATAACAATTCAACACTTAACCTTAATGGGTTGCCTGTTGTAAACATGGCACCAATTGCTGACATCAGCACAATAACCAAAACTCCGGTTATCGTACCGGCTACAGTTACCTATCCTGCTGTTATCACAGCTCAGAGTTCAGTACTTACTGATGCAGTACTCACTACCTCTGTTCCATTCCCCGCAGGTGTTGTAATTGAGTCTGTAACTTATGATCAGGGTAGTGGAGTTACCGTATTCCCTGTTAACTTTACAGGTTTCAACGGATCACAAACAAGCTTCTACCTGAGTGATTTCCTTGGCACTGCAGCTACACCACTCAATGGGCATGCAGGCCTTACCGTAAACTGGACATTCACTATAAGTGGCTTTGCTTCTCCATACAACGGCATTGTTACTGTTACCCCTGTTGCTTATCAGTCAAAGGGTTACTGCGAGTCTGTTATCGGAAATGCAGAATCATTCAACCTGGTTTTTGCTGACCTTATCAGCTATACCGTTACACCTGCCTCTCCAATAGCCGGATGTAACAACCAGGTTGATTTCACCATCACAATAGTTAACCCTGCTGTTGTTAACGTACACAATTCAATTACAAATGATGCTCTTGTAACCATTAACACCCCTCTGCCTGCCGGTACGGTGATCGGATGGAGCTACAATGGCTCTCCTGTAACTAATTACACTCTTACAGCACCAACATCCAGCCTTTATCTCTCAACACTGGTTGGCACCAGCTACCCGATAGTACTAGAAAACCTTGTTACCGCAGTATGGGATTTCACTGTTACTGTTCCAAATACAGCAGTCGCTTCATACGGCCTTACCGTCGAATCTATGGCTAAGCTTGGAACTTCAGAGTATGTATATTATACTGAAAATATAACCCTGAATTTTGCTCCAACACCATTGGTAATGACCATGGGTTTACAGACAAAACTCGGACCTAACGGCTACTGGTATCCGGTTACAGGATCTCTTCCAAACTATGACCTTTGCATTGACCCCGCAAATGTACCTACAGATTATATTGTAGATATTGCATCACTTACAGCCAATATCGCACTTGAGCAGAATTTCTACAACCCATTCTATCTGCCCACCAACCCTTCTGCAGCACTTCTTTCATACTGGGCAGCAAAGGGCGTTATAAGTGGTGCGCCAGGATGGCAGGGACGTATGTGGGATATTATCAACGGTGTTGAACCGATGGTTTATATTTATTACGATGGTTATGACTATATGCTTGTTGATGGACTGATGTACTGGCTTTATGGAGGTACACCACCAATGACAATTCCGGCAGACTATCCGGAAGGTGTTTATACTCTTACCGGTCAGGTGAAAGAGGCTTTCATCGGCTGTCTGTCAGCTCCCTTCAGCATCAATATGAGTCTGAATACAGTTCCGTTGCTGTCAATCACCGGCACAGATGTAACATGTTTTGGTGCCAACGACGGAACAATCAACCTCACTGTTACAGGCTCACATATACCATTCAGCTATTATTGGAGTGGACCAACACAGATAGGAAATATACCAAATCCGACAAACCTTGCACCGGGACAATATTATGTCCAGGTAACAGACGCAAAAGGATGCTATGGCTACACTACATATACCATAAATGAACCTGCAGAATTACTTATCACCTCAATCACCTCCCCGACCTATAACGGAGGTTATAACATCTCATGCAACAGCCTTAGCGACGGCGCCATTAACCTTACTGTTCAGGGCGGAACCGGAGCATACAATTATGCATGGACTGGCCCTGTTATAATTGGAAATGTTGAAGATCCTGCTTTATTACCTGCAGGTACATACATTGTCGTTGTAACCGACGCAAATGGCTGTTCAGCAACAACAAGTATCACACTTACCGAACCAATGCCTTTGGTTGCAGCTATCAACCAATATAGCAATATTAGCTGTTTTGGCTTCAATGATGGTCAGGCTACTGTTTCTGTAACAGGTGGATATGCTGCTGTTGACTATCAATATGCATGGTCGCCATCAGGCCAGACCACTGCAACTGCAATTAACCTTGCCCCTGTAACCCATACGGTTGTTGTGACAGATGATAATGGATGCAGTACTACCGCTCAGATCACACTCACAGAACCGGCAGAGGTTCTCCCTCCGACAAATCCGGGTCATATCACTGTTTGCGGCACATTGCCTGTTACTCAGACTATCACAGCTACTGCTACCGTACCGGCCGGACATCATATTGTTTGGTATGATCAGGCAACCGGAGGAAACGTGGTTCAGAACCCTGTTCTCAGCACTGTGGGTTCAGTAACTTATTACGCAGAAGCTGTAAATAACACGACAAATTGCTCAAGCCTAAGCAGAACCGCTGTTAATCTGCAGATTGATCAGCCATCATCTGCAATAATTACCTATCTCGACAACCCATACTGTTCAAATGAAGCTTTTGCATATGTTACACGTACAGGCACTCCGGGAGGATATCCAGGAGGAACCCCGGGTGGAACATACTTCGCATATCAGCCGGGTATTTCTATAAACCCGTCTACCGGTACCATAGATATTGGTGCAAGTATTCCTGCTATGTATACTATAGGCTATGTAATGCCGGCCAATGGCGTATGTCCCTCAACAATTACCACAACTTCTATTATCATTGAACAGATTCCTATAGCCACAATTTCTTACAATACCCCATTCTGTCATAACGGTGGTGTTGAAAGTCCTACAATTGTCGGAACTCAGGGTGGTTTGTTCTCATACTATAGCTGGCCAAACCTGGCTCTCAATACCATTACAGGTGATATCACACTTGGAGGTGCCAGCCTGCCGGGTACATACACAGTTTTCTATTCATTCGCTGCTACACTTGCCTGTCCTCAGGTAAATACTTCAACAACTGTACAGGTTCTCGATGCCGTTTCAGTTACAGTAACTGCTGTTACAGGCGAAACCTGCTTCGGAACTGCCGATGGAACAATTTCTCTGGCTATCAGTGGATTTGTACCTCCTGTATCATATACATGGTCAGGCCCAACTTCAATAGGTAATACTGTTCAGAACCCTATTGGCCTAAGCCAGGGAACATATTACGTTACGGTTACAGATTCCTATGGTTGCAATGCTACCGCAACAGCTACCGTTACAGGCGTTGGCCAGTTGTTGGCAACAGTTACTTCTACTGATGTTACTTGTGCAGGAAATTCCGACGGTTCAATAAGCATTACAGGAGCTACCGGAGGATATGGTACTTATGAATATTCCATCACTGGTGGAACATCATGGCAGTCAACCGGTATCTATACCGGACTACAATCAGGTGTATATGATGTATGGATGCGCGATGGCGCACATCCAACATGTTTCGTAGATCTCGATGGCTCTGTCAATACAAATATTACTGAACCTTTGCCGGTATCTGCTACATTTACATCAACAAATATCGACTGCTATGGTGCAAATGACGGAACAATTACCGTTACTGGTGCTACCGGTGGTTATGGCACTTTTGAATACAGCATTGATGGCGGATACAACTGGCAGACATCCGGCCAGTTTGCAAATCTTGCCCCTGGATTATACTCTGTTATGGTTCGTGATGCTCTTTATATACAATGTGTCACAAGCCTTGGCTCAGTAACCATAACCCAACCTGGATTGCTCAGTGCATCTGTGATCCCCACAGATGTCACATGCTATAACCTTAGTGATGGCGTTATTACGGTTTATATGCCAGTGGGCGGTTCAGGCAACTACCTGTTCACTATAGATGGTGGTCAGAACTGGCAGACATCTCCATTATTTATTGGACTTACCAACGGTTTCTATGATGTCTGGATTCGCGATGCTGCTGCCGTATCATGTATGATAGACCTCGATGGCACACAGAATACCGAAATCAAACAGCCGCTGCAATTAGGTGCTACCGTTACTTCCCAGGATGTTACCTGTAATGGTGCTGCTGATGGTTACATTACTATCAGTAACCCTGTGGGTGGCAACGGAACATTTGCATATTCAATTGATGGTGGAGTGAATTGGTATCCTTCAGGAAACTTCACCAATTTAGGGCCGGGAACTTACAACGTTCAGATCAGCGATGGTGTTTACACATATTGCATTGAAATACTAAATCCAAATCTCGTGATAAATCAACCTGCTGCTCTTACCGGCACGTTGCTCGCAACCAACGTTTCATGCAATGGTTATAATGATGGCTCAATCCTGATCAGCGGAGTTTCCGGAGGATCCGGCACATTTGAATATAGCAATGATGGTGGACAAACATGGGTTTCGGGAAGTATTGCCGGCGGACACCTGTTTGCAAACCTGTCTCCTGGATTGTATGATGTCCTGGTCAGGGATGCTCAGCAGATAAATTGCATCCTCGATCTTGATGGCATTGGCAAAACCGCTATCACACAACCTGCACTTTTGAGCGGAATGATTTCAAGCCCTGCATTATACAACGGTTACAATGTTTCTTGTTATGGTGCTGCTGATGGATCAGTTGCTGTATACGTATCTGGAGGTACTCAACCATATAACTATAATTGGTCAGGATCTACCCCGATAGGAAATACCTTCGCAGGAAATAATCTTACCGCCGGAACATACAGCGTTACTGTAACTGATGGTAATGGCTGTTCAACAACTCTTGCTACCACCCTTATTGAACCATATCCCATTGCAATATCCGGTGTGTCAACTGATGTTACTTGTCCGGGCTTTGCTGATGGAACGATAGACCTTACCATAACAGGTGGAGTTGGTCTCTTGAGCTTCATTTGGGCAGGGCCTACAGCTATTGGTAATGTTGAAGATCCGAGCTATCTCCTCGCCGGAGCCTACTCTGTTACCGTAACAGATGCAAATGGCTGTAGCACTACATTCTCTATCTCGGTTGGAGCCACACCGGACCTCACTGCTCCAACATTCCAATGCCCATCGTATATTACTCAGGGAGCTGACTATGGCCAGTGCAATGCAACACTTCAGATTGTAATACCTGTTGCTTTCGACAACTGCGATCCTAATCCTGTTGTTACAGGTGTTAGAAATGATGCGCTTCCACTTACCGCTCCTTATCCGGTTGGTATTACCACCATCACATGGACAGCACTTGATGTGAATGGTCAGTCATCTACCTGTACACAGACTATTACAATATATGATAACCTTCCCCCAACAATTATTTGTCCTCCAACAGTAAACACTCTTTACACTGCCGGTGCATGTAATGCAGTTGTTAACCTTGGTATACCAACTGTGACTGATAATTGCGGTGTTTCTTCGGTTGTTGGTGTCAGAAGTGATGCATTGCCATTGTCTGCACCTTTCCCGTCAGGACAAACAATAGTTACGTGGACAGCTACTGATGTTAACAATAACCAAAATAGCTGCACACAGGTGGTTAATGTTACACCTACTGAGCTCCTGATGCTTTACAACTTTAATTATGCCACCCAGTATCCGATATTGCCGGATTATATAGCTCCCTATATGACAGGTTATTGCACCTCATTTGAACCCTTCCTGCTTACCAGCACTGGTACGATTACTGGTCCTCTTGCATTTATAAGTGATATTAACTTCATGGGCAACAACGGGCTTGCAATGGCACAGTCAAATGGGAACAATGCAAGGTACTTCGAATTCAGGGTATTTGGCGACAGCTTGTACAAGTACCGTGATTACAAACTTTATCTGCAGGGACGCCGCCAGGTTAACGCTGCTACACAGATCGCTCTGTATTACAGCTTCGACGGTGTAACCTTCTGGCCTGGTGACAGTATGACCATGCCGGCAGCTGATACCTGGTTCGAGAAGATACTTGACCTTACTGGCCATGATACTATAAACTACACCAAGAACCTCTATTTGAGGCTTTATGTAAAGGGTTCAAATATGGTTTCTGGTAGTACCCGTCTCGATATTGACAACTTCCAGCTTACTGCAATAAATGGCCCGATAGCTCGTCATGACTTTGCTAATGTTCAGGCAAACGGATCTGTAGTAATTGATGTTCTTGCCAACGACGATTATGGTTGTAACGGTCCGGCTGCTATAATACCAATTATTGGTGTTGACGTTCCAAGCAATGGAACATCTACCATGAATATGAACGGGACATTTACCTATGTTCCCGATCCGAACTTCCTGGGTAACGATTATTTTACCTACATGATATGTGATGGAATTGGTAATTGTGACACTGCAATCGTCAGAGTTACAGTGATTACCCCAGACCTCTATCTCTCACCAAAAGTATTCCTCCAGGGTTCCTATGATACTGCTTCAGGACTTATGAACGACAATCTCAGATTGTTGGGATTTGTACCATTGTCTCAACCATATTCCTCAGCTCCATACAACACCAAGTTCACCCATGTTGGATCAGGTACTGAAGTTACAACCCCTGCGGTTCTTGCAGTAGCAGGCCCTGACGCAATTGTCGACTGGGTATTCATTGAACTCCGCGACAAGAACAACAATGCCAATGTGGTGGCAACTCGTGTAGCTCTTGTTCAAAGGGATGGTAATGTTGTGGATGTTGACGGTGTAAGTCCTGTTAAATTCTCCAACCTGATCGGTACAGAATACTTTGTTGCGGTGCGCCACAGGAACCACCTGGGTGTTCTATCAGCAAACACTGTATTCCTGAGCCTTACCGGAACTGTGGTAGACTTCACCAACGGAACTGTTCCTGAGTTTAATTTCGGAATCCAGAATGGTTATAACTATACCACACTAGCTCAGAAGACCCTCAAACCGGGTATACGTGGTTTACATGCAGGAAATGCCCTACCCGACAACAAGGTTAAGTACCAGGGACCATCAAACGACAGGGGAACTGTCCTTTCTCAGGTGCTTACACACCCGGGTAATACTTTGTTCGAAATGAACTATAACTTCGCTACAGGTTATTACAGTGGTGATGTCAATATGGATGGTCAGGTTAAATATATGGGTGCTGGTAATGACAGCAGCGTTATTCTCAATGCTGTCCTCAACTATGTTCCCGGTGCAACCATGATCTTTGACTTCATGATTGAACAAATTCCGTAATTATTTGTCTGGTCACTGCCCTGAAATAAAAATCAGGGCAGTGGTAACCAGATTTTTGAAACAAAAAAGAATCAAATTCGTTTAACCTCCTGGATCAATATATAAAACCTTGAAAATTAACAATTCAACCATCAGAAGTCAAATTAATAAGAAAAACC
Organism: uncultured Lentimicrobiaceae bacterium; assembly: GCA_964469215.1. GTDB lineage: Bacteria > Bacteroidota > Bacteroidia > Bacteroidales > SKPS01 > SKPS01. Next base: position 16,796 of record CAYXYB010000008.1, read on the forward strand.
AAATAAACTTTATAGTTATGAAAAAAGTACTAGTTCTGTTAAGTCTGCTTTTATTTGTTGTGGTTGGTTTCGCTCAGTTACCCGACATGAGAACCAATCTGCGGTATAATACCGCTGCCTGCAGGTATGAAGTATATGTCAGGCCGGCAACATCTGCACCATCCTTCTTTCTGGGCCCATCCCAGATAACGATTGCAGTGCCGCATAATACCATTACAAATTATGTAGGTCAACGAAGCAATGCATTTGTAATTAACACAATTACTCCCTTAGGAAGTTCATGGTCTATTAACAATGCTGCTGACAAAAGTTCATTCCCTGCTTATGCCAATGGACACGATTATTATGTAGTTGACCATGGTGGAGGCCCTTTGGGTGCTGTTACGGCTAATGTTGAAGTCCTTCTGTTTTCATTTACCCTGGGACATAATTGTATCGATGGACTGAGGTTATGGGAAGGACTAGGTGTGGCTAATGGCGGTTTAGGTGCTATACCAAACGCTTACAATGACCCGAAATATCCAACTCAACCCTATGGCGGTGGCGGTGATTACGAGACCAATATAAATGAAGGTATGATGGATCAGGAAAAATGGGTAGGCAATTACAACAACACAACAACAGTATTGCCGAAACCAACAGCCGATATTACTTATGCGTGCCAGCCCGGAAATACTCTCGCTACTATCACGGCAAATGTAATAGGTGGTTCTGCATGCAGTTCCATTCAATATACATGGTCAGGACCCGGAATATGGTTGTTGAACCCCGGAACGAATTATCAAGGTGTAGGTCAGACTCCTTTTGGAACCTACCAGGTTGATCTGTTAGATAATAATGGTTGCCCGGCAAGTGCTACTCTTATTCTCAACGCACAATGCTCTGCAGTTCCCCTTCCGGTTGAGTTGCTCAGCTTCACAGTAACAAAAACAGGTGATGATGCCTTGCTCGAATGGGCAACTGCTACAGAGATCAACAACAACTACTTCGACATTCAGCATTCAACTGATGGAGAAGAGTTTGTTAATGTCGGAAGAGAGTACTCTCTAAACGGAAACAGCACCAACCTGCAAAACTATAAGTTTACCCACATGAAGCCGGGTAAAGGTATAAACTATTATAGGCTGAAGCAGGTTGATTATGATGGTTCATTCGAATACTCTGATATCCGTTCGGTTGTCTTCGGAGGACTTGGTAATCTTACAATCTATCCCAATCCTACAACCAAGGTTCTGAATGTTCAGGTACCACAGGATATGGATCTGGCATCAGTAATTGAAATTGTAAGCCCTGCCGGTCAGATAGTAAGGTCATTTACAAATGCAGATCTTGCAAAATCTGTTCTGTCATTCGATGTCTCTGATCTTGCAGTAGGATTCTACTTTATTCAGATCAGAACCAGTGTAGATCTGTATCGCGAGCAGTTTGTGATAACAAAATAAGTCACTTAAGTCTTGCAGCTTGTTATAATAGCTGCAATCACTAAGGCAGAGTCCCATACCTTTGAAACGGTTATGGGATTCTGCTTTTTTCTTGTTTATTATATTCACTTCAACCCGGGTAAGTAATGCCTGAGAATATCTCTGATTAAAGGATAGGTATTCTGCATTACTTCTGATGCTAAGAATCTTTTATCTCCCCACATTACATTGGTGATATCCTCGCATATCTGTGGCACAGGGTTGCCGGCACCTGGTGTTTTCATCAGAAACCAGGAGGTATGTTTTATATGCCACTTATCGCCTAAAAGATAAATATGATTGGTGATAAATGGTTCTGAAATTATTGAGAGCATTCCTATTCCCGTTTCTTCGGTTGTTTCTCTGATGGCACATCCTTCCGGTGATTCATGTTTGTCCTGTTTTCCCTTGGGAAGATCCCATCTTCCCCTTCTTTTAATAACAAGGATTCTTCCTTCCGGTCCCATAACAACTCCACCTGCTGCATACACAGGATAATAATCTGACAGAAAATTGCGTTTACAGCTTTCGTAATTGGAGCCGGCAACAATAATCACACTGTTGCTTTCCGGATCCATAAAATTGTTTAGCTGAAAATTAAACCTGTTTGAATCTGATTGTGTAATAATAATATTACCTGAACCTGTTGGGATATTATCAGAATCTGGAGAGAAGATTATTGTCTGACGGTTGTAAAAAACTTTATACATTTGCGCCATGAATGATTTTGATGAAAGAGCTTTTAAAACTGCAGAGTATTTATTGCAAATTAAAGCAATAAAACTCAATCCTGCTGAACCATTTACATGGGCATCCGGCTGGAAGTCGCCTATTTATTGCGATAACAGAAAAACATTGTCGTATCCTCAGATAAGGACATTCCTGAGGAAGCAGATGGTGACCATTATTGAAGATGAATTCGGTGATGTGGATCTGATTGCCGGGGTTGCTACCGGCGGGATAGCTTTGGGGGTTCTGGTGGCACAGGATCTGGGTCTACCTTTTGCTTATGTGAGGGCAACAGAGAAAAAGCATGGCCTGGGCAACCAGATAGAAGGAGTGGTAGAATCGGGGCAATCTGTTGTTGTTATAGAGGATCTTATCAGTACTGGCAAAAGCAGTCTTTCTGCCGTTGCTGCACTTCGTGAGGTTGGATGTCAGGTGAAAGGGATGATAGCAATATTTACTTATGAGTTTCCCCAGGCAATAAAGGCATTTCAGTCTGCAAAATGCAATCTGTTTACAATAAGCAGCTATTCCCACCTGATAAAACAGGCCATAGATTCTGAATATGTGTTTGCAGAACATGCTGAGATTCTCTCAAAATGGAGAGAAGACCCTGCCAATTGGGGAAAATAACTTATGTGATGAAGCATTTCATCAGCACCCCTCTGATTTCATGCCTCTCATGTGAGACCCTCTATGATCGTATCAGCAGCTTTGATAACCTCAGGGAACTTATGCCTGAACAGATTATCAACTGGCAATCCGGAGATGATGCCTGCACATTTGAGATCAAGGGGATGACCAGGCTTTCGTTGAAATACGCTGAACGTGTCCCATTAAGAAAAGTAAGGATTGAAGCTGTCAATCCACCCTTTCCTATTGAGCTATCAGTTGAGCTTACAGAAGGGGTTGATCAGGGGATAATTTGTTGTACTTTGCTGAAAGCCGACCTTAACCCAATGCTTGCAATGCTTGCTTCAAGGCCTCTGCAACATCTTGTCGATACAATTAACCGGAAACTGGTTTCAGAATAAGCATTATTTTATGTAATATAGCTAATCTCCTTGAACCCAAAATACCTTTCGCGGCTATTTACCTGTATTCTTAAAAGCCCGCTGCGGTCAGTACCCAGAATGATCCCGTTAAAAGTCTCTCCGGATGCTTTGAAAAGCATTTTCTCACCCAACCCGTACAAAACCCTGTCGTAAGCTTCACTTAACGAATTCAGGCCGTTTTTAGCCATTTCCTTGTTTAATCTCCTTATGTGATTAACCAGCTTGGATAATATTTCTCTCTTTTCAACAGGGGTTGAAAACAGGATTCTGAGAGAGGTAGCTTTGCCAATGCTTTCAGGAAAAGAAAACTCATTAACATTAAGCCCGATACCAACTACTGATGCAATAATGCTGTTGCCCATTATCCTGTGTTCAATCAGCATGCCTGAAATCTTCTGCCCATCAATAAGAATATCGTTTGGCCATTTTATGGTGATCTTATAGTGGGAAGGTATGATTTTTTGCAAAAAAGTGAGGAGTGCAAGTGATATAAACCTCAGAATATCAAACTGAAATATTGGTTTTAGAGATGGTGGCTGTGCCAGCAGGCTCATCAGGATGTTGCTGCCCGGACTGCTGTGCCAGGTATTTTGTCCCTGACCTCTTCCGGCAATCTGAAAATCGGTTGTGTAATACAACCCTGTTACCAAGCTTTTATCCTCTGCAGAATCGAACAGCTTCCATATTTCATCATTGGTAGAATTACACTCTTTAGAGTGAAGATGCTCTTCTAAAATTGACCCAAGTACCATTTGTAAAAATTACCTTATTGTTTCACAAATTTATTGATTTTGTTAATAAAAAGACGATAGACGGTAAGATTTTCAAAAAAATATTTCGGAGTATTTCACCTCGGATTGCTATTGATGCAAATACGCACCTGTTGATTACAGAACTAAAAACACACGATTTTTAAAGGTACATCTTCTTGAGACTTAATTTTGTTAATTTTGCAGTAGATATAAAAGTAACAGGTAATAACCCAAAGCAGAAATATGGACGGAAGAGAATTGACCTCTTATGAACTGGCGGAAATTATAGTGGAGGGGATGCAGGAAAAGAAGGCAATTGAAGTTGTGCAACTTGATATGAGTAAGATACCGAACCGAGTGGTCGATTTTTTTGTTATATGTCATGGAAGCTCTTCTACACAGGTTGAAGCAATATCTGAATCTGTTGAAAGGTTAATGAAGGAGAAGGCAGGTGTTAAACCCCGAAGTGTAGAAGGCAAACAGGTGGGAGAGTGGGTTCTGCTTGATTATTTTGATGTCGTCGCTCACATTTTTCTTGCACCTGTACGGGGTTTTTATAAACTTGAAGCATTGTGGGCAGATGCAGACATGATTACATTTGAAAGGTAACAGATAGCAAAAATGGCAGAAAGAGAAGAGCAAAAAAGGGAGGGGCGTGAAAGGAAGCCATCCGGCCTTCCGGGTGGTGGAGCACCTGGGAAAAAGAACAACAGGATATATTGGATATACGGTCTGATGGTGTTGGCTCTGCTTGCTGTGACATCGGTGCGGTGGGGTGGTGGACTGAAAGAGATTACATGGCTTGAATTTGAGCGTGAGATGCTTCTCAAGCATCATATCGAAAAGGTTGTTCTGGTTAACAATAAGTCGGTTGAGGTTTTTATCAGAAAGGAGCATCTTGATGACTCAGTTCATTCTGTAAAGAATGGTGTAAATGTACAGGGATTTAATGATGCGCCCAATCCCGGGCCCCATTATAAATTACCGATAGTTTCACCTGAACAGTTCGACAGAAGGTTTGAGGAGCTTCAGGCAAAACTAATAACTCAGGATACAATAGGCCTTTGGGATTCTCTTGTTGCCGGGGATTCGACAGCTTCCAGTGCACATTATCTGAAAGAGGTGGAGCGTATCAGGGCTGAGGTGAACGTTCCTGTAATGGTAGAAGAGCGCAGGGAATGGGGTAAGGAGTTGAGTTGGCTTATCCCTCTGATACTGATAGTAGCAGTATGGATAATTCTGATGCGGATGATGGGTAGGGGTGGGCCTGGAGGAGGGCAGATATTCAACATTGGCAAATCTAAAGCTCAGCTTTTCGACCGTGACACAATGGTTAAGGTAAATTTCAATGATGTCGCAGGGCTTGAAGAGGCTAAGGTTGAAATTATGGAGATAGTTGATTTCCTTAAGAATCCACGAAAATACACGAATCTTGGAGGCAAAATTCCAAAGGGAGCATTGTTGGTTGGGCCTCCTGGAACAGGGAAAACTCTTTTGGCGAAAGCTGTGGCAGGTGAAGCACAGGTGCCTTTCTTTTCTATCTCGGGTTCCGATTTTGTAGAAATGTTTGTCGGGGTCGGAGCTTCACGTGTGCGCGACCTTTTCCGTCAGGCTAAAGAAAAATCACCCTGCATTATCTTTATTGATGAGATTGACGCTATTGGGCGCGCACGTGGTAAAAACGCAATTACCGGCGCCAACGACGAAAGAGAGAACACCCTCAATCAGCTGTTGACAGAGATGGATGGTTTTTCTACTAATTCAGGGGTTATCATACTTGCAGCCACAAACAGGGCCGATATTCTCGACAGGGCATTACTCAGGGCAGGCAGGTTCGATAGACAGATACATGTTGAACTTCCTGATCTGAACGAACGGAATGCGATTTTTCTGGTGCACATGAAGCCGCTTAAGGTGCATTCAGAAGTGTCTGTTGATTTCCTGGCTAAACAAACACCTGGATTTTCAGGCGCCGACATCGCTAATGTCTGTAATGAATCGGCATTGATTGCCGCCCGCCGCGGAAAAGACAAGATCGAAAAGCAGGATTTCCTTGATGCCATAGACAGAATAATTGGAGGGCTCGAGAAACGAAACAAGATAATCTCGGTTGCAGAAAAACGGGTTATTGCTTTCCACGAAGCAGGCCATGCTGCCGTAAGCTGGCTCGTAGAATATGCTCATCCACTTGTTAAGGTTACTATAATCCCCAGGGGGAAAGCCCTCGGTGCAGCATGGTACCTGCCCGAAGAGCGACAGATAACAACTTCGGAACAGATGTATGATGAAATTACTGCTGCCCTTGGAGGCCGTGCTGCCGAAGAGGTTATCTTCGGAAAAGTTTCAACAGGTGCCCTTAATGACCTTGAAAAAGTTACAAAACAGGCCTATGCAATGGTTGCCTATTTCGGATTGAACAAGGAAATAGGAAACCTGTCGTATTACGACAGTACAGGCCAGCAGGAATACAGCTTCTCGAAACCATACAGCGAAAAAACCGCTGAAGTAATCGACAGGGAAGTAAAAGACCTTGTTGAATCTGCATACGGAAGGGCAAGAGAAATTTTGACCCTGAACAAGGAAAAGCTTGAAAGTCTGGCAGAAGTGCTGCTTGATAAAGAGGTTATTTTCAGCGAAGACCTGGAACGGATATTTGGTAAAAGCCAATACCAGAAAGAACATGAAACAGACAACAGCAAAGGAGAAGATGCTGAAGAGCATCAGAACCGCACTGATGGATAAGGGTGAAAACCCGTATTTCTATGTTAACCCTGATGAGGACATCTATGCTCCTGTCGACAGTGTCAGCGAAGTGGCATTTGCTGAAGCTCTGACCGCTGTTGGGGGTAGTTTTATTTACTGTGAAGATGAAAGGGATATGCTTATCAAGCTGCTTGGACTAATGCAACAACGGCAATGGAATCAGATCTACACACCAAATGCCTCACTCTCAGAGCTTCTCGGGCTTGCTTCAATAAAGGTTGCGAGTCAGCCCGGAGAGATTCAGGCAATGCAGATTGGCATTACTGTATGTGAAGCGCTGATTGCTCGTCTGGGAAGTGTTCTGGTATCATCTGCCGTGTGCGACGGAAGACGTATGTTTATTTATCCCGAAGTACACATGGTATTGGCTTATGCCTCACAGGTCGTTCCCGATATTAAAGATGCATTTCAACTGATAACTGCCAGGTATGGAGAGAAAATACCCTCAATGCTTACCTTCGTAACAGGACCCAGCAGAACAGCCGATATTGAAAAAACCCTGGTTATGGGTGCCCATGGCCCAAAAGAATTGATCGTGTTTATGATCGACGATAATAATTTCCCGGAACCCTCCTAATAAATAACCTTTGAGGAGCATTATTATACGCACGTTGAGCGGCGCCGTTTTTGTCGCCTCTCTGATCATTCCTTTGATCTTTAAAACTTCAGTATATCATTGGATTGTTGCTCTGTATGCAGTTCTTGTTATCATTGAATACATCAGGCTTTTTCGCACAATATCTTCAGGCTCCGGCATGTCGGAGTCGCAGATTTATTTGCTGATGATCACCACATCAATTGTGTGGATTATAATCCCATTCCTGGTAATGGCATTTCTACCTGTCCTTTCAGATGGCAGAATGGCAGGTGCTGACGGAGTAATGCTCACCCTTTCGATGTTTATCCTGGTATGGGCTCATGATACTTTTGCCTATCTCACCGGATTGGCAATAGGAAAGCGAAAACTTGTTCCTTCTATATCACCGGCAAAAACAATAGAAGGTGCAATAGGGGGGGTGGTGTTTACCTTTATATTCTCAATACTGATAAATCAGATATTAATTACCGGTACACCACTAATCTTCTGGTTGGGAGGATCAGTTGTGATAGTTCTGTTCTCTAACCTTGGAGATCTGGCAGAATCGAAGCTAAAGCGCCTGGCTGAAGTGAAGGATTCCGGGAGGGGAATGCCCGGCCATGGTGGTTTCTTCGATCGTTTCGATGCGCTTATTGCCACTGCACCTGCATGGCTTGTCTGGGTGCTGATTATGACTTGAAAAAAGTAAAATGCACCTTTCCGTAATTCCTGACTTCAGAAAAACATTTGTGGCCGGAAAAGTCAACACCCGGTCCGTGTTCAATGATTATGATGCCATCACCTGAAGGTACTGCTGAAGATAAAATAATGTCAGGTAGCTCCACCATACAAGGCATGTCGTAAGGCGGGTCTGCAAAAATTATATCTGCTTTGTCGCCGGTTTGTTTCAGAAACCGGAAAACATCATCATGAATGACCATAATGTTATTAAGCCCAAGGGTTTTAATCGTATCCCTGATAAATCTCACACAGGCACCATTCTTTTCAATGGCAGTAACCCGCAATGCACCTCGACTGCAAAACTCATAGGAAACAAAACCGGTTCCGCTGAAAAGGTCTATAACTGCGGATGATTCCAGATCAGCTCTGGTTCTTAACAGATTAAACAATGCCTCCCTGGCCATATCGGTTGTCGGGCGTACCGGTAAAGATATTGGAGGGGTTATCCGCCTGCTTCCATACAAACCACCAATTATTCTCAACTGATAATTGTCGTTAGTTCAAGAAATTTGTGCTGATCGGCTTCCGGAATAATATCGCAATTGATGTTTACTGATTTGGAAATAGAAACATTGGGACAGAAGGCCATCAAACCTGTAATGGTAGCATCGTCAGCATCTACATGGCCTGCAATAAATACAGGCAACTCCGATAATGGAATTTCAAGGGTGTTAGCTATTGCGACCAGATAGTAAACAAATTCCTCGGGCGATTTATAACCGAAGCTGTTAAAATAGGATGTTTTCTTCTGCTTGATAACATGGACGAAGAAATCATGATTTTCCAGATATACAGAACATAATGCATTGCTGTTTTTGTTCAGTCTCTGATGATCGTTTTCAATCATAACTGAACCTAGGTGAATCATTTTGTAGTTGTTTGGAAGTTTCTTCGCAAGATCAAATGTAGGTTTGTTCAACCCAAACAGCAGTGTGGCACCTATTTTTTCAACCGGTGAAAGCATAACAGTTTCATCCTTTAGTGGGTCAAAGCACAGGCCGAATGCTCCTGTGGCTTCACTGGTATCATTTACCACTCCGGGAAACAGGATCGCTCTAGTTCCGGAAAACAGAATACTTCCCGGAGTACCAGCCGTTAATATTGTCGATAATAGATGTAAGTCACTTTGCGATATAATTTCTGGTTCCTTGTTGCTCTCTGTCTCATATCTGGTTAATGCTGCAAAAACAATCCTCTTGTTTTTTTTGTCAGCCACAACTAATGTTAATCCGTTGTGATCGAGCCGAATAATTGTATGATGGATAGCAGGATCCGCAACTTTAAAACAGGGATCAAGAAACAGTTTTCCGCTAAAATCTGAAAGATTCATTTGTAATTGGGTTCTATTCCCAGTTTCCATCCTTGATAGGCTCACTGAGTGAACCAACCTGAAGAGAGATTACTTTCTCCTGATCGATGTATTGTTTTTTCAAACCCTGCAAATAGATATTCTTGTCTGCAACAACTTCAAAAACGGGAACTATAACATTTCCACGGTCTATGACATCGGCTTGCATGGTGAATTTCTCCCTTGGATTTGAGAATGGAACATAAGGTAGATTTTCAGGCTTAAAGTCGATTAAATTCTTGAAAACAGAATCCTTAACATTTATATAACCTGTATCAATTATGATGTATCCACGTTTTATCAACTCACGCTCCGAAAGCGAATCCCTTAGCAGTGTAGGAGTATTGTTGATTTTTTTAAGCAGTAACAGTTTGCCATTATTGATAAAATCGATAAGGGTATCGAAGTCGCTGGTATACCTTTTATTAACACTTTTAAAAGCTTCCTGGGCATCCCGGATATGTATGAGCCGCTCTTTAACAACCTCTGCTCTTCGACTGTATTCAGTCTCGAATTTTATCGGATCGTTGATGGAATTGAACCCGAACCAGAACATTACCAGAATGGCTGGAATAAAGAGCACCATTGCAATGCTGTATAGTTTCGCAGGAAGAGCCTCATAGTTTATCATAATAAGTAGCGTTAACGCTCCAACAATTAATAAACCAACCCCGCCAAGGATGAAAAATATACTCTGCTCTTTTAAAATACCAAAAAAGATCACTGCCAGTCCAATGATCAGCAATGCTAAAGGGAAAACAATCCGAAACAGTAAAAGCTTTAAATTATCCATGATTGTTAAGTTGTTAGGATGTTTTGTTGTCTTCAATAATTAAAACTGCTGCAAAAATATAAAAATTATCAGCAGTCAGGTTAATTTTTCATTGTGTATTAAACAGTTCAATAATTGATTTTTGTAAAGGGTGGAATATTTGTCAACGATTTTTTGTTAGCTATTCGATTTGACACGTGGCATTGATATATCTTTATGAAAGTTGTTTGTATTCAGGAATATAATCTATATGTGAAATGCTTTGATTATTGTGGTCTATAAGGGCAGCATAATGGGTGATTCCATTCGTAATGAGTAGCCACGGCACTTTAAATGCCAGATTGTATCTTGCAACCTGTTCAAATACGGCATTTGTCAGGGGGATATCTGGAGCTTTGCATTCAATTAAAAGAGCAGGCAACATTTTACTGTTGTAAATGAGTATATCTGCCCGTTTCGAAAGATTGTTTATACACAGGCTTTTTTCTATGCACATATGTGAAAAAGGATAGTTCAGGGCTCTATTCAGATGAATTATTACATGTTGCCTGACCCATTCTTCGGGAGTTAGCATCACATACTTTTTTCTTACCGGATCAAGTATAAAGGTTTTACCTTTGTCGTGCTTTAAGGTAAACGGGTAGTTTGGAAAACTCAGATCTTGCATTATATTTATTTAAAACTATCCTGCCTCATTGGTGGATTATCAGGTTACAACGAATGGTTTTTTACCTTATTGCAAAAATAGTATGTATGATCATTTTTAAGGCATGGTATATCAGAAAATAATACAGCAGATAAGAAACAGGATGTTCCACCCGGTTTATCTGCTGTTTGGTGAGGAGCCATATTATATCGACCTGATATCAGATACAATTGAGGAGGAGGTGCTTCAGGAGACCGAGAAAGAGTTCAACCAGACTGTTGTTTACGGTTCAGATATCGACGTAAAGCAGCTTCTCGGGATTGTGAAGAGGTACCCGATGATGGCCTCGCATATGGTTGTTATCGTCAGGGAAGCCCAGTTGATAAAAAATTTGGATGAACTTCAATCCTATCTGGACAACCCACTGAAGAGTACAATATTGGTGTTGTGCTATAAATACAAAAAACCCGACAAGCGGAAAGCTTTTTATAAGGCGGCTCAGAAATCCGGCGTTGTCTTTGAATCAGAGAAGCTCAAAGATTCCGCAGTACCGCTTTGGATAACCTCTTATGTGAGAAATAGCGGGTACCTGATAAGTGAGAAAAATGCTGTAATGATAGCTGAGCACCTGGGCAATGACCTGAGCAGAATAATTAATGAACTTGGCAAGGTCTTTATTTCTCTTTCGCCCGGTTTACAGGTTACTGCTGAACTGATAGAGGAAAACATTGGTATAAGTAAAGATTATAACTTTTTTGAGTTGCAGAAAGCTATCGGATCCAGGGATATTGTGAAGGCGAACAGGATAGCTCTTTATTTCGGCAATAATCCGAAGGAACACCCGATGCCTATGTTAATAGCTATGTTTTACGGATATTTCTCAAGATTGCTGAAGCTGCACTTCGCAGGCACAACAAACCGTAACCTGATGGCCGAAAAGGCAGGTATTTCATTATATTTTCTGGAAGAATACCGACAGGCAGCCAGGAATTATTCTCCGCAGAAGCTTATGAGGATCATTGAGTATATCAGAATTTATGATATGAAGTCAAAAGGGTTTGAAAACACAAGCACTGATCATTCAGAACTTCTGAAAGAGTTGCTTTTCAAAATACTTCACTGACCGGAAACCTGATGGAATTAACCGTTACCTTCCGGAGCATAACAAAATTGGTATACCACTGAATGATTTTATTTAACTTTACGCACTTTTTTGCTGAATAAAAGAAAACAGATACAATGGCTGGAGTGATAAGGCGGTTTACATGGCTGACGATAATACTGATGATGGTGCAGCATTTGTCTGCTCAGCGTGGTGGTGATCTCAGGGGTTTTGTGTTCAATAAGGGTACTGGTGAACCGATGATCTACGCACGTATTATGATCGAAGGGACACCAACCGGAACAATGAGTGATGTTAACGGTTATTTTATAATAAGTGGACTTCAACCAGGTGATTACAGAGTGGTTGTAACCTTTGTGGGTTTTGACACCATCACGGAACCTGTCAGCATCAAATCAAGTGAGATAACTTCTCTCAAGGTGCATCTTTCAGAACGTTATCAGGAGCTTAAAAGGTTCACTGTAAATGCAGAGCGGCAAAGTGAACTTACTGAGACACAGACATCTACTATCAAGGTGACGCCCAGGCAGATCGAAAGAATACCATCGGTGGGTGGGCAGGCCGATCTGGCGCAGTATCTCCAGGTGCTACCAGGTGTTGTTTCAACCGGTGACCAGGGTGGAAAACTATATATACGCGGTGGAGCACCCATTCATAACAAGGTATTGCTTGACGGCATGATAGTTTACAACCCGTTTCATACAATTGGTCTGTTCAGCGTTTTTGATACAGATATCATAAGTTCTGCCGATATTTATACCGGAGGATTCGGTGCGGATCTCGGGGGGAGGATATCTTCGGTGATGGATATAAAAACACGTGATGGTAATAAGAAATACCATTCAGGAATAATCAGCGGAAGCACCTTTGGAAGCAAGATCCTGCTTGAAGGGCCACTGAAACCGAAAGAGAAACAAATCGCAAAAGCCTCATACCTTGTGTCTTTCAAGAACTCTTATCTGGAGCAATCTTCGAAGGTTTTGTACGAATATGTGGATGAACAGGGGTTGCCTTTCAATTACCTTGACGTTTACGGTAAGCTTAGCCTCCTGGCAGATAACGGTAGCAAGATTAACTTTTTTGGATTCAGGTTTTCCGATCATGTTAATTATCAGGTATTGTCGAAATACAACTGGGACACATGGGGAATGGGAAGTAACTTTATTCTTATTCCTGCAGAGTCACCTATGCTTATTGAAGGGAATTTTGCTTATTCATCCTATACAACAACCATACAGGACCAGTCATCACTTCCCAAATCGAGTGAGGTTGATGGTTTCAACTTCGGGCTCAACTTTAGCCACATTACCGGAAAAAACAGGAATCAGTATGGCATTGAGCTGTTGGGATTCAAGACCATGTTCGAAATCACAAATGCGGCCAACAGGGTTATTGACCTTACCGAGTATACCACTGAAATTGCCGTATACTGGAAATATAAACTTACCATAGGCAATTTCATTATTGAACCTGGATTACGCGGGCACTACTATGCATCACTCTCTGAATTTTCTCCTGAACCCAGACTCGCAATTAAATACAAAGCAACAGATTACCTTAGGTTTAAAGCAGCAACAGGGTTGTATTCCCAAAACCTTCTTGCTGCAAATTCAGATCGCGATGTGGTTAATCTTTTTTATGGTTTCCTTTCAGGAACTGATAACCTTCAGGATACATTCAATGGGAAACCTGTTACATCACACCTGCAAAAAGCACGGCATCTAATTGTAGGTGCCGAAATAGATATCACCAAACATGCATCAATTAATATTGAAGCATACATTAATGATTTTACCCAGATGACAAATCTCAACAGGAATAAAATTTACGATGAAGAGATACTTGATTATCTGAACAAACCAGACTTCCTAAAAAAAGACTTTATAGTTGAAAAGGGGCAATCAAAGGGCATCGACTTCGCATTCAGATACGATTTGGTGAACATTAATATCTGGGCTGTGTATTCCCTTGGCTTTATAACACGAGAGGAGGATCTAAATGGATTCATGTTCTCATATACACCACATTACGACCGCAGGCATAATGTAAACCTGATGGGTGGTTACAGTTTCGGAAAAACATTGCAGTATGAAATAACTGTAAGGTGGAACTATGGATCGGGTTTCCCGTTCACACCAACAGCAGGATTCTTTGAAGCACTCTCATTCCAGGAAGGTATCAACACCGACTACATTCATCAGAATGGTGAACTGGGTTATTTTTATGGCGAGCTTAACAGCAAACGCCTCCCCGACTATCACCGTCTGGATATTACTCTGAAACGTGGATTTGTATTTTCGAAACGGAATATCCTGGATGTTTCTGTTTCCGTTACCAATATATACAACAGAAACAATGTATTCTACTTCGACAGGATCCGCTATGAGAGGGTCGATCAGCTTCCAATACTGCCAAGTATTGGATTCAACTGGAAGTTTTAATGTTTTGATTTCTGCACTATCCTTATTTTTTTCTCAGAACTGCCTCCTCGAACCAGGTTTTAAACTGTTCTGATGGCTGACGCGCACCGTAAGATTCAAAAGATCCATCGGGAGCAATAAGAATAAATAAAGGATAGTTCCGGATATTGTAACGGTCCGTCAGCTCAAAATCGTTACTGAAATGCACCACTGGCCAGGGAAATTTCTGCTGGTCGGTGAAACGCCAGAGTTTAACAGTATCAGGGTCGAGCCCGATGGCGATTACTGCAATATTGTCTGAAATATCAGGGTACACAGATCTTAGCAACTGCAGTTCAGACAGGCAGGGAATACAATTGCTTGCAAAAAACACAATGTAAAGGTATTTTCCGCGGTATTGTCCCGGCGTAATATAGTTACCACTTTTATCTGGGAGTTTAAAATCGGGTGCTATCATTCCCCGGTTGAAACGTGTGTTAAGATAAACCAGGTTAGAAGCAATTATGCGGTGCTCTCTGAATTTACTGGTATAGGCAATATGCTGCAGGATCCTGAGAACATTATTCTCATCAAAATCCTTGTTGTGAACCATCTCCCCCAGGCTCTTTATCATAACTATCTCACGAAGAAGCTCATTGCGTAAAAGTGTATCCCGTCCCATCAGTTCCGAAAGGGTATGATATGTTCCCTGGTTGTTGATTATGCTCTTGAGATCCTGGTATGTATAATGCTTAAGCCTGGTTGTAAGATAATTGCTGAAGAGCTGATTGAAGAAATCCATGAAATCCGGATGTTGGTACTCAAAATCAACACCTTTCAGCCAAAGTTCATGCGCCTGTTCTATTGATATTTTATATCCTGAAAGTTTCAGCATGGCTATCCGGTAATCGACCATCTGCCTTACCCATGGATGTGTATATTCCCCAAATTTCAGAAAGAAAGTGTCAATAAATTCATTAACAACATCATATCGTTTCAGATAAAGATCCATATAATGTTTCGAAATGAATTTGTTGTACATTGTCAGGGCATCAGCAACAACAATATTTATATCTTCATCTGTACGATTTAATATTTTGTATCCTATTGATTCTTTTTGAAGAATCAGATTTCGCGTTTCGAGATAACTCACAGGGGGGTAGTCGTCAAATTGTATCTCATAAACATTCCCAGGTTCAAGTATGATATCTGCTCTTATGTTTCCAATGGCGAAGAATGCATGTGTTGTTGCCTGCAATTCTGTTATCAGATTAAAATTTCCCTTGCTATCAATATCGGCAGCAGCCAGTTTCTTCTCGACAAAGGTTAGCTGGTCAGACCAGGTAAGTAGCCTGATCTGATATCCTGATGCATTTCCTATGTTGCCTTTAATGGTTGTATATGCTCCGGCATTGAGCGACAGTGAAAGTGTCAGTAGCAATGATATTGAAAACAGCCTGTTGATCACGGTAAATTAACGTTTTATGTCTTCAGGTTATTTTCCGGTGATTCCTTGCCTTGTCGCACGCACCCTTTTAAACGTTCGGGAATGAAAAGATCGGGGTTTCCGCCATTTTTCAGGATTTCTCTTACAATTGAAGAGTTAAGTGCATTGAATTCCGGAGATGTAAGCATGAAAATGGTCTCGGTGTCAGGTTGCAAAGCTCTGTTCATCTGGCCTATGCTCCTTTCAAACTCAAAATCTGCAGAAGTTCTGAGCCCCCTCAGAATAAATGTAGCTCCCACTTTCCTGCAGAAATCCACGGTAAGCCCTTCGTAAACCTCAACTGACACTGTGGAATAATCCGTGAAGGTATCTTCGATCCACTTTTTTCGCTGGGATAAAGAAAACATCGACTTTTTTTCACTGTTTATACCAATGCCGATAATTATTCTGTCGAATAGAGGTATTGCCCTGATTATCACATTTTCATGTCCTTTGGTGATCGGGTCAAAAGATCCGGGAAAGACTGCTGTCCTGTGCATTTTGGGTGGTTTCAGTATAGCGCAAATGTAATACTTTTTCAATAAGTATATTAACCTGTTAAGGGGAGATAATCACAGGAAGAGTTCCGGTTCCTTAAAAATTGGCCTTCTCTGATTGCCTGTCTGTAACTTTTATCTAATTTTGCTGTTCTTATTAATGCAGATACAGGTGACGAAGATTTGTAAGCGTAATCATCAATAATACAATATGATATGATAAACAAGGTAATTTCTTTCGTTTTATTTACTTCCCTTCTTGTTTCACCTCTTGTTAACAATGCTCAGTATGATGAAACAGGTAACCTTATAACCATTACTGCCGACAACAGTTCTCCGCTTGTTTACAGGCTTCCGAACGGACTCACGGTGATTCTTTATTCCGACAACACACAGCCACATGTAACCGGTATGGTAGTAGCACTTGCAGGGGGAAAAAACGACCCGCCCGATGCCACCGGTCTTGCCCATTACATGGAGCACATGCTTTTTAAGGGCACTACCAAGCTGGGTACTACAAACTGGGTAAACGAGTCGAAGCATATAGACAGGATATTCACCCTTTATGACAGCCTTGGGATGACAAAAGACCCTGCTGAGCGCAAAAGGATACAGCAACTTATCAACGAAGAGTCGCTGCAGGCAAATGAATATGCAATACCCAACGAGCTTGACAAGATACTTAAGGAGATTGGTTCTACCGGCATCAATGCCGGAACAGGACCCGATCATACGGTATATTACAACATATTTCCCCGTAATCAGATCGAAAGATGGCTCGAAATTTATAGTCACAGGTTTATGTTTCCTGTCTTCAGATCTTTCCAGGCTGAACTTGAGGTTGTTTACGAAGAGAAGAACATGTATTCCGACATGTTCGCCTTTGGCCTTTTTGAGGAATTCAACAAAAGTTTTTACAAAGTGCATCCATACGGGCAACAGCCGCTTGTTGGCACAATTGATCATCTCAAGAACCCATCGCTAACAAAAATGAAGCAGTTTTACGAGCAGTGGTATGTTGCAAACAATATGGCCCTGATCATGACGGGTGATTTTGATATCAGTGAAATCCTTCCATTGATACAGCAGTCGTTTGGAGCACTCCAGACGGGCCCGGTGCCGGAAAAGGTGACCTGGGTTGAGAACCCTTTCAACGGAAGGGAGTATGTTGAAAAGAAACTTTCACCAATAAAAATCGGATTGCTGGGTTACAGGATCCCCCCCAACGGACATCCCGATAAACTCTTGTTTGAGGTGGTCTCCGGAATGCTCAATAACTCAAATCAGACAGGTTTGTTCGATAAGCTTACCCTGGAAAACAAACTGCTTGGTGCAGCCGCACAGAATGTCCATTACGGAGATTACGGAACGGGTATGATAATCTTCGTCCCAAAGGTGGCAGGGCAATCCCTGAGCCAGGCAGAACAGCTGATTCTGGATCAGATCGACCGGCTAAGAAAAGGGAATTTCAGTGATACACTTTTTGAATCTGTGAAGCTTAACCTCTACAGAGACAAGGTTATGGCCCTCGAATCATCAACAAACCTGGCCTATGCTTTCCTTGATGCATTTGCCAGCGGAACCAACCCTGCTGAGGTATGGAACTGGCCACAAAGGGTAAGGGATGTTTCAAGAGAAGATGTGATAAGGGCAGCTAATCAATACTTTGGCGACAACTTCCTGGCGTTTCATTCAAAAATGGGGGTTCCCAAAAAAGAGAAGATAGAAAAGCCCGGTTATGAACCTGTGGTGAAAAAGCAGGATGAAGAATCGGACTATTACCGGATGATCAATGAGTTGCCGGAAAGAGAGCCGGAATTCAGGTTCGTTGATTTCGACTCCGATATTCAGAAATTGTTAACTGATAAAGGGGTTAATATCTATAAGGTTGATAATCCCAAAAACGACATATTTACATTGAATGTAAGATATGGTATCGGAGAGGGCAGGATGCCGGTGCTGAAATATGTGTCGGGGATGATGAACCTCAGCGGTGCAGCAGGTATGAGCAATGATGAGTTTTCGCTCAGGATGGCAATGCTTGGATGCACTTATCATATCTGGAGTGATGACAGCTATCTCACAATAAGCCTCACCGGCCTTGAAGAAAATCTGGAAGAGGCTCTCATACTCCTGAACCAGCTTGTTCAGTCTCCGAATCTGGAACAGAGTAAATTGAAAACACTTTATTCAGGCGAGAAGGCATCAAGGAAGATGGAACGCAAAGAGCCCGATATGTTAGCTGATGCCCTCTATGAATATGTTCTTTATGGGCAGAACTCATCATACCTCGACAGGCTGACCATGAAGCAGTTAAAGAAGCTGAAAGCCGACACGCTGGTTGCAGCCTTTAAGGTAGCCGTTGGTTACGCTCCTGATATTCACTATGCCGGCAGAAGGTCAGCAGATGAAATTACTGAACTCTTTGTGCGGGCATATACCCTCCCCCTTGAAATGAAACAGAGCACAGCCCCCTTTTACAGGGTGCCCGGAGTTTTCCTGGTGAACGAAGTTTATGTGACCCCAAAGAAAAAAGCAGTGCAAAGCAAGGTGTTTTTTCATGCTACCCTTATGGATTTTAATCCCGGCAACATAGGACTTTATAATGCTTTTAACACCTATTTCGGAGGCGGTTTTTCGGGAATTGTGCTTCAGGAAATCCGCGAGTACCGTTCCATGGCCTATGCGGCAGGAGCATCACTGGTTCAGCCACCTGTAAACTCCCAGCGGGTAAGGTTCAGCGGGTATGTGGGAACCCAGGCCGACAAAACAAACGAAGCCGTTGATGTTTTTGTTGACCTGATGAGGACAATGCCACAAAAACCTGAAAGGATGAACATGATTAAAAGGTATATTGTTTCTGCAGCGGCAACCTCAAGACCCGGTTTCAGAAGCCTGTCGCAGTCTTATGTTGCCTGGAAACACAAAGGTTTCGACAGGGATCCGTCATCCATACTCCTCGAAAATGTTCCGGCACTTACTCCTTATGACCTGTTTGACCTGCAGAAGCAATACCTGGCAAATACGCCGGTTACCATTATAATAGCGGGTAATACCAAAAAATTCAGTCTTAAGGATCTCGAGAAACATGGTAAGGTTCACATTATAAAAGAGAAGAAACTCTTTTCTAAATAAGAACAAGCATATTTACAAAGCATTATATTAGCCGGCTGAAAAAAGCCGGCTTTTTTTTTCCGTTTTTCAATCTTCGGGCAAATATACTGCTGAACAAATCCTGCCGTGTGGCCGGATATAAAAGCGGAGGTGAATGATGAAGAGAGAAAAACGACATTGCCGGGTGGCCAGGAGTCATCCATTGACCGACCTGGAAGCGATAGAGGATGATCTGCTGGGTTTTGAGGTTTATGACGATCAGCGGTTGCTGATGAGGAAGATGCAGAAGTTGCAGCGGTTAAAATCGTATATGCATTTCCTGCTAATGATGGTTGTTGTAGCAACCTGTTCCGGGGTGTTCGGATTAAGAAGCGGCATATCCCAGACAACAGCAAACAGTTTTGCCCATCCTTTCAGCAATCTTGACCCTGCACTTACCCCTTCGGGGATACTGCACAACAGAAGCCCGTGGTATCACAGATGTTTTGTTTACGACACCCTATCAAACACCATGGTTCTGAACCCTGATTGGAAAGCATCCCCTTATCTTTTCGAGGGCGGGCAGATCTCCATGAAGCCCGAAACCTTTGTGCAGTTATACCAGGATATGCTTGCGGCACAGATCAACGATTCTGTGCTGATAAACCCTACCCAGTACAGGGCTGCATGGGAACATAATATGGAAAACAGCGACCTTTTCCTGAGCCTTATGGCAATAGAATTTGAACGGTTGCCGGAAGATGCGTTACTCGGTGGCAGAGTCTGGTTTGATACACTTACCGGCCAGTTTGGAGCATATCCCGACACACTCTGGCTACCCGACACCCTTATTACGGACGACACAACAATTGTTGCCGACACAACATATTTTGTCGACATTAACAATTCCGACTCGTTGTTATCAATCTCTCTCAGCAAGCATCTTCTTTTCGGATCAAGAATTTCAAAGGATTTTATCTTTGTGAAGGATACTTCAATAACAATAAGGTTTTGTGTGCCGTCATCTCTGTTTGTCTCCAACATTGATACCCTGGTAGGGATAAGTATTGATTTCGATGACAGTGGTGGCTTCAGAAATGTACCCTGGGATACAACTCTGTTGATCACCTATAATTTTCTACAGAGCCCTAAAATTCAGACAAAACAAATTAAGGTTAAGCTACCATTTATTAACTACGATCTGCTTCTGATGCATACTCTGAAGTTTGTTGTCAACACCATTAACGCAGATACCGTAATAATAACTGATTCACTGCCATACCTATGCCAGCCTCTTACAGGTTCAACCGCTGCAGAGGGAAAGATAAGCATCCTCTTTTCAAGTCCTGCGGAGAATAAACTTATTAAACCTGTTCTGTTTGTCGAGGGATTTGAAACAGCCACTCAACCTTACGGAGACATTAATTTTCAGAATGTTGTCAACAAGGTTATGCCTGAGATCGGCTTTGGTGAACTTGAAGAATTACCGCTGTTTTTCAACACACTTCTTCAGAACGGTTACGACCTTGTTTATCTCGATTTTAAAAATGCACGTGATTCGCTCGACTGCAATATGCTTGCAGTCTATAAAACCATACAATGGATCAATGATCAGCTTTTTATCAACGGTTCGCAGGAAAAACTTGTTGTAGCAGCAGCCAGCATGGGGGGAATACTGGCCCGGTACGCCCTTCGAAAAATGGAACTCGATGGATGCTGCCACAATACACGTCTTTACATATCATTCGATGCACCTCATTTGGGAGCAAATATCCCTATTGGGTTACAGCATCTGGTTAAACAGGCTGCAATGGTTACTCAATCATGGAATGGTTCATCTGGAATTATTAAATGGCTGGAGGATCTTGAAATGATTGAAGTTGACCTCAGAAATCCTAAAATGACAGGATTGTTTGAAAATGTACTTAACAGCCCTGCAGCACGTGCAATGCTTATTCAGCACGTTGACCCCGATGCCATGATTTTTCATAAGAGCTTTTATGCAATGCTCGATAGTATTGGTTATCCAAAGTATTGCAGAAATATCGCCCTTATCAACGGAAGTGAAAACGGCGTGCTTCATAAGCTCGAAGACTCCGGTAACAGGCTTATCGGAACAGGTAAACAACTGAGGGTTCCGTACGAATGGCAATTGAAAGGCCCCGGACTCAACGCACCTGATTTATACAACTACTATCCAACAATCATCACCAATCACCATTTTGCATATAGCATGGTAATGGCTGAATCTATGCAGTATTTTTATGTAAGCAACGATTGGGGAGCTTCTGTTGATAATATCAATTCAAGTATAACCAAGATAATGTGGCATACTTCCCTGAATCATATTTACGGTGGCCTTGCCCTGGCTGTCGGGCCGGGAGAACCCTTAACCTATTTCTATCTCGACGGATTGATGGCAAAAAATAAGAAAACAGGCAACAACGCTCTGGCAAAACTTCTCGTCCCGGGAACCCTGCAGCAAATTTCTTCCACAGGCATTCCACACCTCACAACCGCTCCCGGCGGACTCAATGACGCCCTTAAAAAACTGGGTGATGCTGCCAATGAATATATCAATGTCTATTCGAAAAAATTCTCGTTCGTCCCTTCCGTGAGCGCTCTCGGAGTTAAAAATGTGCCTCTGGATGAGAATTTGAAAACCTCTTATGTTAGCGGTCAATTAAACGGGGTTCCATTTGACGCTTATTGGGCACCAGCTAGAAATGGGGAATCAGATACGATTAACAATCAAATGCATGTTCAAATTACTGAATTTAATAGGGAATGGCTGCTTCAACACATAAGTCACGATTGGGAACTTGGCACAAATAACCAAAGGTATTTTGGTGTTTTAAGTAGCTCTTACAATTATGGGAAACCAACTGCTAACAATGATATTAATTACTTTAATCAGCCTCATGAAAGGATTTTATACAGCCTTGATATTGTACAGGGAGGAGTTCTGCATGTGAACCGGCAGGCTGAGATTGGTTTTCAGGGTAGTATGCTATTTCCGAAACCGCATGGCTCCTTTCACCTTGATACCGATGGAAACCCCTGTGATCCGTCACACGTCAGGGTGATGCAGGGGGGCGAAATGGTGCTTGGTGATCCCCTTAACTATAACACAGCTACTGTTGATTTCAACCCTAATTCCATCCTGGAGCTCTTTCCGGGATCAAAACTCACCCTGCATCACGATAGCAGACTGATCATTGCTGAAGGGGCTACCTTTATTGTCCATCCGGGGGCGGAAATAGTGCTGGTTAACACAGGTTCCGTGCTCGAGATGAAGGGGAGGCTGGTGCTGACAGACAATACTCACCTCTCCGTGTCGGGTCTGGGTTACCTCTGCTTCAACACCCCCATGACAGCAGCAACTCATCAGCTCTATTTCGTTGCCGGAACAGGCTCATCCATTGACATAAAAGGGGGTGGCAAGTGCGACAGGAAATTGGATATCGCCTCAGATACCTGGTTCCCCGGTTACCTGCCGGTCACTATCACCGATGCAATGGTAACCATCGCCGAAGGGCGATCGCTGGCATTTACAGGGCCTGTCCAACTCAATAACCTTTGGGTAAGGCCAGTAGATACCACATCATTCTATGAAGCTTTGGTTCTGTACGGTCAGCCGGATGTATCGGTTACCGACTGTATCTTCTCACACGGATATTACGGTGTACGGGCAAACCTGGCAATTGGTGGCACCCCGCTTGCAATTGAAGATTGCGTGTTCAGAGGCAATTTCCACGGCTTATACACAATAGATGAAAGGGTTAGGCTAATCAGATGCACCCTGAACAATAATATTCTTACAGGGTGGCTGGCAGAAAACATGGCAGGTCAATCTGTCACTGAAAACTCGGGTTTCAGCATGAACGGACAAGCGGGGATCCGTTTTTCAGGACAGGTAAACGCTTCGCTTATTTTAAGCAATTCCGTCATAGAACAGAATCTCAATGGCGTCCATATATCCGATGGACTACTTCAGGCTGCATGCTCACGAATTGCATACAACAGCTATGCAGGGATAATGGCAGGTAAAAACGCAAGGTTGAAATTTGGCTTGTCAACGCGCAACCACATCGTAGACAATTATATCGGAATCGCATTGAACAAGGCACTTGAACTTGATATAATGAACGGGTATCAAAAATTCTCGGGGAATGACTTCTATATAATAGGCGAGCTTCTGCCCAATCTGTACCTTAACATTCAGCAGAACACCCTAATACCTGTTAACCTATCGGGGAACCACATGCCTGTTATCAATAACGCAATACCTGTGAATATCTATATAGAGCATCCGGTTATGCTCACAACCATGACTCTCCCAATTATTTTCACCAACAATATAAACCATTTCTTTACCAACTGCATTCAGACTCCCAATATCAATGAGCATCTCCTTGCCCCTATTACAGGCATAGCAGGAGCTTCTGTTGTTCCTGGCGGCAGGTATACCAATTATTTCTTTGCTGATGCCCTTTATCAGGCGGCAATGAACCTGAGTTGCGATGGTTATCCCGGTAACGACACACTTGCGATATCAGCTCTGGCTGATCTTCTTAATAATCTGCCGGTTCTGATGAATGATGCCGAGAGGGAAGGGGTGGATTACGGGTTGCAGCTTATGACAACAGCTCTCGGTAATGCAATCGCCGGAGGACAGATTGATCCAAACAGAGGTATCGAAGGGGTGAACCCGGATGAATATGTAGCGATGATCATGGAGAGGATACAGGAGAGTTTCGACAATGTTGACCCTCAAAATATTTTTGCAGAAGAGCAGGAGGCGCGATATGCACTTATGATGGCTCAGATGTTCAGAGTGGCAGAGCACTATGACTATGCTCTGGAGTTACTTGAGGATGGGTCGTTGTTTGAAGGAACCACATACGGTGATGATGCCGCATACTGGGGTTGTGTATGCAGGGCAGAAGAGCTGATGGTGCGTGACAGTATTGACAGGATAGCATACAGGAACAAACTCGATTCGTGCAGCCTCTATCTCAGCATTGCCAGAATACTCCCATTCATGCCGTTTTTTGGAGAAACAAACCTGGATAACCTTCAGCAATCTGCACCTCTTGTAGAAAATATATTTCCGAATCCTGCCACCAGGCGGATTGTGGTTGAACTCAGCCGGAACGCCACCATAACCCATACAGAGCTTTACGACATGTCGGGCAGAGTGCTCTTCGAAAGTAAGCCCCTGGAAAGTGTAAAGGAATTTGTCATTGACCTTCCCGATCTCCATCTTGGTGCATATACGCTGAAAGTGTATGCCGACGGGGAATCCTCCATGCACAAACTGCTGATATCCGCGAAAAAGTAAAAAAAAAACCGGGGCGGGTATTGCATTGCCCGCCCCCTTATATTATTTTTAACAAAAGTTTCTTTCAATGAAAACAATATTCACAATTTTGCTTGCATTGATGGTAGTTGCCCTCTCGTGTCGCAAGGATGAGGATTATCCTGACACAATGATGTGTGAGATTATCGGTCAGGTTCAGGTAAGGGATCTGAACATCCCGGCATACATCGACCCGCAAAACCGGCCAACGGTTGTACTGTTGGAGAGGTACTACCATAAACCATGGTCAACTTCCATGATTACTATGCTAAAAACCGTTGTTGATTCCAATGGCTGGTATATGTTCACTGCAGAGCTGACAAAGGGGGGGGAATACTGCCTCGATATTGGAAGTCACGACACATCAAGATACTTGAATATGGTAAATCCATGGCTTGAATACAAGCCAAAACAGACGGTACATTACCCGTTGGTTGCCATTTCATGGGCTATTCCAAGGTTTATTAATGATAAGAACCTTCCTGATGACACCTTCAAATATATTACTGGAATTGGTAATGCACCTTTCATATATCCTATATTAATAGGGCCTGCTGATACAATAATGCCTTGGATTTACAGGACTTGGGGTGGCACAAAGGTGGCACAACTGGACCACTATGCATCAGGCTTTCTCACCCGCAACGGCATAGAGCGTGACACAAAGATCTACTATTCTGTCCCGCCGGGTGACACCTCGATAATAGAGATCAGGTATTGATTTCGCTTTCCTTTTTTTAATTCATTTTTTCTTTACATTTGATGCCATAAAAGGGCATCATGCAGATCGAGTTATTTATTCCCTGTTTTATTGATCAGTTGTATCCTCAGACAGCTAACAACCTGATGCGGTTGTTGGAACGTCTGGGGCACACGGTGATCTACAACCATGAGCAGACTTGTTGCGGCCAGATGGCATTCAACAGCGGATACTGGAACGAGGCTAGGGTGCTGGGTGAGAAGCTGGTGAAGGAGCTGTCGGTAAACAGGCCGGTGGTGGGGCCGTCTGCTTCGTGTATTGGCATGGTGAAAAACTACTACCCCGATTTTTTTTACAACTCCTCTCTTCACCTTCAGTACAAACAGCTTCAGAATCATATATACGAGATAAGCGATTTCCTGGTCAATGTTCTTAAAATAAATGATGTAGGTGCTGTTTTCCCTCACCGTGTCACTTACCATGATGCCTGCGCCGCCTTGCGTGAGTACGGCATAAAGGAGGAGCCCCGTATCCTCCTGTCAAACGTTGCCGGCCTTGAGATTATCGAGATGGAGGAGAGTGAGACCTGCTGCGGGTTTGGCGGTACCTTTGCCGTGAAAAACGAGCCGATATCTGTTGCAATGGGTCAGCAGAAGCTGGAGTTTGCCATGGCCACAGGTGCCGAGTACATAGTATCCACAGAGGCATCATGCCTTTTGCATCTGCAGGGTATCATCAACAGACAGAAGCTGCCGCTGAAAACAATTCACATTGTGGATGTGCTTACCAGTGGCTGGTAAAAGTGCACCTTTACATTCATTTACATTCTTTTTACAACCTTTCCCGTTTTGGCCGTCTGCTGGCATGCCTTTGGTTTGTGTGTGGGCAACAAACCCTAATATGGAGGATAGAATCATGAAAGCAAAAGTTTACCTATTGGCAATCGGGCTGATGATGATTGCAGGAAAGAGTTCGGCCACAAGTGGGTTTATGCTCACAAACCTCGAAGGTTCTCACATCTATGTGGTGTTCAGTGGCGATGTTTTCTATCCCGAAAGCTCCAGGTTTGAGCTCTTCGATGTTGCCCCAGGCCGTCATTCACTGGAGGTGTACCGCTATAGCAGGGACTCAAGGGGATTCTATACCAGGAACGCTATGCTGGTATACCGCGGTGCGGTTACCCTTGGCAAGAGAGAGCGGGTTACCGGCCAACTGACTGCTGACGGACGCCTGGTCATCACCGGCAGAGTGCCCGTGAAGCCTTCAACCCCCGGCAAAGGTAAAAGTGGTTACAACAGTCATGGCAACAGCGGTTACAATAGTCATGGCAAAAGCGGATACAGCAGTCGTGGCAACAGTGGTTACAACAGCCATGGCACAAGTGGCTATAGCCCGGATTACAGCAGCAGTGCAATGTTTTCCGTACCGGAGTTCAACAGGCTGCTCATCACCCTGAGTGAGGCCTCCTTCGAACAGACCAGACTTCTGATTGCAAGAGAAGCCGTTGCATCAAGAGTTCTTACTGCTGAGCAGGTATATATGATAATGCTAAGGTTCAGCTTTGAATCAACAAAACTGGAATTCGCCAAATTTGCCTACAGCAGAACAATGGATAAATCATCCTACTTCATAGTACACCGCGCGTTCAGTTTCGACAGCAGCAAGAGAGAGCTAACCCGATATATATCCATGTATAGCTGAAGGTTTGGTTGAACAACGGGCATGGACAAAGGGCACCCTAAAAGGTGCCCTTCTTCGTTTTTATTATATGCAGTTATTAATGGCTATTTCTTCAGAACCCTCTTCAAAACCTCAGCCTTGTCGAGTTTCTTTGTGCAGAAGAACCAGTCGTAACAATGCATTTCATCTTTCAACTCCATCCTCTCTTTGGCAACACCACAACTGCCGGCGGTAGGTACAATCACGTCATCACCGGGCTGCCAGTCGGCCGGAGTTGCAATCGAAAAGGCATCGGCAGCCTGCAGAGCAATAACAGCCCTGTAGAGCTCTGCGAAATTACGCCCCATGCTCAGCGGGTAATATATTATGGTACGTATTATACCTTTGGGGTCAATGATGAATACCGCCCTTACAGCCTTGGTGTTGCTTTCTCCAGGCTGGATCATACCATACTTCTTCGATACCTCCATGGTGATATCCTCTATCAGGGGGAATTTAACCTCAATATTTTTCATCCCCTTGTATTCTATCTTCTCCTTGATGGTACGCAGCCATGCAATGTGGCTGTAAAGGCCATCAACAGATAATCCTACCAATTTGGTGTTTGCTTCTGCAAAACGATCCTCCATTGCTGCAAAGGTCATGAACTCAGAAGTGCAGACAGGGGTGAAATCTGCCGGATGGCTGAACAGAATAACCCAACTTCCGGTGTAATCAGAAGGGAAATTGATGTCGCCTTGTGTGGTTACCGCTTTAAATTCAGGTGCTTTTTCGCCGATACGTGGCATAGGAGAATAACCATTCTCTTGTGTTGGTTCCATAATTAATTGTTGTTTAAGTTGTTAATAAATATTCTTTATTTGAACTTTTGTTCTTTAAATCAGTTAACAAATCAATAACAAAAGTGTTCATCAGATCCGAGAAAAATTCAACTCAATCAGGTTGTGGCTTTATTATATTTTTGTTATCGGAAAAGAGAACTTCACAATGAGAGAAGAATACAGCGGAATAATATCTATCAGGTTAGGATTGAAGGAGCAGCATGTTGCAAGTGTTCTTAAGCTTTTTGCCGATGGGGGCACGGTTCCGTTTATTGCCCGTTATCGTAAGGAGATGACTGGGTCAATGGATGAGGAGCAGATCATCGCTGTTAGGGATCTGGCAGAACGGCTTGATGAGCTTGACAAGCGCAAGGTGGTGGTGATTCGTTCAATCGAGGAACAGGGTAAGATGACAGATGGATTACTCGATGCCATAGATGCCAGCAGCAGCATGAGCGAGCTTGAGGATCTCTATCTTCCTTACAGGCCAAAGAGACGGACGAGAGCGGACATAGCCAGGAGCCGCGGATTGCTGACGCTTGCAAAGTTGCTGATGGAGCAGGGTCTTGTCGATCTTGGTAAGGAGAGCAGTATTTATATCAATCCGGAAAAAGATGTGCACACTGTTGAGGAATCTTTGTCAGGGGCAAGGGATATTATTGCCGAGTGGGTTAACGAAAACAAGGTTTGCAGAACTAGGGTGCGGCGTTTGTTTGAAGAGAGTGCCACTATACGATCCAGGGTTGCGAAGGGCAAGGAGGTTGATGGGGACAAGTACAAGGACTATTTCAACTGGGACGAACCACTCAGTGGTGTTCCCTCACATCGTTATCTTGCCATCATGCGCGGGGAGGAGGAGGGGTTCCTGAAAGTGGAGATCAGGCCTTCCTCTGAGAGTGCTATAAGGATTCTGGAAGGTGTATTTATGAAGAGTGATTATGACACCGGCCATCAGGTTGCCATTGCTGTTGAGGATGCCTGGAAGAGGCTTATGGCACCTTCACTGGAAACCGAAGCGCGGGCTGTGGCCAAAACCAGGGCTGACCTTAAGGCAATTGCAGTCTTTGCTGACAACTTGAGGCAGCTTCTCATGGCCTCACCGTTAGGCGAAAAGAGTGTTCTTGCCATCGACCCCGGCTTTCGTACAGGCTGCAAAATTGTTTGTCTGGATAAAACCGGCAGGCTTCTTCACAACACAACCATTTATCCCCATCCCCCGCAAAAGGAGGCTATGCCTGCCATGAAGAGGATACAGACTTTGGTTACCCAGTACAAAATTGAAGCAATTGCTGTCGGAAACGGCACCGCAGGAAGGGAGACCGAAGCAATGGTGCAGAAGATCCGTTTCGACAGGGAGGTGATAATGGTAATGGTAAATGAAAGTGGTGCTTCAGTATACTCTGCATCAAAGGTTGCCCGTGAGGAGTTTCCTGATTATGATATCACTGTCAGAGGTGCCGTGTCGATAGGAAGGCGTCTTCAGGATCCATTGGCAGAGCTGGTGAAAATAGACCCCAAATCGATTGGTGTGGCCAGTATCAGCATGATGTTGACCAGAAAGCCCTTGGCCGGTCGCTCGATGATACTGTTGTGAGCTGTGTAAACCAGGTTGGTGTTGATGTTAACACTGCCAGCAGAGAGTTGCTTGCTTATGTTTCAGGCGTGGGTGCTTTGCTGGCCACAAACATTATTAAGCACCGCAAAGAGAAAGGGCCGTTCAGGTCGCGTAATGAACTCAGGGAAGTGCCGCGACTGGGCCCCATGGCTTTTGAACAGGCCGCAGGATTCCTCAGGATTCGCAATGGCACAAACCCCATCGACAACACCGCAGTGCATCCCGAATCATATAAGGTGGTTGAAAAAATGGCCGCCCATCTTAATCTTTCAATTGAAGAACTCATCAGGAACACCGAAGCCCGTAAAACACTCAATCCTGCACTGTTTACTGATGCCCGCGTCGGGTTCCCTACAATAAACGATATCCTCAGGGAGCTTGATAAACCCGGAAGGGATCCCAGAACAGCCTTTGAGGTTTTTGAATTCGACAAGAATGTTCAGAAGATAACCGATCTGCAGCCGGGAATGGAATTAAATGGTGTGGTTACGAACATCACTGCTTTCGGCGCTTTTGTGGATATTGGCGTGCATCAGGACGGACTGGTGCATATCAGCCAGATTGCAGATGAATTTGTGAGCGACATCAATGCCTATATTTCTCTGAACCAAAAGGTAAGAGTAAAGGTGCTTCAGGTTGAACCCGACAGAAAACGGATACAGCTTACTCTGAGAGGAGTGAAGGCTTATGTGTGATAAATGCCCGGATCCCTTTTGGCTATATTACTGCATGATATAATGAATGGTTATTATACAAGTGAACCTGGTTAATTTTTCCTTATTTTTGACCGGGCAAATATCATGAAGATGTTGAGAATACTGGTTCTTGTAGTGGTAGTTTTGTTGTTTCTGACTGATGAGGCTGAAGCTCAGAGGTTCAGGGGAGGTTTTACCCTGGGACTTAATGTATCACAGGTTGATGGTGATGAGATTTACGGGTTCAGGAAATATGGCTTCCATGGAGGTGCCGTTGGCACTGTACCCCTGAAGAAAAACTTACTTTTCACTCTAGAAACACTATATTCACGTAAGGGGGCTTTCCAGCCAAAATCAACACTATATTACAGGCAATATCGCATTGAACTGGATTATGTTGAGGTGCCCTTTATCTTACAGTATAACGACAAGGATATCTTTACAATAGGAGCAGGTTTTGCTTTTGGGCGCCTGGTTGAGGTTAAAGAGTGGGAAAAGGGAGAAAGAACTTCAACAAATCTTTATGGAGAAAATTCACATTATAGCCGCAACGATTTATTGGTGCTGATAGATCTTAAATTCAGGATTATAAAAAGGTTTAGTATGAATGTCAGGTACCAGTATTCGATAATTCCTGTAAGGACTGCAGTTTTTACCGATGATTTTCAACAGAAGAAATGGGAGAGACGGCAATATAATAATATTCTAACTTTCAGGGTTGCTTACATGTTCAATGAGCCACTGCCTGAGAAGGATTAGTTGGTTTGTGGAATTTCCGGATTTCAGATACAAATTTTTCGGCAAGAGGTTTCGACATCGGGCTGTCTGAGGCAAGCCTTTCAGGATGCCATTGCACAGCCATCATAAAGTGCTTGCCGGCAGTATTGGAATTTTCGATTGCTTCGATAAGGGTATCGGGGCTGAAAGCAGTAGGTTTAAGCGAGGGAGCCAGCCTGTCAATGCCCTGATGGTGAAATGAGTTAACCTGGTGCTTTGCAACACCTGTTGCGGTTATTAATAGAGAGTTTTCTGCAAGTTCCACATCGTGAAAACAGTCGAAAGTCCTCTCCTCAGAGCGATGCTTAACACTTGTGCTGAATCTTTCGGGGATATCGGGATACAGAGAACCTCCTTTAAAAACATTTATCACTTGTAATCCCCGGCAGATGCCGAAAACAGGCATCCCTAGCTCATAGGCCTTCCGTAGTACCGCCATTTCAACAGTATCACGGTAAAAATCAATTTCGCATAAAACTGTATCCTCAGCTTGCCCGTAATATGCAGGGTGAACATCTGCACCACCACTCATAAGCAGGCCACTGCATTTTTCAAGTAACAGAAGTGCAGAATCAATTGGGGTATGGTACATGTCAACAAGCACAATAGATGGGTCAATCCTCTGGAGCCAATCTCTATATGTGTGATAATTTGCCGTGTCGCGGTATTTGGATATGGCAACGTAAACAGACCTATCCTTTTCAGTCTGACATGTCCATAACGCCAGGCCTGTAATTACAAGAATGACGGAAACAAGTTTCAGTAGTATCTTATTCATAACAGCAAATATGTGGTTGCAAAAATACAAAACTTTAAAAGCCGAAACACGATTTTCCTGTTTCTCACGCAGATCACAGGTTTTTTGCATTGAGTGTTTATGATGACAAAGGACAGGCGATAATTTATTTAAGGGATTATATCAGGATTACTCTTCCGGTTACCGGTTCATAAGGAGTACTTTGAGGTAAAGTAAATATTGAGGATGTTGATTTATTTTTTGATAGCTTCCTGCGATTTTAAATCTGTGATGATACAAATTATCAATGTAAGTAATGCAAATTTTTTTTCCTTTTTTTTAATCTCAGGCATATATAGTAACAATCGATGCAATCTTTATTGAATGTATCCTTTGATGTTGAATAACTAACCTTAAAAAAAATGGAACAGGAATTCGAATGGAACAATTCTGATGAGCCGGTTGATTGCGATAACACTTTAATTATTGGTTGTCAGGTAGATCTCAATGCTCATCTCGATTATCTCAGGTTGGCACATGACCATGAAACACGCGATTATTCGGATGAGGAGGTTTTTCAGATGGGAACCAGGATAATTGATGAGGAGTTTGATGAAACCGAGAGGAAAAGGATGATGGGAATTCTGGCTCATCTTGGAACTCCGATGGCTTACAGGCAGTTGGAGAAATATCATAATGTTGCACGGGGTGATATGAAATTCTGGGTAGAGATGGCTATGATGGAGTGCAGGATGTTTCTTGAAGCGGATATGAAAAATAAGGATGTGTTTCTGGTGGCAGGGGGTCTTGGCGGGGATAATAAAAGGTTAAGGTATTATATTTTACTTCTCCCTGCCAAAGAGCCCCGCTTTAGTGAAAGAATCAGGAAAATGATTGAAGGTGAAGCTGTTTTTGTTGCGAAAAGGCGCAACTGTATTGTAGAAGAGGTTAAGCATCATCCTGACTATACTGCAATTACTGTCATGATACCACTAGATGTTGCCCTTGATGATTTTGTGGGTGATGTTGCAGCACAATGCAATCCTGTAGGGTGTAACATAAGGGATGAATATTTCGCAACCAATTCACATTATCCGGATGAAGCTGAATTGCAGGAAATTTTTGCCATGATGAACAGTGACCAGGATTAAGATCAGGCAAACAGATAGAAATCCCGGGTAAGATTAAGGTAGTCTGCTGTGAACGAATTGTCAACGTCGGTAATTACCAGCCCACTCTCCTTTATATTTACCGTCCTGAAGCGATTGAACCTTGCGAGTGACCTTACGGCCGATTTGCCAGGTTGGTGGTGGACATTAACAATATCTGACATAAAAAGGCCTTCAGCGGCAGCAATGTTTCGGAATGTCGCAATTAGTTCAGCAGGTATTATTACACATAGGCTTCCTTCACCGGATAAAAGTGATGAAGCACATGATGATAGTGACTTAATATTCAATGCAGCATCATGACGGGCAAGATTCCGTGAATTATCTTTGCCTTTCAGGGAGTTTCGAAAGTAGGGTGGATTGCACACGATAAGCTCAAAAATGGATTTACTCCTTTTGGCAAAGCTTTCTGCATCACTGCAAATTATTTCATGGCCTATTTTCAGGGGGAATTGCCGGAAATTCTCAGCAGCCTGAAGTGCAGCTCCCTGATCAATGTCAAGAGCGGTAATTTTAAGAGCCGGGTTACGTTGAGCTATCATTAGGCTGATAATCCCTGACCCACAACCAATATCAAGTACGGACCCTTTAACCGGAAGGGGTGCCCAGGCACCAAGAAGCACAGCATCGGTGCCGGTTTTCATTGCGCACCCGGTGTCATCAACAGAAAACTTTTTAAACCTGAAAACACCCATTTCGCATTCGTAGTAAAGCTAAAGGGTTGTCAGCCCTTCAGGGGTTTCAACAATTATCTGCCGGTTTTTGTGATCCGTTTTCTTAATGATCTGAGGGATGAAAGGTATTAATATTTCCCTGTGCTCATTATCAACAAGGAGAAGTGGCTGCATCTCACGATCCAATAGCCTGACAGCAATCCCAAGTTCGCCCAGGTTTACGTCTTTAACCACATATCCATGCAAACGATCTGAACCGGTATGAAGAGAAAAAAAACGGGAACCTTCTCCGGCATGATTTACCCATACACAACACCCGATAATTCTTTCAAGTAAGACAACTGAAAGGTCTGAAAAGCGTACTATTCGACCGTTATTGCCATGTTTCCTTTCCGCTGTAACATTGAACGGAATCAGTTGTTTGTCAATATCAATAAAAACCGATCCCGTCAGTTTGAATTTGCCCGAAGTGTTGTTGCCTGGCAAAATTAAAACTTCATTGTTGAATCCCCATTTCCTGGTGATTCTTCCAATCAGGACACAATCATCAAAGGAGATCATGTTCTCATTATGGCTGGTTGGGTATATATTTTAGACACAAGGAGATATTATTCAGCCTTCTCCTCTTCTTCCTTATCTAAAGCAGTTGATTCTTCTGAAGATGAATCTGTCTTTTCAGTTTCAGCCTCAGCCTCAACCTCAGCTTCAACCTCAACCTCAACCTCAACCTCAACCTCAGCATCAAGCTCAACCTCAGCCTCAACCTCAGCCTCAACCTCAACCTCAGCCTCAACCTCAGCCTCAACCT
This sequence comes from uncultured Lentimicrobiaceae bacterium, assembly GCA_964469215.1. Taxonomy (GTDB): domain Bacteria; phylum Bacteroidota; class Bacteroidia; order Bacteroidales; family SKPS01; genus SKPS01. Next base: position 51,271 of record CAYXYB010000008.1, read on the forward strand.
CAACCTCAACCTCAACCTCAACCTCAACATCAGCCTGTTTTTCGGCTGCGAATTTCGCTGCGCGTTTGACAGCAACTCTGGCTGCAATTTCTTCGTTAACCTTTATCTCCTGTTCAAAGGCTTTTTTCTTGCCGGCTTTCTTTTCCAGCTCGTGTTGTTTGGCTGCACTTAATATAGATTCCTCCTTTTTGGCTTTCCAGTCAAGGAATTTTTCTTCTGCCTGCTCAGCAGTCAGTGCTCCCTTACCAACACCTTTCAACAGATGGTTCTTGTAAAGGATTCCCTTGTATGAAAGTATAGCGCGTGCAGTATCGGTTGGCTGAGCACCTTTCTGGAGCCACTGCAGTGCTCTTTCGAAATCAATCTCTATGACTGCCGGTTTGACAAGAGGATTGTAAGTGCCAATCTTTTCAATAAACCTTCCATCACGTGGTGCACGACCATCCGCAATAATAATGTGGTAAAAGGGTTGTCCCTTTTTCCCTTTTCTCTGTAATCTGATTTTTGTTGGCATACCTGATAAATTTGTTTGGTAATAATTCTCCCATTTAATGGGGGTGCAAATATCATCTTTTTTTTCGAATAAATAGCAACATTATCAGAAATGATTCAGAATCCTTTTCCTTTATCTTTTGCAGGAAGTCCGAAAACTGATTTCTTTGGTTTTATGTGCTGTTATTTATAATTTTGTAAAATCTCAATGAATATTTGATTCATGAGTCATTAATAATTAGCTCAATCAGCAATTAACTTTTTGCATCATTGAAAAAATGTTTACCTTGTACCCCCAAAAATTAAAGAAACGATTTCAAAAATAACATATCTTATTAGTATGAAAAACAGAACCTTATTATTAAGCCTATCGGTATTGCCATTGGCAGTTTTGTTGGCATTTTTCCTGTTTCCGGCAGAAAAGCAGCGGGAATACACACCACGGAGTATGACCTTAAGCCAGTCGATTGGTGGATCTGTTGAATTCTGGCGTATGATCAGACACAATCAGATCACCGGAGAGGTTGATCCTGCTGATATAGAGCAGGCTCTTATGCAGTTGAAGTCTCTGGATAAGGCTAAAGGATCTTCATGGGATTGGGAAGAGATGGGGCCGGATAATCTTGGAGGACGAACCAGGGCAATCATTTTCGACAGGAATAATCCTGCTATCATGTATGCTGGTGCTGTAAGCGGTGGCCTCTGGAAAACCACAACAAATGGAAGCAGTTGGGTACAGGTACCCGGATTTTCTCAAAGTATGGTAGTTTCATGTATCACCCAGGCGCCTAATGGTGATTTATATGTAGGTACCGGTGAGGCTTTGTTGAGGCCTTATTGGGGTATGTATGGAACTGGCAGTTCAGGATTTGAAGGAGGAGGGATTTATAAAGCTGATGCAGGAACCGATTCTTTCAGATTGCTTTCAGCTACTTCTACGTGGAAGTTCATTAATGAGATAGAGGCTCATCCTACCAATGGAAATATTTATGCAGCCACCAACAATGGCCTTAGAATATCAGGTGATGGTGGAACTACCTGGTCCTTGCCCACACTTACCCCAAGCACCTCGAACATAAACTCACACGATGTTGATATTGCATCTGACGGAACCATCCTTGCCGTAATTAACAAAAACTGCTATATCTCATCCAGTCCTACTGAATTCACAAGGATATCAGGCACAACATCAACTCTGCCACAGGCAGGCGTACGTATGGAGATGGCAATTGCGCCCTCTGACCCTAACTATTTGTACGCTAGTCTTGTAGGTAACAATGAAAGCACCCAGGGTGTTTACCGCTCTACTGATAAAGGAACAACCTGGACACAGATTGCCCCGGCTGCCTCAACTTCATTCAATATTCATGGAGGTCAGGGTATGTATAACAATACGATTGCAGTTTACCCCAATAACAAAAACAGAATACTTGTTGGTGGTATTGATATCTGGTCATGGGAGCAGGGTGGAACATGGACACAAATAACATCCAGTGATTTTCTGACAACTTATCCCTTTTATGTCCATGCAGACATCCATGAGTTCGTTTTTCATCCTAACAACCCGGATATAATTTTTGTTGGTTGTGATGGAGGTATCCATCGCTCACTTGATGGTGGTTATACATGGACATCTATGAACAAGAATTACAGCACAATACAGTTTTTTGCAATAACCTCAAGCGGATCGGGCCAGGTACTGGGAGGCACTCAGGATAACAGCAATCAGTTTATCGACTTCAAGGGGAATACTCCAAGAGCTGCCAGAACCGTATTTTCAGGTGACGGTGGATATGCTGCCATCAGTCAGTTCACCGCGCAGGTCAATAAGAAGAGCATTCATGAAGCTATATTCGTTACCGCCCAATATGGAGCTGTGGGAAGAAGTGCATTAGCCGGTGCCTCAGGAACCTGGCAGGGTGCCGGAACCTCTGCAGATCCTGCTTTCTTCAGCGCACGTATGCTCACCGAAGGAGCTCCAGGGAATGCAAGCAATCCCTGGTCGAGTTTTGTAACTCCGTTAGCATTGTGGGAAACTATACATGCTTATGATTCACAGGACAGCATTGAGTTTGTTGCAGACACTAACTACCTCGCAGGTGAAATTATCACTCTCAGGGCTCCTCAACATGGCTATCCTTTCCGCCATACTCTGCTTGCAGGTTTAAACAAAGGTGACACCATGAAGATTCAGAACCCTATTCAGAGCATGTTTATTCTTGCTGGCAGAAGATCATTATGGATAACAAGGGAACCACACAATTTTAGCGGAACCCCGCAATGGTATAAACTTGGCGAAATACCATCCTCAAATATAAATACTTTTACCATCTCCAATGATGGTGATCATATTTTTGTAGGTTCAGCAGGGGGAACTGTTTACAGATTTTCGAATATACGGCAGGCATACGACTCATTAAGTACCGATATGGGAACAACTGCTAATCCTAATGCATCACAAGTTGTAACAATGGCATCAATTGCCAGCCACCCCGGCAGAACAGTGACATCCATAGCCGTTGATCCTGCCAATAACAATCATGTGGTTTATACCCTAGGAAATTATGGCAATGCAAACTATGTATACAGGTCAGCGAATGCTACAACAGCCTCACCTACATTTGAATCGAAACAGGGTGGACTTCCCACTTTCCCGGTTTATTCAGCTCTGATCCCGATGAATGCACCGAACACTCTCATGGTCGGAACCGAATTTGGGGCTTTTGTTACTACGAATCTGAACCTGTCAAATCCAACCTGGACAGAGATAAACACTGAAATGGGACGTGTTCCGATACTTATGCTTCACCAGCAGACACATTATTTCCCTTATGACACTGTTTCTTTGAAAGATGGACACCAGATAATTCTGATTGAATATCCTGAAACAAAAAATTATGGGGGAATATATGCCGGAACTCATGGCAGGGGTGCATTCAGAAACCTCTCATATGTAACTACCGGTATTGAAAAACCTGTGGTCAATAAGCCCGGAACTTTCCGTTCACAACTGCTTGTGTATCCGAATCCTGTAGAATCTAACGCTACAGCCGTTGTTAATCTTGGCTCATCTCAGCGCGCACAGGTAACAGTATATGATATCACCGGAAAAGTTGTGGCTACAATTAACCCCGGGTTGCTGAAGTCAGGCAGGAATGAGATCAGCCTCGAACTTGGCCACCTTAAACGGGGTAATTACATAGTACAGGTAGTTGCCGGCGGTGAAAGCAAATCAACCAAGATCATAAAAAGATAAATTTCATTCAGGTAATTAACTCCGGAAACGGCTGCTTAATGTCAGACTTTTGATAACAGGCAGCCGTTTATTTTTTTTATTAAATTCTTCCGGACAATGGATGATATTATTTATCAATTGGTAAATGGATATAAGTGTGGTTATATAATTCATCCGGTTTATTTTATCCTTATCAGCGACAATCCGTCACGAACCGGTATTATTACCTGTTCAGTTCCCGGATCATCAGCAACAATTTTGTTGAATGTCTGTATTCCAAGAGTGTCTTTATCCGACTTGTCGGGTTCAGATATAACCTTACCATCCCATAGCACATTGTCTGCAATAATTAATGCTCCGGACAACAGATGTTGCCTGAGTAAACGGTAATAATCAGGGTATTCGGCTTTATCAGCATCAATAAACACCAGGTCAAAATTGATCTCTGATGCAAGAACAGGTATTACTTCCAATGCTTTTCCGACATGAAGTCTGATGCGGTTTTCCATTCCGGCTCTTTTGATCCACTTTTGAATACGGGATTCAAATTCGGCATTCATCTCAATGGTGTGAACAACTCCACCGGGTTTTAATCCCTCTGCAAGGCACATTGCGCTATAACCAGTAAATGTACCTATCTCCAGAATGTGTAAAGGTGCGGCAACCTTGCTGAGCATCGCAAGCAAACGGCCTTGATGATGTCCCGATAACATCTGAGGGTACAGCATCTCAATATTGGTATTTCTGTTCAGCTCCCGTAGCAGAACAGGTTCTGCATCGGAATATTCTGCAGCATAAGTGTAGATGGATTGATCATGCTTTATCATTATTGCCTGCCTTGTATATTAATGTTGAAAAATTCTCCGGCCTTAAGATATCTCTTGCTGTATCCAGAAGGTCTGATGCTGTTATACTTTCAATTTTTGCAATGATTTCATCGGGAGATTCAACTTTGTTCTGATATAATAAACGTTTTCCTATCGATAACATCTCGCCCGGTTTAGACTCAAATGCCAGAGCAAGCTGGCCTGAAAGCTGCTTTTTTGCGCGATGGAGCTGTAAAATCCCCAATGGCTTAATGGTCAAATAATTCAACTCTTTGAAAACGCATTCTATCGCAGCATCAGCATGTTCTGAGGCAGTACCCAGATAAATACTGAAATAACCTGAATCAGAAAAGGGTTGATAATTTGATTCGACATGATAAGTAAGTCCTTTTCGTTCCCTCAGGGAAAGATTTAACCTGCTGTTTGAACCGGGCCCGCCAATAATGTTGTTCAACAGGTGAAGTGATGTTGCTCCGGGATGGCCAATAGGATAAGCTATGGTGCCTGTGATCGCATTAGTCTGAAAATTTACCGTGTCTGATACTTTATGATTGGCTTTATATTCTGCGAATGGTAATCTGTTTCTGGCAGGAGCTTTTTCGGGAATTGACGAAAAGTAACGAAATAAAACAGATTTGAGTCTATCGGGACTTACACTGCCCGTATATGCGATAACCATCTCACAGGCACTGTAATTTCGCCGGATAAAACTTATAATCTGTTTCCTGGTTATCCCTTTCACTGATTCCGGAGTGCCGAGAATATTTCTGCCAAGAGGGTGGCCGGTATATATCATCTCTTCAAAATCGTCAAAGATCGATTCAGAAGGAGAATCCTTGTAAGTATTTATCTCATCGAAAATGATCCCCTTTTCTTTTTCTATCTCTTTGGCAGGGAATACCGAGTTCATTATTATGTCTGCAAAGAGTTCGGCTGCACGCGATTCATACCCTTTGAGGAATGATGCATAAAGGCAGGTATACTCTTTTGTTGTAAAGGCATTCATATCTCCGCCCACATTATCGAGGCGATTGAGGATATGATATGCTTTTCGATGCGTTGTGCCTTTGAAGGCCATATGCTCAATGAAATGAGCTATTCCCTGTTCATGGATTTTTTCATCCCGTGAACCTGTGTTCAGATAAATGCCAAGATGTGATACCCTGGAGAATGACGGGCTGTGTATAACCCTGATGCCGTTTGGCAGGTCACGGTATTGATAGCTCATAGGGCATCAATGTCGGATTATGATTTTTCCCGAGGTTATGCTTCCGTCTTGTAATTGGATCATTATCAAATATATTCCCTGAGGAATCTTTTCGTCGTTTTCAATATTCAGAATATTTCCGGGAATTTTATTCTCCGGATTATCCCATCTTCTTATAATATTGCCAGCCGGTGAAATAATGCTTATTGCACTTATTTTCTTATCCTTATTGTTCAGAGATATGGTAAAATTTCCGTCGGAGGGGTTCGGAAAAACATTGAATTCCGATTTTGTGCCGGGATGGATCTCGTTTACCTGATTCAGCCAGGTATAGGTATCGCTCCACCATATTCCCCTCCCGTAGGTAGCTGCAACCAGTCTGTGACTGTCGTAATGTATTTCAAGTTCTGCAATTTTAACATTTGGAAGTCCCTGAAAGAAGTTTACCCAATCGGTAAGAGTACTGTCACGGTAGAATACGCCGACGTCCATTCCCACATAGAGCCCGCCATTTGAGCCTTTCTCGTGAATAATGCAATTTGCCGGCAAATTAGGTAACGACCCCGAAATATTTGTCCATGAGCTGCCACCATTGGTTGTCATGAACACCTTTTTACCGCTGTAAAAGCCCGATAGTGTCACATAAACCACTAGAGGGTTACTGTGATTTACGGCAATATAGGTGATTGGATATGAAGGCAGGTTGTTATTGATCTGCACCCACGACTGTCCGCTGTTGTTAGTACGGTAGATTCTGTTATAGGTAGCAGCGTAAATATAGTTTGGATTTGAATGCGAATAGGCCAGAGATCTGAATTTGTCATAGTATCCCGTCGAAGTAAAGCTTGTCAAAGGCACCCAGGAGCTTCCGTAATTTGTAGACCGCCAGAGATTATCATATCCTGCAATCAAAGTGCTGTGATTTGTAGGATGCATAATATAGGGTGTTATCCATGAGCCCTCTTCTCCAATATCATCAGATATATTGTTCCAGTGGTTGCCACCGTTATATGACCTTGAGATTCTGCCATACTGCATCTCGCCGTACATATAACTCGAATTTGTATGGCTTACGATACACTCCATGCCGTCGCCACCCAACATATGTTTCCATGTGTTGTTTATAAGGAGATGTGTTCCGTTATCCTGCCAACCTCCAATAACCATTGAATAATCCTGTTTTGACAGACCTATACGGTAAACCTGGCCTATAGCAAGGCCGCTACTGATAGCCTGAAAGCTGGATCCGCTGTTGGAGGTGACGTCAATACCACCGTCGGAGCAAACATAAAGTGCTCCGGTAATAGGGTGATAATCCATGTAATGTATGTCGGCATGTACATAAGGCAGGCCTTCATCACCATACCAGTGTGCTCTTATTTGCCAGGAAGAACCACCGTTAATGCTTCTCCAGATATTAACACTGGCAACAAAGATTTCATTCTTGTTAACAGGCGACACTGCGACTCCCAGACAGTACCAGGCAATCCCACTGCTGCTTGAGCCATCGGTGGCATATCCAAGAATATTTGGTGATCCCGACATCCTGGTAAAGTTGCTGCCTCCGTCTGTTGACCTGTAAAGTCCTTCAAAACCCGAATCGCTGCTTTTTACAGTTATGACATAAACATAATCAGGGTCAGCATTAGTAACCGCCAGCTTTGCGCGACCAATCTGATCGACTGATGGTATGTTCAGCGACAAAAATGATCCGCCGTTATCAACAGACCTTATGAATTTATTATTTAAAATGGCATATATAACAGCAGGATTACCGGGTTTGAAAGCAATATCACTGGTTGACCCTGGCCGGATCTGGTTCCAGTTCGACCCGCCATTGGTGCTTTTATAGATACCTAAAGTTGTTGCTGCATAAAGAGTGTTGGGGTCTGAAGGGTGGATTATAAGCCTTGATATCCTGCGCTGATCCGTAACAGGCCAGCTAAGTCCTGTGGTGTTCCATGTGTTGCCACCATCGAAGGACTTAAGGACACCCACAGAATATGTGTCACTGGCGTTAAAATCTCCGGTTGCAGCGTAAATAATGTCGGGATTCTGATAATCAACCACAATGGAGGATATTCCCAGACTGGCAATATTATCTGCCATAGGATGCCAGTAAGCACCTGAAGTTGTTGTTTTCCATACACCTCCGGAAGCTGCTCCGGCCCACATGATTGATGACTGTGTTGGGTGAAAAGCAATGCAGTTGATCCTGCCCATACCCGGGCTGTTTACAGGTGTAACAAACGGTCCCAACGGAAGCCAGTTGGCCGATGGAGAAAATTTGCCCCCTGATGCCTCCTCTTTCATGAGCCGGTTGTACTCCACCCAGGTGCCATCAGGACGGGGATGGCGCCCCAGTTCATCTACCCTGGAGTCAAGAAAGTATGAGATCCTGTCGAACTGCTTCCGTCCCGGAATACGTTCGCTCTTATCCATTGTGTCGATATATTGTTCAAACGCCTTCCTCGCCTCATGAAAATTGAAAGCTGAATCGGTAAGCATATCAACCCATGTTTGAGCCTGAAGCGATATCAGGCTTCCTGACAATGCTAAAACTATAAAAACTAACCTCATCAAATATAAATTTTGATGGCAAAAATAGTGATTTTTCACAAGACGGGCAACCAATAACATATCCGGTAACATCTTCCGTGGTCTATCTGCGGAAAAAGTTCGTATCTTTATCCGGAATTTCTAAACCATTAACCATTAACCATTAACAACCATACCAACCGTGAAAAATATCAAATTCACCGTTATTATTTTTCTGATTTTTCTTCTCGTTGCCAATGTTAAGGCACAGCAGAGCTCATACAACATTCTTAATTTCAAAGCAATCCCATTTGGCAGCCTTAAGGTAAGCGATCTTGGTAAAGACTGGTATTTCAGTTTAAAAAACCTGGAAGGTATAACAGAGGGTAATCGCACCTACCGACAACACCTGTTGAAACTTAAAGAGGAGAGTGCATCAAGATTTCCTGCAAAGGCTTATTCAAACAAGGGTTATTCAGGCAGTGCTATTGGCACGGCCCAGGTTCCTGACCCCGTTATACAGAAGAACTTCATGGGAAATCTCTACAGTTATAGTGTGCCAAACGATAATATTCTTGCTATCTCAAATGGCGATCAACTTATCTCAGCAATTAACACCAACATCTATTTTTATGACACAAAAAATGATACACTTTTAAAAACTGCGTCCCTGAATGCATTCGCAGCACCTCTTACAGGTATATCACCTCATCAGTACGATCCAAAATTACTTTATGACCCACAGGAAGATAAGTTTGTTCTTGTGTTTCTTGCCGGATCCAGCTCAGATACCATTACAGATATTGTTGTTGCCTTTTCGGAGACGAATGATATGATGGGAAACTGGAATCTGTATTCTCTCCCCGGTAACCCACTCAATGATACAAGCTGGACAGACTTCCCGGCTATTGCCCTGTCTGATAAAGAGCTTTTTCTCACAGTAAATCTGCTGAATTATGGCACTTCGTGGCAGACATCTTTTAAGCAAACAGTTGTTTGGCAGATTGATAAATTTGCCGGTTACAGTGGCCAGATCCTAAACACACGGCTATGGAACAATATTATTTACAACGGGCAAAACATCCGCAATATTCATCCAATACAGGGAGCCGATCAGCTTTACGGGCCAAATATGTACCTCCTTTCCAACAGAAATTTCACTATCTATTCTGATTCCATATTTCTTCTTGAGATTACCGGTGACCTTTCAGACACCCTCGCTTCTCTTGAAATCACTCACCTTACTGCAGATGTAGGCTATGGTGCCCCTCCTGATGCCAAGCAACCCAAAACAGTCAATGTGCTTGCAACAAACGATGCACGTGTGCTGGGAGGCTTCCTTCATAACAATAAGATACAGTTTGTGGGTAATTCCATCGACACAACAACAGGTAAAGCTGCAATTTACCATGGTGTCTTAAACAATGTGAAAAGCAATCCAACTATTAACGGACGGATTATTGCAGAACCGGGGATGGAGTTTGGATATCCCAATATCTCATTCAGTGGCAAGACTGCATTAAGTCAACAGGCAATTATTGGTTTCAACCATACCGGTGATTCCGCTTTTCCGGGGGTGTCAGCAATTCTGTTTGATGGGAATAACGGTTACTCAAACCGCATTGAGATCAAGACAGGAGAATACATTATCAATATTCTTTCAGGTTTGTATGAAAGATGGGGCGATTATACGGGAAACCAAAGAAAATACAACGAACCGGGGGTGGTCTGGATTTCCGGAATGTTTGGCGTAAAGACAGGAATACAGATGCATTTGGGGACTCAGATAGCAAAATTGGAATCTGTTTTAAATGAAACATCTGTTGTTAGTCAAAGGGTTAAACGGGATATACTCTTCTATCCAAACCCATTTGCAGATATGTTCTCGATGGAATTTACACTTGATAATCCAGGTGAAGTGATAATTGAACTCAGGTCATTGACAGGGCAGACAGTCCAAAGATTTTTTCAAGGGGGTGTACAACAGGGAAAGAATGTGGTTGCATTCTCGACACTTAACCTTGACCATGGAGTCTATATGCTTTGTGGCTTCGATAATTCAGGCAGGCTGATTTTCAGCGAAAAGGTTATCAAAGCATCCCGTTAAGACCTGTATTATTTCGATATTATTTATCTTCAGAAGGACGGTATGACCATGTATTCCAGTGTTGAAATATTGAGAACCCTATTCTTGGAGACAGCAGGAATGCATCCTGAATTTACCGGTGTTATAGAAACAGGTTCCGGATCAAAAAGGACTTATTATCGTCTATCGAATGGCGATATCTCTCTTGTTGGAGTATCGGGCGATAACACTGCCGAAAATGAAGCGTTCTATTACCTGACCGGCCATTTTCAATCATTTGGTCTTCCTGTCCCTGCAATAAAAGCCATAAGCCTTGACCGCAAGTATTATCTGATTCAGGATCTTGGCGATACAACTCTTTACAATGTATTGGTGTCATCAGATGAGAAGCAAAAAGAAAAGTTTCTCAAAAAGGCATTGGAGCATCTTGTCAGATTTCAGGTTACTGCAATGTCTGGGCTCGATTTTGGGAGATGCTACCCGCGTATGGATTTTGACTTGCAGGCGGGAAAATGGGACATGAACTATTTCAAGTATATGTTCCTCAAACCCTTGTTTTCAGATATAAACGAGGACCTTCTGGAAAAAGAGTTTGATATGATTCTCAATGATTTGTTCAATAGCTACTTTTCAGGTTTTATGTACAGGGATTTTCAGTCGCGCAATATAATGGTTGCTCATAACGGATTATGGTTCATCGATTATCAGGGTGGCAGGTTGGGACCAATAGAATATGATCCCGCTTCGTTGCTGTACCAGACCAGGATCTCAGTCCCGCCGGATTTGCGGAAAAGATTGGTGCAATATTACTGCAATCTGCTTAACGAATACAGGCCTGTAGATGCCGGTATGGTCGGAGCCAGGATACATTCCTTTGCATTGTTGCGGTTGCTTCAGACACTGGGAGCCTATGGGTACCGCGGCCTTTTCGAAAAGAAAGAAGCGTTTGTGAAACCAATATATCCTGCAATAAAAAACACACTCGAGGTTATCAAAACGATGCCACGACGTCACAAGCCTGAGTATATTGAAACCCTGCTACATGAAGCCCTACCGGTTTTCAACCGGCAAAATCATGAAAACCAAACACTCACGGTAAATGTAAACAGCTTTTCCTATATGCATGGCATCCCCGATGATGAAGCCGGTAACGGTGGTGGCTTTGTTTTCGATTGCAGGGCATTGCCAAACCCACACCACGAGCTACATCTGCGTGAGTATTCAGGTGTCGATATGGTTATAGCAGACTGGCTGGGCAGCAAGCCTGAAGTGTCTGAATTCCTTGATAATTGTGAATCCCTGGTTAAAAATACTGTTGATGTTTATGTGCAGCGGGGTTTCACAAACCTTCAGGTGAATTTCGGTTGTACCGGAGGGAAACACAGATCGGTTTATTGTGCTGAAGTGCTTTGTGCCAGGTTGAAACAACATTACGGAAATATCGTTGTTAAGACTTATCATACAAGATTGAACAGTAACTAATATTCAGATTTTGTGACAAAGCATTGTAAGAAAGACAAGTCGGCAAAGGAGGAGGAGGCTGAATATATTTGCGGCAGATGCGAACGGTTGGCGCGGAAGAAGGATAAGTTGTGCAAACCTGAAAAGATCAGAAAGAAATGAAGGCACTGATATTGGCAGCCGGTATTGGCAGCCGTCTTAAACCTTTTACTGATACAATGCCAAAGGCTATGGTGACGGTAGCCGGCAAACCAATGATTATGCACGTTGTTGAACGACTGGTATCCTTTGGAATAAAAGATTTTGTAGTCAACATCCACCATTTTGCCGGAACGCTGAAAGATTATTTGTCAGAAGCCCTGCCTGGCAATATAAACCTGACATTCTCCGACGAAAGTGATAGCTTGCTTGATACAGGTGGTGCACTTAAGAGAGCAAAGAGTTATTTTTATGAAGAGGAATTTTTTATGATACACAATGCGGATGTTTGGACCACACTGGATCCTATAGCCCTTGCTATGTATCATCAAAGGTCTGGCGGAGTTGCAACTCTTGCTGTAAGGAACAGGGAGTCATCCAGGAAATTGGTTTTCGACAATTCTTTTCATCTATCAGGATGGGAAGATGTTAAAGCGAAAAAGAAAAACATTGTCAAAGAGATTTCCGGACCGGTTATGAACCTTGCTTTCAGTGGGGTGCAGATAGTTAGGCCTGTAATTTTCAAATATTTCCCGGAGCATGATTGTTTTCCATTGGTGGAGCTGTACCTGAATGCTGCCGGCGCCGGTGAAGTGATCTCCGGATTTGTTCATGATGATGACGACTGGTTTGATCTGGGCACACCTGAAAAAATCGAAAAATTGGAACGGACTCTTTCCGGATTAGTTTAGAGTTTAGTTGTTTAGGGTTATGAGTTATTAATGTTGATTTGTTGATGCCTGAATTATGTTGACCGTTTTTTGGTAATTTTAAGTTTTGAAGGTTTTAAGTGATATATAAATTTTGTTTATGTATAGTGAATCCGGAGTATCATTTCTAAAACTGCTTGCAGAAGACCTGTTTGCCAGCGATGTTGATAGAGAGCCGGTTATCGTTCTGCCGGGAAAGCGTGCCAGGTTGTTTCTCTACAGAGCATGGGCCGGAGTGGCAGGTAAACCTGTCTGGGCACCGAAGATCCTGACCATGGAGGAGTTTGTATTCGGCACCCTGAATATGGAACAGGGTGATGATATAGACATTTCTCTTGCCCTATGGGAGATTTGCAAAACCTCTGGTGATGAAACAATAACCTTCGAAAAATTTTCAGGCTGGGCATCCATCATTTTACGTGATTTTAATGAGGTTGATCTCTTCTTGGCTGACCCTCATCAGGTCTTCGTCAACCTGCTTGAAGCAAAAGAGTTGCAGATGTGGGTTCCGGGTGAAGAGAAGGAGCTTTCGGAATTTGAGTTGAATTATATCGGTTTTTACGGTCACTTGCTGCAATGGTATACCGGGTTGAAGGAGATGTTGAAAAAAAAGGGGAGAGCCTATCAGGGCATGGCCTTCAGGATGCTGGCTGAGGATTCTTCTCTTCTTCTTGAAAAGTGTCAGAGCAAGAAAATTATATTTGCCGGCTTCAATGCTTTTACCCCTTCGGAAGAAAAGATTATCAACAATTTAAACAGAGCAGGGATTGCGCAACTGCGATGGGATACCGACAGTTGGTATCTCGATGTCGAAGGCCAGGAAGCAGGATATTTCCTTCGCAAATGGCGAAAACAACACCCTGATGCAACTTTCAGGTGGATTGGCAACACCCTTTCAACCGGAAGGAAAAAAATTTCCGTTTATGGTGTTCATGGTTCAAGGGCACAGGCTCATCTTGCAGGTGAGCTGCTGAGAGATGTGGAACAGGCATCCACATCCGTAGCTGTTGTGCTTCCGGATGACACCCTTCTGATGCCGGTGCTGAATGCCATTCCTCCAGAGATACAGAGGTTTAATGTTACGATGGGGATGCCTTTCAGGCAAACACCGGCTCTTTCGTGGCTGCAATTGAACCTGCGACTATTTACACCTGTTGGCAATAAACAACAGGTTTGGGTAAGGGTTACAGACCTGATTCCGGTATTGAGGCACCCATGGTTCATGATGATGGTTCAGGATGATGCCCATAAAACTTTAAATTTATCTGCCCCGGTTTCTTTCCTGAAGCTGAGGTTCTATCGCACCAACGATCTTGCAGAGTTGTATCGCACTGCCTTTCCCATTGCCAGAGAACTGTTGGATCAATATTTTTGCCCTGTAACGAGCCCTGAAGATTTTATTAATAAGATGGAGCTAACACTGAGAGTGCTTCTTGACAATGGCTCTCTGGCCGCAAACCCATTTGACCAGGGAGCAGTATATGAATCTTTAAGGATCCTGAACACTGTCCGGGAAGCCATTAAACCTACAGAAACAACCGAAGAGGGATTTGTCATGCTGCGATACTTTATGAGCCGCTTGCTGCAGGCAGCCTCAATACCTTTTACCGGCGAACCGCTGGAAGGGATCCAGATCCTTGGCCTGTTGGAAACACGAAACCTCGACTTTAAACACGTGATTCTCCTCTCAGCAAATGAAGGGGTAATCCCTGCAGGACGCAAATCCCCGACTCTAATTCCCACAGATATCAGAAAACATCATAACCTTCCCGGAGTTCAGCATCAGGATGCCATCTTCGCATACCACTTCTATCACCTTATTCAGCGTGCAGAAACAATTGATATTCTCTACAACACTGATCTTTCTTCGAATTTCTCCGGCGAAATATCGAGGTTCATCAGGCAGATTGAAGCAGAACTCATCCCTGCAAATCCGTCAATTGAATATAAACATATGAGGCTTAGTAATGAGATAAGGAGAGGGGGATCAGGACTGTCTCTGACAATTGACAAAAGTGAGATTGTTTTTGATGCTCTTAAGGATAAGCTTGAAAACCATGGGCTTTCACCTTCGCAGATATGCAGGTATATCAAATGCCCGTTAATGTTCTATTTCTCCTTTGTTGCAGCTCTGGGTGAACCGTCCGACATCGAAGAGACACTTGATGCCGGGGAAATGGGAACATTGGTTCATGACGTACTGAGGGAAATATATAAAACGGATCACAGCGATGGAGGCCGGAAAGTGAACAATACTGAAGCTACAGGCATAGAAATAACAGTGGACTTCATTACAGATTCAATTGCTGAAACTAAGAGTATTGTGCTTGATGAGATGCAGAAACATCTTGGAGGGAGCAGTGAAATAACCGGAAAGAACCTCATTATTTCTGAAGTTGCGGAGTTCATGATTAGGCGCCACCTTGAAAACGAAAAAGATCTTGTGGATAACCACACAATCAGAATTATCGATGTTGAACAAAAGCTCAAAGGTTCTCTCATTGTATTGGCAGGTGAGGAGAGAGTTGAAGTTAAATTAAAAGGAGTTGCAGACCGTATTGATATTTATGACGGTGTTTTAAGGATAACAGATTATAAAACCGGCAAAGTTGAACCGAAAGATCTTAATTTCTCTTCGATTGCTGATCTTTTCAGCAATCCAAAGTACGAAAAAGCTTTGCAGCTTATGTTTTACTGCCTGCTTTTTTCCGGCACATCAACAGGCAAGGCTCTCAGATCGGGGATATTTGTCCTGAAAAGCCCATCGTTATTTTACCTGGAAATGAAAGCTCTCAGTGAAGCAACAGCGGAAGACACAGCAGCACTGCTTAGTGATTTTGAGAATGGACTGATGTCGTTTTGTTCGGAACTGCTTGATCGCAGTATCCCTTTCAGCCAGACTGATGACCCGGAAATTTGCAGGTTGTGCTCATATTACCCCATCTGCCTTACCGAATGCTGAGCGGCTTCTGGCAATAAAAAACGGGTTGCGGAGGTTGGGCTTGTTGTATATCAGCGGCATGCCATCTTCAGTATTTAAAATTTCTCCCCCTGATGCCCGGATTATGGCATCCCCGGCTGCTGTGTCCCATTCCATTGTTGGCCCGAACCTTGGGTAGAGGTCGGCAGTGCCATCAGCAATCAGGCAAAGTTTAAGGCTACTTCCTTTGCTGACAAGCTCATAATCTCGATGATCTCCTGTGTTTTCTTCTATGTATCTTCGGGTTGCCTCGTTCATGTGGCTTCTGCTGGCAACGATACGAAACGGCCTTGTGGCTGGAGGGAAGGGGAGGGGTGTGCTATTCCCAGGTATTTCCGTCACAATATCTTTAAGTATACCACCCGAAAAGAAGGCTCCCGATTTCATGGTTCCGAACCAGAGCAGGTCGGGTACCGGGGCATACACAACCCCCAAAACAGGTACGCCATCTTCAACCAGAGCTATGTTAACGGTGAATTCGTCGTTTCTGCCAATAAACTCCTTTGTGCCGTCAAGCGGGTCAACAAGCCAGAACAGACGCCATTGTCGTCTCTCTTTATAATCTGTCTTGCTCCCTTCCTCACTGAGTAACGGCACTGCAGTGGAACCCAGTAATTCTGTGATCACTTCATGTGCCCTCATGTCAGCCAGTGTAACAGGGCTCAGGTCCCTTTTAAGCCTTACCCTGAACCTTCGACTGTGGTATACTTCAAGGATCCTTTCGCCAGCAACAATAGCTGCACCTATTGCTGTATGCAGCAAATGTTGTTCGTTATAAACAGGTGGTGAGGTGTTTGGCATCGGGATTAAAAAGTGATTGATGAAAGTTGGTTTATCAAGAGAGATACTTTGTGGGCAAAGGTATTATAATATAAGAATAAGCGTTGAGCTTAATGATACATAAAAACCCTAATTTTATCCCAAATTAAATATCCATTTGCAATGATCAAAAGTTTGCTTTCTTTAAAACTATTGATTATGTGTTTGTTGGCTGTAAAATTTCAAATTTTTGCACAGATCAACCCTAAAGAAACCTGCAGGTTGATGGATTCCCTGCTGTCACAAACTGCATTCCACGATTCACTATACAATGTTCACACTGCTGAGACTTTCTTTCAGCTTGATATTGTCAAACAGCAGATTGACCTTACCAATATTGATAATGGTTTGCTGAATGCTGCAGTGTTTTATGCTACAAATGAGGTGAGGGTGAAAAAAAGGCGAAAGGAGTTTCTGTTTCATCCGGTGATCAGAGATGCCGCATTCAGCCACTCGATCCAGATGGCTTATAACAAATTTTACAGCCATATCAATGGAAAGGTGAAGGCTTTCCGCAAGGTGAATGACAGAGTTAAATTTTTTGCAGATAGAACAGATGGTTTTTCCGGGTTCAGATCGCTTTTAGGTGCCGAAAACATAGCAATAACACCTTTTCATAATATAAGGAATAATGAAAAGTTTCAGTACATAAAATCAGGAGATGAACATATTCCATATAAAGTTAATGCTATGGGTAAACCTTTGGAGCCTTTGGAGATGCATACCTATGAGTCGTTCGCAAAAGCACTGGTGTCTGCCTGGATGAATTCAAAAGGCCACCGGCAAAACATCCTTAACAGCCGTTACGTATATCTTGGCACCGGTGTAATGCCTGACCCGCTAACCATCAGGGATAAAACAATGCCAATGGCAAAATCAGCTCAATGTTTTTCAGCTTTGACATACAATACTGCCCGTCCGATTTGACAGCAGTCATATGAATACAAAATACGATTTTAATAAGTTACCTTTATAATGACCCCCAAAACCCTTAATCAATGAAAGTTAATGTTGCTGCTGGAGATTATATAAGGATGTTGAAGCTTGAACCTCACATCGAAGGCGGTTATTTCAGGGAGTTGTACAGGAATGATTCATTAATAACTGTAATGCAGAATGATGCGGGTAATTCTGACGAGAGAAATCTTGCCACAACCATCTATTTCCTTCTTCGTTCGGGGGAAACCTCGAAGTTTCATGAACTGAAATCTGATGAGATCTGGTTTTATCACACCGGTGGCCACCTCACAGTTCATCAGATTTATCCGGATGGTGCTCTTGTCAATACTGTAATGGGAAATGATGTCTCTTCCGGACAGGTGCCCCAGCTAATCATCCCTGCCGGTGTTATTTTCGGCGCTGAGGTTCAGGGTTCTGACACATTTGCCCTCGTAAGCTGTATGGTTGCACCCGGGTTCGACTACCGCGATTTCAGGTTGTGTGATTCGGATGACCTGTTGACACGGTTTCCGATTTACAGGGAGGTAATCGGGAGAATAAATCTTATTTAGCGGCTCTTTATAATATTCAGCTTAATGAACCGGATAGTCGATATATAAAGCCGGCATTTCACGTGATCCGGGGTTTTTTATGAGGTAAAACTCGAACCATTCGAGGGTGCGCACAAGGTAATCATACCTGTTTATGTTCTTGATATTGCCATGCCCTTCACCCGGATAGCGTACAAACCTCACCGGGGCTTTGCCGTGTATTTTTAGCCCCCTGTAAAGTTCAAGCCCCTGAGATACCGGTATTCTGGGGTCATCATCACCATGAAGTATCAGTGTGGGTGTCTGGCTAAGTGTTACATATTTTACAGGGCTTGCATCCCATACCTTTTTCCAGTTTTCCCACGTCCAATAACCCCAGTGAACGTGATAGTCCTCATAAGGAATGTCGGTGATTTTTCTTTTCGACAACTGGTTTGAGATACCGACGAAAACAACTGATGCCGCGAACCTTTCGCTATGCTTTGTTGCGGACCATGCAGCAAAAAAACCGCCGTATGAGCCTCCCCCGATACCGATCCTGTCTTTGTCGGCAAGTCCTCGTTTTATAAGATGGTCGATTCCATCCAGCACATCGTCATATTCGGCTCCAAGCAGGTCTCCGTAACCTGCCATTGTGAACTCAACACCTCTGCCCGAACCAGCCCTGTAATTTGGTGAAAACACAAAAAAGCCTCTGGATGCAGCAAACTGGCCCCATTGTGAATACCCGTTGTTCCATCCGTTTTTAACACAAGCCTCAGGGCCGCCGTGGATGTACACGATAACCGGATATTTCTTTCCCTCCTCGTATTCCAACGGATAGACCAATACACCGTCAATAATCTTTCCGTCTCGGGCAGCCCAGGTGATCTTCTCCTGTCGTGCCAGTGAAACATCATTCAACCATGGATCATTATGTTTAGAGATTCTTTGTAAGGTTTTTTTACGCAAATCATAATGCATCAACTCATTTGGATGCTGTGATGTATTACCGGAAAAATACAGATTGCCACCATTCATTGATACATTATAAAACACAATCTGCCCACCTGAAATTACAGTTTCTCTTTTCTTCTCTTTTATCATATATCTGGTCAGAGTGATATCGACACTCTCTTCAGAACTGTAAAGCAGCCTGTTATTATCTTCCCATATCACGTCAATCACTGAAAGTTCAAGACCCTTAACAAGATTTGTGAGATCCTCGAAGTTGACATTCTCCTGATAAGTGTCCATTACAAAAAGGCTCCCACAAACTGCATCATTGAGCGATGAGGCTGCGAGAAATGCCAGATTGCGGCTGTCAGGACTCCATACCATCTTTTCCAGTTTGCCCTGGTTGTTGAGCTTGCTGATAATTTTTCCGGTCGTTGCATCAATTATGTGGATCTTCTTAAACATATATTCATAATCGACGAGATTTTTTTCTGATATTGCGGCAGCAATCCTGGTGCCGTCAGGTGAAACGGTAAAATCAAATACAGTGAGATTATCAACGAGTTTTGTTGCCTCTCCAGTTGATATATTGTACCTGAACAATTCCAGGTGCCTTAGCTCCTCTTCAAAGACGTAGAGGTCAAACCCCTGTTTCAGTAGCCTTTGTTTGTCCGGATTGTGTGGTTGTAAAGCTGTGAGGGCAATCGTGTTTGCATTGATGAATTGATATGAGTTTACTGGCCTTGGAAAGTCGGTAAGCTGAGTGATGTTTTTGTCGCTGATCCGGATGCTGAAAACCTGATTTCCTTTACCCCCTTCGATCACCTGCCTGAAGCTTACCTCTTCTTTTCCTGGCACCCACGAAATGCCGGAAACATCTACTTTGCCTGTAATGAGGGGAATTGTGTTAAATTTCTTTACATCATAAATATACAGCTCCCGATAGAATTTTCCCACTCCTTCACTAATGTCAACAGGCATTAAAAGCACGTATGCAATCCAATTGCCATTGTCGGAAACAGAAACTTCTGTTACGTTTTTGATCCGGGATAAATGTTCGGGCTTCAGGCCGTTATTGCCGTAAACATTAGTGATAACGGCAATAGAAAACATCGATAATAAAACAATAAGTTTTTTCATATTGAAAAATATTGTAAGTTAATAATTTGCTGTCAGCAAAAATATAAAAAAATCTTAAACCGCTTTTAAGGAGATGAAAATTCGGGTTTTTAACGAAATGGTGTTGAAATAATTGACTGTTTTAATTGATGTGCAGGATTGATTTTTTTATCTTAGCCACCTTAAAAATAAATTAAAAAAGATAACAGATGATTGTTGATAAGTTGTTTAACCCGGGGAGTATTGTTGTTGTTGGTGCATCTAACGACACAGGCAAACCAGGCGGGAAGATTTTAAAGAACATCAGAGATGGAGGATTTAAGGGTGAACTGTTTGTGGTTAATCCAAAGGAGGATCTGATCCAGGGGGTAAGGAGTTTTCGTGATATTGAAATGCTCCCTCAGGTTGATCTGGCTGTAATAGCAATTGCTGCCAGGTTAACATTGCCGGTGGTGGAGCATCTGACAAAAGAAAAAGGAACAAAAGCATTCATAATTATATCTGCAGGGTTTAGTGAAGAGAGTGAGGATGGTCGGAAAATAGAACGGCAGATTGTGCAGTTGATTGATGAGGTTGGAGGGGCTTTGATAGGGCCGAATTGCACTGGTATCGTCACCCCTTTTCATAAATCGGTCTTCACGCTTCCGATACCCGAGTTCAATCCTGAGGGCTGCGATTTTGTCTCCAGCTCCGGTGCCACTGCTGTTTTTATCATGGAATCGGGCATGCAGAAAGGGCTCACCTTTGCCAATGTGATCTCTGTGGGCAACTCAGCCCAGCTAGGAGTTGAGGATATTATTAAGCATCTCGATGAGACCTATGAGCCCGGAATAAGTGCCCCGGTCAAGCTACTATACATCGAAAACATCAAAAAGCCGGGAATGCTTCTGAAACATGCTTCATCACTGGTGCGAAAGGGGTGCAGGATTGCATGCATAAAAGCCGGCACTTCGGATGCAGGGCAGCGTGCTGCATCTTCACATACCGGTGCTCTTGCCAACCCGGATAAACCTGTTGATTCTCTATTACGCAAGGCTGGCATTGTGCGTTGCTATGGAAGGGATGAGCTTACTACTGTTGCGTCGATATTTATGCATAAACCCCTTAAAGGCAAAAGGTTTGCAATTATTACCCATGCCGGCGGTCCGGCGGTGATGCTAACGGATGTTCTCGCCAACAATGGCCTTGAGGTGCCGCATATCCAGGGGCCGGATGCTGATGACCTCCTCTCAAAGCTATATGCCGGCTCATCAGTCTCCAATCCGGTTGATTTTCTTGCAACCGGAACTGCTGAACAACTTGGTGCAATAATCGACTATGTCGATCAGCGTTTCGACGAGATCGATGGCATGGTTGTGATATTCGGTACACCTGGGTTGTCTCCCGTTTTCGATACATACGAGCTCCTTTGGGAAAAGATGAAGAAGTCATCAAAACCCATATTTCCCGTCTTGCCATCCATTCTCGTTGCAGATGGAGAGATAAAATCATTCCTTGCTTCAGGAGGATTGTATTTCCCTGATGAGGTGCTTCTGGGTAAAGCCCTGAGCCTGGTAGTAAATACACCGGAACCTGTTAGCGACAAGATATGTGTTGCCGACGTGGATATTGGAAGGATACGTGCCATCATTGACTTTGCAGATGATGGCTACATTAAACCCAATGAAGTGCAGGCTTTGCTCGACGCCGTGGGTATTGAGAGAGCAGGGGAGGCAGTGGTGACAGATCCTGCGAGCGCAGTAGAAAAAGCAAACAAACTGGGTTACCCGGTGGTAATGAAAGTTGTCGGGCCGGTTCATAAAACTGATGTCGGTGGAGTGATGCTCAATGTAACAGATGACAAAACCGTTATCAAAGAGTTTGAAAGAATGATACGTATCCCCGAAACAACAAGCATCCTGATTCAGCCAATGCTTTATGGAACCGAACTTTTTGCCGGTGCAACCCGTGAAGGAAATTTCGGACATCTTCTTATGTGTGGCATGGGGGGCATCTTCATTGAAGTAATGAAGGACGTTAAAGCATCATTGGTTCCTGTAGATAAGGCAGAAATCCGTAATATGATCAGGTCTTTGAACAGCTATCCGTTGTTTCAAGGTGTGAGAGGACAAGAAGGTGTTAATGAAGCAGCTTTTATTGATGCTGTTTTTCGCCTTTCAGCCCTGCTTTACCATGCACCTGAAATTTCAGAACTTGACCTTAACCCTCTTCTTGGAAATAAAAACTATGTTAAAGTCGTTGACGCCCGGATTAGAATAGATAAATCAATAACAAATTAATTGATATAAAGTTATGCAACTTTATCAAGAATGCTTCGTATAACTCCGTGTTAAAAAGGAATTAAAAATCAGACACCTGATTAAAACACTGAAATTCAGTATGTTTATAAAGAAATTCCATAAAGGTTGTTTAGTGCTGCTGATTATGTTGGCTTCCAACAATGTGTTTGGACATGGATTTAAACCATTAGGCTCATCATGGTCAAATCAGCAGGGTAACTACCAGGGCTTCTATCTGGGTGGAGGATTAAGTATCTTCGATATGGATGGTGATTATGGGAGCAAACAGCTGGGCGCATTAACGACCGGTTTTACACTCCTGGCTGAAAATAAGTTCAACAACTATTTCGTTCTCAGAGCAGATATAACCAAAGGAACACTGCGTGAAAGGTTTTCAGGAAAGTATGCATACTTTGATCATCATACCGACATGCTTACAGGTGAGCTTTTTGGCATGTTTTTATTTCCTTCCCTTACCGGATGTACCAGGCGTGTTCAGGTAAGACCCTATCTTGGAATTGGCACAGGTGTTATATTTTTCGAAACCTTTGCAAACCTTTATGACGCCCAGGGTAAAAAATACCATTTCTGGAAGGATGGAAAAGTTAAGTTGGTAGCAGAAAACAGCCCGGAGTCTGAAGGTTCAGTTCCTGTTGTGCGTGATCGCACCTTCGAAACGAAAGTTGATTCACTGGATCTTTGTTCAGGTGTTGCTGCCATTCTTCCTGCAGAGGTAGGCATAAGGTTTATGGTTACCCCAAATCTTGGAATGTACATCTCAGGAAGATACACTTTAACCACTTCGGATTACATCGATCATGGTGTTGCATATTATGACACCTATCTTACTGACAGGTCACCCTGGAATGATTTTCCTGACGGTTTCTACTCGTATTCGGTAAAGCTTGTTTATAAGCTGCAGTTCGAGGGGCCAAGGCAAACATATTCCCGTAAGCAACGAAGGCCCATTCAATGCCGTAAATTCTAACTACAGCTACCCTTTTATCACAGCCAATGGTGTTAATTCCCTGATGATTCTGACAAGGTCAACTTGGTTTGCCATTACCTCATCTATATCTTTATAAGCACCGGATGCTTCATCAAGGTCTTTGAAGTGCCTGATGCCGTGAATGATCCCCTTCTAGTTAAGTTTCCTGACCTCTTCATTGAAATCGAGGTTCTTTAGCGCTTGCTTTCTTCCCATCTTCCTCCCTGCCCCATGCGAACATGACATGAATGATTCAGGATTTCCAAGCCCTTCAACGATATACGACTTTGTGCCCTGAGATCCCGGTATTATCCCGGTTTCACCCTGACGTGCCGAGGTTGCACCTTTACGATGAACAACAACCTGATGCCCGAAATGCTCCTCGACAGATGCATAATTATGAGCGATATTGATAACCGACCCAAATTCCACCTTGCCTGACACAGTCTCATTAATGATGTCGGTAACAGCATTGAGCAAATGCTGCCTGTTGGCAAAGGCAAAGTCTGCGCAATATTTCATCTCGGCAAAATAATCTGTAGCGTCTTTGTGATCAAGAGGCATCCATGCAAGGTCTGCTTTTGGATCCACCATCCTGCTCCAGCTTTCATTGAGTCTTCTGGCAATCCGGTTGTAATGATCGGCCACCTGTTTACCCAGGTTACGCGACCCGGAATGAATCATCACCCAGAGGTAGCCATCATCCCCAATCTGTATCTCGATGAAATGGTTGCCACCGCCAAGAGTGCCCAACTGATGGAGTGCCGATTTATACTCTCTTCGAACAATGGTTAACTTGTCAGGATCATGATTCTGAGGCATCAATACTTCAGCCTGAGCCTTCTGATGATGTTTGAAGCCTACAGGTATTCTCTCTCTTATCATCCCGATAACAGGCTTAAGGTCTGTCCCTGCAGGATCCTGAAGGCTGCTCCTTAAAGCGCACATTCCACATCCGATATCAACACCAACAGCATTGGGAATTATCACATTGTGAGTTGCCAGAACGCCGCCGATCGGCATACCGTAACCTTCATGAGCGTCGGGCATAACTGCAATGTGCCTGAATGCAAATGGCAGATTGGTAACGTTCCTTATCTGCTTCATTGCCCCCGGCTCAATATCATCAAGCCACATCTTTACTGGAAGCCTTTCGGTATTTATTGTATTTTTCATCAGGTGTAAAAATAGGCAATTGCAGATCAGGTAATGCGGTTTAACAGTTAATCCCGAATTAAAATAGTTACAACCGTTTATGTATTGGTCATGAGTTATGAGTTATAAGTTATAAAGTTATGAAGATACCCCAACAGCAGGATAAGGGAATCTGGTGAGAGGGGCTACTTTGCTTATAATCAATCGAAAGAAAATAATTTTGGTCACAAGGGAATCTCTACCCTGAAAGTTGTCCCTTTATCCGGTTCACTCTCCACTGTAATGGTTCCGTTATATAATTCAACCATCTTTTTGGCTATCGATAGGCCTAATCCGCTTCCGGTAATATGTTTTGTTTTCTGGTTTTTGATCCTTACAAAATCCTGAAACAACATACCGGCCTCCTCCTGTGTCATGCCTATACCTGTATCTTCAACAGTGATAACAACAGAGCCATTGTGTTTTTTCAAAACCACAAATACGCTTCCGTTTTCCCTGTTATATTTTACGGCATTTGAAACAAGGTTATTGAAAATGATCTCCATTTCATTTTTGTCTGCATTCATAAAAATGCTTTCATCACCTTCGAGGATTACCTTTATATTATGTTGAATTGCCAGTGGCTCTACCGTATCGGCAACTTTTCGTGCAATATCAACAAGATCAACCGGATGGATGACGCGTTTTTTTACTCCCGACTCCATACGCGTAAGATCCAGAAGGTCGAGGATAAGGCCACGCATCCCCTTTATCCTTTCAATAGACCTTTCAATCATCTCCATGTAATCTTCGATCTGACTTCCGGCTTGTTTATCTTTCATAATTTTCAGGTATCCTTCAACGGCATTTATGGGTGATTTCAATTCGTGAGAAAGTACTGAAAGAAACTGAAAACGCACACTCTTTCCCTCCTCTTTCATCTGGCGGGTCATCCTGCGCAGGTATAGATGTTTGGTGATGTTTTCAACAGACGTCTTAAGTTCCTGGGGAGTGAATGGTTTCGGCACGAAGTTATATGCTCCCTGGTTTGTTGCCTTTATTGCCAACTCAAGCGATGCATACGAAGTAATCATGGTTACTGCAATATCATAGTCTTTTTGCTTGATGTATTCAAGAACTTCAACACCCTGGATTCCCGGAAGTTTGTTGTCCAGCAATACTATATCAATGTTGGTGTTGTCGATTATTTCGACCGCTTTTTCACCGGTTTCTGCCTCGAGGATTTCATAAGTGATCTCCTCTTCCATAAAAGGATAGCTTACGGAATAATTCCGGAGAACTCTCACAATGCTGGAGATTATACCGGGTTCATCGTCAACGACAAGAAGTTTTAACTTGTTCATATACTGGATGTTTAAAAAATATTTTTAGATATATCGTGGCAGAGTGATAATGAACCGGGTGCCGGTTTGTCCGGCATCAGGATTGGTATTTGTTTTAACCGATATTTTTCCGTTGTGCATTTTCACAATACCATAGATCAATGGCAGGCCAAGTCCTGTGCCTTTACCCGGCGGCTTTGTGGTGAAAAACGGTGTAAAAAGCTTGTCGATATGTTCTTTAGATATTCCTGAACCTGTATCGGATACAGTAACCTCAATCTCCCGTTCATTTCCTTTAATATAAATATCGAGTCTTCCCCCTTCAGGCATTGCATCAATGCTGTTTTTCTCGAGGTTGGTAAAAACCTGTGTCATCTGTTCTGTATCAATCATAAGCATCGGATCATCAATATCGGCATGAACTTCTGCTTTGATACCGGGTGGTATCACAACACTGTTCAGGCTTTGTCTGAGGAAATCAATAACATTGACATCTTTGGCAACGATCTTGTTTTTACGTGCAAAATTCAACAATCCTCCAACTATGTTTTTGCATCGTTCGGCCTGTTCAACAATAATTTTCACATCGTCTCTTACAGGATTCCCTTCGGGCAGATCATCCAGAATAATATTGCTGTACATTGTGATAACCCCCAGGGGATTATTGAGTTCGTGTGCAATTCCTGCAGATATCTGGCCCATGTGGGCAAGCTTTTCCGACTGTTTTAAAGCCTCTTCAGCGGTGGCAAGTTTGGCTTTTGAAATGTCGAGAGCGTTAAGATATCTGAAAAGCCTGTCTGTGGTAAAACGGTAGACAAAAATCAGCAAAAAGAGAACAGAGAGTGCCCCAATCAGCAATGCGCCTGAGACAGAGTATCTTACCAGGTCACGATTTTCAACATCATTCAGTATTGATGCAGCAACAAACAGATCAAACTGGTCGAAGTAACGATAAGCAACGGTTTTTTTATGATCCCCCTGCATGAAGTCGAGGGTGCCGGATGACGTATTGAAAATACCGCTCATAAAGGTACTGTCCTGCCATTGTTCTCCTTTACGTGTGGGATGAATTAGCAAAATCCCGTTTTTGTCAAACACGAACGGATATCCGCTCTTTCCAATCTTAAGTTTGTTAAGTATCCTCTCAAGCTCCTGCATATCCTTCTCCTTGTCGCCAACATACAACATGCCCACAATATTGCCGTCAACAATTATAGGCTCATAAGCAGTTGTATACCATTCATCCACAACAACCGCTCGTCCATAATATACCTTACCCTTTAATACAGTTTCTGCAACAACCGAGTTGTTTGGGATATAGGTACCCACAGCTCTGAGGCTGTCAGATTTTCTGATGTTGGTAGAAATCCTGACAAAACCACTGTCGATCTTTTGAAAAATAGTTATTGATCCACCAATCACCTCTTCAAGAAAATCAACAAAGTCATAGTTGTTGTAAAGCTCTTTACCATCGTGCCTCCATACCGGTAATGTGGTAATGTGTGTTGTATTGGTCTGCTGATTCTCAACTTCGATGGTGAGTTTCCTGTCAGTGATCTGAAGTGGTTTGCTGAAAAAATGGATGTTGGCTACTTTAAGATTTGTCTGAACTTTTTCAAGTTTCAGAATGCTTTCACGCTCGAACATCTTGGTAATGGTCTGAACCTCAAGCTCAAGCCTGTTTATGATCTGATCATCGAATGATTTTACCGATCTACTTGCAAGCCACAAGGTTGTGATCGTAACCACAGTGATAACAATTATCATCACCGGTAGGAACAGCTTCAGCTTAAGCGGAACAACTATGTTGGTTTTCAATCTTAACATGAATTCCTGATAACTATTAACCCTGAAAAAAACATGGCATGGAATGTTGTTCCATGCCTGTTTCTCTAAAACAACGATTTTTTATCCGATGTGCTTTTCTATTTCATACAGAATTTTCTCTGCATCAATAGGTTTCCTGATAAAACCCCTTACCGGGAACCAGTGTGACTTTCCCTGGTCGTCCATATAATCAATACCGGCGGTATTGTCAACCACATTTTTTACCAGTATAACTCTTAAATCCTTGAAATCCGGATTTTTGCGGTATTCTCTTGCCATCTCCTGAACACTCGATTTGGAGGTCATTAGAATATCGATTGAAGACTGAATAAGGAAAGGGATCTCTTTAAACTCATCACTGGAGAGCATCTGCCTTGCAAGTTCAAAACCTTCATAAGGTGTCGTCATCATAACGTCAAGAATTGCCAGGTCGGGCTTTTCATCCCTGAGCATTTCAATGCCCTCTTTACTGTTGATGGCAGTTATTACATTGTAACCTTTTGATTTAAGAATGGTCCTGAGGGTGAGTAGAATATCTTCATCATCATCAACAAGAAGGATTTTTTTTGTGTTTTCCATACTATATCTTATTTGTATTTATAATATAAAGGTTTGTTTTTAAGCTTATTGCTTCAATCTATGCTTGCTGGCATATTAATATAACAAAAATCAGAATATCTTATTCCGGCTTACCAGGCTTCAATATATGCAGCATTGGTATAAATATCTTCAAGGCGCACTTTATGCCCCTGTTCCATTATTGCGAGTTGAAGAAATACCTCCTTCTGATTCTGATCTTCGATGGTATCAGCAAACCCCTGATACATCTGCATTGCCTCCTCCTCCTTTTTCATTGCCAGGGCAATACCTTCTGCGAACGACATATCGGAGGTGAGTGGTGGAAGTTTGGTTGATTCAGCTATCTTATAGTCTGAGGTGCTGGTTTTGAAATTTAAATTCAACGACTCGTTCATAACAAATCCTTCAAGGGTGCGCTTGTGATTCAACTCCTCTTCGGCAAGTTCACGAAAAGTTCCTTTGAGATTATCTGATACGGCTTTTAAAGAAGCGTTCAGATAGAATTCATAAGCTTCTATTTCGTTTCGGATTGCCATTTGTAAGATTTTGTGGTATTCTGAATTTTTCATCTTATTAAGTTTTGAATTATGTTTCTGTCTTTAATTGATTTTTTAATAAATATTAAAATCAAGTATGATTTGGGGACAAAGATAAAAAAACTGTATTATAATTACGACTGAATTCTGATGGAGAATACACACTTATCTATTAAGATTAATTTTAAATTAGCCTTACTTGTTATCAATCATACCTAACTGTGAGTTTTTTTGGTTTTGTTTTCTATTTTTGCTAGTTGAATAAAAGTTCCTTTAATTAAAGGATAAGGTTACATAAAAACTTATAAACACATGGGAACCAACATAGTGCTTTCAGTAAAATGTCCGCATTGCGGAACCTCCCTTATGGATGACAGCACCATCCTGAACGGCAAACCTGGAATAAGAATCAATATTGAAACCGAAAAGGAACGCGGAGTTTTATGGTTGTGCCCAATATACAACTGTTTTACTCACAAAAGCAATATTGATCTTGCTGATGATGAAGCGGTTAAAATTTTCTGTCCTCATTGTAATAAGAGCCTCAACAGTGATATTGATTGCAAGCTTTGTGATGCATCGCTGGTGGCTTTAAATATCAACATTGGAGGCAAAGTGCATGTATGTTCAAGGAAGGGATGCATAAATCATTTTGTAGTTTTTGAGGATCTGAACGACGCAATGAGTCTTTTTTACGATAAATTCGACAATAAATAAATCCAAAATAAACTTTATGGAAAATACAGTTAAGGTCAATATTAATGGCAAAATTCTGGAGGCCACACAGGGGAAGACAGTGCTGGATGTTGCCCGGGAGAACAACATCTACATACCCACCCTGTGTTATCATGCCAGGACAGGGAAGGCGGGCAAATGTCGTGCATGTCTTGTTGAGGTTGAGGGTTTTCGGGGTTTAAAAGAGAGTTGTGCTCTGGAGGTCAAGGATGGTATGGCAGTTAAAACCCATACTGACCAGATCATTGAGATAAGGAAAATGATCGTTGAGCTTCATTTGTCAAATGGCGAACACAATTGCATTGCTTGCGAGAAGAACGGTCATTGTGAATTACAGGACATGGCATATCACCTTGGCATCGAGAGGCCTGGTGTGTTGGTTGATCACGATAAGATTCCTTTGGATGTTTCATCAGAGGGTATTATAAGGGAACCCGGGAAATGTATTGAATGTGGAAGGTGTATACGTGCATGCAACAATAATGTGATGCATGAGGTTCTTGATTTCGGCTGGCGGTCGGATCACATCAGGGTGATCTGTGACGATGACAAGCCGATGGGAGAGTCATCATGCGTGCAGTGTGGCGAATGTGTCCAGGTCTGTCCGGTAGGTGCACTTACCTTTAAAAATGCCAAAGGCAAAGGGCAGTTCTGGGAACTTGAAAAGACAAAGGTTGTCTGCACCTACTGTGGAGTTGGTTGTTCTGTAGATATGTATACCAAAGACAACAGGTATGTTTACTCGATGGGTACGGAGGATAACTGGGAGGGTTATGCCAACAGGGGTATGCTCTGTGTAAAGGGGCGTTTTGGTTTTGACTTTCTGAATCGTGAAGACAGGTTGGATACCCCGTTGATAAGGAAAAACGGAAAGCTGGAGAAAGCAGGATGGGATGAAGCTCTTGACCTGGTGGCCGGCAAATTCAGCACTATAAAGGCAGAGCATGGTCCGGGCTCAATAGGTTTCTTTACATCTGCCAGAATATCAAATGAAGAGAATTATGCACTAATGAGGTTCGCAAGGGGGGTTGTTGGCACCAACAACATCGACCATTGCGCCCGACTGTGACATAGCTCTACGGTTGCGGGACTGGCAATCACGTTAGGTTCAGGTGCTATGACAAATAGCATGCAGGAGACCGAAGATTCAGGAGTAATACTTATAACAGGCACAAACACAACCTGGAACCATCCGGTGTTTGGGGGTATGATCAAAAAGGCTGTGTTACAGAAAGGGGTAAAGTTGATAGTTGTTGACCCCCGTGACATCGGCCTTGCAAAATATGCTGATGTTCATTTGAAACAGAACCCGGGTTCAGACAATGCATGGCTGATGGGTTTGCAGCATATAATAGTTAAAAACAATTGGCACAATAAGGAGTTTATTGAGGAGAAATGTGAGGGATGGGATGAGTATCTTCAGAGCCTTGAGTTTTACACACCCGAGAAGGTTGAGGAGATCAGTGGTATACCCCAGGAGCAGTTGTATAAGGCTGCCAAACTGTATGCTACTTCAGGACGGGGTGCAGCTTATTATGCAATGGGTATAACGCAGCACTCTCATGGAGTTGATAATGTGATGGCGATATCAAACCTCCAGATGATCCTGGGTAACTACGGTTTACCCGGCACTGGTGTCAATCCGCTTCGTGGCCAGAACAACGTGCAGGGTGCTTGTGACATGGGTGGATTACCAAATGTCTTCACTGGTTATCAACCTGTTATTAATGAGGATGCACGAAAGAAATTTGCAGAAGCCTGGGGGAGGAAGCCTGAAGAGATGGACGACAAGGTTGGACAGACAGTGACCACAATGGTTCAGAATGCAGGTGATTCCATCAAAGCTCTTTATATCGTTGGGGAAAACCCCATGATGTCTGACCCTAATCAGAACCATGCAAAGAAGCAGATGCAGAAGCTAGATTTCATTGTTGTTCAGGACATCTTCCTAACGGAAACTGCCCAGATAGCCGACGTTGTATTACCGGCTTTTGCATTCGCCGAGAAGTATGGTACAATCACCAATACTGAGCGAAGGGTTCAGTTTTCAAACAAGGCTCTTATAGGCCCTTCGGGTGCAAAAAGTGATAATGAAATTATTGCAGCTATAGCAAAGAGGATGGGTTGTGAAGACTTCCCGGAAACTGTTGATGAATTATATGCCGAGATCAGAAAGCTGACACCTTCTTATGCCGGCATTTCTTATGAGAGGATAAGGAACAGCCAAGGTCTCAGATGGCCATGTCCGACTGAAGAACATCCCGGAACACCAATACTGCATATTGGAAAGTTTGCCCGTGGCAAAGGGTTGCTTAAACCTATTGAATACAGGCCACCAGCCGAATATACGGATAAGGAATATCCGCTGGTTCTTACCACAGGCCGACTGCTGCAGCATTATCATACCGGATCAATGACAAGGCGCTCAAAGGTGCTAAATGGTATCGTTCCATCCGGGATGATAGAAATAAACACAGCAGATGCCAAGTCACTCAATATTAAGAACGGCGAAAAAGTTAAGGTCTCATCACGTCGGGGTGCTATTGAGATACCCGCTATGGTAACTACAAAAATCAAAAAAGGGATAGTATTTATACCCTTCCATTTTGCAGAAACTGCAGCCAATATTTTAACCAATGATGCTCTTGACCCTGTAGCAAAGATCCCTGAATATAAGGTTTGTGCTGTTAAGGTCGAGAAGATTGAAGAGTGTTGCTAATAAAAATAGTCAGGTAAATGAATAAGGAAATAAGAAACAGAATAGAACAGATAATGGGCAGATATCCGCAAAAGGAGTCTGCATTGATGCCTGCCCTGATGGTTGTTCAGAAAGCAAACGGCAACAATCTTTCAAAGGAGGATGTTGCAGAAATTGCTGATATCATTGGAATACCACTATCAAGAGCTTTTGGTGTTGCAACCTATTATTCAATGTTCAATGTTGAAAAAGGGGTTGGAAAATACCATCTTCAGGTCGACACCAATATCCCTGCAACCCTTATGGGGGCTTTGGATATTTACAACTATCTAAGTGAAAAGTTAGGCATTAAGCACGGAGAAACTACTCCTGACGGTCTTTTTACCCTTTCAAAGGTTGAATGTCTTGCATCCTGTGGAACATGCCCTGTGATTCAGGTAAACGATGTGTATTATGAATTGATGACAAGGGAGAAGGTGGATATTCTGATCGACTCATTGAGCAAGGGAATAATGCCCGATCTGCCTGTGGAATACAATTACGGGTCGTTGTGTAATGTCCTGTTGAAAAACCGTGGTGTTGAAAACGCAACCTCTATAAAGGTTTACAAGGAACATGGCGGGTATAAAACCCTTGTCAAAGCTCTTAAGATGAAACCTGAAGATATTATTCAGGAGGTAAAGGACTCTCAGTTACGCGGAAGGGGTGGTGCAGGTTTCCCGACAGGGATAAAATGGGGTTTTCTGCCAAAGAATACTGAGAAGCCTGTATATCTCATATGTAATGCAGATGAAGGTGAACCCGGAACTTTCAAAGACAGGCAGATACTTGCCTATGACCCGCATTTGTTGATTGAAGGGATGGCTATTTCAGCATACGCAATTGGCAGCAGACTGGCTTTCATTTATATCAGAGGTGAGTTCTCATGGATTGCAGGGATTTTAGAGAAGGCCATTGAAGAGGCTAAGGCAGATGGACAGTTAACCCACATGGAAGATATAATCGTTCACCAGGGTGCCGGTTCATACGTTTGTGGTGAAGAGACTGCACTGATTGAGTCAATTGAAGGGAAGAGAGGTTTCCCGAGGATGAAACCGCCATTCCCTGCCATTGAAGGGTTGTACCGTTGTCCAACGATAGTAAACAATGTAGAGACCCTAGCAAGTATTCCATATATCGTTGAAAATGGTGCCAATGCCTTTAGACAATGGGGCTCCGAAGGAGGGTATGGATTTAAACTGTTCGGTGTTTCTGGTGCAGTTAACAAACCTGGTGTTTATGAGTGCCCTATGGGGATACCTTTTAGCAAGCTTATTGAGATGGCAGGAGGTATCAAAGGTAAAATGACAGGTGTTATCGTAGGTGGGCTTTCTGTACCTCTTCTAACAACTGAAGAGCTTAAGAAGGGGCCCGGATTGAAGATGGATTATGAATCATGTTTCGACTACGGAACATCTTTGGGATCCGGTGGTGTGATGGTTATCAGCGATGAATTTTCAATACCCGAGATAGCTGTTCGTACAATGCATTTCTATAATCATGAATCGTGCGGACAGTGTACACCTTGCAGACAGGGCTCCGGAATGATGTTAAGCATCCTCCACAAGATTGTCGATGGAAAAGGTGAGAAAGGGGATATCGACAAAGTGTTGTGGCTGTGCGATAATATCAAAGGTAATACACTATGCCCAACGGGAGAAGCATACTCGTCTCCAATAAAAACAATGATCAACAAATTCAGACCTGAGTTTGAAAAGATGATAAACAATTAAACCTTAATCAACTTAAAAAGAAACAAATGGAAACAAAAAAACAAAATCGATGGCTGGTAGCCATTATGGGTACACTATTAATGATTGTGCTGGGTACTGTTTACGCATGGAGTTTTTTCCAGAAACCCATCGTTGAGACGTACGGTTGGTCAAATTCAGGTGTAGCCTGGGCTTTTAGTGTTAACATTCTTTGCCTCGGCCTTGCTGCTGCCTGGGGTGGTATTAACATGCCAAAATATGGGCCCACAAGACTCGCTGTTATTGGTGCTATAATGTATGGTGTTGGCTTTATGCTGGGAGCACTTGCATTCAAATTGCAGAGTTTGCCCCTGCTTATCATCGGATTCGGTATCGTTGGCGGTGCCGGTATCGGCCTTGGCTATGTTACTCCTGTAGTGTCTGCTTCAAAGTGGTTCCCCGACAAACAGGGATTTGTAACCGGCATGGTTGTAATGGGATTTGGCCTTGGTGCTCTCATCATGTCAAAAGTCATTGCCCCTGTAGTTATGAACCTGGTTGATGGAAACCTTATCTCTACTTTCCTTTTTATAGGAATTATTCTCCTCATACTTGGCTTCTGTGCTGCTATATTCATTAAGCAACCCCCTGCCGGCTATCTGCCCGAAGGATATAATCCTCCCGCTCCTGCAGGTGGCACCTCTGCTGCTGCACCTGTTGATGTTACCGCCAAACAGGGTATCCTTACTTCAAAATTTGTGTTCATGTGGTTGCTTCTTTTTATCAATGTTACTGCCGGTATCATGTTTATCAGCTTCCAGTCACCTTTGATGCAGGATCTCTGGTCAAAATTCAAGCCTGAAGTAGCCGGTGATGCTGCCGCTCTGGCTGCTATCGGAGGC
The DNA here is from genome assembly GCA_964469215.1 of uncultured Lentimicrobiaceae bacterium. Classification (GTDB taxonomy): domain Bacteria; phylum Bacteroidota; class Bacteroidia; order Bacteroidales; family SKPS01; genus SKPS01. The sequence goes on from CAYXYB010000008.1 coordinate 86,120, forward strand.
ACACTTATAGCTATCAGCTCACTTTTCAACGGTATTGGAAGGTTTTTCTGGGGTGGCCTCTCTGACAAAATTGGACGAGTTCAGGCATTCCGCATTATTTTAGGAACCCAGATCATTGTATTCCTGATTCTCCTCGTTTTGAAGAATCCTTACCTCTTTGCTGTCCTGGTTTGTTATGTTCTCCTCTGCTACGGCGGTGGATTCGGTACAATGCCATCATTTGTAAAGGATGTGTTCACAGCCAAACTGATGCCCGTTGTTTATGGTGTTATCCTTACTGCATGGTCACTGGGTGGAGTAGTTGGCCCACAGATCGTTGCAATGATGAAGGACAAATTCCCCGAAAATGCTGCAACATACGCATTTACCACAGGTGCTATTCTGCTTTGCCTTGGATTTCTGTTCTCACTCTTTATTACCAATAAACCAATAACCGAGCATAAAAAGTTCAAATAAGAACAACTCTGCCTGACAAAGAAGAGGCTGCAAATAGTAAGGATAACCATCCGCAAAACGTGGTAAAGTGTATGCTAAACCTATGAATTGCGGTATCAATTAACCCTATTTTTTGCAGCCTCCCTGTTTTATGTTTTCATTAGTTCGCAAATATTCAGGTTAATCTGACCGGAAACAAAATATGTTCATGATTTGTTTAATTACTGCAGAAATGCTTTGGTGACACTACTACTTCATAATATAAAGGTTATTCCTGAATATTCAATAGCAAATGATAAGTAAACCCAACTTCATAATTCTTGGTTCAACCGGCAGAAATACCGGCAAGACAGAGTTTGCGTGCAGATTGATCGAGCGTCATTCAAAGGATCATAAGATATATGGGGTTAAGGTGGTTACCATAGACCCCGATGAAGGAAACTGCCCCAGGGGCGGAAAAGGGTGTGGGGTTTGCACCTCCCTGAAAATGAACTACGAGATCGTTGAAGAAAATCAGCTTTTACCGGGCAAAGACACTTCCAGGATGCTTGCTGCCGGTGCTTCTAAAGTGATTATGCTAAAGGTAAATCAGAATGCCCTTGAAGAGGGAATAAATGCTTTGATTGAAATAATTCCTGATGGAACTCTTACTGTTTTTGAGTCGAATTCTGTAAGAAAAGTGATTGAACCCGGGCTGTTTCTTGTAATCAAAAACCTAACGGAGAAGCACATTAAGGATAGTTGCGCTGAAGTTATGGGTTATGCTGATAAAGTGATAGATTTCAGCGAGATGAACTGGAATTTCTCCCCTGACAGGATTGAGGTTAAGGAGAGGAGATGGATAATACGCGAGGAAGCAACAGCCATTATTCTTGCCGGGGGTAAAAGCTCAAGAATGGGTGGTGGGGACAAGGCTTTATTGCCGGTAAGCGGCGTGCCTCTTGTCCGGTATATCTATAGTCAGCTGGAAGGGCATTTTGATGAGGTTCTTATAGGGGCCAACGACCCGGAGAAATATGCATTTCTCAATCTGAGGGTAATACCGGACATTGAAGCAGGTAAAGGCCCCCTAATGGGTATTTTATCATGTCTTGATGCTTCTGATAGCGAATTGAACTTCATAACAGCCTGTGATATACCTGAGATGAACATCAGGCTTATCAGAAGGATGATAAATCTGGCTTCTGATGCTGACATAGTTATGCCGGTCAGTGAGCCTGATAAATATGAACCTTTATACGCCATGTACAGGAAATCTGTAGCCGGATTTGCACGTAAAGTGCTGGACAACAATAAACACAGAATTATCGAACTATTCAATCACGTCAGGGTTAAGTTTACCGGTTTAAATGAAGATTACTGGTACCAGAATCTTAATCTTAAGGATGACTATCACAGTTATGTAAAGAAGCGTGAAACAAGGGAATGTAACCGAGAAGAGAATTGACGTTTTTTTCATAACTATTAGCAAACAATTATGGAAATTGTCAGATTTTTTTTCTTCGGACATAGAATAATCGCTTAAATTTGCCTTAATAACCATAGAAACCATAAATAAGTATAACCCATTAATTTCCAAAAAGATGACAACACAAAGACTATTTTTGCTTGTTTTAATAATGATATTCATTTGCCCTGTAACAGATGCGCAGGACAAAGAAAAGGAGGTTGACAGGAAGCTGATTCTGACCCCTTATGGATTTCTGAAAGGAGACATGTTTTATTCCACAGCAGAGGTTATGTCATTTGCCGACTCGAGCCTTGCTGCACCGCAGCGTGTCACAGGCATAGATCAGAGTGCAATCGGGTTTACTGCACAGCACACCCGCCTGGGACTTCGCGGCAGTATCGGAGATAAGATCAAGGCAGGAGGCCTTATTGAGGTAGATTTTTTCACAAATTCATTTGATGCAAACGGAAGGCCTCGTATACGGCTAGGTTATGCATCTGTTGCCAAAGGAGGCTTCGAGGCTCGTTTTGGGCAGCAATGGGATCTTTTTTCTCCGCACAACCCAAACACCAACAACACAAACGGCAACATGTGGTTTGCCGGCAACAGAGGTTTTCGCAGGGCTCAGGTTCAGATATCCTATAAATTAAAAAATGATTTTATATCACCAATGTTACAGCTTTCAGCAGGTGAGACTACCCGGGAAGAAAAAGGATTGGGCATGGATAACCGCTCAGGTGTGCCGATGTTCCAGGGACGCCTTTCAGGTACAATTTTGTCTACATATGTTCTGGGGATCTCTTTTGTTTATGGCACTTATCTTGAAAAGCTGAATATTGCAGTCGGGCCAGATCTTTACAAGAAGGATTTTAACGTTAACACCTCCGGAATATCTGTTGACCTGAACCTCCCGATTCACAAATATTTCTCGCTTCTCGGAGAGTTTAATACAGGCACAAATCTTAACAACGCCAATCTTTTCAGTATATCAGGTAATTACAGTTGGCTGTTCAAAGACGGGGTAATTCACCGTACCGATCGCAATAGTCTGGGATTCTGGGTTAATGCCACATCACGCATCACTAGCTGGTTACATCTTGTTGCCGGATATGGGATGGATATCAATACCGCAGAGACATTTAAGGTAAATGACATTGAAAAGAACTCGGTTCTGTATGGAAATGTCACCTTCCCTATCAAGCACGGTTTTTCGGTGGCTGTTGAATTTCAGAATATCACTACCACGAAAGTCACCGGTGTTGATGCAGGCAACAAGATCAAGACAAGTTGGGATCACAAGGCAAACGTCATTAGCCTTTCAGGAAGAATTACATTCTGACGTTAAGCATTATTTACACCTTCTGCCTCTGATTTGCTGTTTACTTCAACATCAGATTCCTGATCAATATCAACCTGATGAGTTTTAATATTGCCATATCAATCTTTAGGTTTCCTGCTGTAATTATTATGGTAATAATATTCTCAGGGGTTTTTAGTCAGACAATTCCGGCGCACAGGTATATTGACTGGAGTGTTGCAGGTTCTGCCTATAATTTTTCTAAATCACACGGAACCGTGGTTAATGTTAAAACCTTTGGGGCAACTGGCGACGGAATAACTGATGATTTTTCTGCAATCAGCACTGCAGTAAATACATTTGGCGGAACGAGAGGCACCCTCTTTTTTCCTCCCGGAACATATCTTATCAATGGTTGTCTGAACCTGCCTGACAGTATTACGCTTCTTGGAAGCGGATCCGATTCAACTGTTTTAATTTTTTTATCTGGAGAAAACAACCATTCCATAAGTATTAATGGTAGTATTTTATCTGGTTTCACTGGTGTTTCCGGTGGCTATTACAAGAACAGCCTCCAGATCACAGTAGATGATTCTACTGTTTTTACTGGGGGTGACATGGCTGAATTCATTCAGGATGGTAATAAACACATGACCTCATCATGGGCAATGGAAAGCCTTGGCCAGATGCTGATAATTGACTCGGTTGCGGGAAATGTATTGTTTCTTAATCAACCATTAAGGATGGATTATGATTCGTTATTGAATCCAAGGATACGTCGCATCGCGTCCCGCAGGGCTATAAGTATTGAATGTCTGAAAATTGAGAGGGCTGATTCTACATTGAGTCAGACAGCAAACATTGGATTTCTCTACGCATACAATTGCAGATTGCTTGGTGTTGAAAGCAGATTGTGCAATTTTTCTCATGTTGATGTGAGGCGATCATCAAACATAACCATCAGGAGTTGCTATTTTCACGAAGGGCATAACTATGGCACCGGAGGCAAAGCATATGGGGTGTGTGTGCACAGTACCAGCGGCGCCTGCCTTGTAGAGAATTGCATATTAAGGAGTTTGCGCCATTCGATGCTGCTTCAGTCGGGAGCCAACGGAAATGTTTTTGCCTTTAACTATTCCACAGAACCATTCTGGACCGACAGTATTCTTCCATCAAATTCTGCCGGCGATATCGTACTTCATGGCAACTATCCATATCTCAATCTTTTTGAAGGGAATATTTGCCAAAATATCGTTATAGATGATTCACACGGGAAAAACGGCCATCATAATACCTTTTTCAGGAACAGGGCTGAACTTTACGGTATTTTCATGAATAACAACCCGGCAAGCGACAGTGTGAATTTTTTAGGTAACGAGGTTACCAACACAGGAAATCTGCTTGGCTTCTACTATATCAACGGGGTGAACCATTTTCAATACGGTAACAATATCAAGGGAACAATCACTCCGGCCGGGACCGCAAATCTGCCTGATTCAGGGTACTTTTATAACAGCAATCCTTCATTCTGGACTATCATCGACCACTTTCCCCCGATAGGACCACCCAACCAGATCAGCATTTATTCAAATCCGGCAAAAGAGCGGTTCCTTTCAGGTGTAAATCTTGCAACCTGTTCAGATACAGTAATGTTAAACCATATAAGAAGTAATTATTCAGGCAGCCAAATATTCGAAATAAGAGGATTGTTTTTTCATCAGGAAAACAATGTTCTGGTGGTTGATTTATATTATGACAGCAACAGAGCAGATGCTGATGTTTCACTATTTGATATAAACGGTGCGACGATTGCAACCTCAAGATCCGGGGTAAACAGAGGAATCAACAGATTATATGTGCCTTGTAGTAGTAGGTTGAGCCGGGGGTTGTTTCTTGTCAATGTTACTGTTGACGGTGTGTCAAAGGCCGGTAAGGTTGTAAGATTATAGCCGGTTCCTTCTTAATATCTGAAATGATTTCCTGTATCATTAATTAGCAGGATCTCTTCATCTTAGTTCATTGCCAGTTCAACGACGAACTTTGGTGTCATCATTTCATCTGAGAGATTGTTGAGATTTGCCATGCTGAATGTTACAGATCCTGGCGGGATATTTTTCTTCATAAGGAATGATAAAACTTCATCCTGCCGACTTTGCATCAATGACCTGAGCATTGCTGCTGCTTCCTTTTCGCCGATAAGTATTTTTGAAGCATCAAGCATATCCTGAATTCCGGCAACGGTGTCCAATCCAAGAAACCGAATGAATCCGGGATTATCAAATGCGAGTGTGTCTGCTATCTTAACAGAGTTTTCAGTTGTAATACCCGGTATTAAGCTTTTTGCATATCTGATCTTCGATTCTCTCAAAGCAAGCAGTGAGACCTCTTTTCCGGGATTAGTAGTCTGGATAAATATACACGAAAGTTCCGGTTTTGCCTGAAGAACATCTGCAATCATCTCCAGGCGTTTTACCTGATCAGAATCAAGAGTGTCCTGCAATAGGTCGAATGGGATCTCCCGGACATCTTCGGGTTTAAAGCCGAACATTTTACCTAATGTATTGAATGGAGATGCAGCAGTTTTGATAAGAAATTCCTCAAGAGTTTTCAGGATTATCTTTCTCAGCTTAAAAGTGGGAGAGGAGGGGTTTCCGGAAACCGGCAGGTCAAATTCAATGACACCCTTTCTGTCTTTGAGCACAAACAGGGCAATGCCCACAGGAACTTTATAGGCAGTTGTATCTCCGGTCTTTTTGCCCATTTCCAGGTTTGTGATTTTTACGTGATTACGGTTTGTGAGCCGGACAGGGGTCATGTCAACCATTCCACGATAGTTAAAAGCACCGCGTGTTATTGGTCTCCTGAGCCAGTATTCGCTATATGGCGAGAAACTTATCAGATTCATGTTCCTTAGTACCCCTTCAAAACCCAGAGTTTCGGTATTTATCATATTCAGAATTATATTGCCTGCAAATGAACCAGTATTGTCCAGAATCATTTTGAAATCCAAAGGTATTCCAGATGCCAGATCGCTGAAATCCCGCATATTGATGTCTATGCTGCTTACTTCGTATTGAAAGGGGCGGTTAAGTGTTAAATCCTTAAAGTTTATCAGGGCATTGCTGACAATAAAATTCTTTATGGAATAATGCATCCGGGATGGTGAGGATGGTGCTGTATCCTGTATTGGTTTTATTGTATCACCGGAGCTGTCGCCTGATTCTGCATACAATGGTGAGAGTATCCTGTCTATATTGGTTGTTTCGGGTTCAACCGAGATGTTGAACCTGGGTTTTTGTATTTCAACTCTACCGATGTGGTATTGTTCTCTTCCCAAATCTATTGAATCAATTTCTATTCTGAGTTGCTCAACAAAACAGAACTCATTCACAGAAGGATCATTCACCCTGAAACTATTGAGGGCTGCCTTCCCAACTACTGTGAGATCCATTGGATCACTCATAGAGCCATTAAGCCTCAGATCTGTTGAAAGCAGGCCGTCAAGGGATGATATATCAAGAAATGGTTTAACGAAGTCAGAAAAAGGATTCAGATCAATGTCGGCAGTTTTTATTCTGAGATTATAAAAACCTTCCTGTGGATTGATGGCTCCATCAAGCGATACCTTCCCCTTATCACCGAGTATAAAACCTACTCCAACATCTGACTTGCTGCTACCCCATGAGATTTCAGGGATTTTGACATTAAAGTTTTTAATAGAAGTAAGATTATTGGTTGTCAGATCTTTGTAGAGAAATTTCCCTCTAGAAATACTCAGGTTTTTTATGTTATACTTTACCTCAGAGGTAGTATCTGTTTCGGTAGTGTCTTCAGGAGGGATCAGATCGCTGAAATTAAACACAGAGTCAATCAGCACGATTTTACAGGATGGTTCAACGAGGCGTATTTCAGAAAAGGAGTATTCGCTTTTCAGGAGCTGCCAGGGACTGAAATTGACGAAGAATTCATCAAATGAGGCGAAAGTATCTGTTTTGTCTGCTTCGTACATAACAAAACCTTCTGCTGTGATGCTGAAGCTAAAGTAATTGATCTTCAGTTCTTTGAGTTCTATTTTCCTGCCAATCAGATCCTCGCTGTTCTGAGTCAGGTAATTCTTTGCAAACCCCGGTAAAAGTAAAAGGATAAGAATAATAAATACCAGGATTGAAAAGGTAATTATAAACCAACGTTTCCTGATCCAATGCCATACAGGAATCCTGTATTTTCTGGTTTTTTTGTCCTCGGTAGTCATATATGAATGTATTTTATTTTCATCTTGTTTACTGATGTGGCCATCACATCAGAGTATGAATCATTCTCCCGTTACCGGGCAATAATGCTTCATTCAAAGATAGTATATATCGGATCAGGAATAACAAAAATAATTTTAAGAAGAGTTTAAAATCAGAAAGCTATTCAGCCTTGATTATTCATGAAAGATCATATAATCTGTAACCAATACAGATTTACAAATTGCCAGGTTCTTTTCACTTTTGAGTGGGTAAATAAATGTCAATGACTATAACCCACATCGTGGGTTTAATAATTGTAGCCTCTCGGTCATGGATGAGAGGCTACTGATGTTAAATCCTTTCAGGATTCAATAATATACAATTAGAAATGTAACTCCTTGCTTTTTAAACAATGATTTCAGATATTCCCAATGTTTGCCCACCTAATAGTGAAAAGAATCGTATACTTGCAAATTAATCCCGGGATTTCCTCGGCAGTTTTCCGGAATAACCCAAACACATACTTTCATGCGAACCATTACCCTGCTTGTCATCCAGTTATTTGCCTGTTTCGGTTGCCTGCAAGGGCAAACCATCACCCTCACCTTCACGGCAACCTTCAACGGCCTTCATCAGCCGCTGGACAGCATTACCGTTGCGAACATTACCCAGGGGGGCGACACCATCCTCTACGGCAACGACACCATCTTGGTGCTGAATCATGCGATCGGGGTGGAAGATGCCTTTCCCAACCATTCGGGCCGGATGATCCTCTATCCGCCCAGCCCCAACCCGGTGCTGCAATCTGCCACCATCCGGCTTTATCTCCCCCGGGATGAATTTGTGACCTTGAGCATCCATGACCTGCAGGGCCGTGAGGTTGCCACCTTCATGCAATGGCTGCCGGCGGGTGATCATACATTCACTCTTATACCGGGCAGGGAAACCTGTTACCTGCTCTCCGTGGAGACACCGGGTCAGCAGCAGGTGCAGAAATTGGTCAGCCTGGCTGGCACGGGAAACGAGCCAACAATTGCCTATACGGGCACCCGGGGAGGATTGAACTCAATGAAAGTAAGCATAGCCGGGTTCCCCTGGGCACCAGGCGACCAGATGAGGTTCGTGGGGTATTTCGCCAACGGAACCGACACGCTGGATGGGCAACCGACCCAGTCCGCCCAATACACCTTCCAGTACAACTCGGGCTTGTGCCCATCCACCGTCACCGATTTCAACGGTAACATTTACAACACCGTCCAGATCGGCACCCAGTGCTGGATGAAAGAAAACCTGAAAGTGCGGAATTATAAAAACGGCACATCCATTACGTTGGTAACCGATAATGCTGCCTGGAAAGATATCACAAGCAGCGCCAGGTGCTGGTACAACAATGACTCCGCCACCTATGCTGCTACCTATGGCGCTTTGTACAACTGGTATGCTGTTGACAATTCCAGCGGGTTATGCCCTACCGGCTGGCATGTCCCTAACGAATTGGAATGGCAAACTATGGAAATGTTTCTTGGGATGACACAATCACAGGCGAATTCAATAGGATGGCGCGGAACAGATGAAGGTGGAAAAATGAAAGAGGCGGGCTTGACCCACTGGAACAGTCCCAATACAGGTGCTACCAATTCAAGCGGATTTACTGCTCTTCCGGGAGGCAATCGCTTCAACATCGATGGGTATTTCTACGGCATTAGAGGCAACGGCTTCTGGTGGTCGTCTACGGCCAACTCTACAGCAAGCGCCTGGAGTCGTGGGCTGGGCGGCAGTTACAGCAATGTCGCCAGGGACGACAGCGGTAAGAAAAACGGGTTCTATGTGCGTTGCCTGAGGAATTATTGATTATTAGAGTAAATTTTAAAATTAGTCTCCCAGGGTGTTACCCTTAAACCTCAAAATGGAATAACTCCGTTCGTCAGAAAAATTACCTCAGGCAATTCAAACTAATATTTTGTAATATTTCATCTTGATGGAATTGGGGACAAGATGATGAATCACAAAGATAAAGATAAATCGGGGAATATTTTTTGATCAGGGATTGTTTTTACCAATTGTTAAATTATTGAGGAGGATCATGTTAGAAACATAGCCGCTGGCATCGATGTGGTTTTTTCCCCGAGCGATTTGATCTGCAGATCGTTGCTTAGGACAAAAGAATGAAGAACAGGTTTGTCAAGTATTTCATCCAAACCGTTAAGATGCCGTGCATCTGGTCGTGTAATGTTGCCAGACATTTTTATCTCAACAGGTATATAACCGTTTTCCAACTCAATGAGCATATCCACTTCCCTGCCATCAGTAGTGCGAATATAATAGAGACGTGCATTGAGATTTCCCGTTTTTACCTGTTTGTAAATTTCTGCTGCAACTGCACTTTCAAACTCATTTCCTGTCGGCATCCCCTGCTTTTGCAGAATGGATCTATGGATCCCGGGATCCAGAAAATGAAGTTTCGGGTTTCGTCGTAATCTTTTTAGCTTGTTGCGTGTCCAGGGTTGCAACAACATAATCTGGTAACTCAGTTCAAGATACTGCATATATCTTCTTGCTGTTGAAGAAGAAACATCAGCTTCCCGCGCAAGACCGGAATGGTTGACAGTTGTTCCGGTTAGCAAGGCGGCTGCCTGCTGTAGTTTAACAAATGGCTCCAGACTACGAAGTTCGACAAGATCGCGTATATCCCTCTCAATAAATGTTCTGATATAATCAGAGAGCCATTCCCTGCGTTCATTGTCATCTACATCATCCATAACAATAGCCGGATACCCCCCAAAGTTGAGATAATGTCTGAATGCTTTCATTGCTGAAGTATAAGCCGGATGAATTGTGAAAGAGGGAATGCTTGGCAATTGATTGTCATGTAGGTATTGCTGAAAAAATGATGGTTCAATTTTATCATCCCACGATGAAGTCTTCATTTCAGGCAAAGTCAGCGGTAAAATGTCGAATATTGAGCACCTTCCCGCAAGACTTTCACGTACACGGTCAAGTAATAAAAACTGACTTGAACCCAGAAGAATATATGCCGGTTCTTTATGCTGGTCATAAACGGATTTGATGCTCTCAATCAGTGAAGGAACCTTCTGAACTTCATCCAGAATTGCCTTTGGATATTCTGCCATCCATTGTTCAGAAGTAAGGCCTGCAAATGCTCCACGTGTCACAGGATCTTCTATGGAGATATAACGGTAGTCAGGAAAACATCGTAAAGCAAGGGTTGTCTTTCCTGTCTGTCTTGCCCCGGTAAGAACTATTATTCTTCCAAACCTGCTAAGCGATTTTGCTGCAATGGCCTCTTTAAGTGCTCTTGCTTTCATAATGCGGCGTATATTTGATTATTGCATGCGCAAATATACGCTAAAAAGTTGCACGAAAACAAGTTTTCGTATCTGTCCTTCAGCAAAAAAAAAGCCGCCTTGCGGCGGTTTTTTTTTGTGGAGCTGCCGGGATTCGAACCCGGGTCCAGGCAGGCAGCCGAAGTGCTTTCTACATGCTTATCCCTTCGTTGATTGTAGGGTGGTGAATGGGGAAGGGCACCCTCTCAACACCTTAGTCCCTGATGATCTGCCTTCGCGGGACGTGAAAAGCAGATTGCCCGGAATTGCGCGCACCCCGTGATCGGATTGGAACCGGGCGGAAACCGTCCGCGGAGTGTCTCGTCCCAACCCGCCGGGTCAGGATTAAGCCTTCATCTACTCGATTCGATTAAGCAGCAAGAGCGTAGTTATATTCGCCGTTTGTTGTTGTGATAGCAGTTGTTAACGGGCCACACCATCAATGCCCGGCATGCTTACAGTTCCGCTTACAAGCTGTCAAAACCAGTCAGCCCCTGATTGGCAATAACCCTGTGACGGAAAATGCGATGCAAAGGTACAAAAAATTATTCCGTAATACTTATGGTATAATGTCAGATTATCTTCAGGTTTAACTGATCTGCCAGCTGTTAGTAAAACACCCATAAATATGAAATCCTTATTGCCATAAAGTCCGTCCATCCTGTTCTGTCAAGATTGAAATTCAATGTCTTGCCTGCCTGAATCCCAAAGTTTAATCCGGTGCCATTTGAAAATCTAAGGGAGTAACCAGGTTCTCCAAACAAGTTTAATTCGCCCTGAGGATCCCAATCTCTTATGCGGAGAAGAATAATAAAACCGGGTGCAATATAAAAGTGGTGCGTGAACTTTTTTTCAAAGTCTGACCGGTACGGATATATGGGTAAAGACAATCCCAAACCGCCGTTTTTGACCTTCAACCCGTCTTCATCCCTGAGGGCAAGGTTCAGATATGAGTTAAGCCTTATCCCAACCACACCTTCGGGATTTGTTTCCGCGTATCCCGGTAAAATATTAAAGTCGAATTCTCTTATTCCATATTTCATTCCTTTATAAAACAGGGGAGAGATTGCCAGTATACTGCCTTCATCTTCAAATGCTCTGATTGGCATATAGTTTTGCGCGTCTGTAAACGAAGAAGAGAAGAGCAATGTAAATATTGATATGATTATTGTTCTTCCGGTATTGAATGGTATGCTGTTTTTCATTTTGGAATGGTTTGGAATGCTAGTCTTTGACACATCTGACAGAACTACCCAGTTTTTTGGAAATTTTTTCATTTTTGGTTATGGCAGTTGAGTTATCTGAAATCACCATTGCGTAACCACTTGTAGTGCTGTACTCAGTAGATGTCCAGTAGCATGACCATTTATCGACCTTGTCAAATGTTCCATCACCGGTGCGATATCCTCCCGGAATTGCAGAAAAGCCTTCAGGATTTGATATTTCACTAACTGAAAAAGGATCATAGTAAAAATCAAGATCTTTTAATTTACCCCCGGCCACTGGGTATCCACCCATAAATTCTATCAGAATCTCCCAATCATCCAGTGTCGGCACATGCCATCCGGCAGGGCACAATTTCTTTCCGCCGTTAAATGCGGTATCGAAAACATAAAAGTTGTACAAGCCTCCGTATATGTTTTTGTTGCCAATATTGTTGTCGTACCAGCAAAATGCCGGTTTTGTGGTTGTCTTCCATTCTGTGCTATCCTCCGCAACCGGTATTGATGTGCCATCTGTGTACCTTGTTGTTCTAATATCCGAGGTCATCCATGTCTGGGTGCCGATTTCTTTGGTTGCATACCTGTTGCCATCAACATCCTTTACAGATCTGAACAAATCAGTGTCTATTACGCATCCGTTAATGAGGATAATTATTGCCAGGAAAACATTCAGTTTAGGATTCTTCATATGGAAAATTACTTCGATTACATATTGTTCTTTTACCTCAACCTCAACCTCAATCGGTTGTTGAAATTCCACCGGCCGGATTATTTATCAGCAGGAACAGGATTTTTACATGATATCCGGAATAAATAAACCTAATCTAAATGTTGTAGTACATTATATTTTTATAACTAAATCAAAGGTATAGCATACCTTGTGATATCCTGTGCGGTAATCTCCCTGTCGCAGAGAATGGCAAGACGTTCAACAACATTTCGCAGTTCGCGGATGTTGCCGGTCCATTCGAGTTTCTGCATTGCTTCAATTGCTTCTTCGGAAAAGGGTAGTGTGGGTCTTCCCATGTTCTGACAAGCTTCCGTCATAAAATGGTCGGCCAGCAGGGGTATGTCTTTCTTGCGTTCTTTAAGAGCAGGCACCTGTATAAGTATCACGCTGAGGCGATGATAGAGGTCTTCCCGGAAATTCCCTTTTGCAATCTCCTCCCTGAGGTTTTTATTTGTAGCCGTAATAACCCGAACATCAACGGGGATATCTTTCTCTCCTCCAACGCGTGTTATTTTATTCTCCTGGAGGGCTCTAAGTACCTTTGCCTGAGCAGAAAGGCTCATGTCACCAATCTCATCCAGAAACAAGGTTCCACCATGTGCCTGCTCAAAGTCGCCTTTGCGCTGTTTAATAGCCGATGTAAACGAGCCTTTTTCATGACCGAAAAGCTGACTCTCGATAAGCTCTGAAGGAATAGCAGCGCAGTTAACCTCAACAAAGAGTGATCTATACCTCAAACTCTGGTCGTGCAGGTTTCTTGCAACAAGTTCCTTTCCTGAGCCGTTAGGCCCTGTGATTAAGACCCTTGCATCTGTTGGGGCAACCTTGTCAATCATACTCCGCATCGCCATAATTTCATCCGATTCCCCAATCATCTCGTATGCGCCAATAACCTGCTTTTTAAGCTTTTTGGTCTCATGAATCAGATTTCCCTTGTCGAGGGCATTACGCAAGGTAACAAGCAGCCTGTTAAGGTCCAGTGGCTTTGCAATATAATCGTAGGCTCCTTTTTTTATGGCCTCAACAGCGGTGTCTATTGTCCCGTGACCTGAGATCATCACAACCGGAACATCTGTGATCTCCTGGATTTTATCAAGCACTTCAATGCCGTCCATTCCGGGCATTTTGATGTCGCAGAGAACAACATCATAAGCGTTGTTTTTAACCAGCTCCAGAGCAATTTCTCCGTTCGCGGCTTCGTCAACAACATACTTTTCGTATTCAAGAATCTCTTTCAACGCAGCTCTGATAGCTTCTTCGTCATCAATTACCAATACTACCGGCATAATCCTAATGTGTTGTGGTGTTCACAGTCATTTAAGTTGTGTTCACCTGTTTAGCTTACAAAAGTCTGTAAAATAATGATCGGAACCTTGAAGTGGGGTTAGATTTTATCCTATGTGGGGTAGGTTTTTATTATCACTTCTACCGGGTTGTTTTTTTCCCGCTGAATCCAAGACCATAAGTGATTATGGTAAAATTAGACGGCTAACTTTTACCTAATGATTGATTTTTTTTTTTTTTTTCGAAGAGCTGCGGAGCCGCAAAGAATTAGGTTTTTAATCTTAGCGCCTTGGCGTCTTGGCAAGATGTTTTTTTCTCGCAAAGCTGCAGAGTCGCAAAGAATTAGTCTCATAATAAAATAAAAAGCTGATCTTGTGTATTTTGTTAGATAGAAAATCGCTGAAATTTCGCTGAAAGGCGCATAAATTATTCTGATAAGTAATTGTTTTTTTCAACAGAGGTACACGGAGTTTTTCACATAGTTTCACGGAGTTGAATCTCTGTGGTTCTCTTTTTTAACTCCTGATTTCCTCTGTGTAAAAAATAAAAAAGGCAACATCCAACAGCCGATTCCCCTGCCTTCCCCGATTTTACTTTTTTACCAATTTCCTGGTCATGACATCATTGCTGGTCGAGACCCTGATGATGTAGACCCCATCGGGAAGGTGCGAGATATCCAGTGTGGCTGTGGATTGCAGGGGTTGAATATTGGCAACCTTACGTCCTTGCATATCAAACAGCTCAATGGTTTGGATCTGACCTGGATAATCTCCGGTAGTGAAATGAACTATTGAGGAAGCGGGGTTGGGGTAAATCCGAAAATCTGGTCTGTCATAGTTGTTCTGAGGTATTGGCAGTACAACTCCTTCCTCCTTGTCTAATAACAATGCCATAAAACCATAGGTGCTTGGATATGGCCAATTTTTAACTGACATCCTTCTTGCTGTAGCCAGATAATTACCATTGTTAAACCTTATCAGGGACACTGAAAGGGCCGCAACAAAGGTGAGTAGTTTAGGGTTGAGTTTGGTAACCTGTTGCTTTCTATGCTCACATCATTGAACCAGCATTTTTCTAATGACTCTGTTGCCTGCCAGGTTTATGTCCTCAACAAAATAGAAATAGACACCCGATGGCAGATGCGAGACATCATAGGTGTATTCCATGCTGCCCGGAAGCACCTCCTTCACTTCGGAAATCATCAACCTCCCAAAGCAGTCTGATAAACCGAAATGTACTATGCAGGCGGAAACGAAGGTTGCATGTATGGTTGTCAGGCCGGTGGCAGGATTGGGTGAGTTCTGATGTAACGAGAAAGATTCCTCAGGAAAACCATCGTCAATGCCCTCACAAACAGAACCATAAAATTTCTTCCAACATGTATCATTATCCGAAACAGAATCACCCGGCAGACTCGTGCAAACAAATACTTCCTGCGGTCCAAGTAGGGGTTTAAATTGGGTTGACAGAACAAAATCTACTGAATCCCCCGTCTGGAGGTTTCCGGTACAGATGTCCGTGTAAACAGGACCGCCCACATAATATGAATAAGTAACCGGAATAGAGGTCTGTGGATTTAGGCCATAGTTATTTATCATGACTTGGTAAATGTATGGGTATGGATTAATTTGCGGATGGAAAAAACAAATCAATCCATATTCCGGGTTGGGCCCATAAGGATAAGTCACAGGAGAAATAACCCGGCTGATACCTACATCATTTGAGTCTGCCGCCAGGCTTATATCGCGTGCTCCTGATGTCCACCAGGCAATGTTTTTATCGGCAGAGAAATCCATCCTGCCGTTTTCTTTCGGATCAGTCTGTGCCCCGGCAGTTGTACTGGTCAATAGTGGCAGCCATACCAGCATGACTGCCAATTGAATGAGAGTCTGAATCTTTTTCATCGCTAATGTTTATTTAGTTATTTTTTACTGTATTCTTCCGTCTGGGGGCTAATCTGCCGCAGGGGAACAAATTCCTTATTCCTAATTACTAATTATCAATACTTTACTGCTTACAACAGACATCTTCGCTGTGATCACCCTTACAAAGTACGCCCCCGGTGGCAGATGCCGGATGCTGATGGTGGGTGTATCATTCCCTGGGGTTAACAACTCCCGGAGCACTTCCTGTCCGGTGCTGCTAAAGAGGCGCACCTCCTGCGCATCCTGTGCAACAAAACCTGGCAATTTTAAAGTGACTACTTCTGAGGCCGGGTTCGGATACATTCCCAATTCCTCATTCTTCATTACCAATTCCTTCATGCCAACATTCTGGCACCCCGGCACAACACACCCAAAACTATCCACCTTCAGCACCCAGATGTGTTGTGGCATTTGTAATGAATCTGCCTCGCCACAAAGAATATAGCCCCCATCAGGTGTGTGTTTTATATCATAAAGCTCATTATCTGCGCCATACATGTTAAAAAGATAATGCTCTCTATACCAGATACTGTCACCATTGGTGTTGGTCTTAAGCATCCAACTCCATGAATGAGGGCCTTCGCTTATCAGCGGATAATAATAACCAATTGATAATATATCACCATTTGGCAATATTAATACTTGTGATATTGAACTTATGGTGACAGACTTACCATAACTCTTGTCCCATAAGGTTGATCCGGCATTATTTACTTTCATCAGCCTTGCTTTTCTATATGAAAAATCAGGTGTGGCTAATCCTATGCCTGTCATGGTCCCCACGATGAAATTTCCATCAGGTGCGTTGGCTACAATACACTTATTATCGTCATACTGACTTCCGATTTGTTTGCGCCACTGTTCATTGCCAAGGCTGTCGGTTTTGATTATCAGCCCGGTATAGCTCTGATTTTGGGTTGCAATATATCCCCCTGCACCTATAAGAAAACCGTGATCCGGGGTTTGGATGATGTTCCAACCCCAATCAATCCCTTTGTAATTATAGGTTTTTTGCATCAGCTTGTTTCCAACTGAGTCTGTTATAATAAGCAAAATATCATTATTGTATTGACCTGAAGCACCTACGCATCCTATTAATGCGTATCCACCGCCAGCGATTTGTTTAACCTGAAGTAATGATAAAAACGAATAGACCGAGTCGGTGTTTAATTGATATTCCTGTTCCCATTTAAGGTTCAATAATGAATCAATTTTTATCAGAAACCCCATTGCTTTAATTCCATTGTTTTTTCCACCTGCCCAGATAAATCCATCGTTTGTGACTGAAAGTGATCCTGGTGTACCTGGATAATATTTGATAGTATTTGTAACAGGATAAACTGTTTTGGTAATGTTTCC
The DNA here is from genome assembly GCA_964469215.1 of uncultured Lentimicrobiaceae bacterium. Classification (GTDB taxonomy): domain Bacteria; phylum Bacteroidota; class Bacteroidia; order Bacteroidales; family SKPS01; genus SKPS01. The sequence goes on from CAYXYB010000008.1 coordinate 103,399, forward strand.
ATTGGTGTCAATTAATAGTAAAACAAGCGTTTGAAGACCTGTGGTGCTGTCAATATCAATACCACCTGAAACATAACCTGAATCGGATACTAAAATGTGTTGCCCGATTGCTGCAATATTCTGTGGACAGTATATCTTTGAAAAAGTGTTTGATTGTCCTGTAATCAGCAATGGAAGAGTGTTAAAGAAAAATATCAGAATTATTGAATATTTTATGGATTTCATAATAGTAATATTAAGCAGGGCAGAAGACGGATATCTCCTGCCCTGCAAAGGTTAATGGTTATTTCGCAATGGTTACTTTTCTGGAAATGATAATTTTCCGGTTGGTTATCAGGGTAAAATGGTACAATCCGGAAGTCAGATCCCTGCATCCTGCAACATGCTGCCCAACAGGTTCATCAAGATAAATTATTTTTATCAAACGCCCTTTGTTGTCGGTGATACGAACAACAGCAGTAACATCCTCCTTCTGCATCTTATATTCAAGGATCACATAATCCAAGGCAGGATTGGGATAGACTTTGAAGGAGCAGCCGGAGGTGTCGGGAACAAAATATACCGGACTTCTTTTGCGGTATGTCTCCACAACCGGAAGGGCTATGGGTTCTTCATATTCAAATTCAGGATCATAGCATATCAACAGGCTCCTTGCATACGCTGCCGGAAAGAACCTGCCGTTTTCAGCGAGATAATGGAGCATATCTTTTTGAGATGTTGTAAGGTCATCATAGCTGAGGCTGTCTTCATGCATAACCCTTGCGATATCAATAAAATCCATATATTCCTGATATTCTTCCTGATAATATTCTTCACCTCCGGTCATGGCCTCTATGTCTGATAACTGGGTATCAAGCGCCTCAAAATCGTTGTCATAAAGATGGATAAATGCCTTTGCATATTTGGCGTTCAGATACTCATCCCTGTCAAGCAGTGCTGTAAGGCTGTCCCTTGCATAAGAGTTAACGGTATCATTAAGATATATAGTTGCAATCCTGTTAAAAGCATTTTGCCTTTCATGTATATGGTATGAAACGGTGGCTTCCAGGGCTTCAAGAGGTGAAGGTGCGTCTTCGCCCAGCATTATCTCATACACCATATATTCCGGCAGTTGAGGCTCTCTTTCTTCAATTGCCAGCAGAACTGCTTCCGATCTGGTGCATTGTGGATTTGCAATCAGGACAAGTTTCAGCAGCAGATCGGGCAGCAGATCGGTGTTGTTGATTGCCGCAATAAGAGTCTGATCGCTAAGATAGGGTGATCCAAGCATCAACAGGTTATAATAGTCGTAGGTTTCCCAGGGGTAAGCAAGTTCAACCTGTATCGGCAGTTCGGGTATACCACCGTCTTTCCAGATGTCAAGCACCAGTTTGGAAGAGTTTACCTCGATCTGGTCAGCCGCCACTTTCAAATATAGTTGCGCCATATTTAGACCATTGTCTCCTAAATTTGAAGGGCAAGCAAGATCTTTTGTGTAGTTTTTAAGATTTACTTTCTCCAAGAACACCTTCTGGCTATTGTAATACAGAGGCACCCAGTTTTCACCCGCTGCCGGCGTGGATCCCTGGATGTCGTGATGGTAGTATTTGCTGATATTCAGGCCGTTGTTATTTATGTCGCTGTAGTACCATAGGTTTTTCCAACTGAAGGTGTTGCCGGCAGGAGCTGTTACACTTACATCACTTCCCTGATAATCTGATATTCCTGTAATTCCGGTGTACCCGATCTCCTTTGTAACACCAATATCGGTTAATACCACTTCGGTGAAGTCGTTGCACTTGATCTTAAGGCCTGTGCCAGGATCTATTCCTCTATTATCGTGTTGAGCTATCAACCCGTAAAAAAGGTCAGAGAAAGTGTTGTTGTAGACCTCATTTGTCTCTTCACCGGAGTTATTGATAACCATGCCAAGGGTTGTTGTTTGTGTTACACCTTGTTCGGAGTAAAAGTTGTTCTCTTCAATAGTATATCCGGTGCAGTTGTCGAGGTATAATCCATATAGTTTATAAGGTATATTGGTTTCAGTATAAACCTTGAAGTCAGACAATGTGACACTTGCATTGGATATGCCGTTAAGATATACACCTTTTGAATTATCTTCAAAGGTAGCCATTTTTATTGATAATGGAATATTTGGTTGAGTTGCAAGAGCAAAAACACCAGTTTGCAAACCTGAGAATGAATTAGGTTTCCATTGCGTGCATGGAGAGGTCATCAGGTCTGTACACAACGGATGGAGATTGATCAGCGAGTTGAAACTTTCAATACCTCTTCCACGCAATAATCTGTTGGGTTCGTCAGGGTTGATGTTTTTGAAGGTATTTCCGGCAATGTTCAGGTGATGTATCCCATTAACCCAGATAAAGCTTTTGGGCTTCAGACCGGGATTTAACAATTCGCCGGTGGTAGTAAATTCGCAGTCCTTAAAAAAGCTGCTTTCAGGGAGTTTCTGACTTGGGTTGTTAGAGTTGAAATTTTTATAAGGGTGCATTTTAACTGCATATTCACAGTTATAGAATTTAGCATTATCAGCCTGAATAATACCACCGGCCGATCTTGCACTGCCGGTTGCCACACCGGCTC
>CAYXYB010000009.1:0-95800 GCA_964469215.1 uncultured Lentimicrobiaceae bacterium
TTTCGTGCAACACGGCTTCATGTTAGGCTTCGCCACACGAAGCCTTAGCTATTATAGGCCGTTCTTATTCTTTTTCCTTTAACAGTCCTTTGTCCAAATCAAAGTATCGAAAATAAACTGGGAGTTTAAAATCGTTTCGCAATTTCTCCAGATAGGCATTTGATGATTTTGATGAAGGGCTAGGACCAATAATGACCAGTTCAGAAATGTTTGGAATTCTATTCCAGTATGCATATTCCATTAACTGGGAAATGCCTAATCTAATATTTGTCTTAATACTTTGGGAAGTTTTGATCTCATATAAAACAAATGATTCAGGAAGCTTTCTAACTATATCTACGCTTCCGACATTTGTTGGTATTTCTGTTCCAATTTCATGGGCAGGGAACTCACTTTTCAAAATCTTATATACTTCGTTCTGAATGAAATTATGAATAAATGTAGCTTTTCGTCTCGTGGGTGTGTTAACTTCTATTTCACCAACAAATTTAGGATTATGACCTTTTCTAAATTTAATGCCAGATTCAAAATCTCTTGGTGCTTTTACTCTTTCAATTTTTTGTTCCTCAACTTCCTTCGCTTCAACGAGCCAATCTCTAAATTCATCAGGTTCTAATCCAAAAACTTTGTAAAATTCCAACTTAATACACTCTTCAGCTAAGGAGTTTGTCCTTTCCCAACCTGCTTCAGTTAACTTTATTAATAGGAGATGTGAAACTAATTCAGGTATATAAAATTTGTAAAATATTCTCGATATATCGAAAGAAACATAATCTGGGGTATGTTCAACGGTAAAACCAAATTCATCTAGAACGCCTGCAAAATTTGTATATGCTTTGCCATCAATAATTTTACCTCTTTTTATTACGCACCCTTCTTCAATTCCTGTCTGGAGTGCAGAAATTAGTTCATTATGACTGAAAACAATGGCAACAAAAACAAGATCAAAAATATCCTCTAACCCATACTTTTTAATCTCGTTCCATAATTCAGGTGCGGGTTTGCCGTCCTCAATGGAAAGAATTCTTCTTGTTTGGGCATAATCAATATTGATGTCCATATAATCACCCTCAAGATGATTAAGAATATCATCTTTATCAAAGTGCTTAAGAAGAAATGCAATTTTATGTGCCCCATGCTTTGTCAAGGACACTTTTAATTTTGAGAGATCAGTTGCCATTAAGCTATTCTTGTCTTATTTGAACTGTTATTCTTGTATGTTTCCCATTCAGGTATATAATTTTCATTTGCTTGATTTCCAAACACATCCCAATTCATCCTTTTCCCACGAGCAAATATTTCTAAATATGGCCCAGGACTGCATTTTTCAATAATATCATATAATTCATCAGGTTTTCTTGAATGTTCCTGCTTTTGACTTCTAATAATATTGACTTGAGTTCTTCCTGGTTGCATGGTTCTGAGATTGCCTCTGGTTCCAAAAAGTACTATTTCTGTTGTATTGCGAAAATAGAAACCAACTCCTCTACCATCTGGTCCACCATCCTTTCTAACCTTATGCCAAATGATATTTGATTTATATTTGAAGCCCCAAGCTTCCATTACTTCTAATCCTTCTTTTAGAAGTGCATTTGGCACCCATAAATATAAATGACTGTTCTTGTTGGCAACCAAATGAACAGGTATCTCCTTTATCTCATCAAGTAATAATGTAGGATAACGACTTAACCTTTTATGTTCAGGTGCCATTTTTCCAGTTCTATTTTGAAATCTCCAAGGCGGATCAGCTAAGATGGAACCATAATTATTTTGGTGAATTTCAGATACAAACTCTCTTGCAACGGGACTTTTATAGTCAGGTAGTTTAATTAGTTTCATAAACTATTTTTTACAAATGTAGGTTAAAACAGAAATCATTCCCGATTTTATTTATGAACAAGGTCAAAATTTTATCCACGGTTTTTTTCTAGAATGGCCTATAACTCCTGAATATACCTCAGATCAGTTCCGCTCTCCAATAAATGCGTCGCATAACTGTGTCGTAACCAATGCAAGGTGACAGGCTTTCTGTTCCCAGTCAAAGATAAAGCATTCTTCAATACCTTTGCAAGTGATTCTGCAGAATATTTTTCACCTGCCTTCTGACCCTTAAACAACCATACCTCTTAACCTCTTCCCTGCTCATTACATTCGGAAGGTTGTGCTCCAGCAAGGGGCATTCCAGCTTCTCAATGTCAATCCCAATTTCCCCTCCCGCTTTTTCCGTCATGAACCGATACTGCCAGATTGTATTTCTGCCTTAGATCAGAAAAACGGGGGGAAATTGAAGCCGGGGTAGTTTAGCAGATCAGACGATTAGCAGATGAGACAATTAGATGATTGGACGATTGACCAATTCCCCCGCAAAATTATTTCCGCATATTTAAAAAATATTACCTTTGCATCCCTTAACGGTCTCGTGGCCGAGTGGCTAGGCAGCGGTCTGCAAAACCGCGTACAGCGGTTCGAATCCGCTCGAGACCTCTGAAAACCACGATAATTGCCTTCAGGCAGTTATCGTTTTTTTTAATCACTATGAACCCGATCGACCGGCAGTTTATCTCAGGTCTTGAAACAGGCAACAGGAACCTGATTATGAAGGTGCCCAAAAGCGACCTTCACTGTCATTCAGGTCTGGCGTTCAAAATCGGTTTGCTGAAACAGTATGCAGAGAAAAAAATAAAACCTGCTCCTGCACAAATGTCTTCAATCTCAGAAATGAACCTTTGGATTAAAGACGAACTTGCAAACCTATATAACAACCGCGATGTTTTTGAGTTTGCCCTCCGGAGTGCCTTGTCCGAAGCTGTCGATGACGGAATTACCCTTCTGGAGATGAGCATTGACGTTTCTTTTATCTCTCTTTACGGAAACAATGCTAACCCGTTTGCAGATATCATTAATGAATACAGGAGCGACTTTTCTTCACGCCTTAGCTTCAGACCCGAACTTGGCATCTCACGGGATACGGATCCGTCGGTAGCATTACCTCTTGCTGAAGCCTGTCTTGAAACAGGGGCATTTATCTGCATTGACCTGTACGGCACCGAAGATGCCCGGCCTCCGGAAGTGTATAAGGAGTTCTACATCAGAGCTAAAAAGGGTGGTGTTAAATGCAAGGTGCACCTGGGTGAGTTTGGTGATGCTCAAAGCCTGCTTCACGGGGCACAGATACTCCTCCCGGATGCCATTCAGCACGGCATAGCAGCTGCAGGCGACAAAGAGGTGATGCAGTGGCTCGCAACCCGGCAAATCTCTCTCAACATCTGCCCTACATCAAATATAAGAATGTCAAGAGTTAAGGATTACAGGTCACATCCCATCAGGAGACTTTTTGATGCCGGAGTAACCGTAACCTTAAATTCCGATGACATTATGTTATTTGAACAAAATGTTTCTGACGAGTACATCAACCTTTACAATGCAGGCACTTTCAGTGCTCCGGAACTTAACCAGATCAGGGTTGCAGGATTAAATATGTGAAATTGAACATTTGTTTATTTTTGCGGGGGAATATCTACTAATATTATCTATATCTGTTATGAAATTAAAGCTGATAGGGCTTCTTTTGTTTGTTACAGGCTTCGTATCTGTATATTCTCAGCCGGGCATTTTAACCGGACACCGGACAACGGGATCAGGCAGGACAGCGGTTGATGACCGTGGCACAAGCGGGGTAAGGGTAACATACTCCGCAGGCAGTTTATCTGTATCCGATGTTTTGGTCGAAGGGCAGGTGTGGCATAGGGTCTCCATGCCAGGCTATCAGCGTACCATGGATCAGGGTAAACCCCAGCTCCCCGTTTTCGGTGAAATGGTCATGGTACCTGAAGGTGCCGGTTATTCATTCTCCGTAAGTTACACCAGATCATATTTGTCTGATGAAAACAGCAACCTCACCATTTATCCGGCTCTGGCTCCCGCTACCGACAGGTATGGCGATCCGGAACCCACTTTCGCCATCGACAGCATCACATACCAGACCAATGCCTTCTGGCCCGAATCACCTGTAAGGCTCGTTTCCGTTCAGGAACTGAGAGGTATGCAGGTGCTGTGGTTCGATATAATGCCTGTAAGTTATAATCCCGTTACCCGCGAATGTTTGTTCTATGAAGATATCACTATTGATCTATCGTTCACCGGTTCCGCCAACGGTAAGTTCCTTGACTACAGCCAACACTCAGAAACTTTTCTCAGAAATTTTCCTCTCCTGGCTGTCAATGCAGCGTCGATAGCCGGTGAAATAAACATGTATCTCGGTTCAGAGGCCTTTTTATTAAACCAGATGCCAGCTACAGGTTCAAATTATATCTTACTCACCGATTCAGTATTTCTTGCAGCAGCAGACAGGTTTGCCGACTGGAAGAGGCAACTCGGCTACACTGTGGAGGTGGTTGCAGGATCGAACTGGACTTTCAATGCCATGAAGCAGGCAGTACTCTCCCGCTATCAACAATGGCCTCAAAAACCTGATTATCTTCTGATATTAGGTGACCATGACAGGTTGCCTGCTGAGATGGTGCTCAACCCCGACAATGAATTCTTCGGAACTGATCTTCATCTTGTAACAATGGGAGTTCAGTATTTTGACTACCTGCCTGATATGGCAAAAGGACGGATATCGGTTTCATCGGCTGCCCAGGCCATGACTGTGGTGGATAAGATCATAAACTATGAGAAAAACCCACCTGCCGATTCATCGTTTTACCTCACCGGGCTCAATTCCGCCCAGTTTCAGGATGATGATTTCGACAGCTATGCTGACAGGCGTTTTGTGCATACCAGTGAGGAGATTCTTAGCTACCTGAGCGGAAAAGGTTATGACATAAAACGTGTTTATTATGCTGACACTTCAAACTCAATTCCTCTTTTTTATAACCTGAACTATTATTCAAACGGCCAAAGCCTTCCTGCTGCTTTGCTTTCCCCAACATTCAACTGGAATGGTAACGCTTCGCAGATAAACAGTTATATCAATAACGGAGTATTTTACATTCTTCACCGTGACCATGGACTGGTAGGTGGCTCTGGATGGGGTGCTCCATATTATGTATCTACACATATCAGCTCCCTCAACAACGGCAGTAAAACACCGGTTGTTTTCAGCGTCAACTGTCATACGGGGGAATTCACCCTTCCGGAATGCTTTGCCGAGAGATTCCAACGGCATGCCACTGGTGGTGCCGTAGGTGTTGTTGCTGCCTCATATTACAGTTATAGCGGCTGGAACGATGCTTTCACAACAGGTATGTTCGATGCAATCTGGTCTTCCCCGGGCCTATTACCTGATTTCGGTTCAGGTGGGTTTTCTATTCCGGCAGTCACCCAGCACCCCGATATCAGAAACATGGGGTTCGTGTTGAACCATGGCCTTATCAGAATGACCCAGACATGGAGCACAGCTCTTATTGCATCTAAATATCAACACAGGCTTATGCACTATTTTGGCGACCCCTCGATGAGGATACGAACCGCTAAACCTTCACAGATCACCGCCTTACACTCTGATTCCCTCCTCTGCTCAGATACCCTTTTCCAGATTGATATCGCCAGTTTCCCCAATGCTGTTGCGACTCTTACCATTCCCGGTAAAATCATTGGAAGAACAACCCTTAGCAATGGATCAGGCAACATTCCCATAGCACCATTCGCTTCAACTTACCTGCTGCTTACCATCAGTGGCCCTGAACATATCCCATACACCGATACCGTTTGGGTAATACCAACACCCCTTACAGTAAATGTTACAAAAGATAATGTAAAGTGCCAAGGTAAGCCCGAAGGAAATATAAACCTGGAAATATCCTGCGGCGTTCAACCTTTTACCATTATCTGGAGCCATGGACCTTCAGCTCCGATGCTGAACAACCTTCCCGCAGGAATGTACTACTTCACTGTAACTGATGCTGTTAACATGACTATAAGTGACTCTGTCGAAATAACTGAGCCGGCTACCCCTATTCAATTGTCCGGGTCTGTTTCAAATGTGCTCTGTTACTACGGAAATGACGGTTCCATAACACTGACCGTGTCAGGAGGAGTCCCGCCATATCAGTACAATTGGTCGAACGGAAGCACAAACCCTTCAACAGGAGTATTACAGGCCGGAAAAATGATAGTGACTGTCACAGACTTTATAGGATGTGTTACAACCGACACATTTACCGTTGGTCAACCTTTACCTCTGCAAATAAATGATTCTGTGAACCATGATACCGGCAACAATTGCTCAGGGAGTGCCACAGCCCTACCTTACGGGGGTACTCCTCCCTACACATTCCTCTGGAACGACCCAAATGAACAAACCACACAAACCGCCACAGGCCTTTGCCCGGGAGTTGTAAGAGTTTATGTTACTGATGATCACGGTTGTGTTACTGTAAGAAATGTTACCATTTACAATACCTTTGCTATCAATGACAATGATGACCTGTCCGTTGAAGTTTTTCCGAACCCGCTTAAAGGGGAAGAATTGTTTGTAAGATTGCCGGCAGAATTTGAATTACAAAAACTTCATGTTGTTGTTGTAAACTCCATTGGACAGGAGTTGCTTAACAAACAATTCACACCTGAAGATCAGTTGTTGGTTATAAAGCCCTTCCCGAAACAAAAAGGGATCTACATGCTTTCAGTTTACAGCGAAGAACCAGGTATTACAATCATGCGAAAAATAATTAAAGACTGACAGAACTGTTTGTCAGGTGTGTGATTTTGTATATCTGATTTTGATCACCAGGCCGTCAGGTTGTCTTACCCTTTGCAATAACCCATTCCTGTATCTGTATTTTGTTGTGGGTACCGCCTTTATGCCGGTAACGGAAACAGTCTCACGATTAAGTAACCCGAAACGATTGTAATGTTCTGTTTTTGTCATCAGAAGAGTGCCGTCGATTTCGAAAACCCTGGATATTAGCCTGTTTCCACTTCTGACATACTCTATCCTGCTGAACCTCATTCCGGTATATTCAGTTCTTACCAGGATACCCTGATCATATAAATAAAAAGCCTCAGCAATGGTATCCCCTTCTGTTGTGATCTCGATGCTTTTTATAAGCATCCCAACAGAATCATAGAGATAATGAACTTTTGAAAAGAGAGTGTCATTCAAGGATTTGCTTTTTGATTCAAGCCTGCCTTCCTTGTTGTACAACATATTGATTATTAACATCTTGTTGTGGCTCTTCTCTGTGACAGCATGGATTCTGTTGTTTTCGATTATACGCACATACTGCGTGTCAGAGGTACTGCCCGATTGCTTTATAAAACCTGTATAGTTGCCCTCCTTGTCGAAAATATAAACTTCTGTTTTACCTGTTCCCTCTTCACCCGGAATTGAAAAATATACTGTTACTATTTTATTATCGGCAATTATATCTTTCCTGAATATCCTTTGCGGATCCAGAGTTTGCGCATATCCTGTGAGGATAACAACCGGATTCAGCAATGCTGAGATGGCAATAATTACCAGGGTTTGGTTTCTACATAAACACCTATTCATCCTTTAAAATTGTTTGCAGCAGGTAACCTTTCTTCAGTTGTAATCCTTTTTCACTGCCATGCCTGAGATATTTTATGTTGAATAAACTAACTTCAGGGTCCTGATCGGCATACCAAAACCACATTGCATGCTTCGATTTTGCAGAAATCCCGTTCACAAAAGTAATGACATCACCTGGTTTTAACCCCGAAATATTGGCAGGTGAACCGGGCCAGATCCCTGTGATCAGAAAATTTCCTGAACCGTCTTTTACTGCATTAAGTCCGGTACCAAACCACGAAATAACCGGTTGAAAATCATCAAACGGCCTCATTATCAGTTTCTGGTCAGGGTAACTTATAGTTATCTCCGTCATTTTCATGAGTGCTCCACCTATCAAACCAACATCCAGATGATTGCTGGAACATATCACATCCCTCATCATCAGAGGTCCCATCTTCAATGATGCTGGTTTGATAAGCCAGTCGGCAGGTGAATTTCCGAATAAACCTCCTGACATCACACCAATAGATCTTATCATACGGGTGGTATCGTATGATAATGAAGTTATCACCTTCTTCGGCAGGCTTATCATGCCATCATAACCGGTGTCAAAAATCATCTCGAATTCTTTCAGACTGTCGATCTGTGCATAGATCCTGGGGGCATTTGAATTTGAAATTTCCTGCCTTATATTGAATACTATTCCATCCTGAGGCGGCTTGTGGCTTGTATCTATCCGGAATGATTCCGTTTTGTAATTCCATGTTATGGTGAAAGGTTCAAAAAAATTGTTGCCGATGATGCCATGCACCGGTATTCCCATTGCTTCTGAAATTGCTGAAAGATCGATGATCCCAGCTCCTACATCATAAACCCTTGTGTTACCAACAGTAACAGATTTCAGCCTTATCATTCCTGAAAATCCACGGCCACCCCCGGCTCCACCAATCACCGTGTACTTTTCCGGTTTTATTTCCATCTCACGCGCAATCGACTTGTCGAGGATTGTGAAAGAACCGGTATCAAAAATGAAATTGTAAAGACTGTCATGCCCTTCGATACTTACCTTCATTATTATCATGTTTCCTATCAGGTTAAACCTGATATCTGAAGGCTGAGGCTGATCTGTGTATGAATTATTAAGATAACCCTCTATGTCTGCCGTCAATCTGCATGAAACCGAAATCAGACTCAGAATTAAAACTATAAAAAATGATCTGATAGTTCTCTGAAGCATAGATTTAGATGTATTTTATGGTACTATTGCTGTTGCTTTTGATACAGAATGTGCACTGAAGTAACCCAGGCCACCATTCGAAATGTTTCCTTTGATATTTGCAGGTGGCCCTGCAACACCACCCCCGTTCCACACGGTTTCAAGCATTAATGTCACTAAAAAGTTGTAATACTCCCTTGAAAGAGAACGTGTTTCCACAGTTATTGTGTCACCTGGTATTGCATCTATGTAGTAGAATATTGGTATCCCAGGAAAATAACTACCGTTTACGAAGGTGTCATCAGTAAAAAATGTCTTACTGAGGGTATCGGTCTGCAGTTTGCCATTAATATAATACATCCACTGATAGCAATCTCCGGGAGTTGGTGGTTCCTGCCCCCATCCGATAACTTTATAAACCGGCGGGTTGGTGATTGGCTTCTGCATCTCTGCAGCCATCGAGTCTATTGTCATCACGTGTTTCAGCAGATCAGATGCTGTATATACCTCCTTCTCCCCATCCCTGTTTACATCCACATTTTTAATTGTCAATGTATACACTACACCCTGAATACCTTTAACCGAAGGGTCTGTCTTATAAACACCGGGCTCTGTTTCCTGAAGAACATAAATGTCTTTTCCATCACTTATCTCAACAGTTGCACCCTCAACACGTGGTGATGGCTTATCCGTCAGATAGTCGCCTGAAAGGGTAAGCACAACCAAATGAGCTTTTGCTTCATCTGTTATGCTGCCCTCAACAACTAAACGGGTATAGGTGGTGTCCAGTTTAAGTTCGATCTTTTCACGGCAGGAGGCAAGGCTCAGAAAAACTGCTGCTAAGATCAAAATCTTGTTTATGTCGAATAATCGTTTCATATCCTAAAACTTAAAATTATATGTGATGGCAGGTATTATCGGAAACAGATAAATCATTTCGGCTTCCAATATGTTTGGATCACTTTCACTTTTTACAAAATTGATGACGAAGGCATTATGCCTGTTATAAACATTGAAAACCGACAATGTGAATGAACTTTCCCATCGTTTATTTATTTTCTGAACCGGATCATAAGTAATCCCAATATCCATTCTGTGGTAGGCTGGCATTCTGTATGAGTTCCTGTCGCTGTAGACCGGTGCTATCATATTGCCATATACAAAACGTCCGGTCGGGAAGGTGACAGGAGCTCCTGTAGCATAAACCCATGTGGCAGAAACCGAAAGATTCGGCAGAACCTCATAGCTGGCTACCACTAAGATGTCATGAGTGCGGTCGTAAGGTGAAAGGTATGATTTCCCTTCATTGATCCATTGAGATACCCGTGTGCTTTTACTTAAGGTATATCCTATCCACCCGGTCAGCTTTCCGGTTTGTTTCCGGATTAAAAACTCCAAACCATATGCCTCACCTTCGGCTATCCTTACCTCACCTTCAATTTTCGGATTGAGCAACAGCTCTGCATGATCCCTGAAATCAACCTGGTTATTCATGTGCTTGAAATAAACCTCAACAGAGGCCTCAAGTGCGTTTCCCCTGAAATTGCGATAATATCCAATGGCCATCTGGTCGGCTGTCTGAGGCTTGATGTTTGGCCCCGAAGGCAGATATACATCCAGGGGAGAACCTACAGTAGAATTGCTCGCAAGATGTATGTACTGAACCGTGCGGTTATAACTGCTCTTTATGCTCGAACCCGAATTGAGCAGCCAAACCAGATTTACCCTCGGCTCCCATCCTCCGTAACGGTGAAAAAAATCCCACCGGTTATACACCATCGAATCCAAAGGCCTGAACTCCTTGTCGAAATTGTAAATGGTACCCGGCCCCACATTTTGAAAAATTGTATACCTGATTCCGTAATTCAATGAAATCTTGTTGCTGATCTTGTGATCATCAGATAAATAAATGCCATAATATAATGCTCTTGCCTCGGGTATCTTAAGCTCATCAAATATTGCCTCATCCCCCAACCCCCGGGCCATACCCGGCCAAAAATCATGAAATGTCGACTGTATGCCATACCTGATTGTGTGTTCCGGAGAAAAATACCACACAAAATCAGCCTTCAATGAATGATCTTCCATTAAGGATACCCATTCAAATCCCTGAGCATTATCATCAACACCCAACCTGTAATCATATTTGCTGTAAATAAGGCTGATATTGGCAAAGAGCCTTGGGGAAAACAAATGGTTCCACCTGAGGGTAAAAGTATTATTCCCCCATCCCATCTTGAAAGGGGGAAATTCATCATCACTCATAAGGCTTACAATGTCACGGCCAGAATAGGCAGAAAGAAACAGCCTGTTGTTGCTGTTGGCGATGAGATTCACTTTTGCGTTCAGGTCGTAGAAATACAAACGATTGTTTTTAAGCTCATCCCGGCTCGATAACTTAAGAAACAGGTCTGCATACGACCGCCTCCCGGCTAAAAGAAAAGAGCTTTTATCTTTGACTATTGGCCCTTCAACGGTTAGCCTTGATGAGACAGTACCAATACCTCCACTGCCCTCTATTGACTTCATGTTTCCGTCTTTCTGCTGAATATCCAGCAAGGATGAAAGCCGCCCTCCGAACCTTGCCGGTATATCCCCTTTGTACAGCTTTACCTCCTTGATAGCATCGTTGTTGAACACCGAAAAGAACCCCATCAGATGGCTTGCATTGTATATTGTTGCCTCATCAAGCAATACCAGGTTCTGATCCTTGGAACCTCCCCTGACACTGAACCCCGAAAAACCTTCACCTGCTGACTGTACACCCGGTAATAACTGTATTGCCTTTATTATATCAACCTCACCCAACAATGCGGGTATCCTTTCAATAGTCTTTATCTCCATCTTCACAGCTCCCATCTCCCTGGAGGTAATGTTCTCCATACTGCTGGTTTCTGTGATTACAAACGTCTGTAATAATTCCCGGCGTGGTTTTAATGTTATGTCGAGAGTGGTGTTTTTGTCCAGTTTTATGTTTATCTGCTCCGGATAATAACCTACATACGTGACAGTCAGCTTGTAATCCCCGGGTTGAATTGTGATTGAATAGAACCCGTAATGATTGGTCGCTGTCCCCGTTTGCAGTTCATCAATGTAAATGGATGCCCCTATCAGGTTCTCCCCGTTCTCCGAATCTTTTATGTAACCACTCAATGTGTATCGCCTGCTTCCATTAGCAGATGCTACAATGAACATCAAAAGTAAAATCAATAACACAAATTTCCGCTGCCCTTTAAAATAATAATTCATTCGCTTCATAACCAAGAACCTATAAAGATTTTTCCTCCGGCATAATTACAGTATTTTCTGCTTTGTGCCCTGAATGGGACTCAGGAAACAACATCGCCAATATCAGAACAACAAATAAAACGAATAAACTGACTCCCACAATGATTTGTTTGTTCAATAAATAACAATTAACTGTTAATTTGGTTGTCTGTAATCTGCTCTTTCAGGGCGCAGGTTAATTTACATATTAATTTCTCCAGGGCGTTGCCGTTTGGCTGAATTAAGCTGCCACTTCGTGGCGTTTATTTATGGCAGTTTCTGTTCGTTTAGGAAGTTTTGATCTCCCCAGAATTGGATCAACCCTTTGTAAGAGAAATTCGTTCAGCATGCTTATCATTTCCACGGAATAAGAAGGATTTTTTACTACTTTTGACCTCCGTAAAACTAACATCAACCAAATCTGTCATGAAACCTATTATTTTATTTTCACTGGCATGCTGCCTGCTCCTGGCATCGTGCCAAAAAAAACAGGAAAAGATGAATGATAATCCATTCTTTGCTGCTTCGACCGCACCCTATGGGGCTCCGGAATTCGACAAAATTTCACTGGAACATTACATCCCGGCATTTACTGAGGGGATGAGAATTCAGAATGAAGAGGTTCAGAAAATTATCAACAACCCTGAAGCTCCCGGTTTTCTGAATACCATTGTAGCACTTGATGAGTCCGGAGAGATGCTTGAAGAGGTGAGCCTTGTTTTCTTTAATATGAACGAAGCTATCACAAGCCCTGAAATGCAGGCCGTTGCAGATTCAGTGACCCCGATGCTGTCGGCTCATCAGGATGGCATCACCATGAGCACACCGCTTTTCAACAAAATAAAAGCTGTGTATGATAAAAGGGAATCACTTGGTTTACATGGTGAGGATTCAATGCTCCTCGAAAACACATATCGTACCTTCGTCAGAAGTGGCGCACTGCTTGACGATAAGAAGAAAGAGGAAATGAAAAGCATAAACGAGCGCCTCTCGATGCTAACCCTGAAATTCGGGCAGAATGTACTTAATGACAACAACGATTTCAAATTATTCCTAAAGGAGCCTTCAGAGATTGCCGGCCTGTCGGAAAACCTGCTGGCAGCAGCAGCTGAAGCAGCTAAAGCCGAAAACCGTGAAGGAGAATACCTGTTCACCCTGCACTGGCCTAGCATCTTTCCGTTCCTCACAAACTCAGAAAACCGCGATCTCAGAGAGAAGATGTATAAAGGTTATACCATGAGGGGAAATCTTGAAAACGACAACAATAACAATGATATCATTGTCGAAATAGTAAATCTGAGGCTGAAAAGGGCAAATTTACTCGGTTATCCAAACCACGCTGCTTTTGTTCTCGATCTTAACATGGCAAAAACTCCTGAAAGTGTTAGTGAACTCCACGACAGAATGATGCCCCCGGCTTTGAAACGCGCAAAGGCTGAGGTGGCCAATATGCAGAAAATTATTAAAAAAGAGGGTGGGGCTTTTAAACTTGAGCCCTGGGACTGGTGGTATTACGCCGAAAAAGTACGTAAATCGGAATATGACCTCGACGAAGAAGAGCTTCGCCCCTATTTTGTTATGGAGAATGTACGCAACGGCGCTTTCGAGGTGGCAAATAAACTTTATGGAATAGAATTCAAACTTCGTGATGATGTACCCGTCTACCATCCCGAAGTGGAGGTGTTCGAGGTGTTGGAGAATGGTAAACACCTGGGCCTGCTTTATCTCGATTATTACCCGCGCGAAAGCAAACGTGGCGGAGCCTGGTGTACCTCATTCCGTAACCAACGAATAAGAAATGGTGAAAAAATTACCCCAATAGTCTCTCTTGTTTGTAATTTCAGCAAACCTGTTGGTGACAAACCATCGTTACTTACGCTGGACGAGGTTGAAACCTTTTTCCATGAATTCGGGCATGGACTACACTGCCTCTTCAGTGATGTGAAGTTCTCAGGAACCTCCTCTGTGCCCCGCGATTTCGTAGAACTGCCATCACAGATAATGGAAAACTGGGCTACTGAACCACTGGTTATGAAATCCTTCGCCAAACATTATGCTACCGGTGAAATAATCCCCGATGTTCTTATAGAAAAAATGGAAAAGAGCAAGCTCTTTAACCAGGGCTTTGTTGTTGTGGAATATCTTGCAGCTTCAATTATCGATATGGCTTACCATACTCTTTCGTCTCCTTTGACCACCGGCCCGGGTGAGTTTGAACAGGCAGTTGCCCAAAAAATGAACCTGATTCCTGAAATAACCTTCAGATACCGCAGCACCTACTTTAACCATATCTTCTCAGGTGGCTATTCATCAGGTTACTACAGCTACTTCTGGTCCGAAATACTCGATGCCGATGCTTATGAAGCTTTCAGGGAGAAAGGCATCTTCGATAAAGCTACAGCTCAGTTGTTTCGTTTCGAAATACTGTCGAAAGGGGGAACAAACGAAGCCATGAACCTTTATAAAGCCTTCAGGGGCAGAGAACCATCCCTTGAACCGGTGATGAAACGTAAAGGGCTTATCTGATAACATCCTTTTAATCGACCGAACCATTATCCACGGCCGCCCTGAATTTGTGCAATGAACGGCGGCCGTATGATAACATTTCCGACGGATCCACATAACCGTTTATCCGGTTTAGAACCTCACCTCTGCCATTAAGAAAAAGCAGGGTCGGATATGCCTTTACACCATATTTTTGTGCTATGTGCCTTCCAAACTCCTTATCAACATCTATTGATATGTTGATGTAATTTGTATTGAAATATCGGGCTACAACAGTATCAGCATACACAACATTGATCAGCTTTTTGCAATACCCGCACCATGATGCGTGTGCACCGAGAAATACCGGCCTTCCCGTTGCTTTCGAAACCTCCATCACCGAATCCCACTGCGACTGGCTGGTGATCTGCATCAACTCGAGCTTCGGCACTGTCGCTGCCAAAGATCCCGATACAAAAATCGTAAACGTAACTATTACAAATACCTTGAAATTCTGCTCCCCAACCATGTCTTTGTAATATTTAATATCTGAAATTTTGGAACAAAGATACACCCTTTTCCAGGCCGCCTGCAAATTGCCACTGAATTAACCAGGGCCAAATCGTCAGGCAATCCTGAAAAATCACTATCTTGCACCCGAAAATTAACAGGAAAAGATATGTTTACAGGAATTGTAGAACGCACCGCCAGGGTGGCTGATATAGAAAGGGATAAAGGAAATATCAACTTTACCCTGGAGACCGGAATTGCAGGTGAACTAAAGGTTGACCAGAGCATGTCGCACGACGGAGCGTGCCTTACAGTTGTAAAGGTTGTTCCGGAGCTGAACCGGTATGTGGTAACCGCTATTGACGAAACATTGCAGAAGACCAACCTCGGATCCTGGAAGATAGGTACCGAAGTGAACCTTGAGCGTAGTATGGTTATGGGAGAACGGCTCGACGGGCACATCGTTCAGGGCCATGTCGATCAGACTGCAGTATGCACTGTAATTGAAGAGACTGACGGAAGCTGGAAGTTTAAATTCAGATATGATCCCGGAAAAGGAAATATCACCGTTGAAAAAGGCTCCATATCGGTGAATGGTGTCAGCCTCACTGTGGTGGACTCTGAGCCGGATCACTTCTCTGTGGCTATCATACCATATACCTACCAGGTGACAAATTTCCACAACTTCAGGATTGGTACCGTCGTGAATATCGAGTTCGACGTATTCGGAAAATATGTTGCCAGGCTGCTCGCACAATATTTGGAGGCACAAGGCAGGTAGCTCAATGGCAGTTATTGCACTCTGCATTGATGTCTCATTTTGCTGTTCTCAGTTAATCATTTAATCATTTAATCATCTGCCAATTACCAATGAAACTCTGGCTGGCACCTCTTCAGGGGGTAACAGAATACCCCTTCAGAAATGCATGGCACCGTCATTTCAGCGGCCTCGATGCTGCATACACACCATTCATCCCTACAATAAAAGGAACCAAAGTCCGGGTGCATCATCTGAGAGATGTCCTTCCTCAAAATAATAATTCTTCGCTAACTCCTATACCACAACTTCTTAGCAATAATCCCTCCGAAATATTAGTGATGATTAATGCCCTGTCAAAATTAGGGTACACCGAGATAAACCTTAATATGGGATGCCCATCACCTACAGTGATAAGGCACCGGAGAGGATGCGGACTGATGCCTTTCCCCGATATCATCGATTACATCTTGAAAGAGGTGATACCGGAAACAGATATTAAATTCTCTGTCAAATTAAGACCCGGTTTAAAAAATGTTGATGAGCTCTGGAGAATGTTTGAGGTTCTGAACAATTACCCCATTTATAAGATAATTCTGCATCCGCGGCTTGGAATTCAGATGTATGAAGGGGTGCCTGATCCTGATGTTTTTGCTATGGCAGCTAAAAGAACTTCACATCTCCTTGTTTATAACGGTGATATTAAAACCCTCAGGGATTTTTCAAAACTGCGTGATAGGTTCCCTGAAACCAATGAGTGGATGATAGGAAGAGGTGTTCTGTTTAATCCTTTTCTTCCAGGAATTATTAAAGGTATGGAGAAGCCCCGCAGGTCAGAAATCCTCGATCCCCTCATAGCATTTCATGAAGATCTGATACAATGTATTGCAGAAAGCGGAAGAGGTGAGAGAAGGCTTTTAGCCAAATTGAAAGAGTATTGGCTTTACTTTTCTCATTGGTTTGCAGATCATGAAACAGTATGTGAAAACATTAGTCATTCAAAGGATATAAGAGATATTATGAAATCAATCGATAAAGCATTTACAAGTGAACTGAGTTTGTTCTCCTGATTCCGGTAACTTAATTATTCTTACAGGCATGGGATGTTTATGCTGCTATTTTTTTCGATTATATGTTTTATACGGTTATTTTTGCACTCATGAATTATTTTCGGCGATATAAATACAGCCCTGCAATGATAATATTGCTGGTACTGTTTGTTGTTAGCATGATGGCATGCTCAACCTCCACCAGGACACGCCGTTCGATAAAAAAGAAATGCGACTGCCGCAAATGGTCTGAGCTGAATACTCCTCTGGATCATAAATTCATTTTTTATGATGAAGGGATTGAATCTGCTTGAGCCTTACCTCCCTCCCGGTGCAACTGAACTTGCCGCAAATTGGTTTGATGTACCCGGGCTGTCTGTTAAACTTGTAAACAGGGGTCATAACAGAATGGGTTCTTTCCTGTGTAAAAGCAACGGTTTAAAAGTTATAACACTTAACATCAAACAGGATATTTACAACTTTTTACTTACATTGGCTCATGAAGTTGCACATCTGCAGGTATATCAGAGATACGGCCGCCATCCGGCACCTCACGGAGCAGAATGGAAAAACACATTCAGAAAACTCCTGGTTGAAGCCGCACAACTCCCTTCATTGCCGCCCGACATAAAGTATGCTATGTTGACAATTGCTGACAATCCCAAAAGTACACATTTCGCACACCAGCAAGCCGGCAGGATTTTGCTAAAATACAGCAACGTAAAGCAAGGCACCACTCTGCTCGATGACCTACCCGAAGGCTCCCGGTTCCTGATGCCTGACGGAAAGGTTTTTGTCAAAGGTGAAAAGAGAAGAACCCGCTATAAATGTAACCTCAACGGTACCTCCCGTATTTTTCTCATTGGTGGTTCAGTCCCTGTTTTCAGGGTTGCTTAGATACGGATTAATAACATTAGTATACCTCCCTTATCCATTTGTATATCAAATCTGTTATTGTTAGTTACATATTTATAAGCTATTTTTGCACCCTCAGAAATTAATTGTTGCTGTACCCATAATACATCATGAATAAACATAACTATTGTATTATCATGGCGGGTGGTATCGGGGTTCGTTTCTGGCCTATCAGTACCACCGCCAGGCCTAAACAGTTTATTGACATTCTTGGAACAGGTGAAACACTGATCCAGATGACATATAAACGTTTCGAACAGATTATCAACCCTGAAAACATATATGTTGTAACCAACATACAATATCGGAGCCTTGTAAAAGAACAGCTCCCTCATTTACCTGACGATCAGATACTGTATGAGCCTGCCCGCAGAAATACTGCTCCTTGTGTTGCATACGCCAGTTATAAAATTTGGCAAAAGGATAAAGAAGCTAATCTCGTTGTTGCTCCCAGTGACCACATAATACTTCACCAGGAGAATTTCCTCAAGGTTATTTCATCTGCACTTAAAGCTACTGAAATGAATGGCCATCTGCTCACTCTGGGCATTAAGCCAAACCGTCCCGATACCGGATATGGTTATATCCAGTTTAAAGACGAAATACCTTTCCCCGAAAACCCAAGGATAAAGAAGGTTAAAACCTTCACCGAAAAGCCGGAACTTGAAATGGCTAAATCATTTCTCGAAAGCGGCGATTTCCTCTGGAATTCAGGCATCTTCATCTGGAAAGCCAATGCCATTATTCAGGCTTTCGATGACCACCTGCCTGAAGTATCAAATGTCTTCCGTGAAGGCCTCAACTTATACAACACCTCTCAAGAAGAAGAATTTATTAAACAAGCATACTCAGTTTGCACAAACATATCCATCGACTACGGTGTAATGGAAAAAGCAGACAATGTGCTGGTGTTCATGGCCGATTTCGGCTGGTCAGACTTGGGTACCTGGGGTTCTCTATATGACCACCTGCCAAAAAACGAT
Source organism: uncultured Lentimicrobiaceae bacterium (assembly GCA_964469215.1). GTDB lineage: Bacteria > Bacteroidota > Bacteroidia > Bacteroidales > SKPS01 > SKPS01. The sequence goes on from CAYXYB010000009.1 coordinate 18,662, forward strand.
GACCATAACGCTGTTCTTGGTAACAAAACATTGTTGTACGATTCCAGAAACTGCCTTATTAACCTGCCACAGGGAAAAATTGCAGTAGTCCAGAAACTTGATGGATATATAGTTGTTGAAGATAATGACATGTTGCTTATTTGCCGAAGAGAGGATGAACAACATATCAGGCTCTTTGTAAACGACGTGAAAGAAAACAATGGCGATCAATTTGTCTAATTTTAAATAATATGTAAGAGTATGAAGCGATTATTTGTACTGTTGGTTTTTGTTGGATTGTTCGGTCCGGCAAGATCAGATGAAGGGATGTGGCTGCCGATGTTTATCGACAGGCTGAACTATGTGGATCTTCAGAAAATGGGGCTGAAATTAACCCCGGAAGAGATTTATTCTGTTAACAACGCCTCCCTTAAGGATGCTATCGTTATTTATGGCAGAGGATGCACCGGTGAAATGATCTCCCCCGAAGGGTTGATGATCACAAATCACCATTGCGGTTATGGTATGATTCAAAACCATAGCACTACTGAAAACAATTACCTTAGAGATGGTTTCTGGGCTATGACTAAAGCTGAAGAACTGCCTAATCCCTCTCTCAGCGTGCGGTTCCTTATCAGGATGGAAGATGTGTCTTCTCAGATATTAAATGCTGTGAAAGATGTTGCAGATGAGTCGGAGAAGCAGAAAGAAGTAAGCAGGCTTATGAATGAAATAGGTCGTGAAGCTGTCAAGGGAACACATTATGAAGGCCTTGTAAGGGAATTTTTCGATGGCAATGAATATTATCTCTTTGTCTATGAAGTTTTTACTGATGTGAGGCTTGTTGGTACACCTCCCTCATCAATAGGAAAGTTCGGCGCAGATACCGACAACTGGATGTGGCCACGACATACTGGTGACTTTTCACTTTTCAGAGTCTATTGCGGCCCTGATGGAAAACCTGCACCCTACTCAGATGATAATATCCCCTTTGTGCCAAGACATTACCTCCCGATTTCTATTAATGGAGTGAAAGAAGGTGATTTCTCCATGATACTCGGATACCCGGGGAGTACAGACAGATATCTTGTTTCCTACGGTATCGATCTGAATGTTACATCAACATATCCTACCCGGGTAGCAATACGCCGGAAAAAACTCGATATTATGCTGGAAGATATGCAGGCAGACCCGAAAGTGAATATCCAATATGCTTCAAAATATGCCGGTGTGGCCAATTACTGGAAGAATTTCTCAGGAATGCGCGAAGCTCTCGTAAAACTTAAGGTTGCCGATAACAAGAGGGAACTTGAAGCCAGACTTACAGAGTGGGTTAACGGTGACCCCGCCCGGATTGCATTGTATGGGAGTGTGCTGAAAGAGATGGAGGAGGCGTACCGTGAAATGGAAACCTTTAACGTGATGAGATTCGCCTACGTAGAGGCATATCGTTCCGGTAGTGAACTCCACGCCCTCGCAGGTGATATGATAACTTGGGTAAAATATCTCAAAGGTGACAATGTTAGTGATGAAAAATCTGCCGCAACAATTGCTAGAACTGAAACCCGACTTAATGCTATTTTCAAAGACCTTAATATCCCCACAGACCAGAAAATGCTTGCAGCTATGCTTGAAATGTACTACAAAACCGTACCTGAAAACCAGCAACCACCACTCCTGCGTGAACTTGGCAGAAAATACGAAGGTGATTTTTCAAAATACGCTGCAAAAGTTTTCAAAAAAACAATTTTTACCTGTCAGGGAAAAATAATCGATGCTATGAACAAGAAAGATCCCAAAGCTTTCGAAAAAGATCCCCTATATCAGCTTGCACTTGCCTTTGAACAAAGTATTGATGGCATCAGGCCACAAATGGAAAATGTTAATCTCAAACTCAATAAAAACAAACGACTTTTTATGGCTGCCCTAAGAGAGATGGACAGCGATAAATACTTCTACCCGAATGCGAACTTCACTATGCGTCTTACTTATGGCACAGTGAAAGGTTACAGCCCCGCCGATGCAGTTGAGTACCTCTATCTGACAACCATGAAAGGAGTTATGGAGAAAGAAGATCCCGATAACTGGGAGTTTGTTGTTCCTGATAAATTAACAGAACTTTATAAAAACAAAGATTTTGGCCCCTATGCTCTTGAAGATGGAAGGATGCCCGTTAACTTCCTCACCGATCACGATATAACCGGAGGTAACAGCGGAAGCCCCGTGATAAACGGTAAAGGTGAGTTGATTGGCCTTGCTTTCGATGGAAACTGGGAAGCCCTCAGCGGAGATATCCATTTTGAACCTAAGCTCCAGAGAACAATTAATGTTGATATGAGGTATGTTCTTTTCATCATTGAAAAATACGGAAATGCAGCTCATCTTATCAACGAAATGAAGATTGTGGCAGGAGAAACAGATGTGCCGGAAAATGAATAAATTGGTGATGTGTAAAATAACCTTACATATCCTGATTTTTTTTGTTTTTTTGATAATATTTGTTTACCACAACATACTTTTGCTTTAGAAACAAATATGTGAATGAATTTGGAAACGGTCCATTCACAAATTAGATTCTGTAGGTCTTTGGTTTATAGAGCATGTTGGGGAAACACGCTTCTCAGAAAAATTGCCGGGTTTTGCATATTTTTGCTACCCGGCTTTTTTCATTTCTACCCGTATAATAAGAACAGGGTTTTAAATGGCAGGTATTTATATTCATATCCCTTTCTGTAAAAGCAAGTGTGGTTATTGTAATTTTTATTCTGTAGCTTCACTAAGTCAGAAGGATAGTATTATGAAAGCTTTGTTGCGTGAAATCGAACTGACAAATAACTTTCTGGATAGATCATCTGTAGAAACCATTTATTTCGGTGGTGGAACACCCTCTTTACCTGATCCTTCCTACATCTCAGCAATTATGGAGGCCATAAGATACAATCATCCTGTTTCGGGCAACTGTGAAATCTCCCTTGAAGTGAATCCCGATGATGTCAATTCTGAAAAGCTCAATGATTGGATAAGCACTGGAATTAACAGAATAAGCCTTGGTATACAGTCGTTTAATACCGATGACCTGGAATATCTTGACAGAAAACATTCTCCTGAGAACGCCTTCCATGCCCTGGAAATCATAACTGCTGCACCTCTGATCTCATTCAGCGTTGATCTTATTTATGCAATACCTTGCCAAACATCTGCCGCACTTTCAAAAAACCTTGATATTTGCATGTCGGCCGGCACACCACATCTTTCTTGCTACAGCTTAACAGTCGAAAACAATACTCCTCTTTACAAACATATCGGAAAAGGAATTAAAACCGCTCCTTCCGATAACCGGTTCATTAAACACTGGAACCTCCTGAAAGGAATAACACATGACAAAGGTTACCTTCACTATGAAATCAGCAATTTCTGCAAACCACACCATTTCTCCAGACATAATGTGAACTACTGGAACAACACCCCTTACCTTGGCCTTGGGCCATCAGCCCATTCATTTAATCTTAAAAGCCGAAGGTGGAATCATCAGAACCTTGCAAAATACATTGCAGGGACAACTAAAGGAAGCGCTGTTGCCAGTGAAGAGACCCTGACATTTTTTGATAAAGTGAATGAACATATTATGACAAGGTTACGTACCATGTGGGGGGTAAGGCTTCAGGACTTTTCGGAAAAATTCGGCATTCTATGTGGTGAAAAGCTCCTTGAGATGGCAGTTCCATTTATTTCAAAAGGGCTTCTAATAATCGAAAATGACACACTAAAGATCACTGATAAGGGAATGCCGCTTACCGATTCTATTACTTCTGCCCTCTTTTTAATACAACCTTGATAGTTACAGGATTATGGTCACTCGACAAAAACTCAAGGTGATCAGTTCTCACTTCAAGTAATTCAATATTCGGGCTTAGCAGAAAAAAATCCAGTATTGTTGTACCTGTTGTGCCATGCGAATAAGCTTTGCTGACATCCCTGTTGGTAGGGGTTTGAGGATCCCAGACCCACTGCCAGCCATCAGTTCCGGTACTGTCTGCCGATCCGTATCTGACAGTAAATACAGAATCTCCGACTATCAACCCTGGATTAAATCCCGGCGGATTCATGTTCCAGTCACCTCCTGCAATAACGTAATGCCCGGCATTATACTCATAAGATATAAGCTCTGTTATTTTCCCCATCTCTTCCCTCCTCAGCCTGCCCGTTTCATCAAAAGCTGAATTATGAACATTTATTACAACAAGGTGCTTCCCTCCGCTCATCGCAAAGCGGCTGTACGTGATACAACGGTTCAGCATAAACAGCCGCTTGGGCCATGGAAACCTTCCCGGTAAGGCGATGCGTGCTGTAAATTCCGGACTGAACCTGCTCAGTGTCATTATCCCTGAAACAACTTTACCCATTGGCCTGCCAAGCGGCACCGGAACAAATTTAACATTATAGTTTACCCCGAACACCCCGCAATAGCCGCCTGTTATCCTTCCAATACTTTCAACCTGGTCATGGTAATAACTTCTTTTCGCTTTCTTATCAACCTCCTGAAGCAGAAAAAAATCAACATCCTGCATCGATTTGATGATCTTCAATATGCCTTCATGGCATTCATCGAAATAATCCCGGTCAGGCCTGACCCTCTCGCCTCCGTCGTAAAAAAAATCCATATCACTTCCCAGACCACCATATCCAATATTCCAGCTTACAAGAGTTAATGTGTCACGAACCTCATCTGTTTCAGCATAACCGGAACATTTAAGTTTTTCAACTTCAGCAGGACTGTACTCATGATAAGATGAAAACATTAGTAAAAATATCACCATGGATATTATGACGAATATTAATACAGCTATAAATAACCGTAAAAAGCGTTTCATGTACGTTCAGATTTTATACATGGTTAAAATTAACATAAAATTTCTATATTTGTCATCAAATTAAATTATTATCTATGCCCCTGCTTGGAAACCTTGTAAAAAAAGCATTTGAGCTCAAAAGAATCAAACCTTTGGACATCAGAAGGAGAAGGCACAGGGATCCCTATACTGCTCAGGCTAAAACCCTTGAAAACATCCTGACAAAGAGTTTCAATACTGCGTTTGGTGATTTCTACAATTTCGAGAAGATCCTTTTCAGCAGGAATATCGTAAAATCGTTTACCAGGGCTGTTCCTGTTCATGATTATAACGCTATTTTCAGCAAATGGTGGTACCGTCAGCTCAATGGAGAATCGTTTGTTACCTGGCCGGGAAAAGTAAAGTATTATGCTCTGAGTTCCGGCACATCAGAATCGAGCTCAAAATACATTCCTGTTACGGCTGATATGATAAAAGCCATGCGTCGCACCAGCGTAAGACAACTGGTATCACTGCTTAATTTCAGCCTGCCTCCAGACTTTTTTGAAAAGGGTATTCTTATGCTTGGAGGCTCCACCCACTTACAATATAACGGCACATACTACGAAGGTGATCTTTCGGGGATTAATACTGCCAAAATACCTTTCTGGTTCCAGCATTTTTATAAACCCGGAAGAAGAATCTCAAGAGAAAGGGATTGGAATACCAAACTTAATGAGATTATAAAAAAAGCCCCTGAATGGGATATCGGAGCTATTGTTGGTGTGCCTGCTTGGTTTCAGATTCTGCTTGAAATGATTATTAAAAAATATAATCTCAAAAATATTCATGAAATCTGGCCAAATCTTATGGTGTTCTGTCATGGTGGGGTTGCTTTCGGCCCATACCGGAACGGCTTCGAAAAACTGCTGGGTAAACCTGTAACCTACATTGAAACCTATCTGGCTTCTGAAGGCTTTATTGCATTTCAGGATCGTCCGGATGCCCCGGGGATGAAAATGGTACTTGACAATGGAATATTCTTTGAATTTGTACCATTCAACTCAAAAAACTTCGATGATGAGAACAACCTTGTTGAAAATCCGGTTACCTTAACTATTGATCAGGTTGAAGAGGGTAAGGAGTATGCCCTGCTTCTGACTACCGTTGCAGGTGCATGGCGCTATCTGATTGGTGATACTATAAGATTTACAGACATTTCAAGGAACGAAATAATAATTACCGGCCGTACCCGCCATTACCTTAATATTTGTGGTGAACACATGTCCCAGGAAAATATGAACCGCGCTATTGAAATGCTCGAACAACAGAAAGGTATCTCTATCAGAGAGTTTACCGTTACAGGCATAAAACACGGTAGTATGTTTGCCCATAAATGGTATCTGGGAACAGATGATCCCCTTGATCCGGTCAAAGCAGCCAGTCAAATAGATGAAAACCTTAAGATACTTAATGATGATTACAGGGTTGAACGTATTGCAGCCATCAGGGACGTTATCGTTGAAGTATTGCCGGTTAAAGTTTTTTACAATTGGATGGAAAAACATGGCAAATTAGGCTCACAGAATAAGTTCCCAAGAGTGATAAAGAACCAGAAGTACGAAGAATGGGAAGAGCATATTCAACAGTTTAAGAAATAAACATTTTTACGATGGTACAAGCGTTTCTTCAGGGTATCATCCTCGGCCTCATCATCTCCATTACCATTGGGCCGGCTTTTTTTGCCATTATACAAACAGCAATATCACATGGTTTCCGATCAGGTATGCTCCTCGCTCTCGGAATTGTTTTAAGTGACCTTACCCTTATTCTGCTGTGCTACCTAGGCGCAACAGCTTTCTTCGACAATAATTCAAATAATCTTCACAATCTCTATCTCGGTATAGGAGGTGGTGCTCTTCTTATCGCTTTTGGCTCAATCACCTTTACACGTAAACCTGAAATGTTCAAACGTAGAAATCCAAAATACTCAACCCAGATAAAAACGCCTAAACCTCTGACTTATATTCTTAAAGGTTATTTTATGAATATCGCAAACCCGTTTCTGATATTTTTCTGGCTGGCTGCAATAAGTTGGGTAAAAGCAAACGCTCCGGATAATCAGTTACTCAACTTTGCAATCTCATTTTTCACCGGTACTCTTATTGTTATTTTTTCAATGGACCTTCTTAAATGTTTTATCGCCAATAAAATAAAGAAATACCTCACTATCAGGCTTCTCTTCTGGATAAACAAAACCGTTGGCATTACCCTCGCAGCCTTTGGAATAGCCCTTATCTTAAAATCTGTATGGAACTTCTTATGATTCTGTTCTGTACTGAAAAAAATCTGAGATTTTGAAAGACGAAAAAAAACCGAGAAAGTTCCTCAAATTACCCGAGTATCCCGGAGGGAAAAAAGCTTTTAATATTTATGTAAAACAGCACCTGAAGTATCCTGAAGAGGCTCTTAAAGCCGGTGTGGAAGGGGATGTAATTATCACTTATGAGGTGGATGATAATGGTGATGTACTCAACCCAAAGGTGAAGCATGGAATTGGATATGGTTGTGACCAGGAGGCGCTGAATCTCATTTCAGGGATGAAATTTGCAGGTGCCAGAAACCGTGGTGTTAGAGTTAAAAGCAAATTTACAACCCGCATTCCTTTCCGTTTACCTGTGAAAGAAAAGTCAACAGGGATAAACTATCATATAACCTCACGGCCTGATACACCCAAAATCGGAAATCCGGCTGCAGGAAGACTGAGTTATACATGGCAGATACCTCTGAAAACAAATGATCCGGAAAAAGAAACGTGACAGGCGATGGTCTGTAATGCTTATTGTTCTGATTCTGACAATTGGAGGTGCTTACCTTTATAACACCTTCATAAATTTCCGGTACCGTCCTGGAAACGCAATAGTGGTCGACACCGATGTGGTTGAAAAAACCTTAATTAATTACGGGCAGGAGGTTTCTGTTTATGCTGCCAAATACAAGCTCCCTGTATCTTATCTTCTGGCTTTGATCGTTCTTGAGTCTTCAGGGCGAAAGATTATTCCTCCCAGGTTTGAACCTCATGTTTATGATAGACTCAAAGAGGTAAAACATGGTAAGCGTCCATCATACGAACATGTGACTCCTGCTCACATTGCTGATGCCACAGATGATGCGTTGAAAAATCTTTCTTCATCCTGGGGACCATTTCAACTTATGGGATATAAATGCCTTCTTCTCGATATAAAAATTAAGGATATCAGGGGAAATGATGCTGTCTTCTGGGGAATACACTGGATAGATCTTACCTATGGCAGAGAATTGAAAAACGGAAAATTCAAGGATGCTTTCCACATTCACAATACCGGGCGTAAATACCCAAAATACGGCCGTCCTTTTACCCACGACCCCGGTTATGTTCAGAGAGGCCTAAGCTATATGCAGAAGTTCGAAGACCGTTTGGCAAAACAAAAAAGTGCAAACCCAACTGCACCATAATACCCTGCTACTTTTTGTCCAGCTCGCCAAATACCCTTTTCAGAATTTCATTAACCCTTGCTGCAGGATTCTCCCTTATTTTCTTCTCCTCCTCACCAATACGGACAAACAGTGCATTTATTGACTTGTCTGTAACATACTTTGGCAGGTCTGTTGTGACAGGTGTCACTCCGGGAACCCTGTTATATGCTGAGGCAACATCATTCCATGCTTTTGTTACCTTAACCTTGTTGTCGAGCACATTCTTAACCCTGGGTATAAAAGCATTGAAAAGCTGTCCTGATGTCTTGTTGCGAAAGAACTGTGTGGCAGCCTGATCCCCTCCGAATAAAATATTGCGGCCATCAGCAATGGTCATCGAAGTGATTGCTCCTACAAAAATAGGGGTGGCTTCCTTCACAGCTTCCTCAGCTCCCCTGTTCAACTTCTCAATAAAATCATCAACCAGACTGCCCATACCTATCGACCTTAGTTTTGTCTCAACCTGCCTCACCTCAGAAGGAAACGGTATCTTGAAACGGGTGCTTTTGAAGAATGCGTCCCTTATACTCAGTGTACTTACCGCATTGTTGGTGCCTACTTTCAGTGCCTCTTTCAACCCGTTTACTATTTGTGAATCAGTGAGCGACCCCGATTGACTCCCCTGTTTCATGGCTTGCTGTGCTCCGTATTGTAATACTTCACACGCTGTTAAGGTTATCATCAACCCAAACAAAATAAAAATCAATCCTCTTTTCATCTTAGTGGCTTTTTATTGATTTATAACTAATCGTTATGCAAAAATAGGTCTAAACCTGACCCGATTCATATAAAAATTAAAAATATCAAGTAGTCAGGATAAATATTTCTGACAAAAAATGTATGTTTGTAGTTGAATTACCAAAGAAGTTATTGAAATGATGCAGGAAACGACAGAATGTTTTAACAAAGCCAGAAACGGTATGGTTCAGGCAATTGATCACCTGGAAAAAGAGTTTCAGAAGATCAGGGCAGGCAAAGCTCACCCCCAGATGCTAGACAGCGTAAAAGTTGAAAGTTACGGCACTCTTATGCCTATTAATCAGATTGCCAGTATAAACACCCCAGATGCAAGATCAATAATCCTGCAACCATGGGATAAATCACTTATCGGAACCATTGAAAAAGCAATTATGGCAGCAAACCTCGGGTTCAATCCTCAAAACGACGGCGTGATAATACGGATAATTGTACCTGAGCTTACCGAAGAGCGTAGAAAAGAGCTTGTAAAACATGCTAAGAATGAGATGGAGAATGCCAAGATCTCAATCCGAAACGCCAGAAGAATTGCCATTGATGAAGGCAAAAAACTTGAAAAAGAGAGTGTGCCGGAAGACGAATGTAAAAAACTTAGCGCTGATGTTCAAAAACTTCATGATGATTATATCAAAAGAGCTGATGAAATTTTTGCATTGAAAGAGAAGGAGATAATGACAATCTGATCAGTAACACTTTAGCCACATTCATAATAACACTTCGATAAACCTTCACCGCAGTTTGTGCAGATATCAATACCTTTTCTGTTGTTGAAGACTTTTTGCCTGAATAACCTGTATTTGCCACCTTTCCAGATGGACAGGAAATTTTCCTCTGAGAGATCCCCAAGCCGAAATTCACCATCCTTGTCGTAACAACACGGTAATACATGGCCATTCCACGTGATAACTGAACCAAACCACAACCGTCTGCAGTAATTTGGAAAATTGCTCCTGATAACATAACCGGAGTCACCCTTCCTTAAATACCTGCTGTGCTTTTCTTCCATGGGCATGAGGGAATTCCCCGACTTGAAATCGTAGAACTGTGCTGTTTTAAATTGCACCTCATCAATTCCCTTTCGGGTTTTCATCTGTCTGAACGATTCAGCCTGATGAGAATTATTGCTTAATAACAGACACTGAATAATTAGATATGGATGGCTGCTGTTCCTTTCATTCTTTATTCTGCATAATGTTTCTATACCTTCTGTCACACTGTTGAGATCACCACCCCTTCGATATTTTTCATAAGATTCCTGATCAAGGCCATCAAGCGAAACCACAAGCCTGTCAAGTCCGGCATCAATAATTGCATTGCAGTTCTCCTCAGTAAGATAATGGCCGTTTGTGGAAATCATTATGTAAAAACGGTTCTTTTCTGCAAACCTGATCATGTCAACCAACTCCTTATGAAGAAAAGGTTCTCCCTGGAAGTAAAGGTTTAACCAGATTGTACTTTTCCGTAATTCGTTAACCCATCTTGTAAAATCCTGCATATTCACTGACCCTGTGAGCCTTGTAAACTTCCTCATACCTGAAAGGCATTCCGGACATTGCAGATTGCAAAAAGTGGTTGCTTCGATTGAAATTGCTGCAGGCCCCCGTGCAATAATGAATATCCTGAGATATCGTGCAATCCACCATGTAAACTGTAATTGCAACAGATTCACCAGCCTGCTGAATGAGACACACCTTATCAGCCTTAACAGGTCTTTGACCCGTGATCTGATTTTAATCACTTCCACTTCTGGACAACCTTCTGGTTAAACGTTGCACAAACTCGTATTTCAAAAGGAATTCCCTTGCAATTATTCTGAGTACAGTATAGGCAGGTATTGCAAGGATCATCCCCGGAATCCCTGCAAGGCTTCCTGCCATAAGTATCACAATAAATATCTCCATTGGATGTGCCAGAACACTGTTCGAATAGATAACCGGTTGTAATACAAGATTGTCTATCAGGTTAGATACTACAAAAACCCCAATAATACCACCAACCATTGGTATAAGCTGAGTGTATAGGTCTGCCCCCAGATTGGTGGTGGCTACAAGTAATGCGCCGATGGTGGCACCGATTATCGGGCCCAAATATGGGATTACATTCATCATACCTCCCATAAATCCAACAAGAAACGCATTTTCGATACCAATTATGAGTCCACCGGTTGTGATCAGGGTTATCATTGATACCAGTTCAATTACCAAACCTATAAAGTACCGGGTTAACAACCGCTTGCTGTCGTATAGAATATTTATCGCTACATCCTTATACTTTGATGGCACAAAAAGAAGAATGCCGTTGAAAAATAGTTTATCCTCTTTCAGAAAGAAAAAGGTCATAAACAATACGGCAAAAACACCGATAAAAAGAAAACCTGCAACATTGACAGCCCTTTGCAGAAGTGCCGACACATCAATATAATCCATTATCCTTACCACTTCCTGGCTCACAGTCTGGTCTATAGTTTCCCCCTCTTCAAGCAAACCATATTTAATGAGCTCTTTTTCCAGCTTCGACAGCGGTTCATCGTAAGTCAGCACTATCTGGTCAACATCAATCTCGGAAATAGTCTGTGCCTGCCTTGCAATGATTGGAACAACAACAACAACAATAGTTGTAAGTACACCCAACATTATAAGCAATGCAATGAGCGCATTGAGAGAATGGGGCAACCTGAACCGTCCTATCTTGACCTTATCAAGCCACGCAACAATAGGGTGCCCGATTATCGATAAAATGCCGGCAATGAAGAAAAATGCCACAATATCAAAAAAGTACCAGATGCCAAAAGCTACAACAGCAATTATAGCAAGTGCAACCAATACTTTTCTGATACCAGGAAGTTGAAAACCCTCAACCGGATCCTGGTTGTTTTGACTGTTCATGTTCCCTTTGTTTTGTTTCTTCAATTAATTAAACAACTGCTCATTAGCGTTTTAACCTGCTCTATTTTCCCTCGACCGAGATATAAATACAAAAAGATAAGATTACTCAATTTGCTTCATGCCCGAAGATCTTCAGTTTTATCCATTGAGATGTTAAAGATAATTCATTTTCGTAAGTTTTCTTACTGATAATCATTACAGGATTTATATATTATCCAATAACTTCAAAACGGTGCATGTCCTGTTTAATGAAGATGAACAACAGGAGAGTAAATGCCCAAAGGGAAGATCCTCCATAACTCAAAAAGGGCAATGGTATTCCAATCACCGGAGCCAAACCTATTGTCATTCCAACATTAACAAAAAAATGGAAAAACAGCAGGGAAGCTGCCGCATATCCATATATCCTGCTGAATTCTGAGCGTTGCATCTCAGCACGTTTTATTATTCTTATCAGCAGAATCAGATAAAGTGATATTATGAGCAAACTACCTGCAAAACCCCACTCCTCTCCTACAGTGCAGAAAATAAAATCTGTATCCTGCTCAGGAATAAAATTCATCTTGGTCTGGGTTCCTTTCAGATATCCCTTCCCAATGATACCTCCCGAACCAATAGCCACTTTCGACTGATAAAAATTGTATCCAACACTCTTAATATCACGGTCAACACCCTGAAGATTTGACATATAAACCTCTATTCTCTCCTTCTGATGTGGTTTTAAAGCTTTTGAGTAGATATAATCGAACGCAAATATTAAAGTAATGGCCGAAAGTGCAATAATGCCTATAAAAATAATCTCACGGATTCTGGATCTGAAATAGAAAATGAGCAAGCCTGCAATTACGGTGATTACCGCAGACAGTATCAATTTCGACATGAGCATATCAAGAATAAATAAAAGCACAACTGTAAGTGCACCAAAAAGATACCATTTTCTCAGTCCAAACCTGTACAACATAAGTACCAGTGCCAACAGTACAACTGCCGAACCCATATCTGGCTGAAGTATGATCAGAGCTGTTGGCAGAAGAATTATCCCTGCTATCACCAGTGATGATTTTCTGTTCCTGATATCAAAACCAAGTCTGCTCATATATCGTGATAATGCGAGTGCTGTGGCTACCTTCACAAACTCAGCAGGCTGCAAGGCAAATCCACCGATCTGGAACCAGCTCTTTGAATTGTTAACCTCTTTGCCAAAGAACAAAACAGCTACCAGTAAAACAATAAAAATAAGATATAATATATAAGAAAATGACGGAATTGCCCGTGGATCTATAATAAGTATCGCGATACCAAGCAACATTGCAAGCCCTATCCATAAAATCTGCTTACCGTAACGTTGCGAGAAATCGAAAATGTTGATTAGTTCATCTTTGTTCCCTGAAGAATATATGTTTAACCAACCTGCGAAAACCAGAGCTAACCAGATAGCAATCATCATCCAGTCAAGATTGGAGAAGAATCCTCTGTTTTGAAATGTTGTTCTCTGTATCATATGTCTGCATTTCTCATCAGGTTACCGCTTTTCATGCGATTTTCAACCTCCTGGCGTTTCACTTCGCGGGTGAGGTATTTCTCAATCATAAGACTGGCGATAGGAGATGCCCAGGTTGAACCGTAACCGGAATTTTCTACAATAACTGCAATTGCTATTTTTGGATTCTCCATGGGTGCAAATGCAATAAAAAGTGAGTGATTGGGGCCGTGAGGATTTTGTGCAGTCCCGGTTTTTCCGCATACTGAAATATTCTCAATATTGGCATTTCTGGCAGTGCCTGCCAGAACCACATCACGCATACCTATTACAATGGGGTTAAAATAATCCGGATTGATCGTTGTCTTATGCCTTGTCATCATAGGTTTGTTAAGGCTGTCAATACGGCCTATTGCCTTGACAATATGAGGGGTTATATAATATCCTTTATTTGCTACAATAGCTGCAATATTTGCCAGTTGAACCGGGGTGGTTAGTATCTCACCCTGTCCGATAGCAAGGGATATTATAGATAATGCTTTCCACCTGTTCTTACCATGGAAACGGTCGTAGTGTTCTGCAGTCGGAATATTCCCTTTATATCCGTATGGAAGATCGTTGTCGAATTTCGTACCTAGCCCGAGGCTGAGAGCATGCTTTCTCCAAACCTCAAAACCTGCCCGGGTCGAAGGATGATTGCTCTTTTCTATCATGTCTCTGAAAGCCCAGCAATAATAGCTGTTACATGAGTGCTGTATGGACTGTGACAGGTTTGTCGGCCCAGGATGGTTATGACACCTGACTGTAAGGCTGCCTAAATGAAAACCACCTGCACAACCATACCTTGTCTCTTCCTTCAGAACACCCATCTGCTCACCTATAAGTGCATTCACAATTTTAAACGTTGACCCCGGTGGATACTGAGCTTGCAAAGCCCTGTTCATCAATGGCTTATTCCTGTCGTTCAGCAGAAGGTTATAATTGCCCGCTCTCTGACGACCACTCAGCAGGTTGGGATTATAGCCAGGACTGGTCACCAATGCCAATATCTCTCCGCTTGAAGGCTCCAGAGCAACTATACTTCCTATCTTGTTTTGCATCAGCAACTCACCATATTCCTGCAATTCTGCATCCAGGGTTATATATAGATCCCTTCCCGAAATAGCTTCTATATCCTCCCTTCCTCCCAGATAAGGGCCCTGATTCCTGTTGAATTTGTCCTTAAGTATCTTCCTTACCCCTTTCTCTCCCCTGAGTATCTCTTCATATGACTTCTCAATACCACTTATACCTATATAGTCACCGGGTAAATAATAGCTGTCCTGCTCTACCATACGTTGATTTACCTCCCCGATATATCCCAGAGTATGTGCTGCAATTGGTAACGGATACCTCCGCAAAGTGCGCTCCTGAATGTAAAAACCCGGAAAACGGAAATGTATCTCGGTAAACATTCCAATCCTTTCAGGAGGTATTTGCTTCTCAAGGATAAACCTGTTCACCCTCAGATATGGATCCCTCATGTTTTCAGCAATCCTCTCTTTCACAACCACGGGATCAATGTCAAGAATGCTGCATAATAATAAAGTATCAAAAGGCTGTACCTCACTCGCAATCACCATCAGGTCAAATACCGGTTCGTTTATTACCAGCTCCTGACCGTATCGGTCACGGATTATTCCCCTTGCCGGAATTACAATCTGCTCACGTATAGATATTACCGCTGATGACCTCTTGTACTTGTCGTTCAGTACCTGTATCGACAACAGCCTGGCAATCAACGCTAACCAACCAAGAATGAAAAGCACCCTGAAAAATTGTTGTCGTTTAAGGTATATATCTTTCTTCACTCCGTTAACCAGATTTTTTTCAGAGCAAAGTTAATGCTCTTAACCAGAATAATTAATACTCCTTTTATTTTATACCCCTCAAATGGTTAACAATTGAGAGGATACAGATTCTCAAAACGCCAGGCTGGATTTATCAGATAATTATTTCACATAGATATCAGGAGTCCGAACAATATTGCTCTTGTTGAAAGCCCTGTCAGTAATCCACGTCTCGATCATTATGGTGTCTGATTCAAGAAATGGCTTCATTATCAACATGTCGAACCTGTATTCAATCTCTCCCTTTATCGCTTTGCTGTTGCCGTTGAATTCTATCCTGGGTATACGGCTGTGAAAGTTAAATGAGGTGTCGGGAAAAACAACCGGAACATACTTTCCGTTTTGAACCGTATATAGGTATATGAAAAAATTGTGATAGTTACCTCCGCCATAATTGAAAGGTGGTAAGGTGTCTGCCTGACCTAATCCGATATCACCGTCACCATCAGTAAATTCCAGAACAAGAATGCCCTGCTCAACAATACCCTCAGTTTCCTCAACAAAAATAAAATCCACAAACTTCAAAACAGGTTCCATTGGATACTCGTGGTCACTCCGGCAACCCTGAAAATAAATTATAATAAAGGGAAATATTAATGCTGCCAATGCTTTTAATTTTATTCCGGTCATATCCCTTTTTGTAATCAAACGGAAATATTGTTAAGTTTGTTTTGATTTACCGGGCTAAATTACAAAATGTAAATGATACGGTCAGTCTGAAATCTGTTGATAAAAATTATGAATGATACTCACCTCAGGAAAAGGATATTCGTATTGCAGAACTACAGCGAATTTGTTGAGGCAGCAATGGAGACATTCCTGTTTCAGTATCACAACAACCCTGTATACAAAAAATTTGCATCACTTCTTAACTTAACACCCGGTAACGTTGATGCTGTTGACAGGATTCCTTTCCTCCCTGCCGGTTTTTTTAGAAACCATTCAATCATTACAGGTAGTTTTTATCCTGATTCATCCTTAACTTTCTTCAGCAGTGGCACAACTAAAAGCAACCCTGCCATACATATCATAACCAGACCTTCATTATACATAGAGAGTTTCATTTCAGGTTTTGAAAGTGTTTTTGGCTCTTTATCACAGTATAACATCTTTGCATTGCTTCCGGGATACCTCGAACGCAGTAATTCCTCACTCGTATTTATGGTTGATAACCTGATTAAGGCAGGGAAATCGGATAAGGGAGGCTTCTATATCAATGATTACGAAGGATTATACTCCGGTCTGATTGAATCTGTTTCATCATCTCAAAGGAAAACCATTCTGGTTGGGGTTACATTTGCCCTGATCGGGTTTATGAGGATGTTAAGAGATCCATTGCCCGAAATAATTCTTGTAGAAACCGGGGGGATGAAAGGACATGGAAAAGAAATGATCAGGGAGGAACTTTACCAAATCCTCAGGAAAGGATATGGCGTTGAGCACATCAGTTCAGAATACGGTATGACTGAACTATGTTCCCAGGCATGGTCGAAGGATAACGGGGTGTTTAATACCCCTCCCTGGATGAAGGTGTTGATTCGCGACCTCAACGATCCTTTCCGGATACTCCCTCCCGGTAAAAGGGGTGGAATTAATATTATTGATCTGGCAAACCTTTATAGCTGTTCATTCATTGCTACTGATGATATTGGCATAATGAATCAGGATGGAAGCTTTGAGGTTCTTGGCAGAGTTGACGGCAGCGAACAAAGAGGGTGTAACCTGCTTACGGTCCCAATGAACTGAAACCTGAATTCTGCTATCCTTGCCTTGTTTTCAAAAAGTGTGAAAGTGTGAAAGTTTTGTTTATTTTTGCTGAAAATAAACAAATTCTATAGAGTTAGTAGTGTTAAGTGATGTATAAGCAAATAATTCCCATTGATTATTATTGCATTGTATGATCATAACACCGAAAAGGAAATCAAATGATCCATATACAGAAGAACGACAACATTTTTACCGATTTCAACGACTTCATCCGCAGAAACAGAAGGAGGTTTCTTGTGAAGCAAAATCCCAAGGCTATCTGGATGACAGGATTATCGGGTGCCGGAAAAACCACATTAAGTGAGTACATTCAGAAGGAATTGAGGAAAAGGGGGTATTTTGTAAAAGTCTTTGATGGTGATATTGTGCGTACCGGGTTATGTAAGGATTTGGGTTTCAGCATTGAAGACAGGATAGAAAACATACGTAGGATTGCCGAGCTCACGAAAATATTTCTCGACAGCGGCATAATAGTGATTTGCAGTTTTATAACACCAACCAAAGAGATGCGTGACCTGGCAAGGTCTATAATCGGTGAAGACAGGTTCATTGAGGCCTACATCAATGCACCGCTCGAGATTTGTGAGAAACGGGATGTGAAGGGATTATATGCCAAAGCACGGCAAGGGCTAATAACCAACTTTACCGGTATCGACAGTGTGTTTGAACCTCCTGTAAAGGCAACCATTGAAGTAAGAACCGATCTGTGGTCTGTTGACAAAACTGCCAGATACATGTTAAGGCGTATTATCCCGAAAATTAAATACAGGAGAATTACCATTTACATTTAACAGTATTTTGAAAAAATGATTGCAAACTATATTCTCAACCATTTAAAGATACTTGAAGCTGAATCTATCTTTGTGATCAGGGAGGTAGCAGCCCAATTCGAAAGGCCGGTTCTTCTTTTCAGTGGGGGTAAGGATTCTATCGTCTTGACACATCTGGCCAGTAAAGCATTTTGGCCGGCAAGGATTCCCTTTCCTCTTCTTCACATAGATACAGGACACAACTTCGAGGAGACAATCCTCTTTCGTGATAATCTGGTAAAAGAGCTTGGTGTAAAACTGATTGTTGGTTACGTACAGGATACCATTGACAGCGGGAGAGTTGTCGAAGAGACTGGTCCAGGTTCAAGCAGGAATGTTCTCCAAACAACAACTCTGCTTGACACTATTGAAGCCTTTAGGTTTGATGCTGCCCTGGGTGGTGCACGCAGGGATGAAGAGAAGGCACGTGCCAAGGAGCGTTTCTTTTCTCACCGCGATGAATTCGGACAGTGGGATCCCAAAAATCAACGTCCTGAACTATGGAATCTGTTTAACGGAAAGAAGAGATTAACCGAGCACTTCAGAGTTTTCCCCCTGAGCAACTGGACTGAAATGGATATCTGGCAGTACATTTATATGGATCAGATTCACATTCCTGAAATTTATTATACTCATGAGCGGGAGGTTTTTCACCGCGATGGTGTATGGCTTGCTGCAGCTCCTTTCATGGAACTCAGGGAGGGTGAGAAAACAGAGAAGCGAAGGGTGCGCTGTCGCACGATAGGTGACATAACCTGTACAGGTCTTACCATTTCTGAAGCCAATAACCTGGAGGAGATCATTGCAGAGATTGCAGCTACCAGAATCACGGAGAGAGGGGGCAGAGCCGACGATAAAAGGTCTGAAGCTGCTATGGAAGACAGGAAAAAAGAGGGTTATTTTTAAGATAGAACGATGAACACTTTGGAAGATATAAAACGCACAAGTGTAAACAGTGGTTACCTCGACATGGAGTTGCTGAGGTTTACCACAGCCGGAAGTGTGGATGATGGTAAAAGCACCCTTATAGGGAGGCTGCTTTACGACAGCAAGTCCATTTTTGAAGATCAGCTCGAAGCTATCAAGCTGGCCAGTGAACGCCTGGGTGAAGATATAATGAACCTGGCATTGCTTACTGACGGCTTAAGGGCTGAAAGGGAACAAGGTATTACCATTGATGTTGCATACAGGTATTTTGCTACTCCCAGAAGAAAATTCATAATTGCCGATACACCAGGGCACATTCAATATACCCGTAACATGGTTACCGGTGCTTCATCGGCTAACCTTGCAATAATACTTATTGATGCAAGAAAAGGAGTTGTTGAGCAAACCAAAAGGCATAGTTTTATTGCATCGCTGCTTGGCATTCCGCATATAGCTCTTTGCATCAACAAAATGGACCTCGTTGGTTACAGCATGGATGTTTACGAAAACATCATGCGCGATTTCCGGAATTTTGCGTCAAGACTTGATGTTAAGGATATCAGATTTATTCCAATCTCAGCCCTGAAAGGGGACAATGTTGTTGAAAGATCGTTGAATATGGACTGGTACCACGGGCCTACTCTGTTATATTATCTCGAGAATGTTCATATAAGCAGTGATGAAAATCTTGTTGATTGCCGTTTCCCGGTTCAATATGTTATCAGGCCGCAACGGGATGATTATCATGATTACCGTGCTTATGCCGGCAGGGTTGCCGGTGGTGTATTCAAGCCTGGTGACCGGATTATGGTTTTACCTTCGGGATTTATAAGCAGGATAAAATCCATCGACACTTATGACGGGCCTGTTCAGCATGCATTTCCACCTGTCTCGGTTGCAATTACTCTTGAAGATGAGATTGATATTTCGCGGGGTGATATGATAGTAAGGGAAAACAATCAACCAACCGTGGGACAGGATCTTGACATCATGTTATGCTGGATGAATGATAAACCTTTGCAGAACAATGGCAGGTATATAATCAGACATACCACCCGGGAGGCCAGATGCATCGTAAAAGAGGTGCTATACAAGGTTGACATCAACAATCTCCATCGCATGGAGGATGACCTGAGCATTGGGTTGAATGACATCGGAAGGGTAAAGCTAAGAACAACGGTTCCATTTTTCTACGACAGCTATAAGGAAAACCGGAATACAGGCAGTGTGATTCTTATAGAAGAAGGCACCAACAACACTGTTGGTGCCGGAATGATCATCTGATGTTTTGATATTTAATCAAAAACACCTGGTTTTAGAAAAGCCTGAAATCTACAGGCAAAACAAACCATGAGGCAACCGGACGATTTCTCTGTTTGGCGGGATTCCATGCAGGCATCCTTTTAATCGCATCTATTGCTGCCTCTTCACATCCTCCACCCAGATTGCCCTGAGCTATTTCTGCATATCCGATTTTACCATCCTTTTCAACAACAAACCTCACATGAACTACCCCCTGGATACCTGCTCTTCTGGCATCTTCCGGATATTGCAGGTTTTTTCCAAGCCATTCAAATAAAGCTTCTTCGCCACCAACAAAACCGGCAAAAATATCCGGGAACGGCACGGGTGGGGGATCGGGTGGTTCTACTTCAGGCATATATGCCGGCGGAATATATGTGGGTGTTAGGTCTCCTGTCCTCCAACCCGTTTCAATAATAAGATCCGGGAGATCATCCGGAACATCTGTCCTGATATCCAGCCTTGTTACAGCTGGCCGATGCTGGATGGCTTCACGGGGTTTTTCAAGCTTTGTGGCAATGATAGTTTCATTGAACACTGTTTTCTTAAGGCCAACATCAATAGAAGGCACGGGTTTGTCGAACTGTTTAAGCTCAAAAGCGAAGAGGGCAAACGAAAGGGCTGTGATAAGACCGATCTGAACGAACAATGGCCGCTTTTTCTGCAGGTCGATCCGGGGATTCTTTTTACATTCCATGACTAAAGAATTTTAAGGGTGAAACAATGGGTTCCGGGACCAGGTAAAAGCAGCAACTGCCTGATAAATAACAACAATCAAGCCATAAAAAAACCCCGGATCGTTGAATCAGGGGTTTTCTTTAGATGTGACAGTATTTTCTATCTGCGGATCATTTTTCCTGTGGCTTTTGTCTGACCGGCCTGAACCACATATACATACATGCCACTGTTTAGGTTTGCTACATCCAGTTGCAGTCTGTTTTCACCTTCAGGCAGCCTGCCATATTCAACAGCGTGTATCTTCTGGCCGGCAATATTGAAAACTTCAACATTGACATCTGCAGCACTTCCAAGGTTAATGCGTATATTGGTGATATCTGAAGCCGGGTTGGGGAAGCTACCGATAATGCTGAGTGGTGCACCCTGTACCACCTCTTTTACACCAACTGTTGGTCCATAACCAATTCCGGGAAGGAAATAATGTTCAACAGGATCAGCCGGACCGACACCAAGTTTTGCAAATGTAACAGGGATAAGTACGTTACCGGCAAACTCAAGGGTAATGTCAGAAACATAGTGGAAATAGCACACACCATCGTTGACCGTTCCGGTAGTAAAATTTGTAATCGGATAGACAATGTTGTTCGTAAGGTCTTTGCCCCATACGTTAATATCGGGTGCCAGAACATTGGTGAAGAACGCTGTGTCAGAATCGGCCCAGACGGCAAATATTTTGGTGCCATCGGCAGTTCGCGACATCTGCACACGATGATCCCAGCCTACAGCGTCAGCACCTGTGCCGAATCCCGATTCTGCGGCTAAAACAGTAAGGGTATTGATAGTTCCGATGTGTTCAACTTCCCAGCCGGTTGATGTTGTATAATAATGATACAACTCCTTGGGTTCATATTTAAAGGTATAACCCAGAGAGTCGGGGTTTATTGAGTATGCTCCTGTTATAACTCCCACCATGTGCAGGTTGCCATTGTTGTCCACAACGGCTTCACACTCGCTGCTGAAGAAGGGTCTTTGTAATGTAGAGTCATATAAGGTACCCCAAATATTGGCCTGCAGCACAGTGCTGTTTGCAAAATCATAGAACGGAAGCTTGGTCCAGGTAGCACCTAAATCAACACTCTTTAAAACAACCGGTTGATATGATGTGTTAGGGTTGGCACTGTCAATACCGATAAAATATACATACCCGACACTGCCATCAGGTGACCAGGCAGTATTCCAGCTTGATATCTCATCAGACATATCCTGCGCGGGGTTTGCCATCTTGTTATAGATTTTTACACGATTCCAGTCGAAGTTGTTGTTGGTTGGGTTAAATGTACCAGTATTCATCACAGCATATTCATAAATGAAAGGGGGTCCGGTCGTGTATTTATCACCAAGTACATGAATTTTTCCTGATCCCGGGGCTGCCATACCATAGCGTGGAAAATCCTGAGCAAAAACTGAATAGTTTTCATAGACAACATTTTGCGAAGTACTGTCGAGCTTAACACTGCCCCAGAAATTTTCCATCCAGCCGCTGCCATCGGTGGTTGGACCACTAACTACAGCATAGGCATTTTCAATGTTGGTGTTTCCTGTGGGATTGTAGATCACACCTGAAGGGTAACGGTTACCTTTACCATCGTTGGTGGCAAGTATGTTCTTCCAGGAATAACCGTAGGTTTGAGAACAGGAAACAACAATGCTCCCTGAACCTACACCCATTCCGGTTCCTGCATCACCTCTTGCTGTAAACATGATAGCATTAAGATCCTGATTAGCGGTAAGGCATGTGGTCTCCGAAACAAGCAGTGTGTAAATGTTAGAAGAGGTATGTATGCCTATCTTGGATGATGATTTTGAAGGCATCTTAACCACCGGTTTTGTGACCACATCAACAGTGCGGTCAAGTACCTGTTTTGTGAAGATTTTGTTCTTAGCCAACTCAGGCTCAGTGTTTACGGGTGCCTGGGCAAACATCGCCCCGCACCACATTGCTAAAATTAAAAGTACTGTTTTTTTCATTTTCATATGTATATTGGTTAGACAAAAAAGTTTCCATACAAATATATCAATAATATTGATTCTCAAAACAAATTTAAAAAAAAAAAAGGCATGCTTAACAAAAGCGCATGCCCCCGGGGCTATTCCAAAATAGCCATTATTCAATTTACTGATTACTTTGCTAACTGAAACTGAATTGGAAGTACAAACATCGACCTTACCGGCCTGTTGCGTTGTTTTCCCGGTTCCCATTTGGGCATCTTTTTAACGGCATCCATTGCAGCCTCTTCAGTACCTCCACCAAGTACACTATGTTTGATCCTTACATTTGTAATGGAACCATCGCGCTCAACCACAAATTCAACATAAACTATTCCCTCAATGCCGGCATCACGGGCCTGGGGTGGATAGGTAAGGTTTTTTTCCAGCCATTTATACATCTCCACATCTCCACCTTTAAAATTTGCCGGTGCCTCAAGAAACTGATATATGATCTCCTCTTCCTTTTCAATTTCCTTTGCTACAGGAGGAACATATTCCTGAAGAATGGTCTCTTTATTTGCTTCAATGTTTATTTCAATCTCATCGAAAATATCAGTATTATTATCAACAATTTCCAGTATTGTTGTAATCTGCTGTGGAGGTGGTGGTGGCAATTCCTGCTGCCTTTCGGTCTGAATCATTACATCTTCCATTTCAGTTTTTGCCATACTTGATGTTATCACCATTAATTGTTTGTCGTATTGCTTCATTTCAAAAGCAAACAAAACAACTGAAAGTGCTACAAGCAAACCGATCTGAACAAAAAGGGTCCTTTTTTTCTCAAGATCGACGCGTGGGTGTTTCTTTGTTTCCATTTTATATTAGTTGTGTTGAGAAGTTTCTGTGGATTCGACTATATTATGAAAAGGCTACAAAATTATAAAAATATCAAAAACAAAACTCCAGTTTATTAATTATCATGGTTCTGTTTCATGACATCTTTTTTTCTTTTCGGGTCATCAAAATAAAAAACACTATTCCTGTTGTGATTCCTGCAATATCAGCAGCAAGGTCGTAAAAAGAGGCATCACGTTGCAACGGTAAAATCAACTGCAGAAACTCGGTAAAAGCACCAAATAGTATGCCGTATAATGCTACCGTTAATATTGATCTGATCACCGGCACATTGTTTTTATCTGCTTTCAGATAAGCAGATAACAGAAATCCCAGCCCGGTAAATAAAAGATAATGGATAACAAGATCGGTTCCTGCCGGCATATCAGTTCCTGGGATTTTCTGCAGTTGTTTACCAGGTAACAGGGTGGCTATCAGAATAAGAGTAATCCAGAAAATTAGGAAATTCTTCCAAGGTCTTTTCTGCATCAGGCTCCAATCAGGTTGCCATATTCCTGATCGGATAGCAGATCTTCAATTCCGGAAGGATCTTCGATTCTCAACTTAATGATCCAACCCTCCTCATAAGGATCTTTATTGATCAGTTCAGGAGAAGATTCCAGATTGCTGTTAAACTCGATGATTTCACCGGCAACCGGCATAAACATGTCAGATACTGTTTTAACAGCCTCTATTGTGCCAAATGATTCCCCTTTGGCAAGAACTTCACCCACGGTTTCAACCTCCACAAAAACAACATCACCAAGTTCACCCTGAGCAAATTCCGTGATGCCTACATAAGCTATTTCGTCTTCAACCCTTAACCATTCATGGTCATTGGTATACTTCAGATTGGCAGGAATATTCATAATAAGTTGTTATTAAAATTTACCGTTCAAAAGTAAAACAAAATACTTTGATCACCAAAACAAGTTAAACACGTTTCAAACCTGAGATAAATCAATTTCCTGTTTTAATAAACCACAAGCTTAAAACCTATCCCATGAACATTGACGATATTCACATTCGGATCTGTCTTGAGATATTTCCTGATTTTAGTGACATACACATCCATACTTCTGGCGTTGAAATAGCTGTCGTCCTGCCAGATAGCTTTAAGCACTTCAGACCGCTCGAGTACTTCATTGGGTTTTTCGCTAAGCATCTTTAGCAGAGCCGACTCCTTGGATGTAAGCCTGATCTCCCCTTCAGGTGTCTCAAGAATCTGCTTCTGAAAGTCGAATTTCAGTTTGCCGATTTCAAATATATCGTTATTCCTTGAAATGCCGCTGGATGAAATATCTATTCTGCGGAGGATAGCCTGAATTCTTGCCAGTAATTCATCCATGCTGAACGGTTTGGTAAGATAGTCATCTGCACCAACACTGAAACCCTGAAGGATATCCTGCTGCATTGATTTCGCGGTGAGGAAAAGCACCGGAATTTCACGATTGATCCTCCTTATATCCTGAGTAAGTGAGAAACCATCTTTCAGAGGCATCATAACGTCAATTATACAAAAATCAAAATGCTGATGGTTAAAGGCTTCCCAGGCTTCCTTGCCGTTAACACACAATACCGTTGGATACCCTTTGGCTTCAAGATATGATTTCAGAATAGTGCCAAGATTCTGATCATCTTCAGCAAGCAGGATTTTTGTTGTCTTTGCCATTTTTATCAGGTTTTAATGATTATTTCACAAAGTCTTTAACGGTTGTCGGGGAAGTGTGATCACGAACCTGCTCCCTTTGGTAAGCTCGCTCTCTACATGAACAGAGCCCTGATGCCTTTCCACAATATACTTTACATAGCTCAACCCCAGGCCAAAACCCTTTGTGTTGTGAACATTACCAGTTGGAACACGGTAAAGTTTTTCAAAGATACGTTTCTGATTTGCTTTTGAAATCCCTATTCCCTTATCCTGAATTGATATGTTTATATTATGTGTTGTTCCTGTTGTGAGGATCTCGATTTCAGGTTTCCCTGCAGAGTATTTTATAGCATTGTCGATAAGGTTGGATATCATATTATAAAGATGTGTCCTGTCACCTTTGATAAACGAGTCTTCTGCAAAAAGCTTGGTGGAAATCTTTCCCTCCTGCTGGTTTATTACAGGTGTGTACTGGTCAATAACCTGTTGTATCATTCCATGGATGTCTAGCTGTTCAAAAGCAAGATATAAATGGCCCTTGTCAATTATCGCAGTCTGAAGTATCTGTTCTGCCAGCTTTCCCAGTCGTTTATTCTCTTCATCAATAATATAAAGGTAGTTATCAATTAACGCACCCGACTTCTCAATATCCTTGTCACGCAAGGCTTCACAAGCAAGAGAGATTGTTGAAACCGGGGTTTTGAATTCATGAGTCATATTATTGATAAAATCGTTTTTCATCTCGCCCAGTTTTTTTTGCCTGTAGGTGTTTCTGGTGATGAAATAAAAAGACCATATAAGTAAAACTGTAAGAATAAATGAGAGGGAAAGAACTTTACCAAGGCTCGAGAAGAGGTATCTGTTTTCGCCGGGGAAGCTAAGAACGAGATATGCCGGTTTCGAGAGCTTAAAATTCGGGAACAGGCTGTAAACAAAATCCGATTCATTAAGTAGTTGACCTCTGAAAATGGAATCACAGAATAGCAGGTTTCCTGTGAAAGGCAGATAAACTCCGAATCGGAATTTCAGCCTCAGACCCTCTTTTTCAAGCTCTTCCAATATCAGTGTAGAGAGTTTGATTGAGTCGAGAATATCCACAGCACTGACTCCCGGGACTTTTTCAGACATTTCATCAAACAACAATGACTCAAGATAATTCCTGACGTTTCTGTATCCCTCATCGTGATCTATACTGCGATTGATAAACATTATAAGTGAATCGGTAAATGCAGCATTAACTATTTCGGAATAATCATAAATACCCGGTATTCCATCGGGATCAATGTTAGAGTCTTTAATTGAATCAATTATTTCTTTTGAAACAGATACTCCATTTTTTGAGGTACTACCGGTATCCCTCCCCGATTTCCCGGTACCTGGTTCCGTTAACGTACCGGTTATCAATGGCTTGTATTGATCCCCATTATAACCTTCCTGAATGGAATCAATAAGTTCCATCCTGTTGCGATTTCGCCTGATCATCTGATTCCTGATCTGATTCTCCTGAGCAATGGCCAGCCGCTCGAGTTGCCATACAACATTAGTTACAGCCTTATTAACCGTTTGTTTGAAATGGCTCTCTTTGATATCGATAGCATCATGGATCCAGTACGCCTGAATCAGCATTAAACCGGCAATACTTAAAAAACTGAACACAATAAGAATTCGGAGTTTCCATTCTTTCATTCTGATGCAAAATTAAGAAAGGGTTAATTCATTTCTTATCAAGCATTAACAATTTTTAACGTTTCTTAAATCCTTTTAACAACTGTTTTTATTGTCATATATTATTTTTGTCGTGAACATTTGATCAATAATATGAAAAGTGTTGTTTTGTCATTTATTGTTTTTGTTTTACTGCCAATATCTACAGTAAAGGCTCAGCACGATTCGCTGCTGAAAGGGTCAATGCATTTCAAGAGCATCAGGATAATCGGCAACGATACAATTGTAGACGAGCGGCATATAGGACTGGATCCATCATCAGGTAACGGAAATTTCTTTTTTCGTTTTGGTGATGAAGGTGACACGCTGATGCAAGGGTACGGTGAGACTATTCCAGACAGTGATTCGATATTACAGGAATATCTGACCAGACCTTTTGGCAGACAATTTTTACCTTCTGACAGTGGCCAATACCAGTTCCGATTCAGATTTCCTGACACTGACATGCAAGGTGCCAATCCATTCGGGTTTGATTTTAAGCAAATATCCCCTGACATATTCCCGTTCCAGGATGGCATGCCGGGCAGTAATTTTTTTAGTTTTGGCCGTACCCCATCTTTCAGCGTTGAAGATGTGGAGATATACCCTGAAAACAATACTATCAAAGACTTTGACATTAAGGCTGTTCCCGGTACACCAATACTGATAGTTCAGGCGAACCTTGACAATAAAAAGAGTGTATATAACGTTTATGACAACAGAGGAAATACTATCCACAACGAAAAGATAAGAAAGATAGAAGGATCTTTCAGAAGGGTTTTAAGGCTAGACGAGATGAAAAGCGGCACGTATTTTGTTGAAATAAAGAATGGAAAAAGCACCAAGAAAAAGCGTATTACCATCAGGTAATTTTCAGACTCAGACTTGGAAGTCGTTTCTTAAGTGAATTTTGGTTATGGTTTTTATGCTGGAGAGGCCGGGAGGTCTCTCCTTTTTTTATCCGAATTGTTTCAGAAACCTGATGTCGTTTTCGAAGAAGAGCCTGATATCTTTAATTTGGTATTTGAGCATGGCAATTCTTTCCATGCCCATGCCAAAAGCGAAACCGGTATATATTTCAGGATCAATATTACAATTTACAAGGACATTGGGGTCAACCATTCCACAGCCCATAATTTCGAGCCAGCCAGAATATTTGCAGATATTGCAGCCTTTGCCTTTACAAATGTTGCATGAGACATCCATTTCAGCAGAGGGTTCTGTGAATGGGAAATAAGAGGGCCTGAGCCTGATCCTGGTTTCCCCACCAAACATTTCACGGGCAAAGAAGAATAAATCGTGCTTCATGTCAGCAAAAGAGACACCTTTATTTATGTAGAGGCCTTCAATCTGATGAAAAATACAATGTGCCCTTGCAGAGATTGCCTCATTGCGGAATACTCTCCCCGGAGAGATTGTCCTGATGGGAGGTTGCTGTTTTTCCATAACCCTCACCTGAACGGAGGATGTATGGGTGCGTAACGCAATTTCGGGGTTCATGTTTATGAAGAAGGTGTCCTGCATATCTCTTGCAGGATGCTCGGGAGGGAAGTTCAGAGCTGAGAAATTGTGCCAGTCGTCTTCGATCTCAGGCCCTTCGGAAATAACATAACCCAACTTGGAAAAAATACCTGTGATTTCTTTCAACACTAGGGTGAGAGGATGCAAAGAGCCGACAGGTCTGTAATTAACAGGCCTTGAGTAATCAATGCCTATTGAAAGGTCATCGACAATGTTTTCTTCAACGAGTTGCTTTGAACTGTTATATAGATCCTGAGCAAACTGTTTAAGCTCGTTAAGAATTTTGCCGGCAAAACGTTTCTCTTCAGGAGGCAGATTTTTAAAGTCGTCGAAAAGGCGAGATATTAACCCGTTTTTGCCAAGGTACTTAATCCGGAATTTTTCCAAATCCTCAAAGGAGGTTATGGATTCGGTGTTGATTTCTGTTCTGATATTTTCAATGATCTCCTTCATCACGTTTCCGGAGGTTACCGTCAGTTATTTTACAGGTTTGTAGTCTCTTATCAGCTCCATCTTCATTCTCACGTCCTTCAGAGGCCTGTCGCCCGGCGCTGTCTGAACGGCTGCAATTGCATCAATCACATTAAGCCCTTCAGTAACTTCGCCAAAGACAGTGTACCCATTATCAAGATGAGGAGTTCCTCCGATTGTTGAATACAATTGTTTTTGTTTCAGAGTAAACCTTATTCCCTGCTGTTGTTCAATCATGTTAAGTTCTTCCAATGGCCACACTTTTCCCTGGACTATATAGAACTGGCTACCGCTGGAGGCTTTGGAGGGGTTAACATTATCGCCCATTCTGGCAGCAGCGAGAGCCCCTTTTTTATGAATAAGCTCTGTATTGAATTCCGCAGGAATGGTATACCCGGGTCCTCCCTGACCAAGAGGAACCCCCGGTGCAGCATTCTTTGAATCAGGATCGCCACCCTGGATCATAAAAGCTTTAATAACCCTGTGAAATAAAAGGTTGTCATAAAAGCCCTGTTTCACCAGCTTGACAAAATTATCCCTGTGCAACGGTGTTTCGTTGTACAACATAACGACCATAGTCCCGTAATCGGTGGTGATTTTTACCAGAGCTTCAGTAGTGTCTGTGGTTTCAGCATCCGGGATTATTGCTTCCGGATTCCCGCCGGAACCATTTGTGATGTCAGCAAACTGTTCGGAACCAGCATCAACCGATACCTTCGGATTATTGCAACCGAAAAAGCCTGCGAGGCAGGCAACCAAAATAATGAGGACTGTATTTTTCATCATTATAGATTTATTATTCGACAAAAATTAAGTGATGCAAAACTACAAATTTTTTATCAGGAGTACCATTCCTTAAAAAAGCAGACCCGGCACAGGGGCTTATACAGATCCTTTTCGCCGAGCATAAACTGTTCCTCATTGTTTACTTTACGATGTGAGTAATGTGCTGATTCTCCACAGCCTGAACAAACTGCATGCAGTTTTGTCACACTCTCAGCAATCGCCATCAATGAGGGTACAGGTCCAAACGGGTTACCACGGAAGTCCATGTCGAGACCGGCAATAATTACTCTCAATCCCTTATTTGCTAAAGTTTTGCAAACTTCAATGATATCCTCATCAAAGAACTGAGCTTCGTCGATACCCACAATTTCTTCACCAGAGATAATAAGCAGAATATCAGATGCGGTTGTAACTGATGAAGCCGGAAAAGAGACTGCATTATGGGAAACTATGGCATTGGTGTTGTAACGGTTGTCCTTTTCGGGTTTGAAGACCTTAACTTTCTGCAGAGCCTTCTGAGCATTATGTATCCTTCGGATGAGTTCTTCCGTTTTTCCGGCAAACATACAGCCGCAAATGACCTCTATACAACCTTTTGCCATCCTTTTGGTTTTACTTATCAGTTTTCCGGTGAGGTTTCAGCAACAAGAGATTAATGTATTTGTGAACGGTTCAACAGGTTTACGTATTTTTGTCGTTGTAATATCATCAATATAAATAGCAACCGGTAAATATAACTAAAAACCTGTTGTTTGAGATTTATAATAAAAAGTTCATTGATCATCAAAAAAGATTAAAAATTATGGTTTTGGAGAAGTTTTCTGAGGAGGTTCACCATCAGATCGAGAAGATTCTGATGATAACCGACCGTATCAATAATTACAGTGGGAAGGTTCCGTCGATAGAGATTGATCTTGCGATGGAGGAGATCAGGAGGCTTTATGATGTTTATGCCTTATTCAGGTCGATAGTTGAAGGGGGTGATTACAGAGAGGTTGCAGATATGGAAAAAGCAAGCGAAGCTGCGCCAGAAATCAAAACTCAACAAGTTGAGGTACCGGAGGTTATCCCGGAGATGGGAAATGAAATTGATGAAGTTATTGAAGCTGGTTACCCGGAAATTGAGGTTGAGGTTGAGGTTGAGGTTGAGGCTAAGGTTAAGCAGAAAGTTGATCCGGAGATTAAGCCGGAAGATGATACAGAAGTTCAGCCGCAGGTAGATACGCAGAAAAAAATTGAACCTGAAACAACCGGGATGCAATCAAAGACAGAGGAGGTAAAAGAGAAGGGGAAACAGGGGGCTATTCTGGCAGATAAACTCACCCGCAGCGGGCAGAAATCGATCAACGATCTTATTGCGGCGGGCAGACATGATGAGAGCATTTCATCGAGGATGCAGCACAATCCGATCAGCAACCTTAAGAGTGCCATAGGGATAAATGAGAAATTCATCTTTGTATATGAATTGTTTAGCGGGAACAACCAGCAATATTCTGAGGTTATTGACAGGTTAAACAATATGCCGGGCAGGGAGGAGGCCATAAGCCTGATGGAGAGTTTGCGTGCAGAGTTCAGGTGGGATATTGAGAATATGGCATTTCAGATGCTTGTTGACATGGTTGCCCGCAGGTACAGCAAATAAAAAAGGCAGGTCTTATTCCTGAAAAGTATTAATAAGCTAAAAATCAGACATTATGTTCAGAAATTGTTTTCTGGTCTTTATTCTCTTACTAACCATTTCATCCGGATATTCTCAGGATACTGCATATGCGCGATACCTGGTGAATGTTCTGGCATCGGACCCGATGGGGGGCAGGGGATACACAATAAATTCTGACAGGAAGAGTGCTGCTTTCATAAGGGACGAATTCATACGTCACGGGTTAGAGCCGGTAGGTGAGAGCTTTTATCAGCCTGTTGTTTTTGGGGTGAATTCCATAACTGAGGTGTCAATTTTTGATGTTGACGGGGTTTCACTGACACCGGGTTCAGATTTTTTCTTTTCTGCACGATCAAAGGGTCGAACAGCAACGTATAAATTGGTGTGGCTTGACCACAGCACTGCAAAGTGCAAGCGGAAGATGAAGCGTTTTGAGAGAAGGGATTTTAGCAACGATTTGATTGTGCTCGATCCTAGGATTGTTGATGACAAGGGGATGCGGGATTTTTTCCTGAGTCTGTTCTGGATGAACAACAACAAGGGATATTTCAGAATGAACCATGAGGGAATTGTGATCCTGAAAGATAAACCGGGCTGGCAGATATCAGATTCAGGAAAAGAGGCCGATTACATTGTGCTAACAGTTCGCACCGGATGTATCACAAAGGAGAGCAGGGAGGTGACCGTCAGTTTTGCAAGTAAATATGAACCTGCCTATAAAAGCAACAATGTTATCGGAATGGTTCGGGGCACGGAGTATCCTGATAGTTTTATAGTTTTCACTGCACATTACGATCATCTGGGGATGATGGGCAAGACAATAATTCCGGGTGCAAACGACAATGCGAGTGGCACAGCGATGATAACCGACCTCGCACGACACTATGCGGCAAATCCACCCAAATGGTCTGTAGCGTTTATGGCATTTACCGGAGAAGAGGCCGGGTTGATCGGTGCAACACATTATACCTCTGAGCCTCTGTTTCCTCTCGAAAATATAAGGCTGCTGATAAACCTTGACATGGTTGGTACGGGAAGTGAGGGGATCACCATGGTGAACGGCTCCTTTTATCCTGATGATTTTGCGCTTCTTGACAGTTTAAACCGGGTATATGAGTTTTTGCCTGAGGTTAAGATTCGGGGTGAGAGTGCCAACAGTGATCATCATCCGTTTCATGCCAGAGGTGTAAAGGCATTTTTCATCTACACCATGGGAAAGGAGTTTAGTGAATACCATAACATATACGACAAACCTGAAGATCTTCCATTGACAAAGTACCGTGAGGTATTCACACTTCTAACCAGGTTTGCTGGTGAATACATGAAATGATATGGGAAAGATCATCCTTGTACCAACACCTCTGGGCAATCTGGAGGACATAACGCTGAGGGCTTTGAGGGTGCTTCAGGAGAGCACACTGATTCTGGCGGAGGATACGCGCAAGGCCGGCATTCTGCTGAAGCATTTCGGGATAGACACGAGGGTGCGGTCATACCATAAAGACAATGAGCACAGGTTGACGGGCAGGATCCTTGATGATATGAACACCGGGGATGTTTATGCACTGATTACAGAGGCAGGGACACCGGGAATCTCTGATCCGGGTTTTCTGCTGGTTCGGGAAGCAATAATACGTGGCATAGAGGTTGAATGCCTTCCGGGACCGTCGGCCTTTGTGCCGGCGCTGGCAGCATCGGGTTTACCCTGCGATAGGTTTCATTTCGAGGGTTTTCTGCCACACAAGAAAGGGAAGGTTGCGAGGCTTGATTTTCTGAAAGATTACCCTCACACCATTATTTTTTATGAATCTCCGCAGAGGCTTGTAAAAACCCTTGAGCAGTTTAAGGAGTTCTTTGGTGCGGAGCGGCGTGCAGTAGTAGCGCGTGAGCTCACCAAGGTATATGAGGAGTTTGTGAGGGGCACCCTTGAGGAGTTACATGAACACTACTCTTCGAAGGTGGTAAAGGGGGAGGTGGTGCTGATGGTTGAGGGAAATGATTAATTTTGCACGCGTGGAAAAACAGAAATGATGAAAAGAATAAAGATTGCGAAATTGTTGAACACGGGAGAGCCCGGGGGCATGGCTGTTATTGGTGGATGGGTAAGGACAAAGAGGATCAGCAAGAATGTGGCATTCATTGCCATGAACGACGGATCTACGATAAGGAACATACAGGTAGTGGTCTCGCCGGAGCACAATGATTTGGACATTCTTGATGAGATCCACACGGGAGCGTCTCTGATGGTGGAGGGGCTGGTTGTTGAGTCGCCGGGGAGCGGCCAGCGTATCGAGATAGAGGCCAGGAAGCTGACTCTACTCGGAAAGGCTGACCCAGATCATTACCCGTTGCAGCCAAAACGCCACAGCCTGGAGTTTTTGCGTGATATTGCACATCTGAGGTTCAGGACAAACACTTTTGGGGCTATCACAAGGGTAAGGCATGCGATGATATTTGCCGTACACAAATTCTTTAACGACAAGGGTTTTCTCAACATCCACTCCCCTATCGTCACAGGAAGTGACTGCGAGGGGGCCGGTGAGATGTTCAGGGTTACGACTCTTAATATGCTGAATCCGCCGCTGAAGGAGGATGGAGGCATTGACTGGAGAGAGGATTTTTTCGGCAAGGAGACAAACCTTACTGTCAGCGGGCAGTTGGAGGCAGAGCTTGCCGCTCTGGCTCTGGGTGAGGTTTACACATTCGGCCCCACATTCAGAGCCGAGAATTCAAATACCTCGAGGCATCTTGCAGAGTTCTGGATGATTGAGCCGGAGATGGCTTTTTATGACATCCATGACAACATGGATCTTGCAGAAGAGATGCTTAAGTACCTTGTGCGCTATGCTCTTGATAACTGCATGGAGGATCTGAAGTTTCTGGAATCGAGGCAGATGGAAGAGGAGAAAGGGAAGCGGGAGGATGAGCGCTCCATGCCGCTGATCACAAAACTGGAATTTATCCTGGCACACTCTTTTGAGCGGATAACCTATACTGACGCTATAGAGATTTTGAAAAATTCAGCTCTTAATAAAAAGGGGAAGTTTCAGTATCCGATCAATTCCTGGGGAGCAGATCTTCAGTCGGAGCATGAGCGTTACCTAGTTGAAAAGCACTTCAGCAAACCGGTTATAATAACAGATTATCCGAAGGAGATAAAGGCTTTTTATATGAAGCAGAATGATGACGGGAAGACTGTAAGGGCTATGGATGTTCTGTTCCCCGGTATTGGTGAGATCATCGGGGGAAGCCAGCGTGAGGAGTTTTATGAAAAGCTGTTGACAAGAATGCAGGAGATGGACATTCCGGAAAAGGAGATGTGGTGGTATCTTGATACCAGGCGATTCGGCACGGTAGTACACAGTGGTTTCGGACTTGGATTTGAGCGCATGATGCTGTTTATTACCGGAATGAGTAACATCAGGGATGTTATTCCTTTTCCCCGCACACCGCAAAATGCAGAATTTTAACAAAAGGGTATTGCGGAGCAGTAAAAAATAGCTTATCTTGCACCAAAAGACGGGGAGGATTGAAGATGTTAACCCAGAAACTGCAACAGAAACTATTACAGAAGCTTTCGCCACAGCAGATTCAGCTTATGAAGCTGATTCAGATACCTACTGTTGCCCTTGAGCAGCGTATCAAGCAGGAAATTGAGGAGAATCCGGCCCTTGAGGAGACAGACAATGAAGGTGATGAGGTAGTGGATGAATTCGGGGGTGATGATGAATATGGGGATGACGATGATGATTACCAGGAGGATAAATTTGATGATTTTGACTTCGAGGATTACCTTGACGATGACCATATTCCTGCATACAAGCTTATAGCGTCCAATCGTGGCCGTGACGAAGAAGATCGTGATATACCGGTTATTTCAGGCATTTCTTTTCAGGAGCATTTGCTCAACCAGGTTGGCATGTACGACCTCGACGAAAGGGAGAAGTCACTGGTTGAGCTGATAATAGGTAACATTGATGACTCCGGTTATCTTGAGAGGGAGCTGTCGGCTATGGTCAATGATTTTTCATTCAGTTTCAACATAAAGACCAACAAGGATGAGCTGGAGGATCTTCTAACAGTCATTCATCAGTTTGATCCACCTGGTGTGGGTGCCAGAAATCTGAGAGAGTGCCTTCTGATACAGCTTGAAAGGTCTGATGAAGAAACGCCGGTCGTGATCCTTGCCAGTAAAATCGTAAAGCAATATTTCGATGAGTTTTCGAAGAAGCATTACGACAAGATCATGAAAAGGGCAAATGTAACCGAAGATAAGTTGAAGGAGGCGATAGATGAGATCCTGAAACTGAACCCCAAGCCAGGAAGTACCATGGGTGACATCTCAAGAGGTGGCATTTACATTGTGCCTGATTTTTTTATCACGAATAATGACGGAGAGCTTGAGTTGAGGGTAAACAACAGGAACACCCCTGAATTGAGGATAAACAGGACTTACCGTGAGATGCTTGAGAGTTTTGCCATGCAGAAAGGGAGTCGTAACACTTCACAGGACAGGGAGGCGCTGTTGTTCGTAAAGCAAAAGATAGATTCGGCAAAGTGGTTCATAGATGCAATAAACCAACGTGAGCATACACTGTTTATAACCATGAGTGCGATAATGACATATCAGTCAGAATATTTCCTTACCGGAGATGAGACAAAGCTTAAGCCAATGATCCTTAAGGATATTGCCGAGATCGTAAATCTTGACATCTCAACCATTTCGCGTGTTGCTAACAGCAAATATGTACAAACGCCCTTTGGTACATTCCTGCTGAAGAGTTTCTTTTCTGAGGGGTTACAGACCGAAACCGGCGAAGAGGTTTCCAGCAGGGAGGTTAAAAAGATCCTTGAGGACTGCATAGGGCACGAAGACAAGCGCAATCCGGTAACCGACGATATGCTGGCATCGATATTAAAGGAGAAGGGCTACACCATTGCAAGGCGTACGGTTGCCAAATACCGTGAACAGCTTGGTATTCCCGTTGCTAGGATGAGGAGATCCCTGTGATGTTTATTCAAAAAATAACGCACTGGTTCACAAGGGGTATTTCAGTAATTTTTCACCCTTTGCTTCTTCCATCATGGACATTTCTGTATCTTTCTGGTCTGGCCTCATACCAGGCGATGCGAATTGCACCGGCGAGAAGGTCTTTCTTCCTGCTGATCTTTATTTCCACCTTTCTGATTCCGGGTGTTATGATGTTCATGCTTAAGACAATGAGAGTAATTGAATCACTTCACATGGATGACCGTAAAGAGAGGACCCTGCCATTTTTGCTTACGGCATTTATTTATTATTTCTCGTACCGCTATTTTCAAAGGTTAGCACTGCCTGATATCTATCTTCTGATGATGCTGAGTGCCACCGCCATGATCATCACCGCTATGATCATCAACCTTAAATGGAAGATCAGCATTCACATGATGGGTATCGGAGGTGTGTGCGGGATGTTCCATGCCTTATCACCCCATTATCCTCATGTGATGTTTATTCCGGTGGTAATAGTAACTGCTGTTGCAGGAATTATCGCTTTTTCAAGGTTACATTCAGGGAGTCACAGACCATCTGAGGTATATGTAGGATTTATTACAGGTTACCTTTTATTCTTTATTCTTTTTGCCATTTCAGGGTAGTTGTGATCTGGTATTTATTCCGGTATCAGACCCAAAGTTTTGGTCAGAGCCAGGCGGAGGCGTTGTGCAACCTCTTCCTGATCGATTGCTGCTCCAAGTTCTCTGCTCAGGGATGTAACATCTTTGTCGGTAAAGCCGCAGGGGTTGATATTTCTGAAGAAAGAGAGGTCGGTATTGATATTGAATGCTAGTCCATGCATTGAGACCCATCTGCTTGTTCTGACGCCGATTGCGCAGATTTTTCTTGTTTTGCCGGGTGAATCGGTATCGAGCCATACACCCGTGGCTCCGTTCATTCTTTCACCTCTGAGGTCATATTCTGCTAGTGTGATGATCACAGCCTCTTCGAGTTTGAAGACGTACTCCTTCACCCCTTTCACAAAATCCTCGAGGTTAAGTACGGGATAAGCCACAATCTGACCGGGGCCATGGTAAGTGATATCCCCTCCCCTGTTCACATGGAGGAACTCTGCACCGGCAGCTTTAAGCTGATCTGTGTTTATCAGAAGGTTATTCTGTGACCCACTTTTACCCAGAGTATAAACATGATCATGCTCACAAAAAATGAGATAATTGGTTACTGACTGATGTTGAGCCGGTGGCAGTGACTGGTTTTTCAGCTTTATATCAACGATCTGTTTAAGGAGCTGCTCCTGAATATCCCATGCTTCGCGGAATGATATCCGACCCAGATCAATGAACCGTGTGTAACGTTTGGGTGTCATGATCATCCATTAATAGTTAACATGTTTTTCGGCGTGGTATGATGATCTTACCAGAGGGGCGCTTTCGACAAAACGGAATCCTTTGTTCCTGGCAACCAGGGCAAGTTTGTCGAATTCATCCGGGGAGTAATATTTTACAACCGGCAGGTGCCGTGTTGTGGGTTGCAGGTATTGTCCTATGGTGATTATTTCGCAGTTAAAGGTGATAAGGTCATCCATGGTTGTGAGTATCTCATCGATTGTTTCACCGAGCCCAATCATTATTCCCGATTTTGATCTGCAACCGGATTTAGAGATCAGGCGTAGCGTTCTGAGGCTGGTATGGTAATCGGCCTTGCTTCTAACGGTTGGGGTGAGTCTTTCGACGGTTTCTAGGTTATGTGCCATGACCTCCGGTTTTGTGCGGGCGACAATTTCCACGAGGTCTTCACGGGCGTTGAAGTCGGGTATTAGCACTTCGATTGTGGTACCTGGGTTAAGTTGCCTGATAGCGATGATTGTTTGTTCCCATGCTGAAGAGCCGCCGTCGTCCAGATCATCTCTGTCGACGGAGGTGAGGACAACATGTTTCAGTTTCATGGAGTTGACTGCTTCTGCCACTTTGCGGGGTTCATCGGGATCAACGGGGAGGGGTTTTCCGGTTTTTGTTGCGCAGAAACGGCAGGAGCGGGTGCAGATATCGCCGAGGATCATGAATGTGGCGGTACCGGCCTGCCAGCATTCAGCCATATTTGGGCAGAGGCCGCTCTGGCATATTGTGTGGAGCCCGCCATGTTTCATGATGTTCTGAAGTTCAACGTATTGCTTGCCTGCGGGAATTTTTGTTTTGAGCCAGTGGGGTTTGCGGAGAGGGGTATTCTCGTTCATTTTTCTGTTTGTAATTTTTCTGCAGACCGATAATTCTGAGACGGTTTGAAACCGCAAAATTAGGTTATTCAGGGGAATTGATATCTGAATGTTACAGGGGCAAGGGAAAAGGATTGTTTTTTTCCAGCAAAACCGCAAATCCGCACTTGTGCAGAGCAGTCGAAGCTGAGTTCAACCACAACTATGTTTGCTTTACAAAAAATGGACAAGTCAGGAGAGCACAAATAAGGAAATTCATAGGATTTCTATAACCTGCGGCTCGTGTGGAAATGGTGGGTGGGTAAATAATACATCAAAAAGGTGTACTTTCGCAGAAATCAAAAGAGAACGGAAATAAATGGAAAGGAAGCGGTTGTTTCTTCTTGACGCCATGGCGTTGATATACAGGGCATATTTTGCGATGATAAAGACACCAAGGATCAACAGTAAAGGGCAGAACACATCGGCGATACTTGGGTTCACCAACACTTTATTTGAACTGTTGCAGAAGGAGCAGCCCACTCACATTGGGGTGGCTTTTGACTCGCGTGGCCCTACGATCCGTCACGAGGCTTTTGCAGATTATAAAGCTACGCGGGATGCGATGCCTGAGGACATTTCAGAGTCGTTGCCATGGATCAGAAAAATGATAGAGGCGTTCAACATACCTTCGGTTGAGCTGGAGGGTTATGAGGCGGACGATCTGATCGGAACCCTGGCGAAGAGGGCGTCGGAGGAGGGTTTTGAAGTTTTTATGATGACACCTGACAAGGACTTCGGGCAACTGGTTTCAGACAGGATAAAGATATACAAACCTGCCAGAATGGGCAATGGTGTGGAGTTGCTTGGGGTGAAGGAGGTTTGTGACAGGTATGGCATTGAGAGGCCGGAGCAGTTAAAAGACATACTTGCGTTATGGGGCGATGCTTCCGACAACATACCAGGGATACCTGGGATAGGTGAAAAAACTGCGATTGCTTTGATTAAGGAGTACGGATCTGTTGAGGGGTTACTTGCCGACACTTCGCAATTGAAGGGGAAAATGAAGGAGAATGTAGAGAAGTTTGCCAAGCAGGGGTTATTATCGAAGCAGCTAGCCACCATCATCACTGATGTGCCTGTAAAATTTGATGCCGAAGCATTGAAGATGGAGGAGCCTGACAGAAGGATGCTGGCAGAGATATTTGATGAGCTGGAGTTCCGCACGTTGAAGGCGCGGGTTTTGGGAGAGCGACACCCCCAGCCACCTGGATTAAAGGCTGTTGATGAATCGAAACGGAAAGAAGGGGTACAAACTTCATTATTCGACACTCCTGAATATACCTCTGGTGTTAAGGAAATGAAGAACATAAATAGTGATCCGCACACATATCATCTGGTAACGGATGCCGCAGGGAGGAGATCCCTGATAAAGATTCTGTCGGAGTGTGATGAATTCTGTTTTGACACTGAGACAACCGGCCTGGACACGTTAATCGCGGATCTGGTTGGGATTTCCTTCAGCATAAAGCCCGGAGAGGCATGGTTTGTTCTGCTTCCTGAGGGTAGGGATGAGTGCCTGAAGGTTTTGGAGGAGTTCAGGCCACTGTTTGAGGATCCGTCCAAGGGTAAGACGGGTCAGAACCTGAAGTTCGACATTCAGGTGCTGATGAGGCATGGAATCAGGGTGTCGGGACTTTTATCCGACACAATGGTGGCACACTATCTTTTACAGCCCGAGATGCGTCACAACATGGATTTTCTGGCAGAGAGTTACCTTAATTACTCTGCGATAAAGCTTGAGTCGCTTATTGGCAAAAGGGGGAAGGGGCAGTTGAATGTCAGGGATATAGAAACGGAGGTTCTTAAAGATTATGCATGTGAAGATGCTGACATTACATTACAGCTAGCAGCCATCTTTATGCCGAAACTTAAGGAGGAGGGAGCAGAGATATTGTACCGTGATGTTGAGGCTCCGCTGGTTCATGTTCTGGCCATCATGGAACATAACGGGGTGTTCATAGATGTACCTGCACTTGAGGAGTATTCTTATCAGCTTTTACATGAGATCAGAGAGGTTGAGGAGAGGATATATGGATATTCGGGTTACCCTTTCAATATATCATCTCCCCGGCAGCTTGGTGAGGTTTTGTTCGACCGGTTGAAGATTGCGCCATCGCCAAAAAAGACGAAGACAAAGCAGTACAGTACCGGCGAGGAGATCTTGAGCAAGCTGGTCAACAATCATCCGATTGTGGCGGAGATTCTGGAGTACCGTTCACTGACGAAGCTTAAATCCACCTATGTTGACACCTTTCCCCAGCTCATACATCCGATAACTGGTAGGGTGCATACATCTTATAATCAGACTGTTACTGCCACCGGCAGGTTAAGCTCCAACAATCCCAACTTACAGAACATACCCATAAGAACTGAGCGTGGGAGGGAGATAAGGCGGGCATTTATTGCGGGTGGACCTGACAGGGTTCTTGTTGCTGCCGACTATTCCCAGATAGAGTTACGCATCATTGCTCATCTGAGTGGTGACACCCTTATGCAGGAGGCTTTCCGTCAGGGACATGATATTCACACTGCTACTGCTGCCGGGATTTATGGGATTGAGTTGGGTGATGTAACACTGGATCAGAGGAGATATGCCAAGATGGTAAACTTCAGTATTATTTACGGTATTTCTGCATTCGGCCTTTCAGAGAGGCTAAGCATCCCCAGGTGGGAGGCAGCCACAATCATTGAAGAGTATTTTGCCCAGTATCCCGGTATCAGGAGGTTTATGGATGATCAGATTTTGCTGGCGAGGCAGCAGGGGTATGTTGAGACGATGCTGGGCAGGCGCAGATATCTGCGGGACATCAATTCGGGCAACAGCTTCATGCGGCAGTTTGCTGAGCGGAACGCAATTAATGCACCTATTCAGGGAACATCGGCAGACATGATAAAGATAGCCATGGTGAATATCCAAAGGGAGTTTGAAAGGATGAAGCTGAGGTCATTGATGATAATGCAGGTGCATGACGAACTTGTGTTTGATGTTTACAGGGATGAACTTGAGGTGGTTAAGCCGGTTATAATCAATGGGATGCAGGAAGCCTTGCCACTGTCTGTTCCTGTAGATGTAGACATCAAATCGGGGGATAACTGGCTGGAAGCACACTGATCAGTCGGGCAGAGTATTCTTATAATCCAGATAACGGTTATAGACTTTAGCGACAAATCTTCGGGTTTCCCTTCCGCGGGCGTAACCTCCCTTCACAATGGGATCGTTGTAGTACTGAGGTTTTGATTTCAGGAGGAGGTATTTTTCCGCTATTTCCCATCTTGTCGGGTCTTCATCGTATTTT
Source organism: uncultured Lentimicrobiaceae bacterium (assembly GCA_964469215.1). GTDB lineage: Bacteria > Bacteroidota > Bacteroidia > Bacteroidales > SKPS01 > SKPS01. The sequence goes on from CAYXYB010000009.1 coordinate 60,701, forward strand.
TTTGCGAGACTATAGGCATCCATTATATGGCTCATTCCAATATTGTAGCAAGCCAGGACATATTTTGCCCTTTCGGCCGGATCAATAATATCTTCGGGTAGTTTTTCATTAAGAAAATTTATCAATCTAATTCCACCTTTCAACTGATCTTCAGGACTATAAAGGTTTTTAACTCCGAATTTATATGCCGTTCCCGGCATAAGTTGCATAAGCCCTGTTGCACCGGCCCATGATTGTGCCATTGGATTAAACCTCGACTCTTCATAAATAAGAGAAGCAACAAGCCGCCAGTCCCATGGACCATCCTTGCTGTGTTTTCTGATAAGGTTATCGTATTTCGAGAGCTTTCCACCTTTAACTGAATGATATTCGATATTTTTAAGGTGGGCTGATTTCTTGCTTACAAAATATTTCTTAAAAATCTTTGAATATGTTTTTGTGGAGATGAAGGTACTGATCCATTGATTGATAGCGGCACGGAGTGAGTCGGAACCGGGTTTCACTGCCCAGGCTACATCCTGCGGAAAGCTGATGTCGGTTTCTATATCGATATTATCATACCAGGTTGAGTTTACCATTGCCACATGCTGATCTGCGACGGTATATTCAATACTTCCTTCCGAGACCATTGCAATTAGCTCTTCGGTATCCTGATCAACCTCTATAATGGTTATGGGAGCTCCTATTTCCGCGGAGAGGTTCCTGAGTCTGAGGCGATGTGCTGAATTTTTCTGCACATGAATTGTTTTTCCTGCAAGATCCGTCTGCTTTCTTACCAGATTGGTATCTACATCGGTTTTTTTTCTTTTCACGAACCCGTCCGTTTTCTTCTGAACCAATACCTGCCTTGTCTGGCTCAGTGGTATGGTAAAATCGAGGAGGTCGTTGCGGGGTGTGGTTACTGTGAGGTCCATGGCAATAAGATCTGCCTCGGCTGAAGTGAGGCGGAGTATGCTCTCCTCAATGCTTCCCGTGGTAATGATCTTAAGTGCAACGCCAAGATGCTTTGCAAAATTTGTTAGCAATTCGTATTGATAACCCATTGGCTGACCCTTATAGATGAAGTAGCTGGTGGAGCTGTTATCGGTAATAGCGATCAGGGTATCGCGTTTCATTATTAAGTCGAAGTTGTCGTAACTAACCTCTTCGGGTTCTTTGGGATTGTGAAAGAAGATGAGGTATCCGGAAAGGCCAACCAGTACAAGAAAAAAAAGAAGTACTATAAAATCACCCGGCCTTCTGACAAGGTTTTTTATCATATTTCAGAGTATGAAAAATCAAGGTGCAAGATAAGAAAAAATACCAAAAGCATTATTGAGATCATTTTGAAGATTTTATTTCTGGGAGGCCTGTTGTGCGGGTTGCGTTCCATTTACCGGATATTCTTTGCAACGAGGTTTTTGTGGTAAACCCTGAAGAGCTGCGGGTATTATTATTTGTGAATGAAGCGTTTTGAACAGGTGCAATAATTTCCAGAAAGGTTCCTGTATTCTGGTCTGCAGTATTATTTTCAACCTTCAGATTTCCAGTCCCTGCGTTGGAGATTGCTATAACGATGGTGTTTTTATGCGAAACCCTTCCCGAAAATGAGTTGCCAGAAATATCAATACTCAGACCGGGTGTGGATGTGTTTACCATAATGATCCTTTCAGGTTTGCCATCGCTGTTAGCAAGGGTGAACCTGTTGCCGGTTATTTTGCCAGACTCTTCATTGCAGAACATCAAAATATTTTTCCATGATCCATGGATTATCACAACATTATCGAGAAAGAGGCTTTTATTGTTCATTATAAACAGAGGGTTCCCGGTTGAGGATGCAAAAATTTCAAAGTTATTGCCCTTCACCTGTGCCGTATTCCAAAGGTTTCCGATAGATGTTGTTCCTCTTACTGTAAACCTGTTTCCTGATAATAAAAGATTGTTGAACCTGGTTGATGGCATGAAAGTGCCGTTGGTTATTGTGATCTTATTTTCTGAAAGTTCAATTTCATACCGTTGTGTACTCTCCTCTTTCAGCAGGTCTCCTGCAACTGTAATGTCCGGGTTGTTGCGGATGATAAATGATGATTTGCTGTTACGATTAAGGATTCTGAAAGCATAACCGGAACCCTGCATCAGATGATTCCCGGAGATAACGGCAACCGGGACTGTTTTATCATTGGTGCAAAGTTTTAACGCGGTGGTGGAAGCAGCTTTGCTTTCAAGAACATTGTTTTCTATTTTTAATTTACCAGAATAATAACATGTTATGAGTTGTGAGAAGTCGGCAATATCGATCAGGTATCTGATGGTATTGCCAGAAATGGTAATGCCGGTTCCAAAATCTTTCTGGCAGATTGCTCCTTCACCAAAACCGGCATTAATAAGAGTGTTACCGGCAATTGTACAATTGTTGGCTTTGACATAAATCCCCTCGGAACCGGTCTTTATCCTTGAGTTACTGCCAACACCTCCGTTATAAACATTTTCGATTTGATTATTAATTATTTCGATCCTGTTACCAGTTGCAAAAACTGCATGACACTCAAATCCTTCCTGTCCTTTCAGATTTGGCCCACAGAAAACATTTGAGATCCGGTTTCCGCAGACAACATAATCTCCTTTAGCAGTATCGAGGTGGTAGTTTACAGCGGTATTGCCCAGTCTTATGGCATTTGATTGTGCATCGAGGCCGGTGCTGCCAAGGTTGTTGAACACATTATTACGAATGTTCACATATTTAAGCCAGGAAAGGAGTTCCACTCCGGAGGAACATTGTTCGAACCGGTTTCCGTTGATATCTACATTTATGATTTTTAGCTTCAGGTTGGAGTTTGATGCAAATACAGGTTTGCCGATACCTGAAAAATTGTTGTTGGTGATTTTCACCCCGTCAATTGTCCGGTCGTGGTCGAAGAAGAAGCAGATGAAAAAACCTGAAAATGACAAATCCATTACCGATAATGAATTTTTCACGGTAAATCTGCAGGCATTTCCTCCATCTCCTCTGATTAGGGAACCTGCCAGGCCTTTCAGTGTTATTGGTTTATTAATGATTATATTGATACCAGGGATAAAATATTTTGTTGAGAATAACACTTCAGGGAAGGCGCGGATGGCAGCAGCGACGGCAGTGGCATCGTTTGATTTATTATCTCCACGTGCGCCGAACCATTCGGGCATGGCGACAGTTTTTACAAATGTCCCGGATATCAATGTGCCGGGGTCAAGTATTTCGGTACGTCTTGATACTATCGTGGTATTATTGGCAACCAGGCTTTTAATGGTTTTCAGAGATCCCCCTTTGAACAACAGGGTAACATTTCGGGGCAAGATAACATCAACACCTGAAGGTTTGAAGTGATGGCGTATTTCAAGGGTTTTTCCATCATATCCGGGTGGTATCCGGACCCAGTTGAAATCTGGAGGAAGGATAATGTTAGTGGCATTCAGTGCAATAGCATTGCAAAGAAATATCATTACAAAAATACCTTTCACAAATATTGATGATGAAGGGTGTTTCATCCGGTATCAGGCATTGAGGAGTTGTTTCACCAGTTCAGGCACTCCGATGGTTGCAGGTTTTCTGATATGAACCGGCACCGGTTTCTGAAGGAACTGAAATTCGCCTGGGTCGATGAGATATATGGGGCAATCGTCGGGTGCATAATGGATAATGCCAGCAGCAGGGTAAACATTCAGTGAGGTGCCGACAACCATGAGGATGTCAGCGGTTTTGGTAATTCTCACAGCTTCATCGAACATCGGCACAGCTTCACCGAACCACACAATATGAGGCCTCAACTGGGAGCCTTCGGGGCAAAGATCACCATCTCTGAGTTCCCATCCATCAAGTTCAACAACGTAACGGTGGTTAACAGTGCTTCGTACCTTTTTGAGTTCACCATGAAGATGTAGGATTTTAGAGGATCCGGCGCGTTCGTGCAGGTCATCCACATTCTGTGTGATGATTCTGACATCATAAGCTTTTTCCAGGTCTTTGATAGCGTTGTGGGCAGCATTAGGATGAACTTCCAGAAGCTGTTTACGGCGCTGGTTGTAAAAATCGAGGACGAGCTTGCGGTTGGTAATCCAGGCATCATACGTTGCAACCTCCTCTATACGGTATTTGTTCCAAAGGCCGTCGCCATCGCGGAATGTCTGCAGGCCGCTTTCACGACTGATGCCTGCACCCGTGAGTACTACAATTCTTTTCATTAATACAAAGATTAGCAGATAACAAAAAGAAAACTTCTGCTAAGATAGTGAAAAAGGGCAACAATCAATAGATGTTACAGACATCCCATACAAAAGCGCGGATACCCACATCGGTATTGATTTCGTCGAGTTTTCTTATGTTATCCAGCAAAGGGTCCACCAGGTCATCAGGAATAATGGTGATGAGGGCTGAATTCATCTCCGGCCATGTATGAGTGCCCATTCGCGGTTCACCTTTGGCTGAACCTCTACCCTTTACCTCCTCCCACCAGGAGTAACCTCTTATATTCATTTGGTCGAGAATAAACTCGACTTTTTCGGTGTGAGCCTGATTGAAGGATATGAATACTGCTTTCATTTATTTTGATTTGAATATTAACAATTAGATTTGCATCATTCTAATAAATAAGTCGTTAAGGTATTAGTCCAGAAATCTGAATCTTTTTCTGAGGCGTGCTTTTTTATTTCGTTCACCTGTTCTGGTAATCACGCCATACATAAGAGGCACAATAACCATAGTAACAACTGTTGAGAAGATAAGTCCACCGATAACGGTAATTCCCATCGGGCTCCAAATTTCGGAACCTTCGCCGGTAGAGAGTGCAAGAGGGAGCATACCCAGGATTGTTGTGAAGGCGGTCATCAGAACCGGCCTTAGCCTTGATTTACCTGCAGTGAGTATGGCCTCATTCAATTTCATTCCTCTGTCGCGCATAAGGTTTGTAAAGTCGACGAGGACTATACCGTTTTTCACCACAATCCCTATAAGCAGTACAGCGCCCAATCCGGCAATAACATTGAGGGTAGTGCCTGTAATAAGAAGAGCATAAATTACCCCGGTAAAAGCGAATGGTATTGAAAACATTATCACAAATGGCATCGAAAACGATTCGAACTGTGAGGCCATAACAATAAATACGAGGAGTAGTGACAGTACCATCAGCATACCAAGGTCCATAAATGCATCCTGTTGTTCCTGGTATGCTCCTCCAACATTAATAAGCACATCCTGAGGTACTTTAATCTCTTTCAGGATCGAATTGATCTGCTTTGCAAGCTCGCCGAGAGATATTTTATCGGGCTTTGCCGAAACGGATACAACACGTTCCTTGCGTTTATGCTGTATCCCCGGAGGCCCCCAGAACTCTTTAACTTCGGCAATCTCCTTCAGTTTGATTTTCTGGCCACGTGGGGTCATGACTGTAAGTTCCTGGAGGTCTGTTATTGAACTGCGGTACTGTTCTTCGAACCTTACACGGATATCATATTCGTCACCCTCTTCCTTGAATTTTGAGGAGACGAGGCCATACACACGATTTCGTATCATTGTAGAGACCATAGCAGAGTTAAGACCGTGAATAGCAAGTTTTTCCTTATCGAGAAGTACCTGTAACTCAGGTTTATCCTTTTTTCGGCTCACCGTAACATCTACAGCGGTTTCAAGCCTTTCAAGCTTATCGCGTATCTCTTCTGCGATTGCATTGGTAACATCGAAGTCGTATCCGTATATCTCAACATCAACGCTATTAGAGGTTCCGCCCATACTCATTCCACCACCACTTGAGAAGTTTGCACTAACAACTTCCGGCATGGTACTAACCTGATCGCGTAAGCCATCTATAATTTCCCACACTGAGCGTGATCGCTCATTAACAGGAGATAGCCTTAGCATTAAGTTTATCATATTTGAGCCTGTGGTAGTAAAAAGGGAGAACATACTACCTTCATCATCAGATCCTGATGATGAAGCCATCACTTCAACTTCCGGGTACTGCTCCCTGATGATCTGTTCCACCTTCCTGGTGACCTTAACAGTCTCCTCTACCCTGGTACCTGTCTGAAGTTCAATTGCAATGCTGAGCCTCGACTCATCACTTTCGGGCATGAAGTCGGTGCCTATAAAACGTGTAAGGAATAAAGAGGAGAAGAAAACAAGACCGGCAACAATGAAAACAAACACTTTATGTGCAAGCACCCATCTAAGTGTTTTCACATAGAAAGCATCAACATTGCTTAAAAATTTTTCGATAGTGTTCTCGTAACTCAGTCTTCTCGGCTTTCTGAATCTTTCTCTGACGGAAAGCATACGTGATGAAAGCAAAGGTGTCAATGTGATGGCTGCCAGGGTAGAGGTTACCACAGTTATGGTAACGATCCAGCCAAGCTGGTTAAACATCACTCCTGTAAGCCCTCCGACAAGAGTGAGGGGGAAGAAAACTGCAACAATAACCAGGGTGGTGATTATAACCGATAACCATACTTCGTTGGTAGCATAGATTGCCGCTTCTCTGGGGCTGCTACCCCTGTCGATGTGCCTTGTGATATTTTCCAGAACCACAATGGCATCGTCAACCACCATCCCAATGGCAATTGAAAGAGAGGTAAGGGATATTACATTGATGGAATTACCTGAAATAAAGAGGTAGATGAATGCTACAATGAGGGAAATTGGTATTGTAAGGACAATGATGAAAGTAGCTCTCCATTTTCCGAGGAAGAAGAGAACCACAAGGATAACAAACAGCATTGCAAACATCAGTGTTTTCGAGAGATTACTAATAGATCCCTTTATAAAGCTAGAGGAATCCATAATCAGATTTATCTCGATATCCGGAGGAAGGTCTTTTTTAAGTTTCTCCACATTTTTTGTTACTTCACGTGCTACCTTAACAGTGTTTGCCCCGGACTGCTTCATCACAAACATTCTCAAACCTGTCTGGCCATTGATTTTTTCATCTATGGTAATGTCCTTGAGAGTATCTTTAATTGTGGCGACATCAATGAGATAGACCGGAGTACCCATATAATTACCTACCACCAGCTCATTAATCTGTCTGCTATCAGTAAATTCACCCTGTATTCGGAGTTGATAATCCATTTCTCCCATCTTCACATTTCCAGAGGGCATATTGAGGTTTTCTGAAGAGATCACGTTACCGATCTGTTCTATTGTTAGGTTATATGCTTCCAGCCTTCTGGCATCGACATCAACATAAACTACTCTTTTAGGCACACCCATCATGCCCACAGAGCCAATACCATCTATACGGTTCAGGGGGTTGATAATCTTCTCATCGAGGATCTTCTGAAGGCCCGGGTAGCTTTCCTTGGCGGTGATAGCATAAAAAACAATAGGCATCATAGTAGTATTGAACTTGAACACCGTTGGCCTGTCAACGCCATCGGGCAGGTAACTGTACACCCTGTCAATGACATCCCTTATGTCATTGGTGGCTTCATCGAGGTTTGTGTCCCATGAAAACTCCAGAAAAACAACCGACAGGTTATCTGAAGACACAGAGGTTACCTCTTTAAGCTTATCAACGGCATTCAGAGCATCTTCGAGAGGTTTTGTAACATTTGTTTCGATATCTGATGCATTTGCACCCGGATAGGTAGTAAGCACAGATATGAAAGGAGGATCTATTTCAGGATAAAGATCCACCGGTATTTGCATAAGAGAGTAAATACCCATCACTACCACTGCAGTGAAGACCATCATTGTTGTAATGGGCTTATTTACTGCTTTTTTATAGATACTCATTTCAGATATTTTTTCAGGTTGAAACTAAAGATAAAATCATAAATTAATTAACCACTTTAACAGCGACACCATCGAGCAATCTGGCCTGACCGCTTATCACAACCCTGTCACCTTTTTTCAGGCGTTCAGATTGAACCTCCACCATATCATCATAACGTCTACCCATTGTCACGGGGATTCTGACAGCTTTGCCGTTTTCTTCAATGAAGAGGTACCTGTCGTTTGATCCCTGCATTTTAAGCACGGCAATGGCAGGCAGCACGGTAGCTTCAACCTTGTCAATATTAAGGCTGGCGCGGCAAAACATACCCGGCCTCAACAAACCGGCAGAGTTGTTTATCACGAGTTCAATATTAAATGACCTGCTGCCGGGGTCTATTGTGGGGTGGATCCTGAATATGGTACCTGAGAATTTTTTATCCGGATAGATGTCACTGACTACTTCAGCAACCATACCGGTTTTAATAAGCGGGAAATATTTTTCAGATATAGGCACAATTGCTTTAAGGCGGTCTATCTGGACAAGGGATACTATAGCAGCTTTTCCTACAAGAGGGTTCGGGGCACCGGAATACATCTCGCCGGCCTCGAAATACTTCCCTGAAATAACACCGCTGAAAGGTGCAACAAGGCGGGTGTTTTGTTGCAGAAACTCAACATTGGCCTTAGTAATGTCATACTGTGTCTTCAATTGATCGTATTGTTGTTTTGCCACACTTCCAACTTTTCGGAGTGTATCCAGGCGACGGAAATCAGTTTCGAGGTTGACGAGTTGAAGTTCTGCCTGGTGAAGCTGGGTGCGATCCATCTGGACCAGGACAGCACCTTTACCAACCCTGTTTCCAACCTCAACAAAGATGTTGTCGATACGTCCCGGGGTTGCCGGAGCCATGTGTATCTCTTCAAAAGCCTGAAGAGTGGATGTATATTCAATGTTGCGGGCAATCATACGGGTTTCCAGTTCCATAACCCTAACATTTTCCACCTTGTTATCGTTATCACTTGTAGTGGTTGTCTTTTTTTTAGGGGCATTGCATGATGAGACAACTGCAACCGAGATGATCAAAAGGCCGTATTTAAGCAATGATTTCATTTTACTGATTTGTTATTTGGTTTCTACTGAGATGATATTTTGATTTTACTGAATTGTTCCGTAGAGTTTTTCTAGCTGGACCCTTGTTGACAACACCTGCATGAGGGCGGATACGTATTCGGTTTCTGCACGCAGATAGTTATTATCGGCATTCACCAGGTCGAGGCCTGAGATTAGCCCCTGTTCATATTTAAGTTTCAGGTTAGTGTAGACCCTTCGGGCCACCTCCACATTTTTCTGCTGGTTCTGGAATGTCTCCAAAGCATTAGTGAAATTGAAACGGAGTTGTTTTTCCTGAATCTTCAACTGATCTGCAACAAACCGGCTGTTTATCTGCATCGTCTGGTAGTCAATTTCAGCCTGTTTTATCTGGGCATGCCTCACACCGCTGGCAAAAATGGGTATGTTCATCTGGAGTCCAATAACATTTGAAGGAGACATGTCGAAATCGGGCTGGATGATTTTATAGGTGTATCTGTAGAACCCTGAAAGTGTTGGCAGAACATTTGCTTTCTGCATGTTTACCATTTTTTCACTTATCAGCAACTGCTGTTGCATTATCTGGTAATCGATATTACCGCCAAGATCAAACGATTTCATCAGGGTAGCTTCGAGAGATGCCATATCTAAAAGGTTGGTGAGTGATTCAGTAAGGACCAGCTCAGTATCGGCATCGAGCCCCAGGATAAGGCGGAGCATATTGGTAGCAAGTTCGAGCTGCCTTTCTGTTGATTTCACAGCATTAGCAAGTGAATTTACCTGAACAGAGAGTTGGTCCACATCGGTTTTTTCGATAATGCCAACCGCCTCCATTGCCTCCATTTTCTCATAGAGTTTGCTGAGGTTTTCGGCGTTTTGCTGCATAATTGAAAGCATCTCTTTTGAAACCAGTACCAGATAATAGGCATCAGAAACCTGAGCAAGTACTTCAAGTTTTGTTCTGTTATAGCTCATTGAAGTGAGAGATTCGCCAAGTCGGGCGAGCTGTAAACCAACATAGTAGTTGCCACTGAATAGCAACTGCCCTACATTCAGATAAAGGTTGCTCTGTGGTTTGATAGGGATTTCAACCGGATCCGAACCGGGCATAAGCCTTATTGAGATACTTGCGCCGAGTGCATTTGAGTAGTCAGCAGATGCATTTACCTGAGGCAACCCATTTGCAATTGCCTCACGGAGGGCAAGTGATGACTTAGTCATTGCCAATCCTGCATTCATGAGGCTTCTGTTATTTTCAAGTGCGTGCTTCCTGGCACCCTCCAGATCAATCGTCAGAGTTTTCTGGCCGTAAATTCCGGCAGGTATGAGAAATAAAGCCAGCAAAAGGGCCGTCAGCATTGTTTTGTTAAAAATTTTCTGATTCATAACGTTCTTCAAAATATATATCTAAAAGTTCCAAACCTTTTAATGTTGAAATTCCACGAAAATAGGGTAATATAATGTTTCTGAAAACATCTTTATCTGATGGCTTCAGAAGATGCATCCTGCTGCTTGTATGGAGTAATGTGATGATTTCATGAAGAAAGCCGTCGACAAGCTCCGTTCTGAGTCCCTTTCTGAAGACTCCCTGTTTCACACCTTTGTCGATAAGGGTAAAAGAGGCGGAGAATTTTTTAAGATCCTCACGGCAGGCATAGAATGAGTTATTTACAACTTCATAATATTTTTTGATATCTTCAATAAAGACTTTCGGGAATTGTTTTCTTCTCTCCTCCTGATGTTTAAGTATTTTGAAAATAGCTTCTACAACATTTTCGCTATCATCAATTATTTTGAGGATGTCTTTGTTATCTTCCAGGATCATATACCTTAGACATTGAAAAACAAGGTCTTCTTTGTCTTTGAAAAGTTCATAAAGTGTTCTCTTCGATATACCCAGTTCAGAGACAAGTGAATCCATGGTAACGTTTTTAATACCATAGGTAAGGAACATCTCACTGGCCTTTGCAAGGATTTTGTCTTTTACTTCCATTGTTCTAAGTTGAAAACGGGCTGCAAAACTAAAAAACTATTTTGGTTTAAAAGTTTTCTTTTAACAAAAATTAATATTATTTTGTTCGGAGGGTTCAAAAGTGATGAGTGATGAATGATGAGTTATAAACTAATACGCACTACCGAGGCATGCGACACTGAGCCTTACTCCGGGGAATTGGTCAAAGGCCATTGCGAGGGCTTCAAGGGTACTGCCGGTTGTAATCACATCGTCTGTGAGAAGCAGGTGCATATCATTGATACCCTCACAGTGCTTCACCGAGAAGCGCTCCCTGGCGTTTTCCCATCTTCCGAACCTGTCTTTTTTTGTCTGGCTTGTGTTAAATACATTTCTTACTGCGACATCGTTCATAACGGGAATTTGCAGTTTGGCAGATAACCCGGCAGCAATTGCGAAGCTCTGGTTATAACCCCTCATATTCTCCTTACGGCGATGCAGAGGTACCGGCACGATACCACAGGCATCATGAAGTGCCTGCACATCTTTCAATACATTTCCGTATAATGAGCCAAGGTACTCACCTATATCTTGCCTCCCTTTATATTTAAGCTGATGGATGAGTTTCTGCACGCTGTTACCCTTACGGTAGTGGAGGTAAGAGGAGGCGTGAACAAACCTTGTCCGGCCCCAGAAAACTGCAGCAACTTTATTATCGGGAAGAGTGGCATAATCTGTCAGGGGGAGTCTGAGCCTGCAGGGAGTGCAAATGATCTTTTCAAATCCCATGAGGCTTTTGGCACATACCGGACAGATCCTTGGATATAGCAGTTCTGTAACCGGATAGACCCATGAGCGGACAAACTTCTGCAATGTTATCATTGAAATGATGGTTTAGGTTATGAAGTATATATGACTGAGATATCTGTTTCCGGAAAATTTTTCAGAAAAATTTTACATTACAATCTCTTGTTTGTTAGGGGGTAAACTTTTAGTACATTTGCCGACTGAAAAAAACAGGGGATGCGATAGAGCACTTCGCTTATCAAAAGGGACAATTGAAATATGGATTTAGAACAGGACAACAAGCGAAGGGGCAGAAGGTGGAGGATAGCCGCACTGATATTGCTCCTGACGGCTCTGACAATTATGGTTTACAAATATGCTGAAAGCAGGCGCAACATAAAGCAATATGTAGAATTGAGGGTGAAGGAGTCGGTAGCACATCAGCGTGAGCTGGATTCGCTCACCTTTGAGTTCGAGAGCATCAAGCGGGCCTATGGCAATCTCAACCAGCAGTTATTGGGAAAGGACAGCATTATACAGCAGAACATACAACGTATAAGTCAGCTTATCGCATCAAATACCAGCAAGGATTTGATTATCAGGGAGCTTGAGCAGTTAAGGGGGTTGAAGGAGGACTATGAGCGGAAGCTGGATTCTTTGTTATATATCAACATGGAGCTTACCGACAAGAATCTGGAGTTGAAGTACCGTGTAGAGGCGGAGAGGGAGAAGAACATTGTTCTTAGTGAGGAGAAAGAGGAATTCAAGCGTAAAGCGACCCTGGGAGAAAAGATGCGGGCATATAATATTTCCGCGGGGGCATTCCGCACCCGGGGCACTGCCCGGGAGAGTTCAACCGACAGGGCAAGGCGTACAGATCGTATCAAGATCTGTTTTACCATAGGAGAAAATCTGGTGATACCACCGGGTGAACGTACTGTATATGTAAGAGTTGCCAGACCTGACAACGTAATTTTAAGCCTTGGAGCAAGTGAAACCTACATGTTTGAATACAACGGAGAGATGTTGCAGTTCAGCCTGAAACAGGTTGTTAACTATCAGAACAGGCCTTTACCCGTTTGCCTTCACTGGGACAAGATAGTAGAAGGGAGCGCAATGACAGGCACATATCATGTTGCAATCTTTTTCGAAGACCAGGAAATAGGAAAGACTTCGTTTGAGTTGTTTTAGCTAATCGCTGATTTTGTCTTTCAGCGATTTGAACCCTTCACCGATTATTTCGCTTGCGTCCATTACAGACATGAAGGCATTAGGGTCTATTTTCAGGATATGATGCTGGAGTATAGCCACTTCACGGCGGCTGACCACTGTGAAGATCACCTTCTTTTCAGCCCCGTTGAACATCCCTTCACCTTTAATGAATGTTCCTCCACGGTTTAGGTCGTTTATGATCGTTTCGCGAATCTGGTCATACTTGTCGGAGATGATAAAGAGCGTTTTATCGTAACTGATACCCTGCATGATAACGTCAATAACTTTTCCGGTGATGAAGATTACAACCCACGAGTAAAGTGGGATTGTCCAGTCACGGAAGGCGACCAAGCCAAGCAGGACTATAACAGAGTCGATATATATGAGGAGTTGTCCTACGGGGATTCTGGTTTTTCTTGACATTATCATAGCGACGATATCGGATCCTCCGGAGGTTGCTTTGGATTTAAACACCAGGCCAAGTCCAATACCCAGGAGGAGTCCACCAAAGATTGTGGAGAGGAGAGCATCATCCGGGACGAGTGGCTGGTAGCCCCAGAGGAAGCTGAGGAAATCGGTCCATACAGCAGTCAGTGTGAATCCAACGACAGTTTTCACACCAAACCTCGGGCCCAGCACTTTAATCCCGATGATTGTCAAGGGTATATCCATACAAAGAGCCATAATACCTATGGGCAGCCCTTTGGGGGCGAAGCTGAACATCCCCTCAGTGAGGTGGTGAAGGACAATTGCGATACCATAGACCCCACCCGGCACAAGTTTGTGGGGAGAGATAAAAAACACAAAGCCAGCTGCCATGATAAATGTACCCACAGCGATGAAGCTATAGGCTCTAAACCAATCTTTGGAGAAGATTTTCTCCGTTGTGATAAAAGGCATAATTATCTGTTTTTAAAAGGGGTGCAAAGGTAGGACTTTTTTTGGATTTATGAGTTATGAGTTTGGTTCGCTCAGGTTCAGCACTCACGGTTATTGAGCCATTGCCTTTATCGATAGCCTTGCCGAAGGACGCTCGTGCGTTCTGGGTTCTTTGGGCTCGCTGGCGTGAGCCTGTTGAGGTAAGAAGAAATTGTCGTTTTTTTTTTTTTTTGAATCAATAAATATATTCTTTGATATAAGATTTAATTATTATTATATTTGTTTGCTTTTCCAGTTGTTTCGAGGTTAATCCCATGGAGATGATTCAATATTTTCTGTTTTTGGGATTATTGTTTCTGGGTATCCAGGTACAAAACTGTAATACCCTGGATAACAATGCGGAATGGTTTACCAGGGAGTTGCAAGCACATCAGGAGGGGGATACTACACATCGCAGGATGCTGCCGGAACAGGAAGGGCAGGATAAGCGGCTTACCTATCCTGGCAAGGATTACCAGTTGTCAAAGCAAATGGCAAGGAACCGTTCGCTTCAGCGGGACATCTCATACATCATTATCATTGTTAGCATCGTGAGCCTGGGATTCATCCTGAGAAGCTTCCTGCGGCAGCGGAAGCACAACCGGCAGCTCAGGATCCTTAATGCCGAGGTGGAACAGATCAACCTTTTGCTTCAGCACAGCAATGAGGAGCTCACTTCAATCATTGATGAACTGAAAAGCACCCATGAGAAGCTCGTTGAGACCGAGAAGCAGAAGGAAAAAGAGGCTATCCGCCGGAGGATTGCCCAGGACATGCACGACGAGATCAGTTCCGGGTTAACCAAGATCGTATGGCTATGTGAAATGGCAGGAAAGAAGGTGACACTGGCTGGTAACAGTTCTTTTTCAACTGAAATTGAAAGGATAAACAAATCTTCGAGGTCAATTATTGAAAGGATTGGGGAGATAATATGGGCTATTGACCCCGACCGTGACAACCTTGAGGGTTTATATGCCTACCTGAGGTCATACATCATGGAGTATTTCGAACCTACCGGTTACAAGGTAAGGTTTGATTTCCCGGCAAAGGACAGAAAGACCCGGTTTGATCCTGATGTAAAACGGACGTTACTCGCCGTGATCAAGGAGGCGCTGCACAATGTGGTGAAACATGCCAAAGGGGATGAGGTATCTGTAAAATTCTCTGTTAACGGGGAACACTACACCGTGATGATTGAAGACAACGGGCGGGGGATAAATGAAGATGCCCTGATAAGCCACCGCAGCGGATTACGGAATATGCGTGAGAGAATGATATCTGTTGGTGGTACCTTCGACATCAGGCAGAAAGAAACTCCCGGTACCCGTCTCCTGCTAACAGGTCCGGTGGCCGGCAATTAAATATCTACTTTTATGTGATTGCTCTACCTTTTTTTGTGCATTATCTTTACAAAAAAAAATGATCAGGGTTGCCATTGTTGAGGATGATACCGATGTGCGGTATTCAATAGAATACTTTATCTCACAGGAAGATGACATGCAGGTAGCGGGTTCTTTCGTGCAGGCGGAGGATTTCATTGATGTGTATGATGATATGCACGTTGATGTGGTGTTGATGGACATCACCCTGCCGGGTATATCAGGGATTGAAGCCATCTCCCGGATTAAGCCTCTGAAGCCTGATGTTCAGTTCCTGATCTTCAGCATACACGAAGACCAGGAGCGCACTTATGCAGCGTTGTGTGCAGGTGCCACCGGTTACCTGCTTAAAAGTTCCACTCCCGAGAAGGTGATTGCTGCCATCAGGGAGATTGCCGGGGGTGGCTCACCGATGTCAGCCCAGATAGCCCGGTATGTGATCCGCAATTTCCAGGAGGAGCACAAAAGCCATGTTTCCATCGCTGCGGGGCTCACCACACGGGAGAAGGAGCTGCTGCAAGCTCTGTCAGGGGGTTACCAGTACAAAGAGATAGCAGACCAGATGGGCATCAGCATTGAAACAGTAAGGACCTATATCCGGAACATATACGAAAAGCTGCATGTTCATTCAAGGACCGATGCGGTGAACAGGGTGTTTCCGAGGAAGAAATAAGATTTTCCGGTGAAGTTTCGCGGTTTGCTGATTGGCAGCCTGATTGCATTAATTAATAAAGCACAGTCATAAATTCATCGTACCCTAACATCCGGCAGCTATGAGAAATATACTGCTTCTTTTTTATTTGTACATTTGTGAATCTAAATGCCCAGCCTTTCCAGATCAACTTCGCAGGCTCGGGGTTGAGCAATGCAGTTGCAGAACCGCATGCAAGGTACTACCCTGACTCTGGCAGGGACTGATATCCTGGAATCTTTTCACCCCGGTGGCTTCGAGAGCATTTTCTAACCGGTGGCTTCGAGAACATTTTCTAACCGGTGGCTTCGAGAACCTCAGCCACCGGGGATATTCAGCAAATTCCTTTAAAAATTGCATTTTCTTTTCCATTTTTACCTTCTGTAACCATATAAAGAATGAAAACTAAATCATTCACATAATAACCTAAACCCAGATTATTGGTTATTAAATATTACCGATCTTTGACCATCCAATATTGTTGTTTTAGGATAAAAATTGATGTCTTCATAATAAATCATTAAAAACCATCAAGATGGAAGAGATTCCAAATGTTGAGCCTCAGAATGAGACGCATAATTCACAACGAACTCCAACTCAGGAAGAACTGAACCTTATAATCGAAAAATTAAGGCTAGAACAGAAATTACCATTTTCAATTATTACAAGTCCGGGTTCTGCAATTGTGATGGCATGTTTATGGGCTGTTATTACTGTTGCAACAGAGTATCAAATTGGTTATATGGCACTTGCAGTCGGTCTTGTTGTTGGTTTTACCGTCAGGTATGCAGGGATAGGGATTGACAAAATTTTCGGGATCATAGGAGCAGCAGGTGCATTGTTTGGTTGCATTTCTGGAAATTTCTTAAGCCAGGTTGGCTTTATTGTAAATTATCCTGACGTAAATATGTCATAATTTGATTCACTCGGTATACTCCTATAAAATATGCAGATAACCCTGGAAATAATGAAAGAAGGATTTTCGCCTATTGACCTGCTGAAATACTGTATTGCAGTTTATGAAGGATATCGTTTCTCATTAATAAAAATTAAATAACAGGAATTACATCCTGCAAAAAGAACATGGAAAAAGAACATGGTGTTTTGGTTAAAACAAATGCCCAAACTACAATTTCTGAACAAGAGGTATTGGATGCACAAAAAGCCTGGGGTGAAAGCATTATAAAAATCGGGAAGGTTTATGCAGAAAAGGGTGATTACAAATCTGCGGCTTCAGAACATATAAACAACTTTTACAATTATCAGGAGGGCACAGTATTGTTCAAGCCAACCTTAGCATCGGTAAAACAATTCCGTACCGATTTTAAAGGAGCTTTGTCATATTTTATCGCCGGTGATGAAAATTATCCGGAAGATCACGGATTTGCAATACAACAATGGAGAACTCTCCGCTGGGAAAATATTGGAGTAAAGATCATTGATAATATGGCAGTAGCCATGGGGAATTATTATTTCACACCTGCAAAAGGTGGTGATGATGTGCAAGCAGAATATTCATTTGCATACACAAAAGATAAGGAGGGCAGGTTGAAGATTATTCTACATGATTCACATTTACCCTATTCGCCGGAAGGGAAACATTAGGTTCGGGCTCGCGGTTCCTGAGCCCTTGCCTGAGGAAAGCCGCAGTGTTGCTGAAGGACGTCTGTGCGTTCATTTGCTAATTTTATGAATTTGCTGATTTGCAAATTATTTTCGCATTTACCTTGTATTTCTAAATCTTTATTTGCATATTTGCCATGTATTTCTAAATTTCTCGTTTATGAAACGGTTATTGATGGAGAAGTTACGGACATGGCAACAGGCTGCGCAGAGAAAACCTTTGATCGTAAGAGGTGCCAGGCAGGTTGGAAAGACTCATCTGATACGCTCGTTTGGTCAATCCTGTTTTCGTGGTAATATTCATACGGTTAACCTTGAACGGCATCCGGAATGGCACACCTTGTTTGAACAAAATCTTGACCCGGAAAGGATTCTAAAAGATCTTGAAATTTTGCTTAACGTCAGGATAACCTCCGGCAGGGATTTGCTGTTTTTTGACGAGATACAGGCATGCCCTCAGGCTGTTACTGCTCTCAGATATTTTTATGAGGAAAAGCCAGATTTACATGTGATTGCTGCCGGATCGCTACTGGAGTTTGCCCTGAAGCATGTTGGCTTGCCGGTTGGACGGGTGAACCTGATGGAGCTGTCGCCAATGAATTTTTATGAGTTCCTGGTTGCCGCAGACCGTGAAGATCTGGCATCTTTAATTATAGACAGACCCAAAATACTGTCGAAGCCGGTTCATGAACTGTTGCTCTCTTACCTAAGGCAGTATCTGTTTACCGGGGGGATGCCTGAGTGCATTAAAACCTGGTTTGGCACAGGAAGCATGAAAGAGGTTTTTTCGGTACAGGCGGATCTGTTGAGCACCTTCCGGCAGGATTTTTCAAAATACACCCCTTTAGCCGACCCAAGGGCTTTGAATTTTGTCCTGGGATATGTTTCAAAACATGTTGGTAATCAAATTAAGTATGCCAGGATTTCTGACGAATTCACAGGCCCAACCCATAAAAAGGCATTTGATCTGCTTGAAACAGCCCGCATTCTGCACAGAGTCACAGCCACCACTCCGGCATCCCTGCCTTTAGCAGCCAATGCTTCAGAGAAAAGGTTTAAGGCTGTTTTTCTGGATTTGGGACTGATACATGCGCTTAATGGATTACAGTCACATATTGAATATACCAGACCTGAGCTGTTATCAATGTACACCGGTGGACTAACAGAACAATTTGTGGGACAGGAGTTCATCTCTTCGGGATTTAATCCATTGTTCTATTGGTCGCGTGAGGCAAAAAGCAGTCAGGCGGAGGTGGATTACCTTATCGCTGTTAACAGTAAGATAATCCCTGTTGAGGTTAAATCCGGAGCCGGCGGAAGCCTTCGCAGTATGCACCTTTTGTTGCAACATTATCCTGAAATCAAAAACGGTATTGTGTTCACAACATCTCCATACGGTACCATCAAGCACCAAAAGATTGTCTTTCTGCCGCTCTATTATGCTGGTGGGTTGGCAGGTGAAAGGGGGTTTTAAGTTCGGCTCACTTCGTTCGCGTTCCTGGTTCTTGCCCTCGTTTTGCTCGGACGTTCAGAGTTCTTGCACTCGCTTCGCTCGTGCGTTCAGAGTTAATCAAAAGCATCCTCTTATGACGTCGTTGCCGTTGGCAACTATAAGCAGGCCTATTAGGAGAATCATACCGCCGACTTGTGCGTATTCCATGAATTTGTCGCCGGGTTTGCGGCGGGTTATCATTTCATAAAGGAGGAAAAGGACATGGCCGCCGTCGAGGGCAGGTATTGGCAGTACGTTCATGAAGGCGAGGATCAGGGAGAGGAATGCTGTCATGCTCCAGAAGGCTTCCCAGTTCCACACAGAAGGGAACATGTTTGTTATGGTGCCGAAGCCGCCAAGTCCTTTATATGCACCTGTTTCGGGCTTGAAGAAAAGTCCGATCTGTCTTACATAGAACGACAGTTTTTCGCGGGCAAGGTGAAAACCGGCGGGCAGCGATTCGAAGAAGCTGTATTCAACCTGTTTGAATTCATACAACTCCAGGCTCATCATGTCTTTGAATGAGAGCATGGCTACCTCGATCTGGAATTTTCCGTTTTTATCAAGTTGCATTTCAATGTCGAAAACTGAATCTTTGCGCATCACAACAACTTTCACCGTTGTGTCTTTATAGGGGGATTGGGCATCAAGGAAGTTATCGTAGTATTTCACATCGATATCACCTATAACCATGAGCCTGTCACCCGGCATGAGGCCTGACGAATTGTTTATTGAAGTATCGGGGACACCGGAGATGATGAACGGTATTCTGGGGGCAATAAGGAATGAGCGCAACCGTCTGTCGACAAGTTGTCCGATAAGGTCGGCTGGCAAGGCAATTTCAACCTTCTCCCCATCCCTTTCCACCTGAACGGTTCCGCCGAACGCCATTTCGGGGAGTATATCGGTAAAATAGTTAATCTCTTTGTTGTTAACTGACAGCACCTTATCGCCATTACGCAGGCCTATCTCATAAGCAAGGCTGTCGGTTACCCATATACCGTCGTTAAGGCTGCTGTTGGGCAATTTGGTTTCACCCCAGGTAAAGAGGATCATCCAGTAAATTAAAAAACCGAGCACCAGGTTTACGGTTACTCCGCCCAGCATTATCAGGAGCCTCTGCCATGCAGGCTTTGACCTGAATTCCCATGGCTGGGGCGGTTGCTTCATTGCCTCCTTGTCGAGCGATTCATCTATCATGCCTGATATCTTCACATAGCCCCCCAGCGGCAGCCATCCAAGACCGTACGTGGTTTCTCCTCTTTTGAATTTGAAGATGCTGAACCAGGGATTGAAGAAGAGATAAAATTTTTCGACACGTGTTTTGAATATACGTGCAAAGATGAAGTGGCCCATTTCATGCAGGATCACTAGTATTGACAAACTGAGAATTAGTTGGGCGATTTTGATGAAGACATCCATAATATTGAATTTATTCTTTTGTTAATGAACTTACATATTTACGGGTTTCACGGTCTGTGAGGATATAATCATCATAAACCGGGTTTTTTATGTGCATAACATTGCGCATTGCATTGCTGATCAGGTCGGACATTTGGGTAAAGCTCACTTTCAGATTCATGAAAGCCTCAACTGCCACCTCGTTGGCTGCGTTGAGGATGCAGGGCATATTACCCCCTGCCTCAAGAGCCTCGTATGCCAGGGTGAGGTTACGGAAGGTTTCTTTGTCAGGGGCTTCGAACGTCAGCATAGGGTAGTTTGCAAAGCTGAATCTTGGAAAAGGGGTATTGAGCCTCAGAGGGTAGCTAAGTGCATAGTGAATAGGGAGCTTCATGTCGGGGAGTCCCATCTGAGCTTTTATCGACCCGTCGGTGAACTGCACCATGCTATGGATTATTGACTGCGGGTGAATTACCACGTCTATTTTCGAGGCGGGCAGACCGAAGAGCCAGTGAGCTTCGATCACCTCGAGTCCTTTATTCATTAGTGATGCCGAGTCGATGGTGATTTTTGCTCCCATATCCCAGTTTGGGTGTACGAGTGCCTGGTCGCGGGTAACGTTCTGCAGTTCGTTACCGTTTTTTCCTCTGAAGGGGCCACCTGATGCTGTGAGTATGATTTTTTCTATCTGGTTAAGGCCTTCCCCTGCGAGGCATTGGAAGATTGCGGAGTGCTCGGAATCGACAGGGATAATATTGCAGTGGTTTTCGCAGGCTAGTTTTGTAACGATGTCGCCGGCGACGACAAAAGCCTCTTTGTTGGCGATGGCTATATCCTTACCTGCTTTCAGTGCGGTGATTACCGGGTTGAGGCCTGCAAATCCGACAATAGCCATGAGCACCATGTCTACTGTTGACATTTCAGTGACCTGGGAGATTGCATCTGCACCGGCATAGACCTTTGTGTCTGTATTGGCAAGGGCATCTCTTACGAGGCTGTATTTATCAGTGTTTCCGATCACCACAACATTGGGGTGGAATTCGAGAGCTTGCCGGATGAGCAAATCATGATTCGAGGAGGCGGTAAGCACTTCGGGGATGAATATTCCCGGGTGGATACGGCACACTTCAAGGGCCTGTGTGCCGATGGAGCCTGTTGATCCCAGTATTGCAATATGTTTTTCAACCATGAGCAGAGTTTTTGTTGCCGGTTATTCAAATACCATATAATCCTGGGGGTCGACGGGGTTTCCGTAGTACCACAATTCGAAATGGAGGTGCTGTCCTGATGAGGTGCGGCCGGTACCGCCATAGACTGCAACAGGTTCACCGGCTCTGACGTACTCACCCTGTTTTTTCAGCAGTGCGCTGTTGTGTTTGTATACGGAGATAAGGTTGTCGGTATGTTGTAGCATGATAGTCCATCCGGTTTCAGACGACCAGGTAGCGAGGATCACCGTGCCGTTGAGTGTAGCTTTAACTGCTTCATTCTGCCTGGCGGCAATATCGACAGCATAGTGGTGGGTGCGCGGGTTGAAGCCGTTTATAACAGTGCCTTTTATTGGAGGGAAGAACAGAAAACCCTGTGTAATTCCGGTTTTCGATCTCCTTGTGATTGCGTAGGGGTCCACCTGGCTGTACTCTGCCCTCAGCATCGAGTCTTCCGGGGAGTGGCGCAGACGTATTGTATCGTAGCTTCTGGATGATGCGTCGATAGTATCGCTGAACCTATCATCAATTTCTTCACCGGTAAGTATCTTTTTGAAGTTGGTGAGCCACAGATCATACTGTTTCATGGCTCTTTCCTGCGAGTCTAATCTGAGTTGTGTATGGTAGAGCAACCTATCATCCATAACATCGTGGTAACCGCTGACCCAATATCGCAGACCTGTGTTGGAAATTATCATAAATGTGAATACGAACAGCAGGATTATCACACTTCCGAGGCCAACAAAGAGGTTCCATCTGTTGAGCCTTATGGAGAATTTCTCTTCAAAAGTGCCATCGTTGAGGAATACAAGCCTGTATCTCTCCTTCATTTTGCCAAGAAGCCTCTTCCTCAATGACTCTTTTTCCATCAGATGTTCGGGTAATCAGGGTTGCAAATATCGGTAAAAAGGGGTTACAAGCTAACTGAAAGTTGTAAACTGTTAAATATTAGGATTTATTAACACCAAATATCAGTGCAGAGATTATTCAAGATAACAGCTCAATCAATTTTCCCGGTTTATCTTTTTTTTCTACTTTTGGCCTTTTATCCGCAATATTAATAAACAAGATGGGAAGAGCAATCGATCCGAAGGAGAATTACGAAAGCACAAAGAGGGCAATAGGTTATGTAAGCCGCAAGGAGGCTACCCAGGAAGATTACGACAGGATAGGATTCATGTCAGGTCTTGAGGTTCATCAGCAGTTAAAGACAGAGAGGAAGCTGTTCTGTAAGTGTCCGGCAGGTATTTATCATGGAAACGACGATTATAATGCAGAGCTGATAAGGCACATGCGTCCTACTCTCAGCGAGTTGGGGGAGTATGACGGGACGGCTTTGATGGAGTTCAAGACCAGGAAGGAGATCGTATACCGCATCAACAATGAAACAGCCTGCACCTATGAGGTTGACGACACGCCACCTTTTCAGATCGACCGTCAGGCGCTGGAGATCTCTATTATCATTTCGCAACTCAGTAAGCTCAACATTGTTGGTGAGGTACACGTAACCAGGAAGCAATATCTTGATGGTTCGATCCCAACGGGATTTCAGCGTACAGCCATCATTGGTGTTGAGGGGGAGATAGCTCTAAGGCACAAGAAGGTGAGGTTGATACAGTTAAGTGTTGAGGAGGATTCATGCAGGGAGATTTCTGACATTGGACATGTAAGGATATATAAGACCGACCGGTTAGGGATGCCTTTGATTGAGACTGTAACCTACCCTGACATGGTAAATCCTGATGAGGTGAGGGAGGCGTGCGACTACATACGTTTCCTGAACAGGAGTACAGGGTTGGTTCGTACCGGTATTGGGGCCGGGCGGCAGGATGTGAACGTCAGTTGCAGGGGTGGCCACCGGGTAGAGATAAAGGGTGTAGCGCACACAAAGTGGATACCGGAGCTGACGCATATTGAGGCTTTCAGGCAATGGGCGCTTTTGCAGGTGCGTGAGGAATTGAAAAACCGGGTTAAGAACGCTGATGAATGGAAAACAACGCATAAAGAGTTATCCTTTTCGATGTTTTCATTTCCTTGTGATGCTCTTAAAGAGGCTCATTCAAAGGGTGACAGGATCTATGTTGCCAACCTGCCCCATTTCAGGGGCTTATTGAGTTTTTTCACACAACCGGGAAAATGTCTTGCCGACGAATTCAGTGACAGGCTTAAGGTGATAGCCTGTATTGAGAAGCCCAACATGATGACGTCGGAGGATCTGAATCCGATGCTTGCCAACGATGATATGGAGAAGGTAGCTGCATTTGCAGGAGCCAATGATGAGGATGCCCAGATCATTTTCTGGGGACCTGAAACTGACATTCCCACTGCCATGGAGGTGATACAGGAGAGGGGAGAGATGCTTTTTGCAGGGATCCCGCCGGAGACACGCAAGTCGTTTGAAAATGGCACCACCATTTTTGAGAGGGTGCTGCCCGGTGCCGACCGTATGTACCCTGATACCGATACACCTCCGATTCCTCTACCTGACAACTATATTGAAGA
This sequence comes from uncultured Lentimicrobiaceae bacterium, assembly GCA_964469215.1. Taxonomy (GTDB): domain Bacteria; phylum Bacteroidota; class Bacteroidia; order Bacteroidales; family SKPS01; genus SKPS01. Next base: position 84,677 of record CAYXYB010000009.1, read on the forward strand.
GCTGAGAAAGAGGCTGCCTGAGGATATTTTCGACAGGATAAGGCAGATGGCAAAGTGGGGAATCCCGGAAGATACCTACACCTTTATCCTAAGTAAAAACCTGTTCCCGATAATCAGGAGCATAGTTAAAGATCTTGGATTTGAGCCTAAGATGGTAGGTGTATTTTTCGGGCACACACTGAAATCGGTAATGGGGAGATATAGTACCACTGATGATTTCAGGTTTAACAGGTTATACGACCTATTCAGGTTTATCAAAGATGAAGGATTAGACCCCGCAATTGCCCGCAAAATACTTCCTGTCTGGTATGAGCACCCGAAGATGGATTTCGAGAGTGTGCTTACTAACCTGCGTTTCAAACGTTTTAAAGAGGATGAGATAGGTTCAAAAGTTGATTTTCTGAGGGATAAGTTTTCTGCCATAAGAAAGCGCACAAAGCCCGGCGACATGCACAATTGGATCATGGGTCAGCTCAGGCCGATGGCTGTGGGTAATGTTGACATGAGTAAGCTGGCAAAGCGAATAACAGGCTGACACGTCTTTGAATGATTTATAACAGAATAAGTTTGCAAATATGAGTGAAGATATTTTTCAGGGTTACAAGGGTGAGGCACTTGAGCTTTTAAAGCGTTTTAACGTAAGGGTTTGGGGGCAGGCAGATGTAGAGACGACCAGGGGTAGTTTCAATGGTACTGTTTTACCGAGGTCGGAGAATGATGATGACAAGCACATAGTGATGAAGATAGCCACCGGTTACAACATTGGCATTGACACGAGGACAATCACCTCGATGGTTGAGACCGGCTACAAGAAAGCCAACTACAAGATACCGGAGAAGCAGTTTCCGGTTACGCCGGGTTTACCAAACGTGAAGCTTTTCGGCACCGGGGGCACCATTGCCTCGAGGCTGGATTACCGCACTGGGGCAGTGATACCGGCGTTCTCGCCGGGTGAGTTATATGGTGCCGTTCCTGAGCTTGCCGACATCTGTAACCTGGAAACCGAGAAGATCTTTGCTGTTTTCAGTGAAAACATGGGGCCGAAGCAGTACATTGCCCTTGCACGTGCCATTGGAAAGGAGATTGAGAGTGGTATCGACGGGATCGTTGTTGGGCATGGCACTGATACTCTTCATCATACCGGAGCAGCTCTCACCTTCATGTGCCAGAATCTTCCTGTCCCTGTGGTGCTTGTTGGCTCACAGCGATCGAGCGACAGACCGAGTTCTGATGCAGCACTGAATCTTCAGCACGCCATGAAGGCAGCGGGCCACAGTGACATTGCCGAGGTTTTGGTATGCATGTTCGGGCCTACGTCGGATGAGTACGGGTTGCTTCACAAGGGGACCAGGGTGCGTAAGATGCACTCATCCTACAGGTCGACATTCAGAACAATCGGTGACACTCCGGTAGCGATGATAAGCAAGACAAAGATCACTCCCATACACAAGAATTACAACAAGCGGCGCAAAGACTGTAAGGTTGACATCTACCCATTCTTTGCAGACGATGTAACCATGATGTATTATTATCCGGGTATGAAGCCCGACACACTCGATGCTCTCGTGGAGAATGGTTACAGGGGTGTGGTAATAGTTGGCACCGGCCTGGGACATGTGAATAAAGAGCTGTACCCCGCCATTGAAAGGGCGCACGCCAAAGGTGTACACATGTTTATGACTCTGCAGACGATATGGGGGTATGTTCATATGTTTGTCTATGACACAGGCCGTGACATGATGGCCAAAGGAATTATCCCGGCAGGAAATATGCTGCCTGAGGTAGCCTGGGCAAAGCTGAGCTGGATACTTGCACAGACCAACGACCCGGCAGAGGTGAGACAGATGATGCTAACACCTATAAATCAAGAAATTACTGAACGCGAACCTTATAACGGATACCTGGTTTACCAGGGGGGAGTTCCTGAAGTTGAGGAGTTTATCCGTAAGGTTCACAAGTGATCCCTTTACTTCTCACGAAAAACATCTGAGATGACCACAAGTCCACTTACACCTGAAGAGCAACTCAAGAACAAAAAGGCAAAGGAACTTTTATGCAGGGAGGCTGAGAAACTCAAGGACAGCAACGAATGGCGTGAGACGGCGGAACGGATCAAAGAGATCCAGAGAGAGTGGAAGGAGATTGGTCCTGTTCCCTATGAAGATGCTGCCGATCTAAACCAGCGTTTCAGGGGTGCCTGTGATATCTTCTTCGATAACCGTACCCGTCATTACCAGGAGCAGGAGCTTGATAGGATTGACAACCTGTACCGGAAAACGGAGCTTTGTGAGCGGGCAGAAGCCCTGAAGGATGCAGAGGATGTGCAATTGGCCACCGAAGAGATGCAGCAGTTGTTCAGGGAATGGAAGGAGACAGGTCCTGTTCCACGGGTGAAGTCTGATCTGATCTGGGAGCGTTTTAAGGCTGCACAGGATGCTCTTTATCAGCGAAAGAGAGAAATTCACGATTTACAGGATCAAGACAGGGAGGGGAATCTCAGGATCAAGCTGAAGTTGATAGAAGAGGCAGAAGCCTTATCACACAGGGAAGATTTTGATGTTGTAACCCCGCTGATAATCGATCTTCAGGAGAGATGGAGGGTTGCAGGGCCTGTGCCCAGGGAGCAGTCTGAGATCATCTGGGAAAGGTTCAGGGGTGCTTGTGATATCTTTTTTAAGCGCAAAAACATTCATTTTGATCAGCTTGATGAAGCCAGGGTTGATAATCTGAAGAAGAGGGAGCGGATCTGCCGGGAGGCTGTTGAACTAAGAGCATCGGTTGACTGGAACAGCGCTACAGAGAAGATCAAATCGCTTCAGGTTGAATGGAAGGGGGCATGGCCGGTACCCAGGGATGAGAGCGACAAGCTGTGGGAGACCTTCCGTGAAGCGTGCGACACCTTTTTTGAGAGGAAGAGGATCCATTTTGAAGAGAAGAGAAAGACATGGCAGAAGAGCCAGGCAGTATGGCGCGCAAATATGGAGAAGACCATCGAAAGGAAGGAGGAGGAGATTGGCAGGCTTGAGGCTGCCATAGAATTTGAGAAGAGCCATATCGAAGAGTGGCAGCACCGTCTCGACAAGCTGCCGGCAGAGCTGAAATCCATTGACATGAAGATGGAAATTGAGTTAAAGATTGACAAGGCGGCACAGGAGATAGAAAGGAAAACAGCACTTATCAGGCAACTTCACGACGATATCACAGAGATCCAGCATAAGCTGGCAAAGGAATGAGACTAATTGTCTTAACCAAATTATTATTCCTCACAGGATGGTACCTTAATGCTCAAGATACCATCTCGGTAATGCATTACAACCTGCTGAATTACGGCAATAACACTTTATACTGCACCCAGAATAACAACAACATCGATAATAAAGGGGCTGCAATGGGCAGTGTAATCAGCTATGTCAAGCCCGACATTCTAACAGTAAATGAAATGGGTACTGCACCCTCAGCCATTAACCATTTTCTCAACAATGCTCTTAATATCAATGGCATAAACTATTATTTTTCATCCACTCCAACCAATCTCAGCGGGGGCAGCCTTGCCAACTTCCTGTTCTATGATGCCCGTAAGTTCGTGCTTCACAGCGAGCATGCGATACCCACAACAGTAAGGGATGTCAACATTTATAAACTGTATCACAACGATCCGCACCTGTCTGTTCATCATGACACAGCATTTCTTGTGGTAATATGCACACATCTGAAGGCAGGAAACACCTCTTCAGATAAATCTGAACGTGCAATTACAACGGGGATGCTGATGGACAGTGCAGGATTATGGAACAACTATCCTGCGATATTTTCGGGTGATTTCAATCTTTACACCTCCAGCGAAGAGGCGTGGAAAAACCTCACACAGCCTGCTGACACCACCTTTGAAAGGTTTCACGACCCGGTACAGCATGAGGGGAATTGGCAGGATAATCCACTGTTTGCTTCAATACATACACAGTCGACGCGTGGGACTTCAAACGGATGTTTTTCTGGTGGCGGCCTTGACGACAGGTTTGATTTCATCCTCATCAATGAGGTGCTTAAGTACAAGTCGCAGCACTATTCTTATGTGCCGGGAAGTTATTCAGCCGTGGGCAACGATGCCAACCATCTGAACATGTCAGTCAACGACAGCATAAATACGGCAGCTCCTCCATACATAATCCAGGCATTATATGACGGTTCGGATCATCTTCCGGTATTGCTGAAGCTGCATTTAACACCGTCAGGAACCGGAATATGTGAACCTCAAAAAAACAATTGTTTAATTGGAATCAGATATTACCCCGGGGTAATTGAATTGAGGTTTGAGGAGGCTGTTTCCGTGAAAACCTTTGAAGTTTACGACCTTTCCGGGAGGATTATACTCAATTCAGGTAATTTTAAAACCCCGGATATCATCCACAGAATAGAAGTTTCTCAGAGCATGTCCCCCGGAATTTTTTTATTTAAAGCCACTGAAGGAACCGGAAGGATATTCTCAGGTAAAGTAGTGGTTCAATAAAAAAGGCCCCCGGAAATTTCAGAGGCCTCTTTATCAGATGTATGTTAAGTGCTTACCTGATCACAATCTGTTTTGTGATGATTTTTGATTCCGATTGCAGGCGTACGATGTAGATACCCGGAGCTATGTTTCCGAGTTTGAATTCTTTAACCAGTTCTCCGTCAAGGGTGAGTGTTCCACTGCTCAGGATCTGGCCTGTCATATTGGAAATCATCAGTTTAGCTTCGCCGTTTACTCCATTAATACGGATGAAGAAGTTACCGTCGTTCGGATTTGGCCAGAACTTCAGGCTGTTTGCCACATCAGGGTCATTGATGCCAATACAGTCATCAGCGGTGATATCAACGGTGGCATCATCATCACAACCAAATGAGTTGGTAACTGTAACGGTGAAAGCCACTGTATTTCCATGTCCGATTGTAGCGCCATCAACGAGGATTGTCTGTGTTGTTGCGCCTGTTGACCATGAATAGGATGCAAATCCGGCACCTGCATCGAGAGTAATGGTATGGTAGACACAAATTGTATCCTGGGCTCCCGAGATGGCTGCAGCAGGTGCATGGTTGACTGTAACCACAACTGTATCAATGTTGAAGCAGTTGGTAAGTGCATCTGAAACGGTTACAGTATATGTAGTGGTGACAAGGGGGCTAACTGTGATAAACGGTGTGGAGGCACCTGTGCTCCATGAGTAGGTGGGGTTGAGAATAGCAGGTGGGTTGTAGCTATGGGTTCCGAGGTTAGCGAAGTTGTTTACAGTATGGACTATAAACTCTGAAGAGGCCGAGTCTATTCCTGCAATGACAGGCCAGTTTGTATTGCCTCTGAATATTCCGGGTTTGCGAATCAGTGTTTTATCTGAAGTTGCGTTATTAACCCCAGCTACGGGCCAACCTATTCCCGGGTTGTTGTTAGGGTCACCAAAGATGTCAATTATCGTCCAGGTGATTCCTCCATCGATGGTTAATTCGAGGGCACGGGCATCGTTTCCGGTGAAGTGTACCACGCCCGGGAAAGTGATAACTTCATCTGCATTAGCGGTATCATAATGAGTAGGGTTAACCTGGTCAGCAACCATAACCCATGTATTGTGCGGGAGCAGTTTTGCACCTGTGGGGAAATAGTGGTAATAGCTCCATCCTCCGCCGTTATCTGCACCGGCAATCCTGAAATTATTCAGGTCAAGGGTATCTGCTGTGCCGTTGAATAGTTCCAGGGCTTTGTTGTTTGTAGTTCCCTCGATATATTCAGAGAAGAACAGTGAAGGAATAGCGGCACCCGGGTGTGTGACCACGAGAGTTGTGGCATCACCTTCGCAGATGGCATGATCAGCAGTGAGGGTGAAAGCAGGTTTAGCGCCCACAAGTATTTGCTGCATATCGCTTCCTGAGCAGCCTGTTGTGTTGATGAAGGTATATGTTATACTATGGGTTCCGGGTCCTGCAGTAACGGGGTCGAACACACCGGCTGCGACACCCGTGCCTGAATAGGTTCCACCGGCAGGCAAGCCTCCTGTAAGGGTAATCGGAGCATCATAGATACAAACAGGTGAGAAGGTGGCAAGAGTAACAACAGGAGCTTGAACTACTGTTACAGTGCAGACGAGGGAAGCAGGGATAAACTGTCCTGTACCCTCTTTGTAACTGGGGACAGAATAAACTGTTGTTGAGGTAGGAGCAACATAGACCGAGAATGGTGAAGTTGGAATACCAGGAACAGTATCGGTACCGGTTCCATCAGACACAACGAGTGTCCATGGGCCTGTTCCGGGGAGCCAAACCTGCAGCATGATGCTGTCTCCGGCACAAATGGTGGTATCAGGGGTGCCATAAAGCTGACTAATGTTTACAGTTACTTTAACCGTATCTGATAACGTGCCACACGGGGTCACATAGCTGGCTACATAATTATAAACGCCCGGGGATGTCCAGGGGCCAACGGTGGTATCGATCACGTTGGTGGCGAATACCACTCCGTTATGGCTCCAGGTGAATCCTGAAAGGCTGACGGGTGTTGGTAACGATACTCCGGCATTCAAAACATTAGGATCCATTGGAGAAGTGCCTGAATTAACCCAGTTTGTAGCATCTTTGGTATAAGCTCCAAAAAGTTTGTTTCCTGCGCTTGAAATTGCAGGAGTATTACCTGACCAGTCGGCAGAAGTGACGTTTGCTGCAGATGGGAATGTATATGTTCCATAACCTACGGCATCAACGATATTTCCACTTCCATCCTTCAATATTCTTCCGGCTACACTCGTGGAACCGAAACTACCGGTATAACCTCCATTAGCATGATAATGGAAACTTGCAGGAACAGGAACGTCAGAACCCATCTGTCCAACTGCGAATGTAGCTGTGCCATTTGGCCCCATTACTGTTCCTTGGAGGAATGTATAGGTGCTTACCATGGATGTTGCATCCCATTGTTCGAGTGTGTATCCGGCAAGGTCTGAGTTTGGAACACCGGTTATTTCAATGTAGTCGTCAGCAATAAGATAAGAAGGCCATCCTCCTACAGGGGCACCCGTGGTTGATGCCCTCCAGTGACAAATCTCAGAAATGAAGAACGATCCACCCGGGAAGAATGTTGACTTTGCCGATATGTTAACCGTCTGCGTCGGGTCTGTTACCGTTACATTTTTCGGCTCAACATAGAATGGATTGTAGATCTGCTTCGATGGCATATTATTCAGTGTGTCGTTGCCCTGGAACAGGTTCGTCATATTGGCACCAAGGTAAGCACTCAGGGTGTAAACCCCTGGTAATGACATGTTAACACCTGCTGCTCCAACTGTAAGTGAAGTAGCCGGAGAAAGTATGCCGCTATTCAATACAATAGTGCCATTTGAATTAGCAGGACCTGTAACGCTCCAGTAGATCGTAAGCGGATTTGAGGCAAAGTTGATAGCCCCTCCTATCACATTGGAGATGGTTATGTACACACTGTCGTTGGTGTTAAGGCACTGGCCGGCAGCAAGTGAACCACCAATCAAGGCAATATCCGATCCTATTCCCATGAACTCAATTGCTCCTACATCAGGAGTGATAACAGACCGGGTAACACCCTTGATGTCTGTCAGAACACCTACTGGTGTTCCCATATTGTCAATGTTCACTGACAATGGAGTGAGATCACCGTTCGATATGCTTGCAAAAACAGGGTTAAACTGGGCGGAACCGAAATCCTTCATATTGGCTGTCTGAAGTGCCATCAGGTCTGCACATGCAATACCCCAGTAAGCAAGAGGAGTTGCAGTGGTGAAATAATTGTTGTTGTTGCTGTTAACAATACCGGCAGTCGTCGACACATAATATGCATAGCCTACACCGTTATGTACCATGATGTTGTTAACTACATTCTGATTACTGCCGCTTGATTGATAAAATGCATAGGAAGAGGTGCTTCCGGCAGATAACTGAATACTGTTATGATAAAAGTCTGAATAGATCTGATTGTAAAAATAGATACCATACCATGTGCCTGTTCCTGTGCCGGTAAGATTGATCACGTTGTTAGCTATCAGGTTAGGTGTGGTTGAGGTGCCTGTGTTGTAATAGAGATACATACCATAATGGGTTGAGGTTGCAGCTAACTGAATATCATTCCCGGTAACAATGATATTGTCACAATAGTACACCCTTGCCCCGTAAATACTGCCTGAGTTGGATGCATTCTTTATGTAGTTGCTTTTCATTGTTACATCATTCATATAGGAGATATTCACACCATAATAGTAGAAATCGGTAATAATATTGTTTTCTACAACCAGACCCTGCCCGCGTGCGGTTGAAGAGGCACCGTACCAGTAAATACTATAGTAGCCTCCGCTTATTTCATTATTGATTACCTGGTTGTTGTTGCAGTTGATACCCGGCACATATATCCCGGAGAATGTTGAACTTGTTGTAACGCTGGTAATCAGTTTACAGTTGGATATTTCGTTATGTCCGGATCCGTTTGTAAGCTGGAAAACATGACCGTAAGAGGTACCCGTTGCCTGGAAGGTTATGTGTTGGAACTTAACATAAGAGCTGTTGTTGAGCATAGCGACATAGTTTTCAGATCCTGCAGCATACTGAATTATAACCGATGTTTTATCGTTGTTTGCTGATTTAAAAGTAACGGTATTTGTAGAGGATGTTCCCTGCAGGTTTACCAGGTTTATCTGTTCATTATAGGTACCTGCTGCAATGTTGAAGATTATGGGGCCGCAGACTCCGTAATTGTTCAATGCAGCTACTGCTGCCGAAATGCTGTTAAAGTCGTAAGTGACACCTGATCCAATTGTAAAGATTCCGCTCATGGCTGTCTGGAAGCCAAGAACCTTAAGGGTGTCGTTTGCAGGGTTCTGGTCTGCAACACTTCCCGGGCCGGTGGTCCAGAAAACCATGTCATAAAGAACTCCATTGGCGAAGGTATATGTTCCCAGGGTAACCTCCTGTTCCATTCCCGGTGCCAGCGAAGAGGTATAAAGAAATGGTGCCTGGGCAACGCTGTTTACTGTCCAGTTTACTGCCACCCCGGTAAACGACTGGATGCCGAAGTTCTTTATCTTTACCTTAACATTGGTAATACCGGCGCAAACAGAAACCGGCTCCGTTATCATGGAAACACCGGCATCATTGGAATAAAGCATGTACTCATCTGCTCCGATACAGGGTGTGATTGGATGACGGGGATCTCCGTCAATATCAACAGTAACGTTTACAAGAGACGTTCCTGTGTGAAACAATGGAACAGAGTTGGTATGCAAATCTGTATTTGACAAGAAAGAGGGGTCAACACTCATAGAGTTTAAATCCTTGCCACTGGCTGTTTGTAACGCGGCAAGGTTTGCAATGGCGGCAGCATAATATACAAAATTGTTACCTGTTGAATAGAAGTTGTTATAATCGGTTGAAGTCAGGTTGGTCGCATTGTAATAATAAGCTGCATAACCACTTGCAGAGGTGTTGCTAAATATATTGTTGATAATATTATGGCCGGTATATGATGCCGATGAGTTATACAAATAGAGGCCATATCCGGTGGCACCTGTTCCGGTAACATGCGTACTGTTATGATACAGATTTTGGTAGCTGGAATAATAATTCCTGATGGCATACCTGGTCGAAGACCCATTAACAACTATCATGTTATTGGCAGTAAGGCCCGGTAAGGAGGTTGTGCCATCACAATAATAGATGTTTATGCCATACAACGTTGAGGTACCCGTTATCAGAATTGTGTTCCCGATAGTCTGATGGTCATTGTCATTATAATACATATAGATGCCATAGACTGATCCGGAGCTTGCTGAGTTAATAATGGTATTGCCTTTGATTACCATGGCGTTTTGACCATAGCTGTATATACCATAATAATAGAATCCCTCAAGCTTATTACCTTCTATCCTGTTGCCTGTTTCAAGGCTTGTGGATGAACCTCCATACCAATAAATAGCATAATAGCCATTCTTAATATTATTGTTGGTAATCACATTATTGTTATCAAGTCCTGAACTGTTATAGATACCATAAGCAGTGCTGGTGGTGGTTGGAGGTGTTTCGATCACGCAGTTTGTAATGGTGTTGTAATCGGCTCCTCCTATGATCTCAATGACTTTTGTTGATGAGGTAACCGTGGTTTTAATAGTAATTTGCTTTATTTTGATATAGTCGGCTCCATTAAATTGCAGAATATATGCTCCGCTGCCGGTGAGTATAACCGAGGTGCTATCCCCTGTGGCAGACTGGAAGGTGATTGTATTGACCGATGAGGAGCCTGATATATTTCCATTGAAGGTAACCTGTTCAGTATAGGTTCCCGGTGCCACATTGAAAGTCACAGGTCCTGAGATGCCTCCGGAATAGAGAGCTGTCAATGCATTGCCAAAAGAGGTAAAATCAGGTGTTGTGCCCCCAATGGTGTAGGTGCCACTCATTGTTGTGGCAAAATAGATTGTAACCTGGGAGGTGTCGTTAAGGTTAACCGTATCGGGCTGATTGTTAGGCAGAGAAGTCCACGCTTTTATTGTGTTAGAACCTCCGGGAAAATTGAAACTTCCAAGTGTTATCAGAGCGGTGTTTGCTCCTGCTCCACCTGTTGTATCAAGTGTGCTGGTATAGGGTACAGGTGTCTGAAGCACTCCGTTAACCGACCAGTTTACATTTACCGATGTAATTGGACTGGATCCGTAATTTTTTATTGTTGCTGTAACATTGTGCAACCCGGGAGAAGCAGGAGCCACGGGTGAGTTAATCTGTGTAACACCGGCATCGTTTGGTGCACTCACAGCTCCTATTTCCAGATTCCAGGTCGCAGAAACCTCTGCTGCACTCAGTGCCCGGTTGTAGATCCTGAACTCATCCATATCGCCGGAGAGGTTGCTGTTTGTACCATATCCACCTATCTGGAATCCTGTTCCTGCCATTTGTGTATAGGTAACAGAGGTGAGGGTCTGGACAAGAACACCATTGATATAAGCCTTGTACTCACTCGTAGCAGCGTTATAGACAGCATGCATCATCTTTGGAGCCAATACTGCTCCTCCGGTAAAGGTGAGGTCAGGCAGGCCACCACTGTCGGTGCCTGGAATACGTTGACCGTTTTGCGACGCAAAACCCAACAAAAAA
>CAYXYB010000010.1:0-95768 GCA_964469215.1 uncultured Lentimicrobiaceae bacterium
GTTTACGATTGTTTTTAATCTTTGTTGCCTGTCCTAATTTCCTAGACCACCTCACTGAATAACAATAATTTAAACAATAATAAAAGCAAACTGTTCAACTGTTAAATTTCTTTACATTCTATAGTTTGATATTAAGTTGTTGCTAAACAAATAGTTGAGCCACTACACAAGTTGAAAACATTTATCATAATCAGCATTATCGTGCATTTAACCTTTTTTTTAAAAGCCCGATTGCTTCTGAAGTAGTATCTTTGATGCCTTAAAACGGGCTTCTGAAGTGACATCTGTTAACAACATTCAGGAAATTAAATCTCTGATCAGTCTTCTTGACGATCCGGATGAGCATATTATCTCTGCCATTAAGGACGAGATAATAAGAAGGGGTCCGGGTATTACCCCATGGCTTAAGGAGGCATTGAATACTTATAGCGACGGGTTGGTACAAAAACATCTAAAGGTTGTTATCCATAAGCTTCATGTTGTAAGTATAGTCCAGAAACTTGAGAAGTGGGTTGCGATGGGACAGGATAATCTTCTTCTGGGTGCATTAATCATTGCCAGATATCAGTATCCGGAGCTTAAAGAGGAAAATATTATCAGGAGGCTTGGACATATAACACAGGACATATATCTGAGAATCAAGGATGACATGGCACCTGCTGAGAAAGTGAAGATTGTCAACGCTGTTTTGTATGATGATTATGAATTTTATGGTAATAAACGCGATTACCAAACTCCACAATGTTATTACCTTAATATGTTGTTTGATACCGGTAAAGGGAATCATTTATCGATTGGTATACTTTATATTCTCGTGGCACGCAGCCTGGGCATACCGATAGTAGGGGTTGACCTGCTTGATTACTTTTTCCTGGCATACCGTGAAAACGACAAGATGCTTTTCTATCTCAATCCTTTCTCAAAAGGCAGTATGTTGACCCAAAGCGAACTTCTGTTCTTCCTTAAGCTTGCAGAAGTTGATATTAACCAACATCAGATTGAAGCTGCAGATAATCTTACTATCATCAGAAAACTAATTATAGGCCTGATGGAATCTTATTCAAAGCTTAATAAATCCGATAAGGTAGATGAGCTCAACAAGCTTCTGGAAATAGTTATCAGGAAAAGTTAAAAAACCAGAAGGTTCATGGATTTAAAAAAAACAGCATTTTCATTGTTGTTTTAAAAAATATTCCGATCTTTGCACCCCGAAATTTATAAACCTTTAAATATTGCACGAGATGTCAAGAGTTTGTCAATTAACAGGTAAGAGTGTAATAACCGGTAATCACGTTTCACATTCAAACCACAGAACAAGAAGAAGGTTTCTTCCCAATCTGCAGATAAAAAAATTTTATATCCCTGAGGAAGACAGATATATTACTCTGAGGGTGTCAACTCATGCAATACGTATGGTTACCAAGAAAGGGATCACAGCCATGTTGAAAGAGGCTTATGAGAAAGGATTTTTAAACAGATAGGTTTTATACCGGTTAATTTACATAAAAGAGGGTGTCTTAAAAGTTACCCTCTTTTTTTATAGCCTCTCCGCCACTGCGCATTTACAACCGGAACAAAAATTTCCTAATATTGTTTATCGTTAAACGAAAGTTAAAATGGACTTTAAAACCCTCCTTAACAAAGATGAATTTTCACGCGATGACCTGGTCTCTCTTCTTCAGGCTGATGAAAAACAACGTCAGGTGTTGTACAGTCATGCTTTCGAGGTAAAAGAAAGTGTGATTGGCCGGAAGGTTTATTTCAGGGGTCTTATAGAGTTCAGCAATATCTGCTCAAAAAATTGCTATTATTGTGGAATAAGGAGGGGAAACAAAAAGGTTGAAAGGTATTATCTCAGTGAGGAAGAGGTTCTCGAAGCTGCAATATATGCTTACAAGGAGAAATTTGCTTCTCTGGTAATCCAGGCTGGTGAGCGGTCCGATAAAAACCATGTTGACACAATAACTTCCCTGCTCAGAAAGATACACCAGAAAACAAGCGGTGAGATGCACATCACCCTGTCACTTGGGGAGCAGAGTGAAGAGACATACCGGCGTTGGTTTGAAGCCGGTGCCCACCGGTATCTTTTAAGAATTGAAGAATCTGATGAAGGATTATACAGGAGGCTGCATCCTGAAGATCGTTTACACGATTTCACCACTCGCAGGGAGTGCCTCTTAACATTGAAAAAAATTGGCTATCAGGTAGGTACCGGTGTAATGATCGGGCTTCCATTTCAGACAATTACCAATCTTGCTGATGATCTTCTGTTTTTTAAAAAGATGGAAATCGATATGGCAGGTATGGGGCCTTATATTGAACACGAGGAGACCCCAATGTGGGAATATCGTCATGTTTTATTGCCTAGAATAGAGCGTTTTAATCTCACGATGAAAATGATAGCCATTCTCAGAATATTAATGCCCGACATAAATATTGCCGCCACAACAGCGATGCAGGCAATTGACCCCATTGGGCGTGAAAAAGCACTGAAAGTCGGGGCAAATGTTATTATGCCAAACCTCACCCCGGTGAAGTACCGCGAAGGGTACCTTCTTTATGATGACAAACCCTGCCTTGATGAAGAAGCAGATGAATGCAAAAACTGTCTTGAAGAGAGGATCAAACTGACAGGTGATGATATAGCCTATGGTGAATGGGGGGATTCACTTCGTTTCAGAAGAAGAATCAAGTGATTTTCTACCAAGAAGTTGCATTATCCGCATGGTGCGTTTTTTTCTTCTCATTTTCGCAGTCAGTTTCACTGGTGTGGCATCCAGGTCAAATATTCTTTTATTGGAAAAAAAAACAAGATCAGGAAAGAAATCTGAAAAATCCTTTTCGAGCTGGCCATAATGTTTTTTAATGTCAACAACTGCATTTTCCAGTCCGGGGTTGTATTTAGCCCTTCTTGAGATTCCTGTAAAGCTCTTCTCAAGCCCCTCAAGGTGAGCATAAGCAGTTAACCAGTTATCCATTATTATATTTGGAAGCAGACTTTTGGTTCTCTGTGGCAGGATATTGTAGTTTCTCAGCAGGACCGAGTAACAATAGCCTGTAAACTCTTCAAGCGATTGTTTGTGATATTGATTCCAATGCCTGGCCAAAAAATGGTCATATACCATATCCACAACAACACCTGCATATTTGTGGTATGTTGAATATAACAGGTTGCAACTCCGGTTGAAAACCGGGTGCTGGTCGGTGTAATAGTCTATGTCTCTGTGCAAATTAATGCCTTTTATGACATCAGCCGGAAAACTGGCTGGATGCTTCCCTTTGATATGGTCGGCAATGAAATTGCCTATCAAAAGGTAATCGTTATCACCTGAGAGGTATGCGTGAGCAAGCAGGTTCATCGTATTAATTCTGTTGCAGGATATTCAAAAATATATTTCTATTTTTGCATTGAAAGCAGGAGTAAAAACGAACAAACAAATATAAGTATTATATGCAAAAACTAATGTTATTGGGAGCTGAGGCGATTGGGCAGGCGGCTATAGATTCTGGTATTTCAGGTATCTTTGCATATCCCGGCACGCCATCCACTGAGATTACGGAGTATGTGCAGCACTCCAGGGAAGCTGCTGAGAAAGAGATAAGGTCAAACTGGTCTGCAAATGAAAAGACTGCCATGGAGGCATCCATCGGGATGTCGTATGCAGGTAGGCGTAGTATGGTATGTATGAAACATGTCGGGCTTAATGTAGCTGCGGATCCATTTATCAACTCTGCAATAACCGGTGCCAACGGAGGGATGGTAATTGTTGCTGCCGATGATCCTTCAATGCACTCATCACAAAACGAGCAGGATTCACGTTTCTTCGGAAAGTTTGCCTTCACTCCTATACTGGAGCCTTCGAACCAGCAGGAAGCATACGACATGGTACATTATGGATTTGATATCTCAGAGAGATACCGTATTCCTGTTATGTTGCGGATTACAACCCGCCTTGCACATTCCCGCTCCGGTATTGTCAGGAGGCCTTCAAGGGCTCAGAATGAAATAAAACTGCCCGAAAACCTCCGTCAGTTTGTTTTGCTTCCTGCAATTGCCAGAAAACAATACCGTAAGTTGCTCGATAACCAGGTATTATTTCTGAAGGAGGCCATGGAAAGTGGTTTTAATCAACATATCGATGGAGAAGATAAGAGTCTGGGTATCATTGCATGTGGGTTAGCCTATAACTATTTGATGGAAAACTATCCGGGACGAAAGGTTCCATATCCTGTCCTTAAGCTTTCACAATATCCTGTGCCTGAGAATATGGTTAGGCAGCTATATGAAAGCTGTGATTCCATTCTGGTTTTGGAAGATGGTTACCCGATTGTTGAGGAGTTGCTGAAAGGCTTGCTTGCTTTAGGAAAACCAATAAGAGGGCGGCTCGACGGAACTATTCCCCGTACCGGAGAGCTGAACCCAAACATTGTTGCAGTAAGCCTTGGAATGGAAAATATTATTGGGGATGCCATACCCGGGATGGTGGCTCCACGTCCGCCAAGCCTCTGCAACGGATGCCCGCATATTGATTCATACAATGCAATGAATGAGGCTCTTTCGAAATGGGCAAAAGGTAGGGTGTTCTCTGATATCGGATGTTATACCCTTGGTGCCCTTGCCCCTTACGAGGCTATTAACTCTTGTGTAGACATGGGTGCTTCGATAACAATGGCAAAGGGTGCTGCCGACGCCGGCCTCTTCCCTTCCGTGGCTGTTATTGGTGACTCTACTTTTACCCATTCGGGTATAACCGGTTTGCTTGACGCAGTTAATGACAACAGCCCGATAACAGTAATAATACTCGATAATGCAACAACTGCAATGACCGGTGGACAAACATCTTCGGCATTAAACAGAATCGAGGATATTTGTAAAGGTGTTGGCGTACATCCTGATCACATAAAAGTCCTGAAACCTCTGCGCAAAAACCATGAAGAAAATGTTCTGGTCTTTAAAGAAGAACTGGAATATCAAGGAGTTTCCGTTATTATTCCAAGGAGGGAATGTATCCAGACTTTGAATAAACGCATGAGGGCAAAGTTTGCACAGAAACAGAAAAATTAATTGTTAATGATTAATTGTTAATAGTCAATTGTTAATTGTTAATTGTTAATTGTTAATTGTTAATTGTTAATTGTTAATTGTTAATGGATTACGGGAAAACAAAATAATAATATAAAAATGAAAAAGGATATAATACTTGCAGGTGTCGGTGGACAAGGGATACTCTCCATTGCGGCAACAATAGGTATGGCAGCAGTAAACCACGGACTTTATCTCAAACAGGCTGAGGTTCATGGTATGAGTCAGCGTGGTGGTGATGTGCAGTCGCATCTCAGGCTTTCAGACAGAGAGATTGCTTCTGATCTGATACCCGAAGGGAAAGCAGATATGATTTTATCTGTTGAACCTATGGAATCATTGAGGTATCTGCCTTACCTCTCTTCTGACAGCTGGTTGATAACAAACTCTAATCCTTTCATAAACATTCCGGAGTATCCTGATATTAGTGTGATAATTGAAGAAATCAGGAAGTTGAAGAATCATATTATCGTAGATGCTGATACGATAGCCAAAGAGCTGGGAAGTGTCAAGGCTGCAAACATGGTTATGCTTGGTGCTGCTTCTCCATTTCTCGACATGGAATATTCATGGCTGGAGGAATCTGTTCGCGGATTGTTTGGGAAAAAAGGTGAAGATGTAGTTAACTTTAACCTCGAAGCTTTAAGAGCAGGCCTGAAGGCCGGCGAGAAATATCTTTTATAGAATATTTAACTGCCATGTACACCATAAAGGTGTTGATGCTTTTTATCGTCTCAGTGCTCTCCTGCACAGGGTTGTTTGGGCAGTACGATTATTTTGTTTATGAGAACGGAAGGTTCCAGACCCAGATGCAGGTATATGTGTTTACTGAAAAAACCGCACTTAAAGTTAAACCTTCGGTCGATGCTGCCGATGTAGTGAGCATCGCCCATTGCGACAAATTATTGATCGTAAGCAATACCATGGTTGAAAATGCCCAAACCGGTGTGATACAATATTGGTATCAGGCTGAATACACCAACGATTCGGGAAAAGTATTTTCTGGTTATATCAACGGCCATGATCTTGCCATTGCTGCCATCCAGTTCCAGATAGATTACAGGAGGGATTTTCTTCTGTTTCGGATCAGCGGTTTCAATCCTTCGGAACCATATACAATAACTGCCAAAGTGGTAAGAAACGGTGAGGTTTTACAAACTATAAGGGCGCCTTTTATTGATTTTCATCAAAACCAACCTCAACCAGATTATTCCATATCAGCTCTAAAAAACGTCCAGACCCGCATCGATGAGAAGTCAGAGATTGCCGAATTATCTTTTTTTCACAACAGAAGTGAGTTTCCGGCGGGCACAGCCTATTTTATCTGGAATGGTGAAAATCTTGCGAGAATTTGTGAAACGATGACCATTTCAGAGCCGGAACTTTTTGAATACGACTCCTGGGTGGTTTATCCCGGGCGCGAAGGTGTAAAACCCGGAAACATTATGTTTGTGGAGTCGATAAAAGAGTATGATGAAACCAGCGGTCAGTATGTTGCTGTATCACGTATAGTCACAACTTACATCTGGGATGGCATTAAAATATCCGTACTGAAAGAAGAATAATTTCACTCACACTTTCACACTTTCACACTCACTTACTCCCAATATATTGCAGGCAGAGCATTGTGATATCATCCGACTGGGGAAAGCCGGATGAAAATATTTCGATGTCCTTAACAACACACTCTATGAGTTCTTTGCAAACATCTGCTGCAGGAATACCGAATAATTTTTCAAGCCTTTGCTCTCCATAAACCTCTTCAGATTTATTAAAGGCTTCAGTAACTCCATCGGTATAAAGAAGAACTGAACCCTCTTTTTCCAGAATAGTTTTCCCGGGTTTAAATGTAAGATCTTCAAAAACACCCAGCACGGTATTCCCAAGCGACGAGATAATTCTGTATTCTCCCGATTTGTTTATAATGTAGGGAGGATTATGGCCTGCGTTGGCATATTCCATCTCACCTGTCTTCATGTCGATAATTCCATAAAAAACTGTCACAAACATACCGGAGACACTTTCGTTGCAAAGCAGGTTGTTGGCAAAGCCGAGACATTCGGCTGGTGACATCCCTTTCAAACCTGTTGCTTTGATAAGTGTGCGGCTTACTGCCATGAATATTGCTGCAGGAATCCCTTTTCCGGAAACATCCCCAATTACAATTCCAAGCCGGTCATTATCTATCATAAAAAAATCGTAGAAATCACCACCAACTTCCCTTGCAGGTACCATGGTAGCAAAAATATCGAAGTCTTTCCTTTCAGGAAAGGGAGGGAACGTTTGCGGAAGAATACCCTGCTGTATCTCTCTTGCGACATTGAGGTCGCACTGGATGGAGATCAGTTCATTGTGTTCACGGATTGCTTTTCGTTGATTTAAGATCTCTTCCAAAGTTTTGTTGATTGTGATTTCAAGATCTTCGAAATTTATCGGTTTGGTAAGGAAATCAAATGCGCCTCTGTTCATCGCTGTGCGTATGTTATCCATATCACCGTATGCAGACACAACCACCGTTTTCAGGGATGGGCTCTTAAGCTCCTTAAGTTTGAGAAGTAGGGTAAGCCCGTCCATTTCCGGCATGTTGATATCTGTAAGAATTATTCCTATATCAGGATATTCAATCAGCTTTGCAAGGGCTTCAAGACCGTTATGTGCAAATACAAAATCGAATTCACCACTGCGTATTTTCCGCCTGAATCTTTGTCTGATGAGTGGTTCAAGATCCACTTCATCATCAACTACCATGATCTTTATATTATAATTGCTGTTTTGAATAGTATCCATCATATATTATTTTTAATCAGACATGTCTGTTTTATTACCCGGCAGCCCTGTCACAGGCCTTTGGGATAATAATCCTGAATTCAGCATATTCCCCCTCTTCAGAATCAACAAGCATCTCGCCGCAATGCTCCTGTACAATAATATCATAACTTAACGATAATCCAAGTCCGGTGCCCTTGCCGGGAGGCTTGGTTGTAAAAAACGGATTAAAGATCTTGTCGAGAATCTCATGAGGTATTCCTTTACCGTTATCACGAATAATAACCTCCACCTTGTCTCTGTGATTTAATGTTCTCACAGCAAGTATGGGGAAATAAGCATCTTTAAGCTGGTTTTTCTTTTCCAGAGTGGAGTAACAGGCATTATTGATGATATTCAGAAACACCCTGCTAATGTTTTGAGGAACAACATTAACCAGTTCCAGGGTGTCGTCATAAATGGCATCTATTTTTATATTGAAATCCGGATTCTGAGCCCTCATACCATGGTATCCGAGATTCACATATTCTTTCAGTACAGAGTTTATATCCGTTGGCTGTTTCTCGCCAGCTTTCCCTCTTGAGTGCAACAGCATTCCTTTAACTATGCTATCGGCTCGCTTTCCGTGCTCATTTATTTTATTTACATTAGAACGGATATCACCTGTAATCTCCTTAAGATATTCAAGGTCATCCTGATTGAGGTAATCCGAAAGCTTCTCAATTTCTTCTTTAAGTTCATCTGCTAAATCAACAGAGAGTTCCGAGAAATTGTTGACAAAATTCAGTGGATTTTTAATTTCATGTGCAATACCAGCTGTGAGTTGTCCGAGAGAAGCCATTTTTTCTGCCTGTACCAGTTGTGCCTGAGCTGCTTTCAGATCGTTGTTTGCTTTGTTGATTTTTTCGTAGGATAAGGCATTATCGAATGCAATGGCAATGAAGTTCGCCAGGTTATTCAACATATCAAACTGGTATCTTGAATATGCATTCTTGCTAAAGCTTTGGGTGGATATTACACCGAGAACCCGCTTTTCGATCATCAGGGGGAGGTAAATGAGAGAGGCAACAGATTTTCCTTTTACAGGGGTGGCTCTTTCCGGGACATAATCTTTGTATTCTTTATCAACATCATTCATAAATACCGGACTTGAATTTTCAACACACCACACTGGGAAACGATTTTTCTCTTCCATTGATATCCCGAACGGAGGTAACTTGTTTCCATTCTCAACCGACATATTACACTCCAGTATATTCATCTCCTGGTTGTATATCATTATTAGAAAACATGAGGCACCAAGGAGATCTTTAACCTGGTCATATACCATTTCCTGGATTTCGTTAAAGTCAAGTGTTGAAGTAATTTTCCTGCCTATTTCGTTAAGCCTACGAAGGTTGTTGAAGGAAACATCAAGCTCTTTGTTCTTATTGTTCAGTTCAGCAGTTCTTTCATTAACTTTCTGTTCCAGATTACGGTTAACTTCTTCTAGTTCTTCATTTGAGATCTTAAGGTTTTCAGATGCTTTACGCAAATCTGACATTGTTTTGTCTAGAGTTTCCTGCATGTAAATAAATGATGTATTCAGTCTGCCTATCTCATCCCTCGACTTTATTTTGGGCAATGCAACAGAGAAATCCCCTAATGCAAACCTGCCGGTTGCCTGGGTAAGACTTCGAAGTGGCCGGGTGATAGACCGGGAAATGACAATGATGACAACAAGCATGATAACCAACCCACCTATACCCAGATAGATAAGATTGATAAAAAGATTATTGGCATCCGCCATAAATTCCTCAACAGGAAATACAACACCTAAAGACCAGTTATTTGTAGCAAGGGGTGCGTAGGCAATCCAGCTTAGTTTTCCGGTCATCAGGTTTCTGTAACTGAACTCAGCAAAACTTGATTTGCCATGTATCATGTTCCTTCCAATGGCATGCAGCTCGGATGATTTCTGTGCATCTGCAATGGTAAAAAGTGATTCATTAATTATCAAATCCCTGTTGGGAT
Organism: uncultured Lentimicrobiaceae bacterium; assembly: GCA_964469215.1. Taxonomy (GTDB): domain Bacteria; phylum Bacteroidota; class Bacteroidia; order Bacteroidales; family SKPS01; genus SKPS01. The sequence continues at coordinate 9,863 of CAYXYB010000010.1, forward strand.
GAGAAATCATGGCACCGTTACCAGATATAAGAAAACTGTAACCAGTTTCATAAACTTTAATCTCTGAAACCATCTTCTGAAGCCAGTCAAGTGATATGTCGATGGTTAATATCCCAACAAATTGCAGAGTTTCGTTTATTGTTCTGTGCAAAGGCACAGAATATGTGGACATTAGCACATTTCCGCCACCTTCATCAAAATATGGTTCACTCCACATCGGTTTGTTAAGCTCTTTCGGGATCTGATACCAGTCCATCGTAAAATAATTGTAACTCTCATCAGTGAGGGTGGTATATTTTATTTTACCATTGGTTTTGTAAAAATATGGAGCAAAAAGCTTTTCAGAAGAATCAATGAACCAGGGTTCAAGTGCCAATGCGGCTCCATATATTTCAGGATTGTTCTCTACCATCATCTTTAAAATGGCAATCAACTCCGGTTTTGAAAAATCTGATGATTCCACAATCCTGGAAAAATTGTCAGGAATTTTCTGGGCAGAACCCAGTATCTTATCAATTTCATGAACTGTTGAAACTGTAAGGTGTTCCGCATTTATTTTCAGGTTCTTCTTGACAATTTTTTCTGAGATATTGTAATTGTACAGAAATGCAACAGAAAATATCAAAGCTGCACTGGTAAAGATGTAAAGAATAAGCTTAAAAGCCAGTTTCTTCTCCCTTGTGTCCAGATGTCTTAAGGCGCTGATAATCGGATTTTTCATAATGGATCAATCAATCAATCAATCGATAACTATTTTAGTACCGGGATAAAAAACTGTTTGTATGGTGGAATATGATCAATCAGTCCATTCTCGAGCAGTATCTCACCGACTGACAGATAATCTTTTTCGTGGAGCATAGTGTTGATTTTTTTCCTTGCATCAGGGTTATAGAGGTCCTTATACCTGTCAAGCATCCATCGCTGATGAACTTTGTTGGCAGGCAGATTAAGAGCTTTCGAATATTTAACAACAACCGCCACTGCCTCCTCCGGGTTGTTGAAAGCGTAAAGCCACCCTTCGAATGTTGCCTTTATGAAATCTGCACATAATTGGGAATCTTTCTCCAAAAGTGATGACATGCAATAGATTCCGTCTTCAAGAAAATTCAGGCCATAATCAGCAAAGAAGAATGTGTTAAGTTCATCAGGGTTCAGGCCGGCACTCAGCAGGGAATGGTATTCATCGAACCAGTTTGCAATTGTGATATCAACACCATCCATCAGAAACAGATTGTTTGTGCTTCCTATGGGAATGATCTTCACATCAAGGTTGTTTTTCTTGAATAAAGCTTGAGGCTGTAGTTCATACCCTTCCCAGATGCCTGCTTTTTTTCCGTTCATATCCCCAAGCTTGCTGATACCGCTCCTTTTTTTTGTGATGAGCATCAGAGAAGATTGAGTGGAAGGTTGTGCAATATTCACAATATCAGTGCCTGAAGCTTTTAGCTCAATGGCATTGGCCAGCCAGATTGCGGCGAAATCAACCTTTCCCTCTTTGAGCAATTGTGTTGATGTTATGAAGGGCTGATATGGGTGGATTTTTAGTGATATGCCATACTTCTTGTAAATACCCTTTTCAACCCCCATATAATACCCGGCAAATTGTGCATTGGTAATCCAATATGGTAAGAAAACAATTTCTTTCAGAGAATCGTTATGTTGTTGGTTCTCCTTGACTATATGTTCATTGCCTTCTGAATCTTTTATTTTGAAGTGATTGCACCCCAACATCAGCAATAAAAGATTCGGGATAACAGCTAAAATTGTAAAAAGGAAAGAATTGACATTCTTACCTTTTTTTTTGCATATTGATGAACCTTCTTTTTCCTGGAGCATTGATAATCTGTATTATGTTACGAGCCGATATATTTTTCCATGTACAAATAATTGAATTTATTTACCCGTTGGTAAGCTACCGTGTCCATCATGGTTTTTATGAGGTATATTCCCAGGCCTCCAACCGCTCTTTCGTCTGCACCGGAGGTTAAATCGGGATCCTCTTTCTTTGTCGGATCATAAGGGATACCGTCATCTTTCAGCGAAATCCTGATAATATTATCATTCTTTTCAAAAAACAATTCTATGGTATGAGAATTAATATCAGAATAACCGTAATTCACAATGTTGGTAAAAGCCTCTTCCAGAACCAGGTTAAAAGTCATAACATGTTCAGGGGTGAGCAGCCATTCAGAAGCCAATCCCTCAATAAATGTAGTGATCTTTTCCAGTTCACTCAGTTGATTTTTCAGAGTTAACCCGACAGATAGTGTATTGTTTCCCATGAATGAATATTGAACTTTGGTATGCTCATGCAATATATTTCAAAGCTTCTTCCATGGTGTTGCAAATGGTAAATATGGAATCAAACCCTGAAATACGGAAAATCTGAAGCACCTGAGGTTGAAGTTCGCACAAACACACCTTCCCAGACGTTTTCAATTTTTTGGCTACCATCAGGAATACCCTAAGCCCTGAGCTGCTGATATATTCAAGCTCTTTTAGATCGATAATGAGTTTGGATGTACCCGAACTGATGCTTGCGAAAACCGAATTCTCAAACTGCTGAGAGTTGAGGGCATCTATTTTGCCTTTAATAGATAGTGTTTCCACATTGTTTTGAATGCTCTTTCTGATTTCCATGCTTTTAGGTTGATAATAGGATTTGACTTCTAGAACTCCTGGTTTTTGCTGTTTGTAAAATGATCAGGCACCACCTCCGAAGATGTGGGCATGGTAACCGTAGCTTTTTACAAAGTATTTGTCTTTAATATGGTGATAGTAAATGTCGGCTGTGCCCGATTCTCTGATGAAATCAATAGTTTTAAGATATTGTCCGGTACCTTTACGCAACCAGGAGGGCAGATCATTGTCGTCTGAGATCCTGAATTTATCCTTCATCTCCTGAACCAGAAGTTCAAGTTTCTCTTCAGGAGTTTTGGCACTTTTAATACTTTTGGCCAGTGAGGCAAAAGGGGTTGTAACCAACTCAGATAATGCTCCGGAGATAGCCTGCCCGATAAGGTCCATTTTTGCAATCTGCTCAATGCGATTTTTGCATTGTGAAATCTCACTTTCCGAAAAGGCCAGGCTGTGAAGGCCACCGTAGTGAAGGATGCTGATGATCACTATATCTCTGATTTCAGGAATATCGTCGCTAAAAACAAGATCTCTCACTCTTGCTCTCACCTCTTTTATCTCCCTGTCCTTTATCACAGGGTATTTCCTTTTTGAGAAAAACCAGAGCATCTTCTGGTTTTCAATTTTAAGCACTTTTTTAAGAGCCAGGTCAGCAACCAGGTACTCTGCAAATTCGCCGGAGCGGATTGCTATCTGGGATATCCAGTACGATGGCTTATGCAGCTCACCAGTGGTGTTTACCATCTGAAGTGTTTCGTCAAGAACAATATTTCCGGTAGGTTTGTCATTTACCGGTATAAGATTTTCTAGATCTGAATCCAGACGATTTTGAAGGGCCAGATCCATAAGTACCGATGCCGCCAGTATGACGTCGAAACGTTTGGTGCCGGGAATAATGCCTCCGCTATCACTAACTTTCAGAAGCAAAACCTCTTCGGGGATAGATAAAAAGTGTTCCATGCTTTGTTTTTTAATCGTTCAGCCAATAATGATGATCTGTTTTATATCGGTTAATAATCTGACAGGATGCGTAAAAACAAATAGTGCAGGCATCACCTGCCAGAAGCACTTTACTGGTCAAAGATAGGAAAAATTAAATCCGGTGCATTTTTGCCTGCATTTTATTCTTAAGGGTATTGCGACTTCAAATGATCAATGGTGGTTGCTATTAATTTCCTGAGGATTTCTTTGTCTATGTCAGAGAACTTTTTAATGTATATACAGGCTTTGCCCATCTGGAACTTTCCCAACTTTTTCACCAAATCATCCTGGCCGGCACATCCTGAATAAACATATAAAGAAATTGCTGCTTTTCTTGGTGAGAAACCCACAAGAGGCCAATCCCCCTCCTGCCGACTTCTCTGAGATTTGTAATGGTATGATCCGAATCCGATAATTGAGCCACCCCACATTTTGGGCTCCTGTTTTGTGACATCCTGCATAAAAGCAAGAATCTCAAAGCTGTCTTTTTTCTTTTGTTCAGAATCTGCATAAGTGTTGATGAAATCAACTACATCTGCATCAGTTTGTTTCGTTTTTATTTCTGCCATTGATATAATGTTTCATGGTTCGGACTAATAATTCCCTGTATTCCATCTTCAAGATTCCCTTTAAGGAAAATCATTTTCTCGTCCAGTTTGACAAAAGTAATGAAGATTGAGTTAGTGCCGAAAACTCTTTAATAAGGAAATCAGCTTGGTTTGATCTTTGTTTTTTAGCGTCTACGTACCATAGCGAAATTTTTTCTCGCGAAGCCTCAAAGCTGCAAAGCTGCACTTGTGCTGAGCAGCCGAAACAAAGCTTATCATCGACTGCTTTTTGCGTTCTAGCACCTTTGCAGTTAAAAGCGTTTTCAGAATGAAGTAAATCATCATTTCATTTCACAAATCTAAAACATTTCCCCATCTTCGCTGTTTCATAAAAAAGAGAAATCATTAAACAAATTAACAATTAACAATTATTCTTATGGCAACAATTAATCTTAAAGGTAACCCCATCAATACAATTGGCCAATTACCGTCAGTGGGAGCTAAAGCCCCTTCATTCAATCTGGTAAAAACCAATCTCTCGATGCTGACTCTGGATGAGCTGTTGGGTAAAAAAATTCTGTTGAATATTTTCCCAAGCCTCGACACAGACGTTTGCGCCGCATCTGTAAGGCATTTCAACAAGGCAGCAGGCAAGTTGGAAAACAGCGTTGTGGTTTGTGTTTCAAAGGATCTTCCGTTTGCCCATGGTCGCTTCTGCACAACTGAAGGGCTTAATAATGTGGTTACGGCATCCGATTTCCGCGATGGTAAATTCGGGAATGACTACGGCCTTACCATAACAGATGGCCCTCTTGCCGGACTTCACAGCCGCGCCGTTGTGGTAGTTGACGAAAGGGGAGAGGTTGTTTATACAGAACAGGTTCCCGACATTGTGTCTGAACCCGATTATGAATCGGCACTGAAAGCACTCAGGGGGGAGAAGAGTGGTGCTGGTATTTGATTGAACAGGCTCCTGCTGTGTCCTTTGCCATCGGTCTGGATAAGGTCGGCACTGATCCCGATTTAACTTACCAACGCTTTTTAAACACCGGCAGCTCTGCTTTTGGAAAGGTCAAGGTTGCTTATGGCATTTCCATCAATGTCAGTATGACCTACAATTATGATCTTTACATTGGGGATGTCTGTAAGAATTGTTGAGGATTTGTTTCCGGAGAAGTTGTGGATATAGATGAAGTCAGAAGTCGTGAAATCTTGTCCTCCTTTTGTTTCTTATTTGTCTTTTATAAGTCGTACCGAATTGCCGGAACCATGTGGACTGCTTTCAATGATGAATTCATATCCTTCACTGCTCAGACTATATGAATAAGGGTCTTGAATAATGCGATTATTATCTAAAACTATTGCTTTTTCAGATATTGTTGAACTCCAGGAAGAAAACATCTTTCCTTTCATGAAGAATGCTCCAAGGTTATTACGAAAACCTCCGGGAATAGTAGAAAATCCGCTACTGTTGTTCTTTGATATTTCAGTTCCAATAATTCCGGGATGAGGAGTATAGTACTCTTCAAAATAATCATCATAAAATTTATCATTGATACTCCAGTGATCCCAGCAACTATCCTGTGATGCCATAGATTTAGCAATTTTATTTCCTGATTTGCTAAGATCCCAATTGAAACCATTGTTAATCAGATAGTTTTTTAAGGTATCGAGCTCCGCTTTGGTCGGTATATGCCAGCCTTTTGGTGCAAGTTTACCTGTAATTACGGCATACCAGTTATATAATGCCCCGTATTTTGTTTTATTTTGAATATCATTTGAATACCAGCAGTATTGAGGGATCGGTTTGCTCCAATCATCGTTTTTAGTACCTGACTTAATTGAGGTACCATCATTGTATTTTGTTGTCCGCAAATTTTCGACAGTCCAAACCTGATCTCCGATTTTGACTGTTGTATAAATATTTCCATCGATGTCGGTTATAGTAGAATCGTTCAGATCAGTTGTTGGAACATAACCCGTCAAACACAACCCTGCGAAAAAAATCCCGATAATTTTCAAGCATGTGATTTTCATTTAATCTCCTGTTTTATTTGTTTACAACTAATTATAGTTTTTAAAGCTGTTCTGTTTTAATTATGAGGAATCTTCAATGCACACGTACCGCTGAGTTAATATATAATTGACAACAGAAGGGCGTGTCTTAATATTGACTATTCTTTGTTTTATTAAAAAACAATACTGAATCCTTATCTTCCCAGAGCTGAATTTACCGGGTTATTACCAGCTTTCCGTTATATACCTTTTCTGAGGTTTTTACAGTTACCAAATAATAACCGGCTGGAAGCTGATTTGTATTGATATGGTTTGGAGTAGATATGTCGTTATTAATCTGATGCTTCCCGACGATCTGTCCGCTGCTGTTGATAATCAGCACTTCAGTCTTACCATTGTCAGGGATCATCAGCATAAAATGATCATTTGCAGGATTCGGAACAATAGAAACAGTCTTTTCATGCCCCGGATTTTTTATTCCGATACAAGGATCAACAACGATTGAAATTGTATCAGAGTTGTCGCATCCGAACTGGTTGGTTACAGTAACGCTGAAGTTGAATGTTCCTGTTCCCAGTACCGAGCCATCAAGGTTTATTGTTTGTGTACTGGCACCTGTTGACCAGAGGTAGCTTGAAAATCCGGAACCGGCATCAAGGGTTTTTATGTGGTTTACACACATTGTGTCATCAGATCCCAGGTTTGGCATGGGAACCGGATGCATGGTAACTTCCATTGAATCCGAAGAATAGCATCCAAATGCATCGTTTATTGTAATTACAAACACAGAGTCGGTTACAGGATATGCTACTGTAGAAGCCGCAGCTGCACCGGTACTCCACTGGTAGCTTATTGCACCAATACCTCCTGTTACTGTTGCAGAAAGGTTCAGAGGATCATTCGGACACTGAATTACATCCGTGCCGGCGTCAACTGTTATCATATCAATCATAATACAGACAGTATCTGTAGAATTACATCCGATTAAATCGGTAATTGTCAGGCTGAGGCAGGTGTCATTCACTCCGGTAAGTGTGATCTGTGGAGTTACAGCACCTGTTGACCAGTTGTAACTGTATGGGGTGAAGCCACCTGTAATTTGTGCTGAAATCTGCTTTGTGTCGCCAAAACAAAGGGTATCATCCGACCCGAGAGTGAGCAGTGGATTGGAAACATACACCATCATTGTGTCTGAAGCCCAACAGTTGTTAATGTCTGTTGCCTTAACCCAGAATTGTAAGTTTTGGATGATGGTTGGATTTATTGAAGAGGTGTTGGCTGAGGTGTTCCACAAATATGATATTGTTCCGGTGCCCCCTGTAACAATTGCAGATATCGTTGCCGGAGTGTTGTAACATACGGTATCGTCTGGTATTGGTGTAATTACAGGGTTTGTGAACACAGTGAGCAGGGCAGTGTCTGTTGAGATGCATCCGATCTTGTCGGTAACCTTAAACACAAGTGTTGTGTTGGTGGTTGCAGGGAACTGATACTGCTGGCCGGGATTATTGTTCCACGAATATGTGAAAGGAGAGAAGCCTCCGTTGACTGTACCGTTGAATGTTACAGTGGCTCCCTGGCACGCCCCCTGGTCGGTGCCTGCCGCTGCAACAGGATTGCTTACATATACCATCTTTGAGGCAGTTGCCTGGCAGTTCATGATGTCTGTGACGGTAACGGAGTAAGTGGTGTTGATTAATGGCGATACCTGGATGCTGCTCTGGGTGGCAGTGGTGCTCCACAGGTACTGTAAGGTTCCAATGCCCCCGCTTGCTGTGGCTTGAATGGTATGGACAGTATTAATGCAGATAGTGTCGTTGCTGCCTACGCTGACAGTTGGGTTGCTGACCGTAACGATCATTGAGTCTTTTGCAGTACATCCTGCCTTGTCGGTTACAGTCACTTTATACCAGGTGTTGGACAAGGGTGAAACCTGTATTGAAGGTGATGCGCCGTTGTTACTCCAGAGATAAGAATATGGTGTAAAACCACCTGTTGCCACCGAGGTGACAGTAGTCTGCGAACCATGGCATATAGTGTCATCAGGGCCAGCATTGACAGAGGGATTGCTTACAAAGATGGTTATATTGTCTCCTGAGACACACCCTTTGCTGTCAGTTACTGTTACGCTGTAACCTGTAGTAGCAGAAGGGGTAACGTTTATGCTCAATCCGGTCTGTGTCCCGCTCCAACTGTAACTGTAAGGGGAGAAACCACCAGTTGTTGTGGCAGTGAGGATTTTCTGCTGGCCAGGGCACAGGGTGTCGTCAGCGCCAAGCTGTGTTACAGGGTTGCTTACCAGAACATTTACCTGGTCGGTGGCATTGCAGTTGAAACGGTCTGTAAGTGTAACTGTATACTGGGTGTTTAGAACAGGGCCAACAGTGATCTGCGGGGTTGTTGCCTGATTACTCCAAAGGTATTGATATGGTGTGTATCCCCCTGCTGCAGATGCATTCAGTGTCGTGTTCGAATTGATACAGATAGAGTCATCCAGACCTGCATTTACTGTCGGTTGGCTTACTCCAATATATACATTTGATGAAGAGATACAACCTGCAAGGTCGGTAACAGTAATGGAGTATGTTTGCCCCATGGTTGGAGTAATTGATGTCTGTGCCTGATTTCCGCCATGTTGCCACGAATAGGAGTATGGAGCAATACCACCGGTAGTTTGTGAAATGATTGTCTTTGATGCACCGTAACAAATTGTGTCATTGCTGCCCGCAGTAGTTACAGGGTTGCTTACCACAACCGTTATAATATCCGACGCATTACATCCGATGATGTCTGTAACAGTTACATTATAGGTTTGGGTTGAAGTTGGAGACACATTCACTGAAGATCCCGAGCCGGCTGTACTCCAGAAATATGAAAATGGCGCAAATCCGCCGGTGACAAAAGCGTTGAGAGTAGTAGAACCACCATGACAGATGGTGTCATCATTACCGAGGCTGACTGATGGGTTTGATACAAGTATCCACAAGGTGTCTGAAGCCTGACAGTTGTTGATGTCGGTAGCCCTTACCCAGAATTGTGTGTTCTGTGTTATAAGAGGGTTAATTGTGGAAGTGGCAGCATTGGTATTCCAAAGATAACTGATGGAACCTGTTCCGCCGGAAGCGCTTGCAGTTATCGTTGTTGAAGTATTGAAACAGGCCGTGTCATCGGGTATTTGAGTGAGAACAGGATTTGGAAAAGCGGTAAGGTAGGCTGTGTCGGTTGCCTGACAGTTGTATTTGTCTGTAACCAACAGATAAAGCGTTGTATTTATGGTGGAGGTTAAAGTATATTGCTGGCCAGGAGTGCCGTTCCATAAGTAGGTGTACGGCATAAATCCACCTGTAGCAGAGCCGCTGAATGTAACCTGTGTTCCGATACATGAACCCTGGTCTGATCCTGCATCTGCCTGCGGATTACTTACCACTACCATCTTTGATGCGGTGGCCTGACAGTTAAACTTGTCTGTTACTGTTACTGAATATCCTGTAGTTAAAGGAGGTGTAACAGATATTGAACTCTGGGTTTCATTGGTACTCCATAGGTATTGAAATGTTCCATATCCACCGGAAGCTATGGCATTAATACCTTTTGTCGTGTTTATACAAATCGTATCGTTATTTCCGATCGAAACCTGAGGATTGCTAACGGCAACCTGCATTGAATCTGTTGTTGTGCAACCGATGATGTCGGTAACGGTAACTTTATACCAGGTGTTGGTGACCGGAGAAACATTGATAGAAGTGGTTGTGCCTCCTGCACTCCAACTGTACTGATAAGGTGAATAGCCACCGGTAATCATTGCTGTTACATTTGTCTGGTTACCGATACAGATTGTGTCGTTCAGGCCGGCATCCACAACCGGGTTGCTCACATAAATCATGATGGCATCACCTGAAATACAACCGAATTTATCAGTAACTGTAACCTGATAGTTAGTGGTAACTACAGGAGCAATGTTTATTGTCTGGTTCGTCTGGGTTGAATTCCAGGAATATGAGTAAGGTATAAAGCCACCTGTTGTCATCGCCGTGATATTCCTCTGCTGTCCGAAACACAATGTGTCATCCGCCCCTAACTGGGTAACAGGATTGCTTACCACAACATTTACCTGATCTGTGGCCACACAATTGAACCGGTCGGTTACTGTTACAGAATAGAGAGTGTTTTGTATCGGGCCTACTGTAACCTGAGAGGTTGATGCCTGATTGCTCCAAAGATATTGATATGGCCCGTATCCACCTGCTACATTGGCATTCAGAGTAGCAGTTGACTGAATACATATTGTATCATCACTGCCGGCATTAACAGCAGGATAGCTTACCTCAACATATACTATGTCGGATGAGTTACAGCCGGCAAAATCTACAACAAATAAAGTGTAAAATTGACCCGCCGTGGGAGTAATAGTTGTTTGCGACTGGTTTCCGCCATGTTGCCAGGAATAGGTATACGGAGCGATGCCTCCTGTGGTTTGCGAATAGATTGTTTTTGATGCCCCAAAGCAGATGGTATCATTGCTTCCTGCATCGGTAACGGGATTGCTGACTATCACTGTGACCATATCCGATGAAACACATCCGACAGAGTCGGTCAATGTAACCTGATAATTTTGAGTTGAAGTTGGACTGACAGAAATGATAGCGCCGGTGCCGGCCATCCCCCAACTGAAACTGAAAGGTGCATAACCACCGTTGACAGTTGCAGTGAGGTTAGTTGATACACCAAAACAGATAGTGTCATCAGCACCTGCATCAACAACAGGGTTGCTGACGTTGAGGATGGCAATATTTGAATATACCTCACAAAAGTTGGTCATGTGGCATCTGTACTCAGACAGATGCATTGTTGGATCAACAGCGGAAATATTAAGTGTGGGTGTGCTGACACCACTGTATATTCCTGCGTTTGTTAGTGGAACCCATATTCCTCCGCTTTTTATCTCCCATTGATAGGTAAGAGTGTTAGAAGCCTGAACGGTGAAAATGGCAGAAGCCCCGTTACAAACAAATATTGTTGAGGGATGAGCTATTAATAATGGAGTTGGTCCGTATTCGATTCTTCCGTTGACCCAGGTTGTTGGAAGAGTGTTGTAATTATTGTCAGCGAGTTCTGAATCGAAGTGGAACACGAGATTAACGGCACCTCCATGATAGACCATTTTCAAATCGAAAAGTTTGCCTGTCCCGATATTCGCTGCTCCTGACCCGAAAGTGAACCATCCGACACGTATCTGTTCAGCAGGTATGGCTACTGCATTGACCATGGCACCACTGATTTCAGAATGAATATTTTCCATCCCTAACAATGACGCAACTGTTGAATTATATTCAATTATTAGCGACAATGCTGCAACATTATTGAAACCTGTTGTGGTAACCGGTATCAGAATAGTGTCACCGGGGCAGGCATTCACACTGTCAATATAAACTATCTGGCCTGATCCCTGCAATGGAAATAAGGCACCAACAAAACATAAGGCAATGATTTTTAATATCTTTTTCATCTTGAAAATGATTTATTTTGATATAATTGGATATTTCAGCTTGTAAAGGTTGTTATAATGATCTTTAAGAATTATGGTCGAAAGATAGTAACCGGATGGTAGTTCAAGATCATAGATCCTGACTTCATGCAAAGCTGTTTCGGTTTCCGAAAAATGTTTTTCAAGCAGTAACCTGCCTGAAAGATCATTTATCCTGAAAGTTCCCTGCTTTATACTGATACCCTTGAATGAAAAGGTGATGTTATCATTGAAAGGATTAGGGTAAGGTCGGAGGAACAAATATTCAGGTAGTTGTGAAATCAATGATTGTGTTGTGTCAATCTTCAGAATAGCTGCATCTGAAAAGTCGGAGCAATTGCCTAATAAAAGCCTGCACCTGTACCACTGATCATTGAAGGATGAATTCACATTGGAAATCAATAACTGATTTGTTGATGTTCCTGAATAATTCTGGCCATCCGTCAGGTCACTCCATAATATCTGATCTGATGAATTCTGCCATTTAAATATAACTCCCGGCTCACCAGACTGAACAGTAAACCCTGCTGTACCACCCGGAACAGCAGTGCAATTCTGTGGTTGTTGTGTTATTGACACTGGTTTTTTAACAACAAGGCTACCTGTAAATTGCGTTTGCAAAGGCTGTCCCACAGTATTGGTTATTTCACATTGTGAACTAAAATTCAACCATGAGTTTTCTGTCAGAATAGCAAACCTCATTACCGCCAAAGTTCCTGCTCCAATATTTGAAGGAGTCATTGTGCCTGTAAACCATGCAAATGCTATATTGTGCTGACCTGTAGATATTGAGTTTACGAGCATGCCCGGTAACTGTAGGTTTATTTGTGTTGTTGTGTCATAGCTAAGTGCAATCGGATCATAATTGACATACAGGGTTAATGAACCTACCTGATAGAAATCGTTCGTTTTTAATGCTATTTCAATTGTATCCCCCTCACAACCTGCAACTGTATCCAACCATATTTGCACCGGCTGAGCTGTTGTGCCGGTTAAAATAATTGCCATGGATAGTATTAGCAGAGTTCTGGACATGTAGTTGAGTTTGAGGTTAAGGTTGAGTTTTTATTATTGATTTACAATATTTTATTTAATTTCTTACGCCGGTTACAAGTTTTCCGGAAGCTTGATGTTCTTGTTTTTCGGTTATTGCCTTAAGGGTGTAGTGATAAACTCCTGATGCAAGATTGCTCACATCAATTCTGTATAGGTGGTCACCGGCGGTCTGGTCTCCGGCATTGTAAACAGTTACGAGTTCACCAAGAGTATTAAACAACCTTATTTCAACTTTGGCTTCTTCAGGAAGCTGGTAACTGAAGGTAGTGTATTGATCGCAAGGGTTAGGAAAACTGCTTATGAAAAGGAAGTCTTCAGGCAGTTTAGACTTGAAATGCACTTCAGGAAGCCTGATTTGTGTCCCATAAATAACCTCTGCATTGGGGTCGGCTAATTCAGATGGCTCATCAAGGATTGTACTGATTACAGTCTCTGAAATAATGCTGTTTTTCTTCTTCATATTGATACCAAGCAGCATTTCATCGGCAGAGAACTTCTCCCCTGAGAGCTGTTGCCATCCTATAAGCAAAGATCCACCTAAATCATTATAAAGCATGTCCTTGCCCTTGAATGTAATTCCTGTGACCTGAACCTGATCCGCAGGATAGTTTAGTTTAAGATATATTGCGCCTAAATTGGTTGGGTTAAAAACATAAACCGGATATACAAATTCATTTGAACCAACCTCTTCGATACCGGAATATACCGGAGTTACACTTTTAAACATTCTGAGGTTTGTGGGCTGAAATGATTTGTTCACATCACCCATGCATAGTCCTTTAACCATTAACCCGTAAATGCTGTCGCCAAGTATTTTTACAGTATCTGGTAAAAAGTACCAGTCACCGGCATCAAAATAATTATCTAAACCCAGGCTTCGGCGGAGTGTCAGTAATGCATCTGCTGCCGTAATTGAACTGGTGTTGTTTACATCAGCCACAACCTGTTGAATAGGATCAAGGTTTACCATCTGAACCGAGGCGCGGTTAATAATCAGGGCATCAGTTGCATTTACACCTCCCCATATTTTGGAAGTTGCTGCGTTCAGAATATAGTTGCCGGTGCGTATATTCCCGAACTGAAACTCTCCATCATTACCGGTAATTGCAGAATCTATCAGAACTCCGTTATTGTCTTTGAACAATACCATTGAGTTTTGGAGAGGAGTTTTATTAAAATTGTCGTAATTCAGAGTGCCATAGATAGCGTAACGAAGGTTGCTTATCATTGTGATTTCAGCTTCAGCCTTGTATTTTGGTGCTTCCTGGTTGCCCACATGGTCAACTGCTATACTATAAAACTTATAATTACCGGAAGTGGCAAAAAAGGTAGCAATGGTATCAGCACTGAATTCCTGATAGAGAGTGAAGGGGCCATTGTTTTTTGAATAATAAAGATTGTAACTTTTAATACCTGTGCCATTTGGATCATCACTGCCCTGAAATGTGATAAGGATGGTAGTGGTGTCGGAATATGGTGTGAAATTATCAATAACCTTGCTGGTAGGTGCAATGGCATCAATTGTATTTAACCAAACATTTGTCTCGATGGATTCATTAATATCAAAGACTATTGTTGCCATAGCTGTTATGGTATCACCGCTTGTCACCGAACTTTTTGGCATAATAGTATAATCAACAAAACCTTCACCTAGTTGCCTGATACTGTCATTTACAGGCAGAAAGCCTATTGATGCATCAACCGGTGCAAATCCGGTCATAGGATCAATAGATTCAAATCTCCAGAAAAGTTCATTATTTATGATATCAATACCGGCAATAACATCTACGAAGATACCGAGCGAATCGCGGACATCTAGCCTTTGGGTGTAAAATGTTGAGTTTGGGGGTACTGAGAAAGTAAAGTCACCGAATCCAAAATTGCCAAGTCTGAAGGAAAAGATATTAAGGCTTGGGTGTACTTTCTTGTTAACTGTAACTTTTTGGGCAGGTGCGGTAGCGAATTCCGGGTCGTTCTCGAACCTTATAGTAAATGGCATTATCAGATCTTTTGGTATCCAGTGAAGAGTATCATAGCCTTCCGGGCCACTAATATCATTTGGGTCTTGTGAGCATAATACCGGGATAAAGGCAACCGCAGCATTATCTTTTTTCGAGCACCCTTTGCTGTCGGTAGCAGTGCCTGTATATGAGCCAGTGGTATTCACCGTGATAGATCCTCCCGGCCAACTGTAAGTATATGGTGGAATGCCACCGCTTGCAGTAATAGTGAGAGTTACCGATGGAGGAGCCTGATTGCTGCAGAATTCAACCTGGGCTCCACCCCCTGCAATATTTACATTTATTTCCGGAGGTTCAAGTATCTTAACATCTTTGCTTATCATACAGTTATTTGCATCTGTAACCTCTACTGTATAATTGCCACCCGGCAGGTTTGATGCAGTTGGTCCGTTCCCTCCAACAGGACTCCACTTATACGTGTATGGTGGTGTTCCTCCGTTGACAGTCACTGTTGCACTGCCATCTTTTGCGCCAAAGCAGGTAACATCAGTCTTGCTTATCGAAACCTGTGCTGGGAGGAGGATGGTGTTAATCATCAATAAAATAATCACCAACCCGGCAACTTGCCCTTGAAGATTTGTTTGCTTCTTCATTTCTATTGTTGTTATTTCTGTTATTTCTGTTATTTCTGTTTATTCTATAGTTACTATTTATTTGTAAGGTTAATTTTCATCTCATTAACCCTTCCCGTCGTGCCATCACTTTTCATCGCTGCAATTCCAACAGTTACCCATTCACGCCCTTTTAATCCTGAGGTTAGCAAAAACGAATTGCCTGTGATTACAGGTACGCTGTTAATCCTCTGGATCCTTCCCGGAGTAGCATAATCCATAAAAAACACATAACCTTCAATATCCCCATGATACCCTAAAGGTGGATCCCAACATAACTGAACTACAGGATTATCGTCACCCGGAAGTACCTCATATGTTAGTATCCCGGGTGGCGGAATGTCTATAAACCTGTGATTCGGCAAATTAAGCTTGCTCTGTATACCTTCACCCGATTGTGATAATGATCCAACTGCGATGATATTGATTCTTATACCATCAGCAGGTAATTTTTCGGGTAGTGCAAACAGGTAACTCCTCATATCCCCGGAAATGAGATCGGGCCCAGCAAGCTCCTTTCCGTTCATCAGCAGTCTGAATCCTTTAAGATCCTTTATGTTCGGATAGCGCCATGTAATCAGAACATCACCTGTCTTAAGCAGTTTAGGATAAATCTGATATACTTCCGGCATCTGAAGCGTTCCAACAGGTATTATTATTTCACCTGGTTCTCCTGTCTTACCTCCTGTAGCTACACCGGCAACACGGAATCTATAATCCCTGCCTCCCTGTGATGTTATTTGAAACAGGTATTCGTTTTCAGATATCAGAGGCAGATCAGATATTCTCAGAAAACTGTCGGGGATCAGCTCATCAGAATAGATAAAGAACCCTTCTGTAATGGTATCCCCCTTGTCTGGAGGATTCCATCTCATGTGCACATAGGTTTCCGGCCCTTTGCGGATAAGATTTCCTTTCAGACCTTTCAGCGGCGGAGGTGAGATCTGCCCGAGAAAATATGAGGAAACAGGAGCTGATACAGCACTCCTGCCATATCTGGTAAGCGCTCTAACCTGATAGTAATACATTGTACCATAACTCTTTGGGTGCTTGTCGAGGCACCATCTGAAGTCACCATCCATTGTGTCAGATGATACAAGAGTGGACATATTACCCGGTTCGGTAGTAACTTCGAGAACAAGACTGCTTATCAACAAAGAGTCTTCAGGAACAATCTCCCAGAAAACCGCCATGTCCTGATCTCCTGACAGCGATACCATTTTGATCTGTGGTGGATGAGGTGTCTGATACTTTTCTGAAATATAATATGCTAATGTAGGTTCTCCCTTCTGTTGGAACATATTGGCAGGATACAGATAGTAGATATAGTCAGACTTAGGGTCAGCAGTCCTGTCAACAAACCTGAATTCAAAAATGCTGTCGACGAATTTGTAACTGGCAAACGGAGCAGTTACAATATCTGCCGGTTCGTTGTCTTCAGGTGCACGGCGTGATATGGTAAATCCCAGCAGGGAACCAGCTCTCATATCCTGTTGTGGAAATTCCCACTCCAGAATGATGTTATTGTCCGAAGGGGCAAAATCGACATTTATGTCTATTGTGTTGATGTTGGCCATGCTAAAAATACCTAAGGCATCCTCTGAAGTTGAGCCATCAGCGAGATAACCATGAAGGGCATATTCATAGAGTTTTTCCGGATCAGCAACCTCATCAACAAAAGCAAATCCCATAAGCAATGCAAGATAAAAGTTGTCTTTCATTCTGATACGATCACCTGATGCAAGGCCATTGTGTTCAATCAGTAAGGATCTTAGTTCCGCAGCAGTGTACATGGTAATACGGTTTTCTGCCAGCATTTTTTCCAGTAATGTTCTTATGGCAGTCTGAAGGTCAGGGTTGGTTACGCCTCTTGAAGAATAATCAATATTTTTGTCGATAGAGGGCAGGACAGGTGTTTTAGAGATTGTTTCCCACTGATTGGTACCCTTTTCAGATCTCCTGATAATAAATCCCTGCAGGTTTGATGGCCATGCTTTGCATTCCCAGTAGAGTTGTACCCCAAACTCAGACCTTGAACCATACAATTCAAATCCTGATTGGCCATGTGCTTTATTTGCAAAAATAAAAGCAAGGAGCAGCAAGGCTGTTATCCGCAAGTCAAATATGGAGTTTGAATTCTTCACAGTTTAAAATCAGATATATAAATCTATTTCTCCTTCCTGAACTTCACCATTGTATTTAAAATATGCAGTTCCATTTATCCTGGCACCATTTGTAGTTTTTTGAACCAGCAACGAACCTTCAACCGATGCATTGTAACTGTCAACGCAATTCGCACCCCATTGGAGCCAGCTTGGCCACCTCATTATCAGCGTTGCTGTAGCACCTATCTGGGTGCTAAAACTACCGGTAATACCATTCTGGTTCACCGTGGCATTTATATTACCCCCGAAATTAAGGTTAAGGGATGTGTGAATTCCAAATCCTGAAGCACTACTGGTATTGTATGCTGTGTTGCAGTCGGTCGGGTCGAAACCTGCCGGGTAAACATACATCCATTGATAATCCCAGTTTAGTGTACCAGTTAGATTTCCGGTTATGTTTGCAGGAGAATTCAGGAATGCAGAAGCCTTCAGAGAGGCAGTGGCAGTCATCACATCAAACAGTGTTCCTGGTATTGTTCCACTTTCAACACTCCATTTGTTTCCTCCTATCTCGAATGTCACATTTCCTGTGTTGAACTTTATTACGTTACCTGTAGCCGGAGGAAACTTGATCTCTGATGACATAGAGCCGGTAATTTTTTCGGTTCCCGGTGAATAGTAAATATTTACCTGTCCCAGAAAGTAATGAGGTGCATTGGCAGTTATACTGACAGATCCGATCAGATTTATCTGGGTAGAGGCACCAAGTGTGAACTGTATATATCCGTAAATGCCAACAATGCTGGCTACGTCAGACAGCCCCAGGCCAAAACCAATAGTAACGCTCCCTTGTTGAGGGGTGCCGCTGCCATTATCACCCGTTGGTGCTTGCCAGTTATATCCGAATTCTCCTGCAATCTTATAAACGGTAATGCCACTTGCTCCAAGAGCAACATTGAACCCGCTCAATGAAAGCGAGAAATGACCGTAGTTAAAAGTGGCTGTTGCACCTATTGTTACACTTCCCTGCACAGCAATTTTGTTGGCAAACTGCCCTGCAAAATTGCCCGAGAACTCATCGCTTGACCACCCGATATTAATTGAGGCTGTTATTGGAGAGGAGTTTATTTCTGTTTTTATATTCCCCACCGTAGTGCTTCCGTTTTCATCTATCTTGAAGTCTGTGACGGTGAGCTGTAAAGCAGGCAGGACAACTTTTGCATTAAATTTCAATAAACCTGTTGCCTTTTCGTAAGAGGCATTGGTCATAGAGAATGTGATTTTGTTTTTGAACTTTGCCTGTAAAGCGCCCATACTGAATTTCTCAAGAGCACCATCAGAGATTTCAAATTCTATGTTGGTGAATGACTGTTCAAATTCGTTGTGCTTGGCTGAAATCCCTGATCCGGCTATTTTATTAAGATTGAAATCATAGTCAATCTCAGCTGTAAGTGTACCGCTCAGAGTGCAGTTAAAAGCTTTAATATCTGACAGAGATGCAGAAGCTGTAACAGTGTTCGCATCAAATGTAAGTGCGAGTGTAATATAACCATCCATTTTTGGTATGTTGGTTATTTTTACCTGAGCAGTACCGCCAAGAAACTCAACTTCATTTTCCGGAATACTGTAGTTGAACGCCAGTGAACATACTTCAAGTGAAGCATTAAAATTGTTTGTTGTCCATATAGCTGGCGTAGCAGCAGAAAGAACAGCATTATTGATATTCCCTTCTCCATCAAAGCTTCCGACAGTTACACTGGCAATAACAGAGTTGTTTTTAACCAGATCAACCTGAAATCCGGTAATGCCATTGAAGTTCCATGCACCTGAGAAACCACCACTGCTCATAAAACTTCCTCCTCCGGGTGTGGGTGGTGTATATGTATAGGTGAAAGATCCACCCAGACCAGATCTAAGCACTGCTATACTACCCAGATTTTTATCCTGATTTAGGTATGCTCCGAAAGTAACCGAGCCTCCAAGGTCACCATATTCGTTTATTGTAAGCGACAATTGCAGGATATTTGCATCAATAACGCCAAAGGTTCCTGCAGTATGTTCTCCGTTCCAGGTAATAGAAACGTTTTTGAAATCCGAAGGATCACTTGGATTTTCTTCCCAACCCACAGTTACACCTGGAATAGTATATGTTTTCTGAAACACACCCTCCATGCTAATTGTAACACCTGCCGGGCATTGGTAAGAACAATATCCACCTGTTGCAGCCCCGAGGGATTCTATATCTCCGTCAACGGTTACCGATACAGGTCCAAATGTTTTAATAGTATTATCTTCATAGGCTTTACAACAATCGTCACCGGTACCTATACATAGTGTCCCTTCTTTCTCGCAGTCCGGATTTAAAGAGTCTTTAACTACAACAATAACATTTCCGCTTTGCGCACTGCTGCTTGTTACGGTGATAAGCCCGGATGATGTGATTGAGAGTCCGGGAATATTTCCGTCTTTAAAAGACCAGAGCAATGGACCTCCGGATGTTGTAGTTGCCAAACCTTGTGATGACAGGCCAACGGTGTTCGGTAAAGGAGTGAGTGAAAAAGTGATATCAGATATCACAATCACGGTAACCACAACCTGGCTGGTTGATGTCCAGCTAAAGTCAGGGGCAGTTACTGTAAGTGTATATGTAGTTGTCACCTCAGGGCATGCAGTTGGGTTTGGAACATTGTCTGCCGAAAGTCCTGCTGCCGGTGACCAGTGAAAACAGAATGAAGGGTCTGCCTGGCCTCCAAGAGTCACGCAACTCCCCTTGCAGATGGAAGTATCAGGTCCTGCATCGGCGGTAAACTGACCATAGGCACTCATCGTCTGCCCCAGCAGCAGAAGTATAGTTATCAAAAGTGCCTGACTGCTTGATTTTATGCTTCTTGTGATCATCGTTACGGATATTTTAATTTTCATAATATCTTTTTTTGTCATTTAGGTTTATCCGGTATTATTGTTTTGTGACAATAAAACCAAGGCCTTGGGTTGACTTTGTGTAAACCATTATGCTTCCTTTAATTCCTGGCCTTAGTATCCCCGGTGGCTCACCCGGAATACTGAGAGGAATAATCAGTGTAGTATTATTGGCGGATAAACCGGAAGGATCCAAAGCTATTGGCGCCCCTGCCAAGCTCCCGACTTTGATCACTGGTAATACAAGATCTACATTACCAAGGTTTCCGAACTCAATTGTAAAAGCAGAAACACGCCCCGGCCGTGAATTTGCCGCATGCAATAAATACAAACCCAGACTCGAAGCCTCTCCCTGTATTATTCTAAAACCATCCTCGTATCTTGCAGTATCCCCCGACTTTTTTACAGCCACAACATCATATAAACCAAGTGGTTCGCCTGCAAGATTGAAAGTGACAAAAGATTTGGTTGTGTTTTCAAAATAGAGGGAAGAGGCAGGGATTATAATTCCGTTGCTATCAAGGAAAACTGTCATTAGTGAATCGAACTTGGAGCCTTCAAGCATTATAGTTGCCATTCCGCTGTTTCCTCCCTTATTGTCGAACACATTCCGTATTTCAAACTCCATGATGTCTGCACGAAGCGTAATTGCCTGATACTGAGCAGCAGTATTATAACCGTATGCAAGCAGGAAATAAGAACCTGAATCGAGAAACGGTACAATAATATCCTGATTGGCAAGATATGGAGTAGAATGGGAATAGTCGTATTTGATCCTCGAACTTATTTGATCGCGTGTAAGATACAGTTCATTCACCCCGTTTATCGAATCACCTTTAAGTTCAGTTATCATAGTTTCCCCAGTTAAAGAGTCTGGTATAATAATCCTGTAATGCTTTTCAGCAAGGTTAAACAGAGTATCATCAAGAAGCACTTTAAGTTGAAGTTCAGGAACATCCATAAACAAGGTTGAAAGAGAAGCAGATTCATTGTTTGTCTCGTCGGTTTCAAAAATATTGTTGGCAACATCCGTCCTTATAATGGCGTGATAATCTCCGGGAGTTAAACCCGGCAGCTTAAATGTTACAGACCTGTTTATTTCAAACTGAGGAGAGATGTTAATAGTGGTAAAAACACTTCCTGCAAGAAGATCTGTTACTTCCCATACTGTATCAGTCGAGAGATAAACATTGTCTTTCATCCAGCCTTTGGCTTCATTGGTCCCCAGGTTTTTTATCTTCCATGATATTGTAATCTGGTCACCTGCAAGTGCGGAATCAGGAATATTAATCTCCAACACAACCAGGTCAGCGGGTGGTGGTTGAACCACCAGCATCATTCCGGTAACAGTGTTATTGTTTTCTGCATTATGCTCATATTCAATATTGTTGTTGTCGGTTTTGATTATCAGGATATAGTTGCCTGACGTCATTGAAGGCACAAAAAATTCAGCAGTATCTTCATAGAATTGCCCCGGGGCAAGGGTGCCTGTATATGCTTTCGAGCCCAGAATTTTATCATTGCCATCAATTACATAATCTGATGATAGATAAAATCTGTCAACCCATCCTCCACTAATTGTGTTTCCGGCACCGTTGTTCAATACTTTCCAGGTTACGGTCACAGGTTGCCCCGAAATACCTGAAACCGGAGCTGAAAAATCAGTTATAACAAGATCGGGGGAAGGAGTAAGGGTTATGGCAACCGCCTGAGGTACACCTGAATTGTTGTTGCGGTTAATGTCGAAATGAACATCCTTATCGTCAGTTACAACGATGATATACCATGTGCCTGAAATACCGTTTGGAATTGTAACCTGCTGTGTGGTGGAATAGCTCTGTCCGGTTGTCAAAGGCCCGATTTTCTTTTTTTCTGCAAGAAAATAATCGGTAGCCGGACTCAAAACAGGATCCTGTGAGAGATAAATGGCATCATACCAGTTAGGTGCCAGGGTTGTTCCTGCACCAACGTTTTGAACACCCCAACCTATTGTTACCGGATTTCCGGAATTGCTGGAAGCCGGAGCTGTTACGTTGGTCACGCTTAGGTCTATCGGGGGATATGGATTGATGTATATTGGTGCGCTTCTTAGAATATTATTACTCTCATTGATATATTCGTAGATAGCGTTTTCGAAATCAGTAAAAACATAAACATAGTAAAAACCTTCTGCTATGTTCATTGCTACGTTTATTCCAAGTTGTATAGTATATTGAGAGTCGGGAAGGAGTGGAGCTGAATAGATCTGTGTATTTAAGATTTTAAGATTACTGCTGTTCCAAACAGGACTGCTTGAAAGATAAACCCTGTCCTTCCAGTTAATAGATCCCGGAGTAGTCTTGTTACCACTGTTTTTAACAGTAAAACTAAGCGGTACAATATCACCCTGGGTTGCTGTATCCTGAAGTGTTATTGACATTACCTGCAGATCAGCCCAGGGTCCCAGAGTCATTGATGTAACATTTGATGAATTGCTTACATTGTTCTGTTCTCCGTTTTTCTCATAGACATTGTTCAATACATCCGTTATCACATAGAAATACCAGTCTCCGGAGTAGCCATGAGGTATTACATATTGTTTGGATATAATTACCGAGTCGCCTGATCCGAGTGTAACTTTATCATGCACATATTCTCCCAATAAAACAGTTGAATCCGGGTAATAAACAGGTAATCTTGACATAACAAGCCTGTCTCTCCAGGTTTTCTGCTGAGCAGTTCCGCTTCCGGAATTTTTAATAGTCCAGTTAATCTGCGTTTCGCTTCCGCTTACACTTGTTGTGGGTACGGTTACATTTGTAACGATAAGGTCAGGCCTCTCAACCTGAATGGCATTTGTGCTTCTGCCAATGTTATTGTTTTTTGTTGTCTCAGGAAAGTTATTGTTTTTGTCTATGAGTACGTAAATATAAAAGGGCCCAGGTTTTCCTTCAGGAATTTCTATATTATAAGTTTGAGCTGCAAAACATTGGGAACACATTGTGCTCACATTCGTGGTATAATGTAAAGCCAAAATAGTCATGGAATCCTCAATCCATACCGGGCTTGATGAGATATATAAATTATTGATTATGTAATTGGATGAAATGTGATGAGTGCCCGGGCCATTGTTGTTTAAACGCCATGTTACCGGTATATTACCACCGGAATTGTCAAGAGCCGGTATAGTAATCAAACTGGATTCATAATCAGGCAGTAATACAGCTACTGCATAGGGTGACCTTAACACATTGTTCTGTTTGTTTGTATGTTCGAAAACCTGATTTTCCTGATCTGTGAAGATATAAATGTAATAATAGCCATTAAGGTTGGCAGGAATTGGTGCATTAAGTGTCTGTGTGTATGTACCTCCTATTGGCAAGGGTGTTGTTCTGCGAACGCGTGTAATACGGGTTGATTGCTGAATATTAAAAGTGTCGAGAGTACTCATATAAATTGCATCCCAGTAACCTGTTGAGGGAGTTGCCATACCACCCTGGTTAACAATGGTAAAGGAAAAAGGAGCTGATTGCCGTATAGATACTGTATCAGGAAAGCTCATAAATGCAACCGACAGGTCAGCGGGCGGGGAAAGGAAGACTGTAATCGGATCGCTGTAACGGAAATTATTGTCTTCTCCAATGTTTTCAAATAACTGGTTGGAGGCATCATTCTGCACAAGAATATAATATGTTCCGTAGATATTGTTTGGGATATTCACAGTAAGGGTATCTTTATATATGCTGTCAGGATCGAGAGGTGAGGAGTGATTTCGGGTGGCAAGCAATACAGCAGTCTGAAGATTGAACACCGTGTCGGTAGTTAGCCAGATCTTATCAAACCATTGAGTACTTGGGGGTGTGGTGTTTGTTCCCCGATTCTTTACGGTAAAGGTCATTCCGGCTTCCTGACCCGAAAATACAGCGTTGGGGGTCACAAGATTGGTTGTGACCAGATCTGCCAGTGGTGGTACCGGAAAGATCAACTGCACATAGTAGAAGTTGTCGAGGTTTTCTGTTTCCACAACCGAAGGACCACCATGCATACCGCTTGAGCTTAGAAAGGGGGGCGGATTGTAAGGAATATCGGGTACAATATTACTTCCGAAATATGCATCAATCATATCGGTCATTACAAACAGGAAATAGGGGCCCATGAGATTTTGGGGTATCTGTACTGTAACAGTATTAACATAACTTTGGCCGGCATTCAATGCGCTTACGTTCTGATACTGTCCAAGCAGAATATTATCCGCCTCAGCAATTCTAACATCAAAGTTGCCTGATAACCATATCCTGTCAACCCACTGGGGGGTTGTTGTTGGTCCGAGCCCGTCATTTTTCACAGTCCATGAAACTGTTAAGGATTGACCTGACATTGGTTGTGATGTGGTTACTGAAGTTACATGCAGGTTTGGCAATGCCCTGGTCTGGAAGTTCTGTATCAGCGATGATGTGCTGTAACATTGATTTTTTGCCACCACCTTCCATTTATACCATGTTCCGGGACTAAGGTGGTAATAGTTGTATTGATAATTGATTTGTAGTATATCGTTTACGGTAGGAGTTGAAGGCATAGGTTGACTAGCATTCCATAAGTACAAATCGTATTTAGTGGCATGCGGACTTGGTGACCACGATAGATTATATGGCTGGTAAAGATCAGTGGCACTGTCGGCAGGCAGCATGTTTACAGGTGCTACAGGTACTATGTTAGGATATATATCTACTGCAAAAGTTGTGTCTTTTGAATCTATTCCATCAGTCACTGTAACACTATAGGATGTAGATATTATTGGTGATACGGTTATGGTCGGTTGATTGGAGCTGAACCCACCTGCTGATGAAGACCAGCTGTAGATGAGGGTTCCGAATCCTCCTCGTGGTTTAGGATTTAGCTGAATACTGTTTCCTACACAAATTGTATAAGCATTTGTATCAGGAGCAAGGTTAAGCCCCTCCCAGATTAGTCCACCGGTGGCAGTATGATTCAGAATAATCCCGTTTGGATTCGCAAACTCTGAAGCGGTACCTATAGTGATAGGTGCATGCCCTTGTTTATGCTTGAATTTCAATTCAAAAAACAAACCATTGGAAAGTGTAACACCGGTCACATCAATCCATGATATCCCGATGGTGCCGTTTTTATGGTGTAGTAAAGGAATGTTCCCATTTAGACCACTGTTCCATGATATAGCCCTTCCCCAAGCAAGTTTAGTTGTATCAAATTGGATATAGATGGTTATTGCCCCTATGTTCGTAAAATTCGAAACATAAACAGGCATTATAACACTGTCATTTCGGTAGGTTTTTACCGTATCAAGCGATATGTTGATTGTCTGCGAAATTCCCTGAAAAGACATCATCAGGGCTGCAACGGTAATCATCACTAACTGTTTCATGTATATTCTATTTGTAGTTTTTACTTCAGCTCTATTTTTCATAACCCTGTTTGTTTTTGCAGTTATCACCTGGTAATTATCATTGAATGATTGACCCTGTATCGTTTTCGGCCAGTGTCAAGGGTTATCCGGTAGTAATAAACTCCTGAAGGCCATTGATGTGCATCAATTTCTATTGTATGTTCTCCCTGCTTCACAATTGTCTTTCTGATTACTGACAGGGACCTTCCGGGCAGGTCAAACACCTCTATTTCCAGGTTGCCTTCCTCCGGAATTGAGCAATAAATAGTTGTCCTGTCACGGAATGGATTTGGTACATTCCATGCTGTGATGCCTGTTATATTGTCATCGTCGGACTTCGAAAGCCGCGGAGCATATAGTGTCATCGGTTCAAGTACTTCAGCATTAAAATCAGCCATCTCGCTCTCAATTGAAGGGAACATCCAGAAATTGACCGGAATATTCATGCCTGTGCGCAACCTGATCTTCAGGATCAGATCACCTTTATTAAAAATATAGCCGTTTTCATCACTCCACGCAATCTTTAGCTTACCGTTGTGAATGTTATACATGAGTCCTTTTAACGGTGAGGTTACAGATTCAACAACAACATCTTTTTCAGGCAGATCGAACATCAGAGTGATGGCACCCAGATTCACCCACTGGCCTGACCTGACGGGTATTTCAACAGTTCCGTTTTCAGGCATTACAAATCCATCCTGGTAAACTTCAACAATTGGTTTCTGCCGCATCACCGGTGGTAAATATGAACCGTTAACATCACCACTGGCAAGGGCCTGGAAGTTCTTTAAAACATTCGCATTGGTAATAAGAACAGCCGGATCGTCATAAACCCAGTCGCCAAGAGCAAAAGTTGTATCCATTCCAAGGGTCCGTCTGAGAATCAGCAAGGCATCTACACTCGAAATAGAAGATGAAATGTTTACATCTGCCCCTTTAAGTCGTAGTCCACTTATCGGATTAAGATTGATTACATGTCGTTGCACAACAAGTGCATCTGTTGAATTTACTCCTCCCCATAGTTTAGGTGTTGATGCCCTGAGACTATATGATCCCGGGGGTTTCAGGTAGAAGTTGAATGCTCCTCCAGCATCAGTCATCACAGAATCATTCACTGCAAAACTATTATTGAGCAGATATATTTTTGTGTTGTTCATTGGTGTGTATGCCGCATTGTTGTATGTCAACACACCGCTTATAGTGTATCTTGGTATTACACTGATCTTTACGTTATCTGATGAGACACAGTTATTGCTGCCGGTAACAAGCATTGTGTAAGTAGTAGTTGTCAGAGGTGATGCAATCGGTAATTCAAGCGTGGGGTCATTAAGTGAGCCGGCAGGAGACCATAAATAACTATATGGGGGTGCGCCACCTGTGACATTTGGTTGCAGCTGAATCGAGCCACCTTCGTAAATGAAGGTGTCAACCCCTGCATCAACAACAGGTAGAGGTGACATTGAGAGATAGAAGGCATCTGAAGAAATACAGCCTATCCCATTATCAACAGTAAGATGATAGAATCCGGGATGTTGAGGCGTTACAGAACCAATCCGTAATACCGGGGCAGCACTGACAAAGTTGGGTCCTGTCCAGGTATATATTCCTTCGTCAACAACACCAGAAAAGCGTATGTTTGGTCTGTAGCTCGAAGTTGTACCTCCTGTCAGATTACAGCCAACCTGGCTTGTATTGGTTGTGTAACTGTAACGTGAAGCTGCAGAGAAAGCAGCAATATGGTATTGAACACTGCTGTTGTAGTTATTGGTTACGTTGGTATAGCATAATTCAACAACAAGGTTGTCCATGCCATCATAGTAGAATGGAGTGCTTAGAATAAATGTATTCCAACCCTGCTGAAGTAGTTGACCGGTATTGCTGTATACGACTGTCATACTGCCAAGATAACCTCCGGAAAGTGATACCGCAGTTGTTGTTCCGATACCTATATTGAAATCGTTAAGTATTGCAGGATCACCAACTGAACCAATATTTATCTCGATAGATTGTATCATTCCCCGCTTGAACCCCTTGGATACAAGTTCTTCTTTTCTGAAAATCATTTGTCGCTTTGATGCCGGGTAAGAGGTGGTAAATGGTGTTATGCTGTTGGAGGAGGAAAAGTTAGATCCTGTTCCAATCTGTACAGTTTTTGAGTTAAGGATCGTCTGGCTTACGGTGGCTGTTCGTTCGAAGCTGTTTCCGGCACAAACAGATGTATCAGCACCTGCCTCAACAACAGGTAATGAATAAAATGATACGTTGACCGTGTCATTTGAAGAGCAGTTGTTAATGTCTGTTACAGTGATATAATATGTGCCGGTTGATGTCACAGCTCTTGCAGAATCGGTTGATGAGTCATCCCAGAGATAGGATATATATCCACTACCTGCATTAAGTGTAACCGGAGCATTTGAACATACAAAGATGTCAGGGCCTAGATTTACAGGCATTAGCATATTGGGTATCTCAAGTGTGCATGCCACTGCGATTTGCTGATTTAACGGATCATTTGTATATATAAGAAATGATACTGAATGTGTGCCAAGTGCAAGGCCGGTTTTATTGAAGAAGAAGGGGATAGTTACCGAGTCACCTGGTAGAATATTGCCGGTATGACCTGTAATTGTCAGGAAATAATTGCCTGCCTGCGAGAACATGTAATTCAGGTTAGCCTGGCCTGTATTTTTAATTACCATTGTTTTGGTTTCAGATATAGCACATGCCAGATTGGAGATAAAGGTGGTCTGACTCACTTGAATAGCAGGAGCATATAAGCTTGAAGCTGTTAAACAAAGTGTGTCGTTTCCGGCATTAGATGCAATATACAGTGAACCATTATGATTTACACCGGGAACAACCGGAGTAAATATCACAGGAATTACCACAGTATCACCAGGCATAATGTCGATGGCTGAGACTGATGGTGCAATCTCTGCTATATTGCTCGAAATCTGTGTAACCTTCAAAGTGTCACAACCTGTATTTGCAATTGAAAGATTTCTGATATTGTTTGCCCCAACCATTGTGCTGTCGAAGTTCAGGCAATTATGGCTGACCCAAATATCTGCATCTCCAATAACATTAAGTGTACAGGGCACCGAAACCTGAGCGTTGCCGGGGTCATTAGACCCGATAAGCATGTTGAAGTAATGTGTGCCGGCATTCATGTTTGTGGAGAAGAAATTAACACTCAGTGTTAATGAATCATTCGCAGCTATAGTGTCAGACAATGGATGAAGGTTAATCCAGTGATTTCCATTAACACGAATCCTTACTCTATGAAAGCTGTTAAGACCTGTCCAATGATCAACGGTGGGTTCATTCTGCACCGAGACAACAAGCTGTCCGTCACTGAGCCAATTACTCAACTGGCTGCCACCAAAACCAAAGTGGTCGGTTATAAGAGTGCCGGCAACAACATTCCCATCATTGATCTGCCCAATGTTAGTACCTTCAATATTAAGGGATGCAAATTCGTTTGCCTGGTCGAAATCGCCGCTTAATGTTACCTCAAGAAGAAGAGTGTCAACATTTGGAGGAAGATTTGTGAAAGTGTGTGTTGTCACAGCTCCATTGACAACAAATTGCTTTGTGCTCAACTGGTCTATGTCTGTTCCGTATAATCCCAGAATATGGTATACCGCACTTCCAAGGCCTGTATTTACCAGCTTTAACTGCTGGGAAACCGTGTCTTTGCAACCATTTATGGTAATATTAAATGACGAAGGTTCAACACTTACTACTGGTGGGTTGATACTGAACCCTTCAAGGCAGATCTGAGTTGTGCCTACGTTTGTCACCACATTAAGAGTGCTGTTCCGCTGACCGGTTGCAAGAGGTGTGAAACTTACCGCCAAAATGGCAGAATCGCCGGAAGGTATTGTTCCTGTACCTCCTGCAGGAACATATTCACTGCTCAAACTCTGAATCGAAGTAACAGTAAGATTTGAACAACCGGTATTGTATAACTTCAGATATCTTATTTCCGTAGCGCCCTCAACAACAGTGTCGTACACAAGGCATGCAGCGCTTGTCGAAAGCTCTGCAGATCCATTTACTGTAAGTGTGCATGGGATTAGCTTCTGGGGAGTTACAGGATCATTGGAGTAAACTATGATGTTGGATGTATAAACCCCATTGGGAATTGACGTAGAGTTAAATTTGACCGTAACATTTGTACTGCTCACACCAAATAGAGTATCTGATGTGTATGCAAAACTCAACCACGACGGACTGGTTCCTATCACACTCAGTGCATAAGACAATGCATTGTGAAGCATCGCTGAAGTATTGTAGGTTGTTGTACCTAATCCTGCATGATACTCCCACAACATACCTGTTGCAATCACCAGTCCGCTGCCGATTTCGTATTCAGCAGTGGTTGGTACAGATGAAATATTCGTTCTGGTAATTATCCTGGCATTGGTGGGCAAATTGGCCAGGTAGGAAGCATTGGCATTATTGCCTGCAAGTGGATTGCTCAGCCCCTGAACAATAGGATGAGTAGCTGAAACAATAATATTCTGATTCTCAACATTACCGTACAACACATTGACATTTCCTGCTATTGTGGTGGAGTTCACAGAGTAATTGGCATTCATGTACAACATAATACCTCCGCTATTAACAAAAGAGGTGAATTTTCCAACCTGTGCGGTAAGCACATTGTAGTAAGTTGTAGACTGATTGCCCACAGTAATAATTATGTCGTATATACCGAAGTTGGCAGCTGCAACCTGACTGCTGGTTATTACATCAGGTACTATTCCGAACTGGTTCTGAATATACTGTTCGATATTCAGGTTCCATGGATTGGCATCGCTGATAATAAGAACTGTGCTGTCTCCTGATAATCCGCGGCCCCCGTAAACCTGGTATGTGAGATTTCCTGTGCCCTGATTCTGAACCTGCAGGTTATCGGTGATGGTGTCGTTACAGGCTGTAATGGTTTTTGCGAATGAAGCAGGCAGTACGCTCAGAACAGAAGCATCAACACTGGTGCCTGTGAGGCAAACCGTGTAATTGCCAACATTAGTCGAGAAATATATATTGTCAGAAAACTGACCGGTGGTGGTTGGACTAAAGGTAGCAACCAGGTAGGCTGAAGTTCCGGGAGGTATCATCAGGTATGAAGCACTAAGGGTGAAATACCCTACAGTAGTATATATAGAGCTTATTACCAATGTATTACACCCAGTGTTTGTAACTTCAACGGTGTCTTTTTTGCTACCAAACTGCATAAGAGTGCCAAAATGGATACATTGATCGGAAAATGCTACCGAAGCATTACCGTTTACGGTTACTGTGCATGGGATGTTAAGCTGTGGATTTACCGGATCATTTGACAGAATTTTGATGGCTGAATAGTATGTTCCGTTCTTTAACCCTGCAGTCCTGAGAGTAACCATTACAGTGCTTGAGTCTCCAGTAAGAACAGTGTCAGTATATTTATTTACAGATATCCATTTGTTACCATGAATAATAATTTCAACCTTATGCATGCTTACAAGGCCGGACCAATGTGCTACACTTGCTGTATTCACAACAGATATGTCTAGGATACCATCATTCAGCCATGATTGCAACTGAGCACCTGTGAAAGTGTAAGTGTTTACGATATCTGTTCCGTTTGGCAGATTATTGTCAGGTACTATACCAATATTAGTGCCTTCGATATGAAGCCAGCAGTATTTGCTGCTATTGTTGAAATCACCGTTGATTGTAAGTATAACCGTAATCGAGTCACTGTAACCAGGAACATTTGTGAAGTTGTGATTTGTTGTAGCCCCCGAGGTGGTGTAGTATTTGGTGCTGGTCTGTTGGTATGAATCGCCAAAAATGCTTCCAATATTATATCTCAGGTCACCAATACCACTGTTGTAGATTTTCACCGGTAAAACAACAGAGTCTGAGCAGTTTTGGAAACCGGCACTCAGAGATACAGGCGCGACGCTGATGATAGGAGCATCAATACCAACTCCTGTAATGCATACCTGATGATTGCCATCATTAGCGGTAAAATGGATTGTGTCTTTAAACAATTGTGCTGCATTTGGAATAAATGTAACGGCAAGTTGAGCCGAATCGCCGGCCTGAATGGTCATAGCCGTAGTTGAAAGCTGGTATTGTGCAAGTGTGTTTGTGATGCTGTAAACCTTAAGTGTGTCGCATCCGTCATTGTAAACTTTGATGAACCTGTTTGCAGTATTGCCTTGAATAAGCGTGTCAAAATCAATGCAGGCAGCAGGTTGATCCAATCTAAAATCAGGTGTTCCGGAAATGTTCATCATACAAAGTATAGAATCGGCCTGTTTTAACGGATCGTTGGATGTTAGTCTTATTTTGGCAGGATAGCTTCCGCTCTTCATTCCCAGCGCATTAAATTTTAAGTTTATATTGTTAATGCCTGAGGGTATAACGGTTCCGGATGTTGGATTAGCTGTCAACCATAGGATTGGAGAGCCATTGATGGGATTTGTTACAGATGCGATAGTCCAGTTAAGATCAGCTAAACCCGGATTTGCGACGGTAACAGGCAAGATCAGTGAGTCGTTACAGATGGTGATATTTGCCGTCAGGGTGATTGTGCTCAGGGCAAATGAAGGTGCAGGCAGGCTGAAACCAGTGACACAAAGCTTATGAACGCCGTCATTGCTTGTAATATATACAGTATCATCAATCTGGCCTGTAGCCTGAGGCTGAAAAATAAGGTTAACGGTAGTGTTCTGAAATGGTAACAGTTGCATGGAGGTGGTTCCTGCATTGTAATGAGGTGTGCCGGTATAAATTGATGTTATCTTTAATGTGTCACATCCATCGTTTAATATAGTGAATGTTTTTGTTGAAGATGTCCATTGCATTGTGGAATCAGCCACCAGGCAGGTTGTGGGAAGGATATTGAGGTCGGGAGCTCCTATTAGCTTGATGTTGACAGGCAGGCTTTTAACCGGTGTTAGCGGGTCGTTTGAATAGAAAATTATGTTGCCTGAATAATTGCCGGCTGGAACATTCTGTGCATCTACCTTTAAATGAACTGCTTGCTGCCCAAGAGCGGCAACAGTGCCTGTGTCAGGAATGACACTGATGAAATGCATAGTGTTATATATTAAAACGTTATCAATAGACCAGTTGTCAAAGCTGCTTCCACTGTGCGACAGTTGCCTCCATCTCAGGATGGTTGATTGAGTCCGTGCCGGAGGAGGTATAAGTTCAACTACACTGGTGAACGAATTGAAACTGCCAGTAAAATAAGTATTTATATTAACCCAATTTATGCCTCCGTCTATGCTGTATTCCAGAACAACATCTTCACCATAATCTGCCTGCTCGCATGGATATGAACCACTGCCAATCTTAAGTTCAAATTCTATATTGCCTCCTCCGAGCAGATTAAGTGCAAATGTGGATGCATGACGTGTTCCGTTATTATCGAAATACAGCGCATTTGGGGGAGATACACTGCCGCATGATCCTGAAAGAGCACCGGTTACAGATTGCCATATATTTGGGTTTAGACCAGAGTCAAATTGGTCACCTGTCGACATGCCGGTTGCCGCAGTCCATATTAACGCATGATCTCCTGTATTGCTTATTGTAAGAGGTATAATTAGGGTGTCATTGCATCCTGTCAGGGTTGCTGTGATGGTGTCGGTACTTAGAACAATTACGGGAGGGCTCTGCCCGGTACCCTGCAGACAAATTTTATAGTCAGACAGATTGCTTTTTATTACCAGTGTATCATAATAGGTTTGCTGCAGCATGGGAGAGAAGACAACCGGAAGTACCGCGGAATCAAATGGATCAATTACAACCTGTGTCCAGAATGGTGTAAACGTATTATCAGAATTTTCGATGTCTGAAATTATCAGCGGAGCACAACCATTGTTGTATAGCGTAATGGAATCTGTAACAGATGTATATTGGAAAATGGGTGTGTAAATCAGGCATGGATCTGAGGTAAGATCCGGGCTTCCTGTCAGAGTCATGTTTACCGGAATCTTTACATAGGGATATCCCGGATGGTTGAATGCAATTGGTATGTTTGAATAATATGCGCCCTGTTTGATACCTGCTGCAGAGAAGAGGACAGGAATATCCAGAGAATCTCCGATGGCAATAGATCCTGTAGTCTGCGACATTGTTGCCCAGGGTGCAGGCTTGGTATATGCTCGAACGCGGTGCATCCTGGTTCCATACCATGGATACACAATTGTTGAGTTACCAATCCTTACCTGAAGCTCTCCATCGAGCAGCCAGTTGGCAAGTTGTGCCCCTCCAAATCCATACGTCACTGTGATGTCCTGCCCGTATCCAATATTGCCGTCAGGAATAATGTCAATGAATGTGCCGTCAACGATCAGCGAAGCATATGCGTTTGAGACACTGTAGTAACCGTTTATTGTTATTTCAAGGAAAAGGGAATCAATTGATGATGGCAAAGTGTTGAAAAGATGATTGGTGGTGTCGGGATAAACAGAGCTATTATAATATTTAGTTGAAATAGTATCTTTATCGTGAGGCCCTCCGAATGTCGTATATTGTAAAACTGCATTCCCGATATTTCTTACCCTTAAATTCCTCGTTTCTGTATCATTGCATCCGGATATTGTCAGTTGTATCGAGTCAGGTGTTACCAATGGTTTTCCCAAAGGTGGAATATTGGTTACATTTACAACTACCGGTACCCTGGTACTGCTGCAGCCGCTGGGTGTTAATTCATGGATCTCAATTTCTCTGAAATTTGGATTGGAAACCTGTCCATTTCCTGTCATCTGGAATGAGGTGATCCTTAATTTTGAAGTAGTAACTAAAGGGAAAGGGACAATATTAACGCATTGCATCGGTAAATTACTGAATGTATGGAAACTAACCCAGTTTCCATTTTCCCACTTATAAAGCGTTGCTCCTGTAAGAAATCTTGCATCCGCCTGGGCATGATGTATTGTCATACCATCAATATCAACAGGTGAGGGCCATTCGAAACTTATCCAGTCTGTATGAGGTACCTGGGATGGGGGTGAGGATGTCGAGATCCACATCTGCTGGGTTCCGCAGGTGCCAAGGTCCAGATCATTTAAAGTACTGCACGGGCCGGTGTTGCAGATGCTGGCAGAAGCGATTGCCTGAGGGGCAATATTTAACCCCGGAGTGTAACCGATTCCCGGGATTGCACTTTGACCGTAAGTAACATTAACCCAATAGATGGTAGTGTCATATAAAAGAGGTGTTTGGAAAAGTGAGCCGGTTGCTATTGGTACTGTTGCCGGCTGGCTGGCATACCATTCGGTATGTAGGGTGCTGTTTGCATCCAGAATTGTACTTGTTCCAAATGGTATCGAAACGGGTGAGGTTACCGTGGGTGGCGGTGGAGCTGCAGATGAAAGCACAGTTCTGAGGTTTGTGTCATTAAGCTCTATATTGTCATCAGGAATATTGAGCCATGCCTTAACTACCCATGTAGTATCAATAGTAGTTGATAAATCCACCACAGTATTGAATACATATGTTATGGTATCACCTGTAGGTATGGAAGTGTTTACTGTTTCAGTTACCACTGCCTTCCCGGTTCTTTGATACGACACCGTAAAACCGGCAGGAATAATGCTGGGCGCAATATTGGCAATTGTGATCTTCACTGTGTCCAATCCCAGGGCACACCCTTCGTCAAACGGATGGATCTCAACAAGAGTGCCGTCAATGTTCGATATGGCATAATGCCCTTTGCATGTTGTATCGTTGAAATAATATATGTCACCGGCAAGGTTGGTATACGCACAAATCACTGAGTTGCCTGCAGGGGTGATAAATGAAGGCATGTTAAATGTATCTGTCATGAGAGGCGGAATAGTCCCGGTATATGTGGCAGTAATTGGCAAACCTTGATTTATGGAATAATTGACAGGAATATTGTATAGTGTGTTAGTTCCATAATTTTTAATAACCACCTTAACGTCAACGGTGTCACCCTCCATGAAAGAGGTCATGCCATCCGGAAGAGTTATAGCAACAATCCCCGCATCTTCAGGCAATAAGGGAATTTCATGTGCACCAATTGTTGGGTTTGCAGATCTCGGATTTCCGAAAAAGTCATTCGTAACTGCAGCAAGAGGTGTTGCCAGGCCTGATAAGATGGTGTTGTTTAATGCAAGGTTGTGATTTGATGTAAATGGAGGTATGATATTTTGTGAATTGCCATCTTTACCGCTGTAAGACTTCAGAGCTGCCAGAGTGGTTCGCACTCCTCCCCAGTATGCAATATTAACCCCGGTTGTGTATAAGTTGTTATAGTTGCTTGTATTTATTGCTGATGTGGAACTGGTATAATAAGCATAACCACCATTGATGTTGGACAAAATATTATTGACCACATTTATTTGTGATCCTGATGAAACATATAGTGTTCTTCCGCTTGAGGCAGAACCTCCTGTAATATGAACAGAGTTATTATAAAAATTAATATAATAACAGGAAACAAGATATACTCCGTAAACAGTACCGGTAGGATTCCCGGATTGACTGATGAAGTTGTTGCTGATTAGCAGAGGAATCACTGAAGAAGACTGCTTGTAAGCAATATACAGGCCATAATTTGTTCCTGAGCCTGTAGAAATGACTCTGTTTCTGCTTATAACACCGTGTCCGGTGGTGTACCCAATATAAAACGGATAAACCGTTGCAGAATTGGTTGCGTTTTGCACAAAATTGCCCTCAAAATGCAGAGAGTCCGTATAATAGGTGTAAATACCGTAGTAATAATAATCTATTATATTGTTGTTTAGTAGGGTAAACCTATTCTTTTTTGCTGATGAGTTGGCATAGTAATAAATACTATAGTAACCACCTTTTAAGGTACTGTTGCTGATAGTAATATTGTAGTCAGCGCCATATTCCGAATATACAGTAGTGTTATAGCTACTGGTATTAACCGGGGCATCAAGATAGCAACTGTCAATAGTAATGTTCTGACAGGAATTTATAAATTCCACAATGCGGCCATAGGAAGTGTTTAATGCTTTTAATGTAATTTGTTTGAAAATCACATGTTTTGCTGCTGAAAATCTCAATACCCAATTTGCAGCATATGAAGCGGAATATTGAACTATAACCGATGAGGTTGTGTTTGTTGAGCTAATAAAAGTAATTGTATTCACTTCTGAAGCTCCGGTGATTTCAGGTATCGTAAGTTGTTCATTATATGTTCCGGGATGCACGTTCATTACAATCGGGCCGCAGATACCACCTGCATTCATTGCTGCAATTGCGTCTCCGAAAGAGTTGAAGTCAAAAGTGCCCGATGCTGCAGGGCCAATGGTATAAACCCCTGACATGCATGCACTGAAACAGACGGTAGCTGATGTGTCATTAAGATTGAAGTTGTCAGGAACACCGTTGGGTTGGCTGGTCCAGGCTTTGATGCAATGCAATCCACCGGGAAAATTGACTGTGTCAATAACAACAGTTACCATCCCCTGATGAGGCAGTGATCCTGTCCATGGATATGTCTTCTGAACAACACCATTAAGCGACCAGGAAATATTTACATTCTGTAAGTTGTTGGTGCCAAAGTTCCTGAGCTCAACTTTAATCTCTTGCAAAGAGCCAGCAACAACCTGACTTACAGGATTTACTATTTGGGTTATGCCTGCATCTACACCGGGGAAAGCAGTAACATTAACAACTACAGGAACCCTGTTGCTTGAACATCCCTCCTCGTAGCTGTCGAATCTGATATTTGGACGCTGGTTAATTGTGCTTCCTGAACCAGGTGAACTGCACACTCCGTTTACATCATTTGCATAATAGGCTGAAGAAGCAAAACTTGTTGATGTCTGACTTACTGACGCATTTCCGCCACTGACGTAGGATAGATTATTAAAACAAGTTTCTATCACAATATTGCTGGAACCATCCCAGTAGTAAGGTGTCTGGAAAATATAAGTGTTCCAGCCTGTGATGGGTTGATGCGATGAAGAATGATAAACCTGCGTGAGCCCCTGTTGCCATACTGATGTGAGAGATCCTGCACTGGTGTTTCCAATTAGGATAACAAAATTGTTTAAAGGAGGACAAGAATTAACATTTGCAACATCAAAGGCGATCGATTTAATGTTACCTGCCTTCATGCCCAGGGCAACAAGTTCTGATGCTGTCAGCAGGAACTGATTTTTAGCTCCCCAGTACCAGTTTCCATAAGGTGTTGGAAGACTGGTACTTGAATTGACTATTGTGCCGGTGCCTATCGTGAGAATCGAACCATAGGAAGAGCTCGAATTCAGCCAATATGTGGTAGTGTCATAGAGAACAGGAGTCTGGAAGGTAAATCCTTTGCCAACAAAATTTGAAGAGGTGTCGGAATCATACCATGTTATTATATATGGGCTGGATGTAGCAGTAAGGAGTGTACTGCTTCCGTAGTTAGTGGTTACAGGTGATGTAACCAAAGGTACCGGGGGTATTGCCTGGGAACTGATACTGGCAAAGTTACTGTCATTTTGTTCAATTGGATCATTTGGAACGGTAACCCATGCAATCAGGTTGTAGACTGTATCCACATTTGTTGAGAAATCAGCAAGGTTGTTGAAAGTAAACAACAGGGAGTCTCCAGGTAAAATCTGGCTGGTAACGGTTTCTGTAACAGTTGTTGCAGCATTTTGTAATTTGAAGGAGCATGTAAAACCTGATGGAATGGTAAATGCACCTACATTGGTAACGATAACCCTGACAGTATCCAGTCCAAGGCCACATCCTTCCATAAAAGGTGAGATACGGGTAAGTTCAGCATCGAATTTGGCAGTTGCAAAATAGCTTGTGCAGGTTGTGTCGTTAAAAGTATTGATATCTCCTGCCATTGTTGTGAAGGCACAGATTATAGTATTCCCTGCCGGTGTGGTGTAAACAGGCAGGTTCATTGTATCTGTTCCCAGTACAGGTATACTTCCATTATAAGGTGCATTCACAGGAGTTCCATTATTAACCCTGTGACTTACAGTACATGTAAAAAGAGTGTCAATTCCAAAGTTCTTAATAATAACTTTTACATATATGGTGTCATCTTCAACATAGTTCGTCTGCTGATCGGGTACCAGGATTGCGATCACACCCGCATCTTTGGATGCCAGGGGAAATTCATGAGCGCCAATAGTAGGGTACTGGGTGCGCGGTGTGCCGTGAATATCAAATGGTACCTGTTGCAATGGCAAAGCTCTTCCTGATAAGGTCGTGTTGGTGAGGTCAAGGTTTTGCTGTGAAGTGAAAGGAGGCAGTAAGCTGACAGAGGCTAAATCTTTTCCGGAATAATTTCTTAACTGGTCAATGGTATTGAAATTTATATTCCAGTAAGCAGGATTGCTGCCTGTAGAATAAATGTTATTATAGTCGGAAATGGAAACCGGGTTTGAATTATAAATGTAATAGGCATACCCTCCGTTGAAATTCGCAAAGATATTATTCAGAATATTTATGTTATAACCGTCATATAGGGCAAATGCCGAACCCTGAGTTGCATTTCCACCATAAATGCTGATAGAATTGTTGTAAAAGTTTGTATAATAACAATTATCTATGAACATTCCATAAACGGCTCCTGAAGAATATCCCTGTTGACTCTGTTGACTTATGTAATTGTTCGAAATAAGCCAGTATTGGGAAGAGCTCCCCTCGCAGTTGGATAAATAGAGGCCGTAATTATTACCGTTGTTAAAAGACAAAATACGGTTGCCTGTAATAACACCTGCCGTATAACTGGTGCCTATGTAAACAGGATAGACTGTAGTTTCGCCGGGCCTGTTGGTAATTGTATTCCCTTCAATATAAATATTGTTTACATATTGGATGAGTAAACCATAATACCAATAGTTCGATATAATATTGTTTTTGATAGTAAGACCAACTGTTTGGTTGTTGTAGCCATTTGATATATAGATACTGTAGTAGCCACCGTCGACCACATTGTTTGTGATTGAAATGTTGTTGTTGGAATAATTATTTCCACTATAAAAACATACAAAATATGATGAGGTATAAGTGTTGTTTGTAGCTACAATACAATTGGTAAATGCTGTATTGTTTGTCCCATTAATATATTCAACAACATAGCCGTATGATGTGCCTGTTGCTCTGATAGTCATGTGCTTAAAGGTGATATTTGAAGTGCCGTTAAGTCTGATTACCCAGTTTGCAGTGCTTGAAGTGGCTGCAACTTGCAATATTACAGCGCTGCTGTCTGAGGTTGAACCTCTGAATAAAACAGTATTTGTTGCCGAGGCTCCTGGTATCGCCGGGATGGTTACCTGTTCCTGATAAGTACCCGGATAAACATCAAAAATTACCGGTCCGCAAACTCCTCCGGCAACCAGGGTATAAACTGCTGAGTTAAATGAGTTGAAGTCAAATGTACCTGATCCAACCGGCCCTATAGTGTACAATCCGGATAAACATGCATTAAAACACTCGTTGGCAGTGTCATTTAGATTATATACATCTGGCTGACCGTTTGGCAGTTGTGTCCAGGCTTCAATACAGTTATTGCCTGCCGAAAATGGCATTGATGCTATGGTAACAGGTATTGAACTGCCGTGAGACAGATTGCCAGCCCATGTGAATGGGGTTTGTGAAACGTTGTTAAGTTTCCAGGCTATTGTAACACCTGTAAGGTTGCTAAGACCGTAGTTCTTTAGCATCACTTCTACATTCTGTAAGTTTCCGGCCTGAATCTGACCAACAGGTTGTATTATCTCTACTATACCGGCATCATTGGCAGGAAACGCAGCTACATTTGCCGTTACTTCTACCCTGTCAGTAGGACATCCGACATCCCCTTTTGTATAATAAATGTTTCCATTCCACCCCCGTGGAGAACAACAGCCATCCCAGTTGGAGCAATGTGCCATGCCGGTATAAATAGAGATGTCATTCCCGGTGTACGTTAAATTTGTTCCAAGAGAAGAATATCGTTGGTAAACCTGGAGATAAACAGAATAGGTTTGACCTGAAGGGATTGTTTGTGGAGTTATTGCCAGAAATGATGGAAGCCCTGATCCCTGTCCATTTATAACGTAGGTTCCATTCAGAGTCCAGGCTGCCTGATTGGTTGCATTACCAACCCAGCTTCCGGGTTTGAAATATACATTAACTGTTTGGCTGCCTGTATTGTAACAATGCAGGTCAAAAGCGTTGATTGTTATGTTTTCATTCAATGCCATTATATCAATCATAAAACCACCACTGCAACTGGTGGATCCTGTAAAGCCAAGAGGAGAATTGAATATGGCTGTTGACTGGGTAGTGGTCCACGATTCTGCATAATATGAAGTTGTGTCATATAACACGGGTGTAATAAGTGTGTCGCCTGTATGGATGTGCATTGTGTCAGATGGATTTTCATACCACCTTTTTAACCCGGGGCCGGAAACGGACAA
This sequence comes from uncultured Lentimicrobiaceae bacterium, assembly GCA_964469215.1. Classification (GTDB taxonomy): domain Bacteria; phylum Bacteroidota; class Bacteroidia; order Bacteroidales; family SKPS01; genus SKPS01. The sequence goes on from CAYXYB010000010.1 coordinate 51,101, forward strand.
TACAGCACTGTTTCCGTAATTGATTGTTACGTGGTTAGGAACCGGGTTGGGATTAAGATATCCCGACTCCACTGTGGTAAAGCCGGTATCGTTTAGTTGCAGAGGATCACCGGTAAGGGAAATATATCCTTTAATCTCAAATGTCGTATCACTTGCAACAGCTGTAAAATTACCCTTGGTTGAAAAAGTAAAATCCAATGTGTCACCGGGTAGAATAGTGTTTGTAACTGCCTGGCTGACAACCGTTGAGCCGGTTATTTGATAGTAGGCAGTAAGCCCTCCGCTGATAGCAGCAGTTCCATTGTTCGCAATTCTGATGATTACATCTTCAAGCCCAAGGCCACAGGCTCCGACAGGAGTTGTAAAACCTTCGAATGATGCCTCATGGGCAGGAAGATCGAACTCGTCTGCTCCTATGTCAGGATTTACCAGATCTCTGGGATTTTCGTCAATATCAGTTAATATTGCTGCAATAGGAATTGCTTTGCCATTAAGTTGGGCTGAAAAGGTGTGCAGATCAGTGTTGGAGAAAAATACCGGATTTCCAACAAAAGAGTTTGTATCGAATCCTGTTCCGGTTTGCCACGAAAGAAGGTCTGGAACACTGATGTTATTATAGCGGCCAAAGTTAGGACCTGCATAATGGAAATTGTTGTAATTGGAAAAAACGCTGTTCATATCTGTAATGCTTATCACATAACCGCCACCTGCAAGATTTACAAGAGCATTGTTGAAAATGCCAAGGTTAAATTCTGATCCTTCAGATGTCAGTGCGTAGGAGTTTTGTGAGCTCTGGCCATAAATATTTACACTGTTGAAAACAACAAGATAATTATTGTTGCTGTAAAGATGGATGCCGCTCAGAAAAAAATTTGAACTTACCTGATTGCCGGTAATGAAGTTGTTGGCAATCATCCCCGGCCGGCTCAGTTCTCCGTAGCTGTAAGCCAGATACAATCCACGTCCGGTGGTGAACAGATGGATCTTATTTGCAGTGATCCTGAATGAATCAGAAAGATTGTAAGCATTAATTCCATAATAGTAATTGTATAAAAGTCCAGACTCAATAATGTTTTTATGGATAACAGGCCGGAATTGGTTCTCGATGTAGATTCCGTAGGCATACTGGTTTTGAAACCGGTTGAATGAAATATTGGTAATTTGTGACTGGTTTTGCCATGAATCATGTAACAATCCGTAGCTTCCGTTCAGGAAACGATTGTTCTGGACAATAAGGTCTGATGTGGTTCCTTCAACATAAAATATTGCATGCCAGTTATCTGAATATTGAACGTTTGCGTTACCTTCAAGGAAATTGTTCAGGAATTTAAGATTGTTACATGATCCACCAACAAATATCGCCCGGCCAAAATCATTTGAAATAGGTTTTATATGTAAATGTTTTACGATAAAATTTGAAGCATTGAGAAACCTGAGTACCCAGTTCTCATTCGGGTTTATTGCACTGTCCTGTATTGTAACGTCAGAACTGTCGTTGGTGGTTGATTTGATGGTAATGGTATTTGCCGAAGAAGCACCAAAAACCTGGTCAAATGTTATTTTTTCGTTATAAACCCCGGGGACCATATCGATTATAACAGGCCCGTTAACCCCACGCATGTTGAGGTCATTGACAGCAGCAGCCAGGCTGGTGTAATCAGCTCCTCCGAGCTGGTTAACAACATAGGTGCCATTCATGGCAGGCAATATCTGCCTGTTTCCCTGAGGGTTGTTATTGGTTGGAACATACCAGACTCCTCCTATCTTTATCGAATCTATCTCTGCATCCAGAAAGTTTCCTGTTGTTGCATTCACTGCTACATCGTAAACCAATACAAAATAATTGTCACCCTCTGATAACAAAAGGGTATCCTGAAATCCGAATGGACTTAATGGTTTTATATCCTGACCGAACTGAGTGTAGTTAACAATTCCGTTTGTGTATAAGACCCTTGCCATAGCAATATCTGCAGTGTTTGAAGTGCCGGTTGTGTTAAAACGGATATCAGTTACTGCCAAAGGATTTGTTGAACTAATGGTTGAAACATTGAAATAAATGATCTCGCGGTTCAGAGTTCCTTTTCCTACTACATTAAAGTTGTCCTGGTATCCTGATACGAATGACAAAGTCATTGGAGGTGGCTGATAAATGCGCACATCATCAAAAGCGAAGCCGTCATAATTGTTGTAATGGTATTGTGTGGCACCGAAGATTATCCTAAACCTTACGCTAGGCTGACCTGCAAGGCTTTGGGGCAGAAAATGGCTTACCGTTATCCATCCGTTTGAGGTTTGATTCCAACCTGAAGTTGAATTGAATCCGTTCATCAACCCTTGAATATAACTGTTATTATACCACATTCCAGGATCCTGGAAATCACCGAGCTTAATCCAGTTTATACCATCCGTTGTGTATTGAACGGCAGCCCCGTCATCCCAGTAGGTTTCATAATTCACCTTCATCTCAAAAACAATATTTGTTAATCCGGTGAAGTCGAAACAGGGGCTCATCACATAACTGGCTTCATTGTTATTGTACCCTCCCGTGAGGTTTGTCATCCAGGCAGTGCTACCTGAAGCTGCCGTATTTATTGTCCAGCTGTTTGGTGTTCCAAATGCCCAGCTCGAATTTATACCACCTGAATACCAGCCGCCATTACCCGATTCGAAATTCTGAAAATATGGGAATGTGGAGAAAAAACTCAGATGTTTTACAGTAGTCTGCAAGATGTCGTTTCCGGTAAACTGGTCACCGGGAGTGGTTGCCGTAAAGATGCAGTTGTAGTCACCTAAAGCGCTAAGATTAACGGTCTGGGGAAATGTGTATATCAGTGAGTCGCCCGGGAGCAAGGTTTGGATAATTGTGTCGTTGACAAATGTCAATCCGCCGTTGGTTGAATATGAAAGGTACAATGTGTCGACAGTAAGAGTTCCGCTGTTCACAACAGCTACCTTTACAGAATCTGCTGAAGTTAAACCACATCCGGTTACAGGTGAAATAACATACAGCATCCCAACATCCTTGTCGGGGCAGGCAGCCACAAACAGGTTGCCACCCAAAGGCTGACAAGAGCTATTTGTGCAACCATCCCTAATAATAAACTGATTGTTTTGGCTGTAAACCTCATAATAATTCTCATCCGGCCAGCTTCCGGTATAATAGTCCGTGGAAACAACATCGCCACTATTCAGGTCAAGGGTGTAAATAAATGGTCCTGAACCACTGGGCAAAGTCAGATTTGATGCAACTGTTACACCATTCACTTTAATATTGATGTACCCACCGTTCCAGCCGTCACCGTATGAATCATACAGTTTGAACGTGTAAATACATGCGCTGCTTTCTATTGCCATGGAAATCATCAGGCCAATGACAATAAATCTTAGGGAAAGGAAGAGCTTTTCCATTCGGTTATGATTTTATCTGTAAATTAATATCATTATTAAACTAACGGGTGGTTATGCCAAGAACCTCACAAAGATAATTCAAAGAATATTAAAAAACCATAGCTGCAGAAGAAAATTTTGTTAAAATTCCGGGAGTTTTATTGGGTTAAAAAAACTCTGAAATTTATCATGAAATTCACCTTTAATCAATAGAATAGAATGTATATACATATTATTTATAGTTATATTAAAAATTTATGTCAGAGTAAATCAACCTGAATTATTTGTTAATTATTTGGTGCAAATATTTAAACGGTTCCTGAATTGTTCAGGAATTTTTATTACACAGAGGGATTCAGGAGTTATAAGTTATAGGTTATGAGTTGTGATTGGAAGAATAAATTACCTGAATCTGGATATGAAAACCTGACCTTAAACCAACCATAAATTCGCAAACAGTATATCCTATAAACATTTATTTGTGAATCCGTGGCTATTTTTATAAGAAAACTTAAGACTGAAAATATGAGTCCACTCCGAAAAGAGAATAACATTAAACATTGACGATTTATAATAATGAATAATTTAATCGCAGAGATCGCTAAGATTTTCGCAGAGGTCGCAAAGATCTCATTTTGAATGCTAATCAATTTATTGCCAAAATGATAAAAAGCATTTCTTTTCTTAGTTTGCGCAACCTAAGAGCACTTTGCGGTTTATAGAGCTTTTGGAGTGGCCTCAAATATTGACTATACATATTGAATTGTCTATTGATCCCAACGAAACTAATTTTGTATTTATCATTTTTAAAACCAAATGCAATTTATTTTGTTTAATAGAACAGAACAACAATTAAACAAAACAATCATGAAGCTGATAGAACCATTATCATCCAGATTTAGCCCTATGAAGTTCATCGAAGGGAAGAAAATATCAAAAGAAGAAAGAAATCTCATATTTGAGGCGGCAAGATGGGCCCCTTCAAGTTACAATGAGCAGCCATGGAGATATGTATATGCTGATAACACTGACAAAGAGGGCTTCAACCGGATATTGTCAGCGTTAAACGAATACAATCAGAAGTGGGCCCGTGAGGCATCTATGCTTGTTGTGGCAATAGCATCTGAAAATCTTGCAGCTACTGGCAAACACAACAATTATGCATGGTACGACACCGGCCAGTCTGTTTCGCAGATGATTGTTCAGGCTGCATCAATGGGTGTTCAGGCCCATCAAATGGGAGGCTTCGACAGTAAAAGAGCTATTGACCTGCTAAATATACCTTCAGGTTATTCGCCGGTTTCGGTAATTGCTTTTGGCTATGCTGACGCTCTTGAAAATGTTGCTGATTCATTTCGCGAACGTGCTGAAAATCCCAGGTTGAGAAAAGAAACCGGGCAGTTTGTTTTCAGCAGTATATTTCAGATCGGATAACCTGATTCAACGTTCTATATTTCCTCCGATATTGAATATCAGATGGGAGTTCTCAGGGTCGTTGGTGATGATGGTTACAGATTTTGAGTGAAATCCTGTTCTTCCGAAAGTATTGAAAGACACCTGCATCCTGGTGCTTTCTCCTGGCAGGAGAGTTCTTTTATCCGGTTCACCTGTAGTACATCCACATGTGCTTTTAATTTTTCTGAGATGCAATGTGTCTTTTCCAACATTGCTCACCATCAGGTTGTACCTTACAATTGATCCTTGTTCGGTTGTGCCAAAATCGTAGTTGTTGGTGTCAAGTTTTCCAACAGGTGAGTTGCGCAGGTCACGTAGAGAATATCGGCTGAAGTCTTCATAAATAACCGTAACGAAATCAAGGTTCTTTACCGGGTTAAGAGTATCGTTGGTTATCATTTCGATCCTGTCCATCACTAATTCCAGATCATTACGTTTTGCTGCATCGTAGGTTACCAGTAAAAAACCTCCCTCTTTCGGCGGAATAATTGAAGGCTTCGGAATGATACTGATAAATGGAGGCAGTTGATTGAAGCTTATCTGCATACTGCTTTCCCAGTCGTTGAAGATAAATATTGTATCTGTGTGCACTTCATTCATCTTCAGGTTGCTGAAGAGTTGATGCCAGGAGGTGAATTTAAGATGGCCGTCAATATATGTGTAATCTTCGGCAGGTTTAAGTACACTGTTTCCTGATTGTGCCTGGGTAACTATTTGAATCAATGCAAAGAATGCAGTGAATGAGATAAAATATCTCAACCTCAACCTCAACCTTAACCTCAACCTTTGTAACATGAATCAATTATTTCCGTATTACTCAAGTTTGCCCTTAATCTGAAGCATAACTTCCGGATTTTTCGGGTCGTTGGTAACAACAGTTATGGTTTTAATCTGATCGCCTGATCTCCCTTTAGTGTCGAACGAGGTGTCTATTTTACTGGATTCACCGGGTTTAATAATGGTTTTTTCCGGGTTGGTCGCTGTGCAACCGCAGCTTGCATTAACTTTTCTTATCACAAGGTCGCTTTTCCCTGTGTTTTTGAAAACAAATGAGTGAGGTATCTTGTCGCCGGAAGGTTTTGTGCCGAAATCGAATTCTTTGTTTTCGAATTCGATCACTGGTGCATTTGCAAGTTGTGACGGCGTAAGCTTCGAGAAATCCTCCTTCACAACTGCAGATATGTAAATAATCTTCAGTGGCTGGACTGTGTCGTCGGTTTGCAACATAAGCCTGTCGCCGAACATTTGCCCAAAACCATCAACCTTTGAGGCATCAAATGTGATATATAGGGTTACTGTCTTGCCGGGAGGTATCAGGTTGGACGATAAAGAAGCTTTGAGATGTTTGGCAGGTTTTTGATAATCGATCTTTATTGCTATTTGTGCATCATTATATAATTGTAATGAATCTATACGGGACTCTGTGTTGAGTATGTTTGCAAATGAAACTCCATTTCTGGTTGTAAGAATATTGCCCATTCTAAATGGGAATCGCATTTCAGGTGTAAGTTCAACCGGTTTCTCAAGAATATCAGCAGTAATAAATAAAATTTTCTGTTCCTGTTTTGGATCGTTGGTCTGGATAGTGATGCGGTCGTTTCTGTTTCCTGCTTCTTTTACCAGACCGGCATTGTATCTGAGAACAACGAAACCGCGTTCAGCGGGTTTTATCTTTGATGTCGACAAAGTTGCATTGATATGTAAGGGCATGTCCTTTATGCTCAACTGCATCTCCATGTCACTTTTATTATAAAACCTGATGGTGTCATTTCGAATCTCATCATGTTTCAGGCTATGAAAGACAGGATTGTTGCGTTCGATCAGAAGGTCACCCAGATGAACCCTGAATGTGTCAGTATAGTCTTTTGTACGTGGAGTGACATCACCTTTAATAAACAGGGACAATGTTCCGCTGGTCTTTGAATTTGATACTACCATAATACTTTTCCTGAAAGGCCCTGGCCGTCCTAATGGATCGTATGCAGCAGATACCATCCCTTTGTCACCCGGAGCAACCGGCGTCTTGGTCCAGTCGGAAGCAGTGCATCCACATCCCGGTTGTACCCGCGTCAGAATCAGATCCTCATCACCTGTGTTTGTGAACCAGAAAATGTGGTTTGCTTTCCCGCCATTCTCAAGGATCTTTCCATAGTCGTGTTCAATGTTGTCAAATTTAATTTCAGGTCCTTTTGTCTGGGAATAACTAAATGCCAAACCAACTGTCATGACAATCATTAACAAAATACTTCTTTTCATAATAGTAACTCTTTGAATTGTTTTGTTTAATGTTTAATGATGGTCAGCATTGCCATTGGTGCTGATCGTAGAACGTGCAAAGATAATTAATATGCTTTAATAAATATGTTGTTGCACCAAACTCTTTTTTTTCATCTTTGTTGATCAAATAACAAGATTAAAATTCAAAGGTTGACGGAAAATTTTAAAAGCAGCTACTATAATATGAAAATCAAATCTTTAAGACCGGAATCATGGCATATGGATGGCGGAGTTGCCTTCGGAGTTGTTCCAAGAACCATCTGGGGTAAGTATCACAATGCCGACGATAACAACCTAATTCCTATTAAAAACAGGATCCTGCTGGTGGAAACAGGAGACCGTATTGTGATTATTGACACAGGTTTCGGGAATAAACGCGATGAAAAATATTACAGATACAAATATATTTTTGATCGCAGGTCTTTGAGTGAATTACTGCCTGACCTGGGTTACAGACCTGAGGATGTGACTGATGTAATTCTGACACATCTTCATGATGACCATGTCGGAGGTGCTGTTGTATGCGATGAAGGACAGCTTAAACCGGTATTCCCCAATGCCACACACTGGTTATCGGAACAGCAGTTCAAATGGGCAAATGACCCCAATCCCCGTGAAGCAGCAAGCTTTTTTACCGACAATTATATGCCAATACATGACGCCGGTAAGTTGAAGCTTGTTTCAGAATCATCAGAAGTTTTACCTGGCATTGAGATTATGTTGTGCAATGGACATACTACCGGCATGATGGTACCAATGATCCGAACCGGCCATGGTGTGGTAACTTTTCTTGCTGATTTTATCCCAAGCAAGTCTCATATTCCAATTCCTTATCTGGCAAGTGTCGATATTCAGCCACTTGTTGCTCTTAAAGAAAAAGAGGAATTTCTAAACAAAGCTTTTGCCGAAAACCATATACTGGTATTTGAACACGATTTTGATAATGAAGCATGCCGGCTTGTAATGGGTGAAAAAGGAATTGTTGCCGGAGATTCTTTCCTTCTGAGTGACATTTTTATTGACTGATAAACCAATGTTCAGAGAACACTATGGACGCAAGCAAAATAACAGACGAACTGAATATCAGGTTTAGCAACAGTACTCCTGAGGAATTGCTTCAATATTTCCTCAACACCTTCAAGGGCAGGATAGCTTTATCGTCCAGCTTATCTTTGGAGGATCAGTTACTTACTCACATGATCCTGTATATTGATCCGGAAGCTACAATATTTACCCTTGATACGGGCAGGCTTTTCCCGGAGATATATGATCTAATAGCAAGGACAAATTCCAGGTACAATACCTCTTTGAAGATATATTTCCCGGAGAGCAATGAAGTGGAAGATATGGTGAATAAAAACGGCATAAATCTTTTTTATGACAGTATTGAGAAGCGTAAGATGTGCTGTCATATCCGAAAGGTTGAGCCTTTGCGAAGAGCATTTGCAGGCCTGGAGGTATGGATCTGCGGATTGAGGAGGGAACAATCTGTGACCCGGACAGATATAAGAGCTGTTGAATGGGATAATGACAACAGGCTGATAAAGCTGAATCCTATCATTGACTGGTCAGAACAGGAGGTCAGAACTTATATTGCCGACAATAACATTCCTTACAATTATATGCACGACAAGGGCTATCCGAGCATAGGTTGCCAACCTTGCACAAGGGCAGTTGAACGGGGTGAGGGTCCAAGAGCCGGAAGGTGGTGGTGGGAAAATCCTGAAACAAGGGAATGCGGGCTGCACGGGAGAAAATAGCCTGAAATACTATCATCCTGAGCAATACTCGTTTAGAAGAGAAACAAGATGAGATGCAGTATCGTGATAATAACGTTTTTCACGAACTCCAGCCACCCATTGGATTCCTCTTATGGCATTGGTCAGGAATATTTCGTCTGCCTCAATTATATCCTTGAAGTTTATATTGCCCCTTTTTAGATGATATTCGGTTTTGTTTTCGATGATCTTCAGGAGATTTCGCCTCATCACACCTGGAATACACCCCTCGTCAAGTCCGGGTGTGGAAATCTCATCCTGTTTAACAATAAAGATATTTGAAGATGTTGTTTCGATAATATTTTCCTGGTCATTGATTAAAAATGCATCATCACAACTTTGATTTCGTGCATAAATCCCTGCAAGAACGTAAATCAAAGAGTTGAGAGTTTTGAGCGAAGCCAATGGAAGGGCGGATTTGAAATTCTGATTGTATATCGTAACATGCAGCCCTTTTCTGTTAAGCTCATATCTGTTCTCTTCAACAGGGCTGCATTGAATAATGAAGCTGCATTTATCAGACTTAGGTGTGTAAAGCCCATCTGAATCCCTGAAAAAAGTGATCCTTACACGTGCTCCTTTGTCGATACGGTTTGCCTGCGCTACTGCTGCAATCAGAGTTCGTATTACTTCATATTCAAGAGAAAATGGTGGTGTTATATTAAGAAAGGTAAAGGTTCGGTTCATCCGGTCAAGGTGATCTTCTATCCAGAGTGGAGATCCATCCATCAAACGTATGGTTTCGAAGAATCCGTCGCCATAGAAAAAACCCCGGTTTCCCGAGCTAAGCACAAGGTCTTCTTCGGGAATAAGACTATTGTTATATTGTATTATTGCCATGATTCTTCAGGTCACAGATTTTGATTTATTGAATCGGCAAAGCAAATATACAATCATTTGATCAGTTTCCTGCTTTCATCGGGTGTTTTCTGTCAAATCCTGCTCTTCTGAGGTGTAGTCAAGCTCTGATCCAAGCAATGAATGAGGGATAAGATAGACCAGCATTAGAACAATTGAGGCAATAGCAGCCCATTGCTTGTATTTCCTGTTTCTGATTTGTATGAAAAGGGCTGCAAGCCAGAATAATGCTGCAACAGCAGTTTTATTGTCGGTGAGATCATGCCCAAGTGGCCAACCAGTCCAATAAGCGCCGAATGCGTATTTCTGCATTAGAGGCCCAAGTATCAGACCTCCAACAATAAGAAAAACCAATGTGAGGATAGTGTAGGCAAAGGTGTATCTGCCTTTTACCAGTGCTTCCATGCCGGTTCTCATGGAGAAAATGAAGGCAAGAAAAATAAAGATTATATGAAGGATTGTGACCCAATCCGGCACAACCCCCTTAAACCTGATGACCACAGGTTCTGATGTCAGGCTGACCTCATCATTGTTGTGATACAGGAATATCTCATAACTAATTTTACCCGCAGGAGGCTGTTGTGGTATAACTGCTACCAAACCTTCATTGGTCTGTTCCATGCCAGTCGTCGTCCAACTGTCGTGACTATTGTATCTCACGTAACTAAAAACCCCGATAACAGACTGATTCCTTACTGGTATGACTATTTTAGCATCACTCTCCTTACCCCAGGTGCGTATTAGTTTATAATTTACAACTTCTTCGCCTATCGTGACCTCGCCTTTTACAGGATAGGTTGGCCCTGTTGCCCTCTGATACACAGCAATACCCCCTGCAAGTATAATGGAGATAATCCAGAAAATAACTGATCGAATCATATTGTGTTTTGTTCAAAATTGATAATAATGTTATGTTCTTATGTTGAAATTAATTTCGAGCACGAACATACAAATTTTTCTTTTTATTATTATCTCGGTGCCTATCAGCGAAATCTCTGCGGAAATTCACGGTAAAGCAAAAATCCGTGTTTTCGTAAACTTATTAAAAATGGCAAATACATCTCAGGTTTTTTAAAAGATTGCCTGAACTTTATGGCTTAAATTGTGTTTTACTGATTATTAACTAAAACTGATATCTATGAAAAAGATTGCTCTGATATTCTTGTCGTTTATTATTATCGCGATTGCTGCTATCTCTTGTGGTTCGGGTAAAAAATCTGCTGCTTCCGCCGGTAATGTTACTGTAAGTAAAGACTTTTATTCTTTTGATATAACTGATATAGATGGTAATAAGTTCAGTATGGCAGACATGAAAGGCAAAAAGCTGATGATTGTCAATGTCGCTTCAAAATGTGGGTTTACTCCACAATATGAGCAGTTGCAATCACTTTACGAAAAATATAGGGGTAAGGGTTTTGTGATCATAGGCTTTCCGGCAAATAATTTCATGTCACAGGAACCGGGTACTGATCTGGAAATAAAGGAATTTTGCACATCGCAATTCAACGTCACCTTTCCAATGATGTCAAAAATTTCGGTCAAGGGTGAGGATATCCATCCACTCTATTCCTGGCTTACCAGAAAAGATCTGAACGGGGTTGCAGATTCAGGTGTAAAATGGAATTTCCAGAAATACCTGATAAGTGAAGAAGGAAAACTTATTGGCATTGCCTATTCCAGAGAAAGGCCGGATTCAGAAAGGATAACAAGATGGATAGAACAGGGTGTTGTTCCGGAATTTGAAGGTTAATCCGGATTTATAAAGAAGTAGCCTACTGTAAACTGCCAGGTTCGCGAATGGATTACCGGATCAAGACTGGCTGACTGGTTTGGGAGGTCTATTTTTTGATTTAGTTTTTCTATCCCTAATTCATACCTTACATCAAACAGATACCTCTTATATTCAAAAGCTATTTTGAACTGCCACGAGTAGGTTGCTTTCTTGAATATTGTTTTGTCGATATTAATATTATGATGGCTTACAGTTGAATTAAAACTTACCTTTTCACGTAAAGGGTATGTCAAGACAGGCCCTGTTCCTAATTTGATTGTATTGCCAAACTGAATACCAAATAACAGGGGAATGTCGAAATTTGTAAGACTTGCATAAATAAAAGTATCAACATTATCATTCAGTATTGAGAAGGAAAACAGCCCACTTTTATGTGAACAGATTAACTCAGGTTGAAACCATAAATGTTTTGACTGGATTTTGAAAAATAATCCACCTGCAAACCCAAAACGGCTATCTCCGCTTTTAAAGTATTCGCTGCTGGTAATAAGCATATTGGAGTTCATGCCGGCTCTGATTCCGAGGTTGAATGGTTGTCCGTTTGACAGCAAAGGTGCAAAAGTAAGCAGTAAAACTACGAGACGTTTCATGGTTAATCAGATATGAATTGATTTTATACGTATAATCGCATGAATTTGATGCATAAAGCAGGGACCAGTTTGCTGCTTTTAAAAATTAATCTTCATTTTTTAATGCAGGATGACTGAACCTCAGGCTGCGCATTATTGAAACCGCATCTGATAGGGGAAAGCCATAACAGTCGAAAACGGCAAGCACGATATAGTTGCCTGAAGGGTGAGAAAGTGCACCAAGTACGAGTGAATCAGTAAATACAAGAGTGTCCAGTGCAATGATCCAGGTTCCTTCAGTGGTGTTGGGAAATTGTGAAGGGGAACTCAGTGGAATAATATCAAATTCATCAATAATTTCTCTGATCAATTCGTAGTAAGGTTCAGAGTAGTACAGGTAAGCAGAATCTTTAGAAATAATAAGAAATTCAAGTTCCAGGTCATCAAGAGTTATCATCATGCCCTCATTATCATTAACTATTTCGGCATTGTCAGGGTTAAAAGGGAGATTCATGTTAAGTTTTGCAATATCCCACTTGTAACTATATTGTGAGAAGGCCTGTGCAGATAGAAGAAGTGAGAATATTGTTATTAAAGCCAAAGCTTTCATAATGAAGATCAATCTTGTATAGAAACTAATTTCTGACAATGTCAATCAGTTCAACGGTAAAGACAAGCATTTTGGCAGGTGGTATACGTTCGTTGCCCCTTTCGCCGTATCCAAGGTCAGCAGGGATATAAAGTTCAAATGTTGATCCGACAGGCATCAGTTGTACCGCTTCTATCCATCCGCTTATTACCCTGTTTAATGGAAATTCAACCGGATTCTCGCTATGGCGCCTTGATGCATCAAACACCTCCCCGTTGACAAACCTGCCTTCATAATGTACTCTAACGGTATCAGCAGAAGATGGCTTTTCACCTGTGCCCAAAACAATTATGCGGTACTGTAAACCGCTCTCTGTTTCAAATACACCCGGATTATTTTTATTTATCTTAAGAAAAGCCTCCTGCTCCTGGCGGTTCTCGGCAGATATCTTTTCGCGTCGTTCCATATCAGCCATCTGAAGCCTGGCCTGAAAAGCTGTCATCACCTGCTCCTTTGTCTCTTCTGATATTATTGTATCAGCACTTTGCATTGCATCTGTGATTCCCCTTAACAGTGCATCTTTGCTAATATCAATATGATTATTCAGGAAACTGGATCCGATCTCGGCTCCAATAAGGTAGCTTACTGAGTCCATTGATGTCAGCAAAACTTGCTTGTCTTTGCCTGTATTTTTTTGTTTCAGATTCCCAATAACTCCGCAGGATGATAGAAAAAGGATGATAAAACTAATAGCTAAAGTGTTTGAAATAGTGCGTGCCATTTTTTTATTGATTTGTTTAAAATGCAAAATTAGTAAAAATCCTGTTAAAGCTTGTGTCCACAGAATTTACAATACGAAGCGTTAGCTTCGTGCCCTTCGCGGCTGCAGTTTGGGCAGCAAATGGTATTGTCGAAGTTAGCCATTTGTTCCCTTGCCATACCAACGGTAATAATGCCGGTAGGTACTGCAATTATTGAATAACCAATCACCATAAGTAAAGATGCCATAAACTGCCCTATAGGTGTTGCAGGTGCAATATCACCATAACCCACTGTTGTAATTGTTACAATTGCCCAATAGATACTTGTTGGTATATCAGTAAAACCCGAAGCTGCGCCTTCAATCAGATACATTAAAGCTCCCATGATTACAACTATTGTAAACACGGTGGCTAGAAATACAAATATCTTATGTTGTGAAACCTGCAAAGACCTTATAAGGTAATATGACGCATGATGATACCTTGAAAGCTTGAGAACTCTGAAAACCCTCAATAACCTGAAAATCCTTATTATGAGCAGAGACTGAGCCCCGGGTATTAATGCTGCAAGATAAGTAGGTAAAAACGACAACAGGTCAATAATACCGAAAAAGCTGAATATGTAACGGGCAGGCTTTTTTATGGAATAGATCCTGAAACCGTATTCCAGCGTAAAAATTATGGTAAAGAAATATTCAAGAACCCTGAACAGACGGTGATACTCATCGCGGTAGGAAGCTACAGAATCAAGCATAACTACCGTAACGCTGATAACTATTGCTATCATAAGGCAGATATCAAAAAGCTTTCCCTCCTTTGTGTCGGCCTCGAAAATAATTTCGTGAATCTTTGCTCTGTCGAGTTTCATTTATTTTATTATTAAATCGGACAAACGTACATTTTTTTTACATCTGAGTGAAAAGAACATCAAAAATCAAATACTTTTACAGTGAGCAATTTTATTTAATTGATTTTGTTTCTTTATGTAATCCATAACAGTTTGTAGTATTTTTGTGACAAAATAAAAATTAGAATCTCATGAAAAAATTTACATTATGCATTCTTACTGTGTTAATCCTAATGGTTTTACCTGCAAATGAAATATTATCACAGGTTACACCAGGGTGGCAATGGGCTAAGTCGTCCGGTGGAACAGACAGGGATGAGGCTGAATTGCCGGCAGTTGATAAATACGGGAACGTGACCATCTGCGGCAAATTTAGTGATACTGCCTGGTTTGGTACCACCAGTTTCCTTATAAGTTCGGGTAACTTGGACCTGTTTGTTGCCAGGTATGATGCTTCCGGCAATTTTCTCTGGGCAAGGAAAGCGGGCACGACACAGAATGCTGAGGGTTTGTCAATTGCCAGCGGACCGGGAGGTGTTGTAGCTGTGACGGGTTATTTCAGAGGATCTCTGAACTTTGGAACTGTAACGTTGCCAGGAACAACATCGAACGATAACTTTTTTATCGCTCTTTATGATTCAGCCGGCACACTTTTATGGGCAGATCAGGGAGTCGGCGGCCATAATAAAGGGAAAGGTGTTGAATTTGATCCCTACGGTGATGTTTTGGTTACAGGACATTATGAAGATTCGGCAACTTTCGGATCTTTCACAATTTACAGTGCGGGATATCAGAATGCATTTTTAGTTAAATATTCTGCAACCGGCACATGTCTCTGGGCTTCTTATGGCGGTGGCATCTACAATGCATGGGCATCTTCTGTGGGTGTTGATAGCCAGGGGAATTCTTACATTACAGGCGCTTTCAAAGATACTGCCAGTTTCGGAGCACACACCATTATAACCTACGGCCTTAATGATGTGTTCCTAGCCAAGTGCTCCCCTGCAGGAAACTGGATATGGGCTAGACATGCTGGTGGTACAAATGACGACTATGGTAACGGAATTGAGGTTGATGTTTATGGTCATATTGCAGTAACGGGATCTTTCTTTGATACTGTCTTTTTTTCACCTGCTCCACAAATTGTGACTCATGGTGCTAAAGACGGCTTTGTTGCATATTATAATCCCGGAGGGGATTGCCTTTGGGTGAACGGTTTTGGAGGAACCGGAGAGGATAAGGGGATAGGCGTTTCGACCGATAATATTGGTAATGTATATGTTACCGGTTTTATTAAATATCTTGGGATATTTGGGCCAATACAGAAACCATCGGTCGGCATTGATGATGTTTGTTTGGCAAAATATACCCGCACTGGCCAGATCCTTTGGGTTGACCTTGCCGGTGGAACAGCCAACGATTATGGAAAGGGAATACAGGTTTACAAACAGGGAGTTGCTTATGTTGCCGGATATTATGAGGGCACTGCATCCTTCGGCAATACCGTGATCACAAGCAAAGGAAACCGTGAGACTTACGTTGCAAAATACAGAGATGGCACACCTGAAATTATTACTCAGCCCCAGAGCCAGGATCTGTGTATTGGAGACAGTCTGATATTAACAGTGATTGCTCAGGGATCCGGCTATACATATACCTGGTTTCGTGATACCGTTATGCTCCAGGGTATGAATTCTAATACTATTGCTCTACTTTGCAACGACACCTTGCCAACCGGTAAATATACATGTGTTGTCTCAACAATTTCAGGATATGCTGTTAGCGATACAGCACATATTAAAGTATGGCCTTATCCGGTGGTTGGCCTCAGTGCCGATACTGTAAAAGCAGGAAATTTGTCCCAGATAATCATCACTGCAAATACCGGACATGCCTCATATCAGTGGTCAACGGGAGATGTTACTCATGCCATCTCATATCTGGGCACTGATCTTGTCCAGTTAATTGGTTGGGAAGGATATATTTATGTTACAGTTACAAATCAGGGTGGTTGCCAGTCTGTTGATTCTGTCTGGGTTGTCATTGTGCTTTCATCTGTTGATGAACCTGGTAGCAGTGAAGTGGATATCACACTGGTGCCCAACCCGGTAAAAGATTTTCTGAAGATCATCTGCAGTGAACAAATATTAAGAGCAGAAATTGTAGCAGTAAACGGACAGATATTATTATTCGCTGAACCTGCGGGAAACAACAAGGATGTTATTATCTCAACAGAAAACATCCCTTCAGGAATTTACATCGTTAAGATTAAAACCGGTAAAGGCATTGTAACCCGAAAACTGATCAAAGATTAATATTATCCCCCGAAATAAGGGGGACTAATTCTTTGCGGCTCCGCGGCTTTGCGAGAAAAAAAATATCTCGCCAAGACGCCAAGGCGCTAAGATTAAAAACCTGGTTATTTACGGCTCCGCGGCTTTGCGAGAAAAAAAATATCTCGCCAAGACGCCAAGGCGCTAAGATTAAAAACCTGGTTATTTACGGCTCCGCGGCTTTGCGAGAAAAATATCCCACCAAGACGCCAAGGCGCTAAGATTAAAAACCAGATTATTTGAGGCTCCGCGGCTCGAAAAATAATGAAGACTAAAGAAAATCCTTCCCGTAGCCGAAAAGTGCAAAATCGTATTTCACAGGATCGGCAGGATCGAATTTACGAAGTTTAGAGGTAAGCTCCTCGGCTGCCTTGCGGTCATTTGCCTTCCGGGTTATCAATCCCATTGCCCTTGCAGCATTACCTGTATGGACATCCAAAGGGCATATCAACTGGTCCGGTCTGATGCATTTCCATAATCCGAAATCAACACCGCTTAGGTCATTTCTCACCACCCATCTCAGAAACATGTTGATTCTCTTTGCTGAAGATCCGGTATCGGGGTTTGCCAGATGTTTTTCACTGCGAACCGGATGAGGAATACTTACCAATATTGATCTTGCCTTGCTGATGCTGCTGTATACATCAGTATCATCATCACTTATTCCTCTCGAAAATAGTTCTTCCAGGCCTCCATGTTTAAGAATTACCATTTGTAAGGAGGATATGATAAATTTTATGTCGTCCGGTTGCATGGTACGGTAAACAAATTTGTCAAAAGATTTCAAATCTTTCCGAGAATGATTTTTTACAAAATCATAAGGCTCACCATCCATAAGATCAATCAGGTAAGATGCAGATTTAATTATCGCAGGCCTGCTGCCCCAGGAAATAAGGGCTGTAAGGAAGCCGGAAATCTCAATATCCTTTTTGTTTCTGAAACGGTGTGGAATAACTATAGGATCATCTGCAATGAACTCTTGTCTGTTATAGGTGCTGACAAGTTCATCCAGGATCTCCTGCAAATCCCCCATACGGAGGTGCATACTTATGATGAATATAGCTTTACGGCCTCCATTCCAATCCTGATACCCTCCATATTCATCGGTATCAGTTTGTGATGTCTCGATGGCAGAGATTTTAAAAGACCTTTCTCAAGGTTATCAAGCTTAACAATGGGCTTGAGTTTAAGAAATGCACCAAGCACAATCATATTGAAAGTTTTGGTATTGCCAAGTTTAATCGCTTCTTCTGCACCCTCGATCTGATATACGGTGATATCCTTCCTTGAAGGGTGTTTGGTGATTCCGTTAGGATCATACAGTAGCACCCCCCCTGACTTAACCGATTTTTCAAATTTATCCATCGATTGCTGGTTGAGGATGATGGCAGTATCATATTTTGTGAGAATCGGTGATGATATCCTTTCATCTGATATTATCACGGTTACATTGGCTGTTCCACCTCGCATTTCAGGGCCATAGGAAGGCATCCAGCTAACCTCCTGATCCTGCATAATGCCTGAATATGCCAGGATCTTTCCCATGGAAAGTACACCCTGGCCGCCAAACCCTGCTATAATTATTTCTTCAGTCATGATTATCAGTTGTTTAATAATTTACTTATTCACTAACTCACCGTTGAGTTTAATATCCCCCAATGGATAGAATTTAAACATATTCTCTTCCATCCATTCGTTTGCCTTCACAGGTGAAAGTTTCCATCCTGAATTGCAGTTCGACACCACCTCAATCCATGCAACACCCTTCTTCTCTTTTTGTATCTGGAAAGCCTGCTGAATAGCTTTTTTTGTTCTGCGTACATTCCGGGGAGTATGAACCGATTGGCGGGTTACATAATGAGTACCGGGTAACTGTGCAACCAGCTCTGTAATTTTAATCGGATTACCCATTAATTTCAGGTCCCGGCCATAAGGTGATGTTGATGTAGGCATTCCTTCGAGCGTTGTTGGAGCCATCTGGCCGCCTGTCATACCGTAGATACCGTTGTTAACAAAGAATATAATAATATCCTCACCTCGGTTGCAGGCATGAATTGTCTCGGCAGTTCCAATCGCAGCAAGGTCACCATCCCCCTGATAGGTAAATACATACTGGTCTGGATTAAGGCGTTTTATGGCTGTAGCAAGTGCCGGTGCCCGTCCATGGGCTGCCTGCATCATATCGATATCCATAAACTCATATGCAAGAACTGAGCAACCAACCGGAGCTATACCAATAGTTTGGCTCTGTATATCAAGTTCTTCAATAACCTCCATTATCAATCTATGGAAGGTGCCATGGCCACATCCCGGGCAGTAGGACAGAGCTTTGTCTGTCAGGAGAGAGGTTCTTTTATAAACCAGGTTTTCCTCTTTAACAATTGTGTTTGTATCCATAATATTATCCTCCAATGATTATTTTCTTAAGCGCGTCAACAACTTCTTCAGGGGAATGGATCATGCCACCGACACGCCCGTAATGTTCAACTTTGGTTCTGGAACCAACTGCCAGCCTTATGTCATCAACAAGTTGCCCAAGACTCATTTCAACTGATAGCATCCCTTTTACTTTGTCAGAATAGGCCCTCAATTGTTTTTCCGGGAAAGGGTATAGGGTAATCAGCCTGAAGAGTCCTGCTTTAATTCCCTGAGCGCGTGCAAGATCATAAGCTTTTTGACATATTCTTGCGCTGGATCCGTAAGCAACAAAAAGGAATTCAGCATCCTCGCAGCCAATCTCTTCAAATATCACATCCTGCGACATGCTGTCGTATTTTTCCTTCAGGTGCATCACATGCCGCTCCTGGATGGCCGAATCGAGGTTCAGTGATGTGATTATATTCCTTGGCCTGTCTGGAGTTTTTCCTGTTGTTGCCCAGGGCGACATTTTAATTATCTCTTCTCTTGTCCATCTGGGTTTAGGTTCTTTAAGCATGACTTTTTCCATCATCTGTCCGATAATTCCATCAGAGAGGATGAGGGCCGGGGTACGATACTTGAACGACATTTCAAAGCCAAGTTCCACAAAATCTGCCATTTCCTGTACTGAAGCAGGTGCCAGCACGAACAGCCTGTAATCACCATGGCCACCCCCCTTTACAGACTGGTAATAGTCTGACTGTGATGGTTGTATTGTTCCCAGACCAGGCCCGCCCCTTACAACGTTTAGCACAAGGCAAGGAAGTTCCGCTCCTGCCATATAAGATAAACCCTCCTGCTTAAGGCTTATACCCGGGCTTGACGAAGAGGTCATCACCTTTTTCCCGCATGAGGCTCCGCCATACAACATATTGATGGCTGCTACCTCGCTTTCGGCCTGTAATACAACCATGCCGGTGCGTTCATGAGGCTTCTCGGCCATCAGGTACTCAAGTACCTCCGACTGCGGTGTGATCGGATATCCGAAGTAACCGTCAACACCGGCACGGATTGTTGCCTCCGCTATTGCCTCGTTGCCTTTCATTAGTCTTAATTCTGTTGCCATTATCAAATGCTTTTTATTAATGA
The DNA here is from genome assembly GCA_964469215.1 of uncultured Lentimicrobiaceae bacterium. GTDB lineage: Bacteria > Bacteroidota > Bacteroidia > Bacteroidales > SKPS01 > SKPS01. The sequence continues at coordinate 71,254 of CAYXYB010000010.1, forward strand.
ATGAATCAGTCCACCTTTGTCTTGTAGACTGTGATAACTCCATCCGGACATACTATTGCACAATTGGCACAGCCAGTGCAATCATCCGGGTTCTCCATGTAGGCATAATGGTATCCTTTGCCATTTACCTCTCTGGCAAGTTGAATCACCGTCTGAGGACATGCAGGTATGCAGACTGAACACCCTTTGCACCTCTCGATGTCAACTACGATAGCGCCTTTAACTTTTGCCATGTTTTTATTGATTGTTGCTTTTTATGATTATTGATATACGTTGAGCGGCGAAATTAGGAAAATTTGTCCGTTTTTACTAATCTCAAAAGTCATAAATTGTAAAAATTTTAGAAATCATTTAAGTCTGTTTTGTTTCGAAATATATTTCATAAAATCTCTCTCTTATTCTCTCATAAAACATAGGTGTTGCCAACAAACATGATCAGAAAAAGTAGTATGCTGCAAGCAGACACCTTGTGTTTGCGACCCGTTCCGTTTCCTTCGGTAATCCATGGCCATCCCTTTTGGTGCCTTTTGCGGCAAAATCCGCAACAGTGTATTCAAGCTCGGCAGCAAACCTGAGTTTGCCAACATTATAGATTATCCTGGGAGATATTCTGTAAATGAGGGCTATATCAGTTGTTAGTCCGTAAACCGGAGCAGCAGGATTTTCCATCTTCATGGTTGTGCCGATATTTTTATTGAATCCGGCAAACACACCTGCCTGCCACTTGGCGCCATTGGTATGAATGTCAGCCCACAAAATCCTGCTGGCAGTCGGAGCATAGGTTTGTTTTCCGGTCTTCTTATCAGCAATTCCAGTAACGGCAAATCCTGTTATGGAAAGAACGTCTGAGAGATTTTCGCCGTAAATGCCTGTAATTTTAATTGTAACCGGCCTCAGTTTTATGTTGACAAATACACTTGCTGCAACACTCTGAACCTTTTCTTGTACTTTATAATAAGTTATTGAGTCAACAGTTGATGAAAGGCGAGGCACAATGGTTTTGGTTCCAAACAACACACCACTGGAAAGAGTACTTTTTCGTGCATCATTCTTTCTTGTATAAGTTAATTCACCATATAATTCAGGTGTTGCAGAATTTCTGAGAAAATTTGGTGAACCTCCCCCAGGTCCATATGAAGGGTAATCGCGTTGTGTAACTGCTGCAATTGAGAGTTTAAAACCATAACGACTATAGCCGAAGCGTATCTGAGGATCCCTTGAAAACGGATTGATTGGGGCTCCGGTGTTGAATGACACAGTAGCAGGGAAGCATGCTGTGTTGAATAACGGATGCCAGTATTGACCCATCAGCAGTTCTGAATGATTCCAGTTTATCTTCATGTATGCATGACGTAATCTTAAAAGGTTAATGTCAGCATTGGTAGTTCCAAAAAAGTCCCCCTCCAAAACCCCGGAGGTTTTCGCACCAAACACGTCAGGGCCGGTAATCTTACCCGAAAGCTGGGATTGTACAGGAAGAAAATTAGTATTGAATCCATCATTAATATCTTTCCCGTTTACATCCTTTAAGATTGGTTGAGGCCATAATAAAAAATGCCCTTCACGTGGTGAGAAAGTCTGGCGGCTGTCAGTAAAGAAATCACTCTTTACATATCCTGAAAAAGTTATTCCGAATTTTTGAGATTTCTCTTCCTGGGCACATAAGACTGCGGGGACTAATAAAAAAAACAGTAGTGCTTTCCTGGTCATGGTTAAAGTTTATTGTTAAACAATCAGTATCAAAAATACTTGCAGATATCTGTTATTTTTTATCAGTACTCCGGCATATCCGATGACAGGATTCATTAACGCAGGTGACTGCTAATAATCTTGTTCCGGTCTAACTATGATCTTCATGGAATTTTCTGAGCCTCTCTTCGAGTTCGGGGAACTGATCCCTTCCTACCAGTGAGACGCATGCTCTAAGCCCGTCTGTGCGTTCACTTCCTGTAATGGCGAGTGAGATAGCACTTATCCCGTAATGGAAAAGGCGTAACAACAACTCCTTGCCGTCAAGCCCCGGGTAAGCTATAGTGAAATAAAAACCATCAGCTATCGGCTCACCATCATCCTTATCATAAACGATATAGAATCCATTTTCAGTGAAAAGCTTTTTCATAATGGCTGCTTTTTCACCATATTCTTTCACAACCTCCACAAAGTCATAATTGCCATCATTCACAGCTTTAAGCATGGCTGTAAGTGCGTACTGAGCAGAGTGTGATGTGCCGGAGCTTAAGGCATAAACTGTTCCGAAGATCATTGCATGGCCGAAAAGATCGCTGCTGTAAAATTTGAGCAGGTTCGGAAACCTTGCATTGAACAATTCATCAGAAATCACAAGCATACCGATACGCTGGCCTGCATAGCTGAATACTTTCGAGCTGCTGATAAACAGAACCCAGTTGCCCGTGTACCTTGCAACAGTAGGCTGGTATGGCGGAACACCAGGTTTTGACATGTCTTTTCTGAAATCCATTGCAAAATATGCAAGGTCTTCCATCACTACAATTTTATACTTGTCGGCAAGTTCTCCGATTATTGCCAGCTCTTCTTCTGTAAAGCAGATCCACGAAGGGTTGTTGGGGTTTGAATAGAGTATCGAAGAGATCTTGCCCAAGCCAAGAATGGATTCCAGTTTATCGCGAAGCTTGCGGCCCCGGAAATTATACACATCAAAGGTTTCGAATGGCTGGTTTAAAACACGGAGTTGCTGCTTGTGTACCGGAAACCCCGGATCAATAAACAATGTTGTGCTTATATTTTCGTATAACCTGTTGGCTGTGAGAAACGCGGCAAATGAACCCTGCATCGAACCAACAGTTGGAATGCACCCCTCGGGATTTACCTCTATATCCATAAAGTTCTTTACAAATCGGGAAATTTCGAGCTTCAATGTTGGTATCCCATGTATGTCAGGGTAAACTGCTGCCACACCGCTCTCAAGTGCTGCTATCTCGGCTTTTACACCTATTTTTGTTGCGGGCAGACCCGGAATGCCCATCTCCATCCTGATAAACCTCACTCCGGATGTTTTTTCAACCTCATCAACAAGTTTCTTGATCTCCCTTATAGATGCAGTACCAATCTCCCCGATATGGATCTTCTTCCTTATAGCCTCAACCACCGACTGGCTTACAAGTGGGGTGATCTGATCGAATGATTTCATGTTTCCATCTCCCATATCTTATTCTCCTTTGTTAATGTATTTAAAAGGCAATATTAATAATTATACTGCTTTAAAAAAATTAATTCAAAAAAAATCTCTCCGATTTTCCGACTTAACGACTTAACGATTCACCAAAAAGACGATTCACCGATTAGACGATTCACCGATTAGGCCATATCAATAAAACTCATACAAATACTCAATACGATAATGCTGATTCATCCCTTCACCGAGACGATCGGTGATCACCTCTGTTGAGCTTATCAAGCCATCTTCAGTGTAAGTTCTTCTCACTTCATTGATCAGATCATTGCTGTTGTTGAAATCCTGCTGTAGTATCATTTGCCCTTTATCATCATATCTGTAACTGGCTCTGCTTATGGTCGTGCCCGTTGTTTCAGATATCTCAAGAGGTTCACCATCCTTGAAGGAGTGTATCTGAGTTACTGATATGAGTTTACCTGCATCATTGTATTTCTCAATACGGTTTCTTTGTCCATCCTCATTGTAAAACAATTTGTGAATGGTGGTTTTGTCAATGTCGGCTTCCCACATAGTTATTACCACTGCTCTGCCTTCACTGTCGTAATCCTGCTCCTCACGGAAAACCGGCTCATCGTATTCTCGCCTTTCATACCATACCTCTTTGCCGTTTATGTATTTCCATTGCTCAAACTCCTCATTTTCTTCATCTTCGTTAATAACAACCTTTTTAATAAGATTCCCTTCGGAATCATACTGATAGCCAATATAATCTTCTGAACCATCAGCATATTTTTTGGTGGCTAAGACCGGTTTGTCATCGTTCTCGTAAACATAACGCACAGTTTCAATAACCTCCTCATCATCCAGATAGTTGCGCATCGTTATCCTGCGCCCTTTTTCATCATATTCATAAGCAAGGTGCTCCTGTATTTCACCTTCCATATTAAAGGTCACCTCCCTTAATAAATTGCCTTCTGCGCTGTAATCACGCTCCAGATATGGGTATCCTACTTCATTTACATCTTCGTCAAATGCACTCTCTAATATGTAATCATACCGTGTGGCAACTTCTCTTCTGATTTTTCTACTCATCTGTTTTTTGTTTAATGATATTTTAAGGATTTAAAAAATGGTTATTCATAGAATTCCTTCAACAGTTTCCTGTATTCTGAAAACACGTTAGCTCTGGATACAAATCCGATGTATTTTTCATTTTCGATTACAGGTAAATTGTAATTGCCAGTCTCCTGGAAAATTCTGGCAACATGTTCCATTGAATCATCCGGAGCTACTTTTTCTTTGGGCAAATACATTATGTCTTTAACAAAGACCTTGTCATATTCTTGTGGCTGGAAAATTATTTCACGAACATCATTCAGGAAAACAATGCCAAGATATGTTCCATGCTTGTCAACAACAGGGAAGACATTTCTCTCCGATTTCGCAACCACCTTTACAAATTCTCCAAGAGACTGTTCGGGCCTTATTATGTTGAAGTTTGTTTCAACAAGGTCAGACACTTTGAGCAGTCTCAGCATGTTTTTATCTTTGTCGTGGGTAATCAGTTGGCCACGTTGAGCGAGTTGATGGGTGTATATCGAGTTTGGCACTGAATATCGCGTAGTTATATATGCAATGGTACCTGCAATCATCAAAGGCAGAAACAGATCATAACCACCGGTTAGTTCGGCAATCATAAAAATTGCAGTCAGCGGGGCATGAAGTACGCCTGCCATCATGGCTGCCATGCCAACCAGGGCAAAATTGCCTGTGTTTAAATTAATTCCGAAAAGCTGAGCACTGCGCGAGAACAATATTCCAAGATTTGCCCCTATAAACAGGGCAGGGGCAAATACACCTCCGACCCCTCCGGCTCCGAAAGTGATTGCCGTGGCAAAAACCTTGAACAAAACAATAGCAGCAAGAAGTGCCAGCGTTAAGGTTATGCTGTAATTATGCTCCCTGAACAGGGGGCTGTCATAAATATATGAATAGTCACCCCTCAGGCAACTGTTCACCACCTCATAACCTTCTCCGTAGAATGCAGGCAGGAGGTAGATAAGCCCACCGAGCAACAGCCCGCCGGCAATTAGCTTTATCCATGGATTGCTTACTTTTTTAAAAAGAGAACCTGTATAAATATAAATCCTTGTAAAATAGGTTGATATAAGTCCGGCGAAAACACCAAGGAGGATATACCAGGGCAGATCTTTCATCAGAAAGATTTCTGTTGGCTGGAACGAGTAAAGATATCCCTGGCCCATGAGGAGGAAAGATGCTATGGCACCGGACACGGAAGCCAGAAGCAGAGGTATTATAGATGCCATTGTAAGGTCGATCATGATAACTTCAACTGCAAATACAATAGCTGCAACAGGTGCCTTGAAAATTGATGCGATCGCCCCTGCACAGGCACATGCAATAAGTAAGCTTACCTGCTTTTGGTTTAATCTGAATAGCTGACCGATATTAGACCCGTAAGCTGCACCGGTAGCAACTGCCGGGCCTTCCAGCCCCACTGAGCCTCCGAAACCAACAGTCAGGGCTGAGGTAATAATTGATGAATACATATTGTGCCTGGGTATCTTTCCCTCTGTCTGGGCAATGGAATAAAGTATGTTTGGGATCCCATGTTTAACCTTTTGTCCTACAATGTATCTTATGAAAAGTATTGTGAGAGTGATGCCAATTATAGGGAACAGGAAAAACAGGTAAGGCTGGTAGTTTGCAATGAGCCCGTCGACAAGAAACATTCTGATGAAATGGACTGTGTTTTTCATGACTACAGCAGCAAGTCCGGCAACCAGGCCTGCAATTATCGCAGCCATACCCATGAACTGCCTGTCGGGAATCCTTCTTATTCTCCACTCAATAACTCTCTGCAGCAAGCTGCTTATTGTATCTCCAGTGTTAATCATCTTATTAACCCGCTTTCCGAATATTATGAAGGCTTACCGATCCTGCCAGAAAAGGAATTGTGGGTTGCTGTGCGAAAGTAGAAAAATCAGATTAAAAATTCACATCTTTGCAGTAAATATCAAAAACATGTTGTTCCCTTTTCAGCAATACTATTTTTATTCATCATCACCTGTTAAGGAGATACGGCGGAAATTCTTGCTTTTGCTTGATCAAAAATACACGCAGTCCAGTAAGCGCCGATTGATCAGGACAGGCGAAACTTCCCAAACCCCTATGTTTACCGGAACCTTTGAAGAGGAGAAGATTATACTGAACACACACAAATACAATGGTGATGAGGATATTGTAAAAATTTCGGGGCAGTTGAAGGCAAAAGGTCAGTATCAATGCATGGAGATACAATTGCTTATCACAACATCTTATCTGGTAACATTTGCAGCGAGCATCATTATTGCACTGGTTGCGGCATATATGTACACATATATCGGAGAAAAAATATTCCACAGAATATTTTCAAATGAAATGATGCCATACTTAATTCTTGTCATATCGGCCATTTACATAAACCTCAGAAGGTATAGCAACAAGGCCACAGCACTGCTCGAGCACCTTGTCTACTGGCTTGAACTTGAGGAGGAGGAGTGAGGTTATGGCTTTGTCAGGACAAGGCATTTGAACGCCCGTGTGTCCTTCGGCAACCCTTCGGTTTCTCTCAGGGCAAGGGCTCAGGAATCGCGAGGGCAAAGAACCCGGAACGCTCGCGAAGCGAGCCCAAACTCTGAACAGCGAACGAAGTGAGCCTTCCCTTAGTTATTCTTGATAAAGAAAGGATTATTCGGCATGGGATTGCTGTACTTTGGATTGGTCAGGAATTCCTGGTCGGTTAGAGACAGCAGGAATGCTTTGAGCTGATTCAGTTGCACAGGGTTCAGGTTCATGCCGCTGGAATATGGAGGAAACACTTTGTGCATTAGCGGATGTGCGTATGTTGAGTATCTCAATCCACTGTTGTAAAACTGAATAACTTCGTCAAGGGTTTTAAATCTGCCGTCATGCATGTAGGGCCCCTGATGTTCAATATTGATAAGAGTGGTTGCCTTGTATGCTCCACGATCCGTTTCGTTTTTGGTAACAGCGTACCTGTCACGTGGGTCGGCGCAGGTGCCAACGAAACAGGTATCCTTTGCGTTGTTGTAAAACTGGTGTGTGGTAAACAAAGGAGCACCTTCAGATCCATGGCAGTGAAAGCAGTCTGCCCCCTCTTCGGTGACAAAAAGCACATATCCCATCCGCTCGGCATCATTAAAACTGGTTTCACCTCTGAATGCTTTGTGAGCTTTGGAATTTGCTGAAACTATTGTGCGGATGAATTGTGCAATTGCTTTAGAAATACGCTCATAGTTTATTTCAGGTGTGCCGAATGCTTTTCTGAACAATTCAGGGTAGTTGGGATCAGTAACAGTTCTGAGCAAAGCAACAGTTTTATCTGGATGACCCTTTATTTCATGAGGTGCTGCAATTCCCATCCATACAAGAGATTCGATGTTCTTCATGTGATATTCAGGCAGTGGTGGAATATTGTATCCCACTGATCCAAGATTGGGATTGTTTTTATGGATTATGCCGTTCCAAAGATACCCTTCATGATTCCATACCAGGTTGAAAAGAGGCAGGGTAGTGTGAGGAGTTTTTATCCCTGTCAGACCCCATGGCCTTCCATCAGGGTCAACATAATACGGATGATCAACCCCAAGGTCAAATGCTCTTGATTGCCTGTGGCAACTGGCACAGGACATCAGTGAGTCGGGATGTGTGCGGCCAGACATTCTCCCATCATAAAACAGGTATCTTCCCAGTTCGACCCCTTCAACTGTAAGTGGATTGTCATCAGGAATATTGAGATTTGTCGGGAAACGGGTTGGCACGTTGAATTCGTATGGAGTTGGCTTCCAGACCGGGTCAACAATAACATCTTTATCGTCTTTACAACCAAAGGTGAGAGCGATCACCGGGATCAGGATCCAGAGCAATAATTTTCCTGTTTTCATATTTAACCTCCTTATTTTATCGTTCCGACTTTAAATACGTTGTGCCCGTTCTCCTTAATAGCCTGCATGGCATCCTGATTTTCCATGGTGTAGTTGCCATATACGTTATGATCCCATATATTGGGGTCCCTGAACCACTCTTCAATCTGCATTATCAGGTCGATATTAAGGGTCTGACCTTCTGTAATTGTGAATCCGCTATTGGGTAAAACAACGTCGAAATAGTTCTGCACAAATGCAATAATTGAATCGTAATTGTGTGAGTTAGGCGGATATATCTGGCCAATACCCAGGTGAAAATTGAATGGTATCATGTATGGAGGATCGCTGTATTTTCCGTTAAGCTTAAGATAATGGTAACCACCTCCAAGGAATTCTGGCCATACCATATTAACCTCCGGAGGATTCACATACATAAAAGATTTGTTCTTCTCTTTATTTATGCCAAAGGTGAATGAGATACCCGTATATGTACCCACAGGGATCGGATCGAACACCTGCCATCTATGGGTGCCGGGAATATCGGTATCAACATAATAGATATCAATCTCCTTTGTTAGCATTAATTTGCTGCCATCGGATTTGTGCAGGGTAACATCAGAAATAAAATATTGAATCTCAGTTACTTCATAAATATTTCCCGCCTCGTTAGTGTAACCGGCAGAATCTAGTACTAACGGGATTCCATCGCAATAGTGAAGGAAATTAAGGACTATTTTGCCTGCCGGCTCTTCAATGTCATCCTTGTCATCCTTACAGCTACTAATGCTTAACATCAGTAGCAAGATGACCGATAAGGGAAAAATGATCTGTCTTGTTTTCATTGCGGGTTTATTTTATGTTTGTTAAAATTGATTCATATCAGAGGTAATATATCTTTAATAATTTTAAACTATATGACAGGTATGCCAGCCCGATCATAACAAATGTTTGTTTTACAAAGATATAAAAAAATCATGCATTGTTTAGACTGCAGAAAACAAAAAAGGTTTAATCAACATAATCCATTCTATGTGATTAAACCGGACACCTCACCCCCAAACCCTTCTGATGTTGGTGCCAAATGGCATTAGGTTACCCGGAAGGGATTGGGAAAAAAGGTGATTTTTCGATACTATGATGAGGTGTTTTCGAAGGATGCGTTGATCAATAAGGTATTACCCCGGAACGCCTTACCCAGAAAGTTGAGTCACTTATTTTTTTGTCATATCCATAAGCATCCCTGAATATCTTGTTGTCTGTCAATATCCTGAAATAGAAATCATTGCGCTCAACACCGATGTCATTGAACCTTGCATACAGGTAAACCATATCGCCCTGCCTGGCAGTGAAAGTGTAATTCCAGACCTTGTTGTTTTCTGGTTTCACCTCTTTCTGTATAGTTTCACCGTTTTCGTTAATATAAGCCACAATGTAGGGCTTTGCAAGCCCGGTGATCCGATACGAAACGGTTATATTCTCGTACTCCTTTGAACACCCTTGCAGTATCAGAATCACAAACGATAATATGATGATTTTTTTCATGATTATTTAATTTTTAATGTTATAAACTATAAGTTAACTATCATGTTTATGTAAAACACCCTTCCGGGTTCATTGAAATTTGCTTTGCTTCCAATGATCCTGCGGCTCAGATGTTCGTAATATTCTGTGTCAAGGATATTATTTACCCCGGCTGAGATGGTCAGGTATTGATTATGTTTATATGCAAGGTTTGCTGAAAGGAGGCTGAAACCCGGAGTGGAACTTTCAAAATAGGCTTCTGAAACATTATTCTGGGCAGCAACAAATCTGTATGAAAATGTTGGTATCAGTTTGTTTCCCCATAGTTTGTAATGCAGGTTAACAGTGCTTTCAAATGGAGGGATTTCCGGGGCAGGATCATTCTCGATTTTGACTTCACCAATAACTGATTGCAATGGCGGTTGAAGAGTGTCTCTTATGGGTTTAACTGTCGGATCTACGTTTCCAAAAGTATAGGATGCAACTACTGAAACACCAAAATCGAATTTTTCAGGACTTTTATAGGCAAATTCAAAACCTTTAAAAGTAGCTATATCATAATTGGTGAACAGCTTGGTTCCATATACATCTTTTGTGAGAGGTTTTTGTATTGCCGGTGGTATTCTTTTACCCATGATGTAATTCTGTACATAAGAATAGAAAACAGTAAAATCTACACCTCCCATGGATGGATGGTTGAACTTCAAATTCAGGTCAACCTCATTGTTGATTTCCGGTTTCAGGTGTGGGTTGCCCATGTATTCAAAATTGTCGTAACCAACAGGCAGGGTAATAATGAATCGTTCAAGCATGTCCGGGAATCTTGTGCCACGGCCCATAGCAAGGTTTAATGATAACAGCTCATTGAAATTGTATGTAGCACCTGCACTGATACTGAATCCATAATATTTGCTTTCCGTATCTGTCGTGTCCATAATTAGAGAAGAAGGGATGCCAGGCTCAGGCAATGAAAACAGCTTGATTGTATCAGACCATGCAGTATTGTAATCAAATCTGAGAGCGGCAATTATGTCAATTTTTTTATACCTCTTCTTATATTCGGCAAAGAAACCTAAATTATTAATTTCTGCATCATTCCACAGTGGTTCAGTAATTACGGGAATTACATTAAGCATATTTGGATTCTGGCCAATCATGTTTTTTACCCTGTTCCCATCTTTATTTATTGTCTTTTGATCAATTCCGGCATATAAATGTCCGCCTAACAGGTTAAGGCCTGTCTCAAATCGCAGCCCGGTTACTTCAGCAATAATATTTGCTATTGCAACAACAGTGTCGGAAATGCTGCGGTTTTTATTGTCCATTGTATGATCAACAAAACTGCGGTAGAGTTTTAAATCAACAGAGTTTATGGTTTTGGTTAGTTTCCCGATTTTGTAGTCGAAATAAACCACCTTGCTGTCATCTGTCCTGTCGTCCATAGGTAAAGCAGCAAACATTACCCCTTTACTCATACTGTTACTGAACGACAACAAAGCTTCATGGTTTTGCAAGGGGCGCCATCCAACAGCAGCTTTATATCCGAATTTATGATAGTTACTGCTGTATTCTTTCCCATTTCCATCTTTATAATTACCTGCCTTTTGATTATACCCGGAAACAAGAAAGTAAAACTTTTTGTTGCCACCCGAAAAATTTATGTATTCTCTGTTCCCATTCCAATTGCTTTCGTAGGCTTTAACTGCCTTTATGTTTACTCTAAATGTTTCATTTGGCATCGGCCTTACCGGTACCAGATTCACAACACCCCCGAATACAGAACCGTACCTTAAAGCAAAGGGGCCTTTCAGAACATGGAACTCCTGCATGTCATCAAGTGCAACGTGTGATGTTGTAGGATCCATCCTGTTGGGACAACCCCCTTCAATAGCAATGGCTCCGTCGAGCAGTGTGGTGATCTGTGAATACTTAAATCCCCTTATAACAGGATCAATATTTACTGCACCTTTCTTTACCCCCCCAACATTCGGCAACATCCTCAACTGATCCCCGATATCCCTTACAGCCATCATCTCGATGTCCTCCTTTAAAATGGTATGTTGTATATAAGGAATGTCCCTCACATACTTCTCTTTTATAATTACAGGTTTGAGGATATTCGGTGCAGGTGTCATGTAAATATCAATCTGACGCTTAACCCCCTCATTTATCTGAATTGAAAGCTCGGTTATGTCATAACCAAGATGACTTGCAGTAAGGGCGTTGTGACCAACCGGAAGTTGTCCTGTTTCAAAAACACCCTGAGCGTTGGTTACTGCTCCCGTGTTTGACGGAGTTATGGTGATGATAACTCCTGAAAGTGGCTGGCCGTTTCTGGCGTCATATACATTGCCGTAAACGGAACCCGTTTGTTGCGCCATTATCTGTAATGGAAGCAACACTGCGATAAGCCATAAAAGGCTTGCCTTTTTTAATAAGAGTCTGTTTTTTCTTTCCATCGTTGTGTTTTTTTTATTATGAGTAATATGCAAAATCCCAGATTTCCCTGTGAAATTATTCCAATGCAATTATACCTCATTTTGACTGATTAAACCGGTACAGGTTTAATGTTAAACCTACGTGAAACACTAAAAAATGCTAAGGGATTTTCTGAACGGTTTTCAGATTTCGAAGAATTTGTGCCTTATAACATACTTCACAAGCTCAACAGTATTCTTTATGTTAAGCTTTGTCATAATATTGGTTTTGTGAGTCTCTACAGTTCTGATACTCACATAAGTGGCATCAGCAATCTCCTGGTTGCTTAACCCCTCCATAACCATCCGGAGAACCTCTGTCTCCCTTTTTGAGAGAACCTCAGGCCCCGGTTGTGCACCATTCTGCTTGCCAACAGATGTTGCACCTGTTACAAACTGTTTCTCCAGCTGCTGCTTAACAGACCTGCCAAAGTAGGTTTCGCCGGTGGTGATACTCTTTACCGCTTCAATCAGCTCATCCTTGCTGGTGTCCTCTTTGCAGATGTAACCGTTTGCACCTGCTGCCAAAGCTTCAGTAACGTAAGCGATATCGGAATGCATGGATAAAATAAGCACCAGTGGCCTGTTATCAATATTGCGTATCTTCCTCAATAGCTCAAATCCGCCCATTACCGGCATAGAAATATCCAGAACAATTACATCAGGCTTCAACGTATCCATCATCCCCAATACCTCCACACCATTGGAAGCCATTCCTGTTATACTTATCGCTTCAGACCCCCGGAACATTGATGCAATACCATCTCTGAAAATACGGTGGTCATCAGCAAGCAGAACCTTTATCGTTTTATCTGTCATTATTATAATGGTATTTTAACAATCACCGATGTCCCTTCCCCCGGTTTTGAAGATATCTCAAATTCCCCATTCAGGATTTTCGTCCGGTCACGCATATTGTCAATGCCGTTTCCCTCTCCGTTCTTTAAAAAATCAACATCAAACCCATCACCATCGTCCTGTATCATAAGCGTTATCCTCTCATTTCCTGCAAGCAGCTGAATGTTGATTTCGGTGGGATTGCCGTGCCTGACACTATTTGTGACCGCCTCCTGAACAATGCGGTAAATATGGGTGCATTTTTCCTGATCATTAAAGCCGGCGATCCCATAGTTCACAAACTCTATCCTTATTCCCGACATCTGCGATATATCCTGAGAATACCGCTCCAGTGCCTTTATAATGCCTAACTCATCAAGCATTACCGGCGATAAACCATAAGATATTCTTTTTACCTCTTCTATTGTCTTCCCAAGCATTTCCTGCATCTCCTGTTCCTGTGCAGTCAGGCCTTCATGTCCCTCCCCTGAAGATGCGCTTTTTCTGTTGGTGCCACCTAAACGAAGTTTCATTGTCAGCAGCAACTGCCCCAGACCGTCATGCAACTCCCTGCTGATCCGTTTCCGCTCCCTCTCCTGACCTGCAATCTGTGCAGAAAGACGCTTCTCACGCTCTTCCCTGAGCTGCGACTGTGTTATGGCAAGCTTGCCAAGATACTCCGCCTCAGTTTCAAGCCTCAGCTTTTTGCTCCTTGTTTTTACGATCAGAATTGTCATAGAGATGATTATGATAATTGATACCCCCATTATTATCCAGGTGACAATCCCATGCTTCCACATCGCCCTTTCGAGCTCCTTTACCGGAAGCATAACCATCAGCTTCCAATCATTTGCTCCCATATTGAAGGAACTCCACGCAGCATAAACCCTGCAACCCAAAGGCAAAAGGTTCAGATTGCCACTGCCTTCAATCTCCAGCTGTTCATAGTTTTTGATTACAGGTCCGTGTATCCTGAATTCTTCACATCTGCACATGTTTGTGCATAACCAGTCCCTGTATGCTTCAGCATTGCTTAGCAATCTGCCTCTGTTGTCGGTTATTATAAAATGAGCTGATCTCTCACGATTGATGATATTGAGAAAATGGTTATTGATAGATTCAATAGTGATCATCCACCTGAGAATGCCCACCCTTATACCATTATTATATACCGGGCATGAAATAGTGATTGCCTTCTGGTTTTTGTGGTTTGCAAAAATATCACTGTAATAAACCGAGTCGGCAGGAACAACAGGGTTTGCCCTTTTATTGCCGATGCACATCATATGGTGGAAGTTCAGGGTGTCGTCAGCAATCCGCTTTATCACCAGGGATGAGGTGTCCATTAGTATAAGTGCATCAATTTCGTGCCGGTGAATTCTGAAAAGATTTTCCATGGGACAGTAGCCGGTGTCATCGTAATCAGGATTCCCGGTGAGTGCCATCCCGATAATATGAGGATCGTGTGAGAGGTTTACAAGATTGCCCGAGTATTTCTCGAAATAGCTTATAACACTTAGTTTGGCTGTTTCTGCTGTGTTCGATAATTGCTGGCGATATTTCCCGGTCAGGTTTTCTTCGAATTCCTTCTGATATTTTATCCCGAAAATAACCAGAAAAACCAGCAGCAGTGCCTGTAAAGCAATAAGCCACCATCCTTTGTAACCGGATATATTCCTTGATACCATGGCACGAAGATAGGATAAAAATGGTTAATTGTTAATTGTTAATGGTTAATGGTTAGTTTAGAGTTACGGGGTTAAGTTATTAGTAATAAAACAATTAACAATTAACAATTAACAATTAACAATTAACAATTAACAATTAACAATTAACCATTAATCATCAGCGCTTCTATCTGTTTTTCAAGGGATGAGATCTTTGCCTTTGCATCATCAAGCTTCTTTTGCTCCAGAGCAATAACCTTTGGCGGGGCGCTGCTGATGAACTTCTCATTTGTAAGTTTCTTCTCCACAGATCTGAGGAAACCAATTGTGTAATCCAGCTCCTTCCTTATGCGTGAGATCTCCTCGTCGCGATCCATATTTTCGCTTACCGGGAATGAAATTTCTATCGAACGAACCATTATAACTATTCTCTTTTCGGGAAGATGTTTAGAGATGTTCAACCCGGAAAGGTTCCCCAGTTTTTTGATCACAGGAATGAGCTTACCGGAAAGCTCTCCTTTTACAAGCAGGTCAAGGGTCTCCCTGTTTGGTATTGACTTCTCCTGCCGGTAATTTCTTATTGCCATCACAACCTCCGCGGCAAGTTCAAAGTCATCAAGGATTTTCTGATCGTAAGGGCGAATTTCCGGCATGCTGCTGATGATAAGTTCATTTCCCGGTTGCCGTTCATCAAGCCTGTGCCAGATCTCCTCCGAGATAAAAGGCATGAAGGGGTGAAGCAGCTTCATCAGCTCTTCGAAAAACCGGGTTGTAGCCCGAAGTGTCTTTGTGTCTGCCGGCTGCTGATAAACGGGTTTTACTATTTCGAGATACCACGAACAGAAATCATCCCATATAAGCTTGTACAATCCTATAAGCGCTTCCGAGAGGCGGTACTTTGAACAAAGATCCTCTGTCTTCTCTGTTGCATGGTTCAGTTTTGCCTCAAACCATTCAACCGCTGCGGCAGCATGTGCAGGTTGATCAATATTTTCATCATGAGGCCACCCTTTAATGAGCCTCAGGGCGTTCCAGATCTTGTTGCTGAAGTTACGGCCTTGTTCGCAGAGAGCTTCGTCAAACGGAAGGTCGTTGCCGGCAGGGGAGGTAAAGAGCATCCCGGCACGCACCCCGTCAGCGCCATGCTTCTCCATAAGTGCAATAGGATCGGGTGAGTTGCCAAGCTGTTTCGACATCTTCCTGCCAAGTTTGTCGCGAACTATACCTGTGAGGTAAACATTCCTGAAGGGGATATCATCACGGTAAAGATACCCTGCCATTATCATTCTGGCTACCCAGAAGAACAGGATCTCGGGGGCGGTAACAAGATCGTTGGTGGGGTAATAATACCTGATATCAGGATTGTCAGGCTTCCTGATTCCGTCAAACACTGCTATAGGCCAAAGCCACGACGAGAACCATGTGTCGAGCACATCAGCATCCTGAGTAAGGTCTGCAATGGTGATGTCGGCATTGAATGTCTCAGATGCCTTTTTTGCCGCTTCTTCAGCACTTTTTGCGGCAACCATCCTTCCATCGTTAAGATAATAAACCGGAATGCGCTGCCCCCACCACAACTGACGTGAGATACACCAGTCGCGGATGTTCTCCATCCAGTGACGGTAGATGTTTTTGAACTTCGCAGGGTGGAATTTAACAAGATCATCCATTACAGCGTCCATGGCAGGTTTTGAGACTTCACCCATCCTGAAGAACCATTGCAGCGACAGTTTTGGCTCGATGATCTCGTCGGTACGCTCTGAATAGCCGATCTTGTTAACGTACTCTTCAACCCTGACGATATGATCATGTTTTTCAAGCTCTTCCACAACAGCTTTCCGGGCTGCAAAGCGATCCATGCCCGTGAAGAGAATGGCTTTCTCACTCAGGGTGCCGTCATCATTAAAAATATCTATCACCGGAAGGTGGTGTTTGAGGCCTATTTCGTAGTCGTTGATGTCGTGGGCAGGTGTTATCTTCAGGCATCCGGTTCCGAACTCCATGTCAACATAGGGGTCGGTAATAACCGGTACCGGCCGGTTCACCAGGGGAACAAATACTGTTTTGCCATGAAGATGGGTGTACCTTGGGTCATCGGGATGGACGCAGACTGCGGTGTCACCAAGAATTGTTTCGGGGCGTGTGGTTGCAATGGTGATCCACAAATCTTCATTGGAATCATCATCACATCTCACCTTGTATCTCACATGCCAGAGCTTCGAATCAACCTCGCGGTAAATCACCTCTTCATCAGAAACAGCGGTCAGCGCCTGCGGATCCCAGTTCACCATTCGCACCCCTCTGTATATCAGTCCTTTTTCAAACAGATCAATAAAAACATCCAGCACCGATTCGTAGTACCCTTTATCCATGGTAAAAGCAGTACGTTCCCAGTCGCATGAGGCGCCTAACTTTTTCAACTGTTCCAGAATTATCCCTCCATGCTTCTCTTTCCACTCCCAGGCATGGGCAAGGAACTCATCCCTGCTGATGGAACTTTTATCAATGCCTTCTTCTTTGAGTTTTGCAACCACCTTTGCTTCGGTGGCGATTGAGGCGTGGTCGGTGCCGGGAACCCAGCAGGTGTTGTAGCCCTGCATCCGTGCCCTTCTTACAAGTATATCCTGGATAGTGTTGTTGAGCATGTGCCCCATGTGAAGCACTCCGGTGACATTTGGGGGAGGAATAACTAAGGTGAATGGTTCCCGTTCATCGGGAACGGAACGGAAATAACCTTTATCAAGCCAGTATCTGTACCACTTGTCTTCAGTTTCGGCGGGGTTGTATTTTGCAGGAATATCCATTAATCGGCGGGTTCGTTTTTCAGCGTGCGAAAATACAAAAATATTGGCTTGATCTTTCATTGATGTAATGTTATGGTCTTGGATTCTGCGGAAAACAAAAATTTTTTTTCTCCCGCAGATTTCGCAGATTATCGCAGAAAAAAAATCAGCAATTTTTTCCTCCCGCAGATTTCGCAGATTATCGCAGAAAAAATCAGCGTAAATCCCCGATATCTGCGGGAAATATAAATTCATAAAGTTATTTTTAGTGTATTTTTGCAATTCACAGTTCATGCCATGGATCCACGCACACGTTACGGCTATATAGAAGGAGTTCTTGCAATCATCATCAACGCAGTATTGTTCGTTCTCAAATACTGGGTAGGAGTGATGTCGGGGTCTGTAGCACTGTTAGCCGATGCATGGCACACATTATCCGACTCCATCAGCTCAGTAATGCTCATCGCCGGCATCAGGCTCTCTGTGAGAAAACCCGACAGAGACCACCCCTTCGGCCACGGCAGATGGGAGCAGGTAACAGCAATATTCATCGGTTTCATCATTGCAATCATTGCATGGGATTTCCTGATGGAAGCCGTTTCAAGGTTCAGAGATCATGAAGCAGCCAACTTCGGCACCCCGGCAATAGTCGTGACAATTTTATCAATTTTACTCAAAGAGGCGTTGGCCCGCTATGCATTTTATGTTGCAAAAAAAACCGACAACACCGCCGTCCGTGCCGACGGATGGCACCACAGAAGCGATGCGCTTTCATCCCTGGTTTTACTTGCCGGGCTAATGTTTCATCAGCGGTTCTGGTGGATCGACAGCGTCATGGGTGTGATAATTGCTCTGATGCTCTTCTATACAACCTTTGGTATTGTTAAGGATGCCATCAGTAAACTCCTGGGTGAGCGACCCACCGAAGAGCTGATAGGAGAGGTGAAGAGGATAATAAACAATAATGTAGATACAGATGTGTCAGCCCACCATTTCCATATACATAACTATGGGCACCACAGGGAACTCACCTTTCACATCAAGGTTGACCCCGGTATGGATGTAAAGAGTGCCCACGCTCTCGCCACAAAAATCGAAAAAGACCTCAAAGAGAAGCTCAATATGGAGTCAACGATACATGTTGAACCGCGGGATGCGAAGCACGTTTAGTTATGAGTTATGAATTATGAGTTATGAATTATGAGTTTAGGGGTTTAGAGGTTTAGTTTGAAAGTTTATCAAGTTTCAAAGTAAGTATGATCGATTCCCCGCTTCCCCCGGGCACTGAGCGGAGTCGAAGTGCCCCGACTTTACGACTTTACGACTTTACGACTTTACGACTTTGCGACTTTACGACTTTACGACTTTACGATTCCCCGATTTTCCCGATTTTCCCGATTGCACGATTTTCTCGATTTTCTCGATTTTCCCGATTGCACGATTCACCCAAACAAACCACGACTCAGGTGGCGATGCCCTGAGCCGCTTTTTATGTTAGAAGCCGAAGGGTGTCGATGGGGGTTATGAAATACCTTGCATAGTGCAAATTAGAATTGCACTAAGTGCCTTTCCATCTAACCAGTTTTTCGATTTGTAAGCTATGTTATTTTACCATAAGCACTTATAGTCCTGGATTCTGCGCAAAAAAATTTTCAATTTTCCATTTTCCATTTTCAATTAGAACCTAAACAGCCTCAACTGCTAAACTTTTTCACGATAATGTTTCATTAAACAAATTTATTTGTGTATCTTTGTGCCTTTAAAAAACAGTTATATGAAACACGTTCAGGTGATATTGCCACGTCATCAACGGATTCTGACCCGGTTGGGTGAGAATCTTCTTTTGGCCCGTTTGCGTCGGAGGCTTAGCATGGAGCAGGTTGCGGAGCGAGCGGGCATTGGGAGGAGTACCTTATGGAAAATTGAGCATGGCGCTCCGGAAGTAGCCATTGGCAGCTATCTGCAGGTGCTCTTTATTCTGGGAATGGAAAACGATCTGGATCTGGTTGGCCGTGACGATCTGTTGGGCAGGAAACTTCAGGATGCCGGGCTGCTGGTAAAAAAACGTGCTCCAAAAAAGAAAAGCGATGAAGACACAAAATGAGCGGCACATACTGGTATATGCTCACTGGCTGGGTCTGGAAGAACCTGTATTGATGGGTGAACTGGTGGCTCAGCCTGTGAGAGGGAAAGAGGTCTTCTCTTTTTCCTATTCTGAGGAGTGGCTTGGTCACCCCGGGTGCAGGTTGTTGGATCCGGAATTACATCTTTACCCTGGCAGGCAGTACGTTCCCGAGAGTCGACCGAATTTCGGGGTATTTCTGGACTCTTCGCCCGATCGCTGGGGAAGGACATTGATGAAAAGAAGAGAAGCTCTTCTGGCAAGAAATGAACAGAGAGCTGAGAGGATGTTGTTCGAAAGCGATTATCTTTTGGGCGTTTATGATCTTTACCGATCGGGCGGAATTCGTTTCAAGACTGAAAAAGATGGATCCTTTTTAAATCATCATAATGAATATCCGGCACCACCTCAGGCAACCCTAAGTGAATTAGCCTATGCCTGCAGTTTGATAGAGCAGGATGACTTCTCAAATATCGACCAAAATCACCTGAAATGGTTTGCGCTGCTGCTGGCACCCGGTTCATCATTGGGAGGCGCCCGTCCCAAAGCCGGTCTAAAGGATGAACGAGGCGGTTATTGGATCGCAAAGTTCCCAAGCATTCACGACGATACGGATGTTGGGGCATGGGAGATGGTGCTGAACAAAATGGCTGCTATGGCCGGCATCACCGTGCCACAATCCCGGCTGATTCGTCTGACCGGAAAGCATCAAACCTACATGTCGTCACGTTTCGACCGCACCCATACTGGTGAAAGAATACATTTTGCTTCGGCCATGACCCTGCTTGGATATTTGGATGGTGCCGGTGCCAGGGAGGGAGTAAGCTATCTGGAAATAGCAGAATTCATCAAACGTCATTCAGCCAACACAAGGGAAGCTCTGGAAGAATTGTGGCGAAGAATTGTGTTTAACATTGTGGTTTCCAACACGGATGATCATCTTCGTAATCATGGTTTTTTGCTTTCTAAAGATGGATGGAGGCTGGCACCAGCCTACGATATGAATCCCAATCCTTACAGAGGAGGCCTGAACCTGAATATCTCCGAAACCGACAACAGGCAGGATACCAGTCTTGCGATTATGGTTGCCCCATACTTCACTATAAATCACCAAAAGGCCAAAGAGATCATCACGGAAGTATCTGCAGTGGTTCGTCGGTGGAGCCAACTGGCAAAAGAGCACCATATCCCCCGACACGAAATCGATAGAATGAGCAGCGCATTCGCAGGTTGAGGTTGCCAAAGGCCAACAGCCAAAGGCCAACAGCCAACAGCCAAATTCCCCCCGATTCCCCGACTTTACGACTTTACGACTTTACGACTTTACGACTTTACGACTTTGCGACTTTACGACTTTACGACTTTACGACTTTACGACTCCCCGATTTTCCTGATTGCATTATTACCCGATTCCCCGATTCCCCGATTGCACGATTACCCGATTCCCCGATTAACCAAATCAGCCATTTACCGAACGGCTGAATTTCATCTTGTCTGTCAGTGCCAAAAAGTATTCGGTGGACCATATCTCAAGCGGATCAGTAAGCGGTACAAACGGCCGTACATCTGATATTACCTGCGATATAACAGTCTTTTGAATCTTCTCCTTTAGCATTGCAATAAACTGATCTGTTGATATCGGTTCCGAAAGGTGACCTGATTGGAGCGATCGTGTCATGAAATGTGTGATATTCATCTCAATATCATGTCTTACATACCACTCGAAATCATACCAGTCGCGGCCTTCTCAAAAAAACCACCGCGATAAAGTCCCGCCAAAGTCAGTTGCTGCATCACCTCATGGAGAGCCAGGGTATAGTCGCGACTGGTTTTTACGGAATAAGCCGATAACATCTGATCAAAAAGATTCATAACAAAAGGTATTTTAGGAAAAAACCAAGCTCATTCTGTTTCTTTGTTCCAGCGGCAATGCATTGCTGAATGATGTCGGGGTTGAACTGTCCTATAAGTGACAGGTCGCACCGCAGGTCATCTTCTATATATGCCTTCATTGCCTTCAGAGACTGGATACGAAGACCTTTGGCAGCGATGATCTGATCACACAGCGCTTTCTCAGGCGATGCCATCATAAAAGCTATACCGTTGGTCTGCACGCTGGTTACTCCAACAGGAAATATGTTTGGATCTGACTGAACATAGGCATATTCCCCCAAGGGGGTGGAAAAGCGCCTGCTGTGCAGCATTGTAGCCGACCGGATCAGAAAAACACGCTCCGGTATGACGCCATAGTATGACAAGGCCGATTCGAACGACACGTAACTTGGGCTGTACAGGTGATTGGCAATGAGTTCCCGTGACCAGGGATGATCGGGCTCCTGTTTGCCGGAGATGTAAAGCCCCCTTTTCAGACGTATGATTTCACCATCCTTCTCCATGCGTGTTATCTTGTCCTTTGCTGCGCGATAATCCCCAAGCAGCGAAAGCAAAACACCATGATCGAACGGCACCCGGTGGGGTAAAGTAATGGTCTTTCTCATTTGATAATCTATGATTTTCTAATACAAAGATAGTAAAAAATGAAAAGATAATCGATTATTATTCGAATAAAGCTGTTTTTTCAGCAACTTTTCGCCAAAAATGGAAATTTCGGAGTTGCATGTTTTTAAGTGTTTAGAGTTTAGGGGTTTAGAGTTTAGAGGTTTAGTTTGAAATTTTATCAAGTTTCAAAGTAAGTATGATCGCTTCCCCGCTTCCCCGACTTTACGACTTTACGACTTTACGACTTTACGACTTTACGACTTTACGACTTTACGACTTTACGATTCCCTGATTTTCCCGATTGCCTGTATGAATTAATATGCGACAAACTTTACTGCTTCTAACCTTATTTCAAATAAAACCTCAGTAGCCAGGGATATTCTATGTGCCCTCTAACCTTATTACCTCATATTCAGATGATAAGGTAATAAGGTTGCTGATTTCATAAGGTCATCCGCGCTACTGAGGTTACATTAGTGATAAGGTTTGGTGTGGTAAGGCCAGAATTAGAACTACTTTTCTGTGCAACCTTATTTTAATCGATATTTGAATAGTTATAAAGTAGCTGATTAACCATTTAGGCAATTAGACAATCTGGTAGATTTGATTATTAAAGCCACTTTTTATTGTACCTTTGAACAATCTATAAGCTTGCTACCACACCAGGTGCTTTGCTTATGAGCTCACACAACAGCTCCCTTTCAAGGATATAAGGAAGCTGACGGCCGTTCAGCCAAAAGCTTGAGCAGCAAGAGTTGTTTATAAAAGATTGAGGATTGTGTAATGATTATATATAGAGTGATGATGGATGATTTGCCGTAAAAATCAAAAAATAAACCCACAGGTTGATTTTATGAAAATTATTGATATCTTTGCAGTTGTTAACAACAGTTTGTTTTCGGTTCAATATGAAGGAGTGGGTATTGATGAATTCAGAAGGCTGATCAGTCAATGGAATGATATTGAATATCTTAGATCCTTTCTCAATGAGCACACAAAGGATCTGGCAACAGAATTCTGGGGTGGGATGACTGTCAGAGAAGCAGTACTAAAAGTTCGAAGAGACGCATCAAGGCTTGAAAGAAAACTGATTGAACTGGCAAATGAAGGAAGAACCAATAAATATGAAACGTTATCTACCCTGTTTAAACCCTTGGATGACCGAACTACAGGACAGGCAGATTTCGCTGAATACAAAACTTATGGAATAGCAAACCCAAGCATGATCAGATTGTATGCGATTCGTTTGGAAAACAATAGATTTGTGATTTCCGGCGGAGCAATCAAACTGATAAAAGGTATGGAGCGTAAGCACTTGCAGCAGGAAATATGGAAACTACAGATTACCCGGGACTATTGTCGTGAACACTATGATATTGGCTGTGGGTATTTTGAAATAAGCTAATAATCAAATAGATATGGAAACAAATAAAGGACTTGTCAAACTACTCAAAGAGGTCAAGAGAGATGACACCTGGATCAAAGAGGCATTATGGCGGCAGGAGAATCGGGCATGGCTGGAACGATCGGCTAAAATTGCCATTCAGGTGCTGGAGACATTAAGTGAGCAGAACAGAACGCAGAAGGATCTTGCGGTTGAGATGGGAGTATCCCCGCAGTTCGTAAACAAGATTGTAAAAGGATCAGAAAACCTGACACTTGAGACCATCAGTAAGCTGGAGAAGGCATTGAATGCGCAACTGATAGAAATTCCTGAGTTCCTGCATTATCAGTATCAATCTGCAGGTAGTGCATTTTTTGATTCGAACTTTATACCTGCATCAGTTTCGTTAAATACCGAAGCCGAACTGGTGAAAGAACCCGAATGTACTCCATTTACACCATATACATCCGCAGCATAATGGAACAGAGAAAACCACAGGCAGGATTCAGTTTACGGCATATCAAAACCGTGCAGTTTGCCATTATTGAAGAAAACTGCAACAATTACAAAGGTGGAAACTTTACCACACGACTTAACTTTGGGATTGACAAAAAGAACAGAATGGTTGAAGCCCGTGTTCTGTTCAGGTTTGAGGAGATGCCCGGAAATCCTTTCCTTATCATTGAAGCAGCCTGCCATTTTGAGGTGAAAGAGGAAGCCTGGGCCTCTTTTATAAGTGAGGATAGAAAGGAGGTGGTTATCCCTTGCGGCTTTGCTCAGCACCTGTTGGTGCTAACCATTGGGACCGTTAGGGGTATCCTGCATGCCAAAACGGAAGGTACTCTTTACAACCAGTTTGTATTACCCACCATCAATGTTGCGGAGATGCTCACAGCGGATGTGACGTTTGATATTGCAGAACCGGATATAGATGAATAAAATGCGACATAACGGATACTGCTAAAAGCTAACAGCCGATTCCCCGATTTCCCGACATTGCGACTTTACGACTTTGCGACTTTACGATTTCCCGATTCCCCGATTGCACGATTCCCCGATTCCCCTTTACTGGACTTGAACAGTTGACTTGATTTTTTAAGTTATAAAGTACAGAAATATAGT